>JANMDU010000089.1:0-33320 GCA_031376455.1 Variovorax sp. | reverse complement strand
CCCGGCGTGTATGCACGAGCGTTTCTCGAAGGCCGCCTTACTGAACAAGACCTCACCTTTTTCCGCCGCGAGCTAGAAGCCCCAGCGCATGGCGCACGCGGCTTATGTAGCTATCCGCATCCGTATTTGATGCCCGATTTTTTGCAGTTTCCCACGGGCTCGATGGGCATCGGCCCGATCAGCTCGATTTATCACGCGCGATTTATGCGCTATCTCACGCATCGCAATATGCTCGATTGCACTGGTCGCAAAGTCTGGGGCGTCTTCGGCGATGGCGAAATGGATGAGCCCGAATCCATGAGCGCTTTGACGCTGACCTCACGCGAAGGCTTAGACAATCTCGTGTGGGTGGTCAACTGCAATTTGCAGCGCTTAGATGGCCCCGTGCGTGGCAACGGCAGCGTGATCAATGAGCTAGAGCGCCTCTTCTGCGGCGCAGGCTGGAATGTGATCAAGCTGCTCTGGGGCAGCGATTGGGATGGCCTCTTTGCACGCGACATCAGCGGCGCTTTGTTGAGCGCATTAGAAGGCACAGTGGACGGCCAAATGCAAACCTTCGCCGCCAAAGATGGCCGCTACAACAGAGAGCATTTCTTCGGGCAAAACGATGCGTTGAAACACCTCGCTCAAGGCATGACCGATGAGCAAATTGACCGCCTTAAACGCGGTGGCCACGACATCGTCAAAATCCACGCCGCATATGCAGCAGCTGCGAAACACAAAGGCCAGCCCACCGTTATCTTGGCGCACACCAAGAAAGGCTACGGCATGGGCACAGCTGGACAAGGCAAGATGACAACGCACAGCCAGAAGAAGCTGGACGACACCGACCTCATCGAATTTCGCAACCGCTTCAATCTGCCATTGACCGACGAACAAGCGATGAATTTAGAGTTTTACAAGCCAGAGGAAAAAAGCGCTGAAATGCAATACATGCAGGCTAGGCGCAAAGCGCTCGGCGGCTATTTGCCCAAGCGAATGACACAATGCGGCGCATTGGAAATCCCCGCATCATCCGGCTGGGGTCAATTCGCCCTCAAGGCAGACGGCAAAGAAATGAGCACCACCATGGCCTTCGTGCGCATGATGGGCAATTTGCTGAAAGACGCCGAATTAGGCAAGCGCATCGTGCCTATCGTGGCTGATGAAGCGCGCACCTTCGGCATGGCGAATTTGTTCAAGCAAGTGGGCATCTACTCTAGCGTCGGCCAGCAATACGCCCCCGAAGATATTGGCTCGGTGCTCTCTTATCGCGAAGCAATTGACGGGCAAATTTTGGAAGAAGGCATCAGCGAGGCAGGAGCAATTGCCAGCTGGACGGCGGCGGCCACCAGCTACAGCGTACATGGTTTGGCCATGCTGCCCTTCTACATTTACTACAGCATGTTTGGCTTTCAGCGCGTGGGCGATGCCATTTGGGCTGCCGCCGATCAGCGCGCCCGAGGATTCCTGCTGGGCGCTACATCGGGCCGCACCACACTCGGCGGTGAAGGCTTACAACATCAAGACGGCACGAGCCACATCGTGGCCGCCACCATCCCCAATTGCAAAGCCTACGATCCCGCCTTTGCTGGCGAGTTGGCCGTGCTTGTTGAACGTGGCATGCAGGAGATGATGCAAGAGCAGAAAGATGTTTTCTACTACATCACGCTCATGAACGAAAACTATGCGCAGCCGGATTTACCAGCAGATGCAGCGGAAGGGGTGATTCGTGGTTGCTATTTATTTAATAGCACTCTGCGCAATAAGTACGCCGGCGAAGTGCCTAAAACATCTCAAAAAGACCATAAAAAATTGACTCTGTTAGGCTCAGGCGCGATCCTCACCGAAGTCATCAAAGCCGCCGAGCAACTCACGCGAGACGGCCACGATGTCCACGTCGTCAGCGTGACCAGCTGGAGCGAGCTGGCCCGCGACGGGATCGCCTGCGAAGAAAGTGGCAATACACCTTGGCTCCAGCAAGTCCTCGCGCAAACCGAAGGCGACATCGTCGCTGCCTGCGACTATGTGCGCGCCTTGCCCGAAAGCATCCGCGCCACCATCCCAGCAGGCCGCAGCTACAAAACGCTCGGCACAGACGGCTTTGGCCGAAGCGATACGCGAGCAAATCTGCGCAAGTTTTTCCAAGTCGATGCGGCGGCTATCTGCCATGCCACTTTTCATTCAAAGGTGCAGAAGCAAGCGCTTTAAGAATCCACGAACGCCCGCTCGATCACATAGTCGCCCGGTGTCGTGGTGTTGCCTTCCCGAAAACCCTTCGCATCCAAAATGGCGCGCATGTCTTTGTTCAAGCCTGGGCTTCCACAAATCATGATGCGATCCCAGGCTGGATCAAAGTCTGGCAGGCCAAGATCACGAGTGAGTTGGCCGCTCTCGATCAGCGTGGTGATGCGGCCTTGGTTCACAAATTCTTCACGAGTCACGCTGGGGTAGTAGATCATCTGGCGGCTCACCATGTCGCCCAGCATCTCGTCGTTGGGCAAAGTTTGGGTTAAATAGTCGCGATAACACAGCTCAGCGACCTCTCGCACACCGTGCACCACGATCACTTTTTCAAACCGATCATAGGTCTCCGGGTCGCGCGCCACGCTTAAAAACGGCGCTAGCCCCGTGCCACTGCCCAGCAGATACAGGCGTTTGCCCGGCAACAAGTAATCAATCAGCAACGTACCCGTCGGCTTGCGGCCTACGATGATTTTGTCGCCGGGTTGGATGTGTTGAAGCCGCGAGGTCAGTGGTCCATCGGGCACTTTGATGCTCAAAAATTCGAGCTGCTCCTCATAATTAGCACTCACGATGCTGTAAGCGCGCAGCAAAGGCTTGCCATCGACGCGCAAGCCAATCATCGTGAAATGCCCATTGGAAAAGCGCAGGCTGGCATCGCGCGTGGTGGTAAAGCTAAATAGGCGATCTGTCCAGTGATGGACAGTTAAAACGGTTTCTTCTTGAAATGCACTCATGAATAAAATGATGAAAAAGTTAATGCGTGGCGGCTCGCTCTAAATGCACGGGCACGTATTTATGCCATGGCGTTCCTGCGAAAGGGTCGCGGTCTGTGGTGTTGGTCAACTCGTTGAGCGAGATGCCGCGCCGCTCTTGCGTGCCGTCTGCGTGTCGATAGTCTAAGCCATGTCCATTGGGCAATGAGACGTGCCCGCGTTGCAATTCATCGGTCAGCTCAATGGGGGCATGCGCCGCCCCACGCAGGGTGCGCAGCGCGATCCAGTCGCCTTCTGCGCAGCCTAGGGCTGCTGCGTCCAACGGATGGATACGCAGGATGCCGAAGTCTCCTTTTTTCATCCAGTCCGGGTTTCGGATGGAGGTGTTGCTGGTGTCAGGCCGTCGCTCGCCTGCCGACAAAATAAACGGGTAATCCGGATGGTGCACAGGCTGCTTGCTGTCAATCGTGGCCAGCTCATCGAGCATCTCTTGGATATGAAGGTTGATTTTTTGATCTGGCAATTTCACGGCTTTCCAACTGTCTGTGTATTGGCTAACAGCGAAGATCATGCCAGAGGGATTTTTGAGGATCGCGTCAAACAGTCGGTTGCCGCCGAAAAGCGCGGAGCCGCCATAGCCAGCGCCTTTTGCAGCGGCGGGTTGCGTACGCACGAAGAGTTGGCTGATACCCCACAGCGATGCGGCAGGTGCAAGGGCTCGTGGCAGATGAGCGCCCAAAGTTCGGTACAGGACGACCGGCGCATAGCGAGCAATTTTTTTGTCGCGCGCGGATTTCCAAGCGAATGCGAGGCCGAAAGCAGTCAAACCGAAGCGCGCTGCCCGGCGCAGGAAGCTGTAGTTCGCCTCGCCCAGTTCGCCCAAAGCCTCCAGCAGCCGGGAATGAATTTCTGCCTCGGGCAGCGTGCCCGGCCTCGGCTCAAAATGAGGATGGCGCAGCTGAAAACCATTGCGTGGAAATTCAAGATTAAAAAATGTGGCCTCGGCCTTTTCAAACTGGCTACTGGCCGGCAACACATAGTCCGCCTGCCGCGCCGTCTCTGTCATGGCCACATCGATCACGACGCTGCATTCCAAGGCTCTGAGAGCTTGCCGCATGCGCTGACTGTCTGCCAAGGAATGTACGGGATTAGAGCTTTCGATGAACATGGCGCGAAAGCGCTTGGGATGATCCGTCAAAATTTCTTCAGGAATCACATTGCATGGGATCAAGCCCATGATGACTTTGGAATTCGTCACGGGGCTGTGCGTCCATTTGCGCGGCGGCGCTGGCAGGCTCACGTTTTTCGCCTGCGTGGGCTTTCGATTTGAGTTCGATAGATTCAACAGCGGCACAAAGGCATTGTTTGCGCCACGCTTTCCGTAGTTGCCAGTGAGCAACCAGACCAATCGGTTGAGATAGCTGTTGAGTGTGGAGTGCATATTCATCTGCACACCCAGATCTTCAATCATCGAGACGCTTTTCGCGCTGGCAATGCGCCGCGCTGCTAATCGGAGCAAAGATTCATCGACGCCGCAAGTCTTGGCATAAGCTGCGATTTCAATCAGCTTCATCGCCGCTTCAACAGCGCCATAGCCTGTGGTGTGCGCAGCTAACCAGTCGCTTGCAACCAATTTTTCTTGAATCAAAATCGCTGACAGTGCAGCAAGGCACCACGCATCCGTGCCGGGCTTGACGGCGAGATGAAAGTCAGCCATCTTGGCCGTCTCTGAGCGGCGTGGATCAATCACGATCATGGCGCGAGTTGGATCGTTTTGAATCTCTCGCAGGATGGCCCGAGTGCGTGCAAAGCCATGCGATTGCCATGGATTTTTTCCTAAAAATACCGCGACTTCGCAATGCTCAAAATCACCATGCACCGGCGCGCCCATCATCTTGCCCTGCACCCAGCCCTCGCCCGTTTTTTCTTGCGCCAAAGCGTTTGAACGGTATTGAATACCCAAGGCTTTGATCGTACTGTCGGCATATGTGCCGCCCAAATGGTTGCCTTGACTGCCGCCGCCGTAATAAAAAATGCTTTCTCCGCCGTATTTTTTCTTGATCGTGGAGAGCTTCTCGGCAATTTCGCGCATCGCTGTGGCCCAGTCGATATCTTCGTAAGTGCCATCAGGCCGGCGGCGCTTGGGGAAGTCGATGCGATCCGCACCGTTTTGATAAAAATCCATGCGCTGCGATTTTTCGCAGATGTAGCCTTGCGAAATCGGGTGAGATTTGTCTCCCTTGATCTTGGTGATGTGGTGGCCATCGGTTTTGATCTCTAGCCCGCAATTGAGTGCGCAAATGATGCAGGCCGTCTTCTTCCAGTCGTCGTCAGTCGTTATTTCCATGATGCCGCCACTCAATTGATAGAAATGATTAATTTATGAGATAATGATCATTATCTTAAAGCTTATATTGACTCTATTCAAATTATTTTCTAAGTAAAGTCGCATGCGTTACAACGATGAGTACAAAAGCCTAGCGCGTGCCAAGTTAGTGGAATCCACTGGAAAGCACGCCAAGCAGCATGGCTTCAACAACAGTGGCATGGCAGATCTGGCCTGGGCAGCGGGCGTTACGACAGGCTCGCTATACAAACATTTCACTGGAAAATCCGATCTGTTTGTCGCTCTGATCACCGCCGAATTAAAGCGAACTGCTGATCTGTACAAAAACATTGACGCCTCTGACGACGCGCAAGTCTCGCGCGTGCTGCGCGGCTATCTGAGCATGAGCCATGTGCGGCATCCTGAGGCGGGCTGCCCACTCCCCTCACTGACCCCTGAGATCAGCCGCGCTAATGATGAGGTCAGGCAAGCCTTCGATGCTGGCATCGAAGCCATTCATGGCAACGTCAGCGACATTACGGGAGATCCTGAGGCAGCTTGGGCCATCATTGCGCAAAACGTCGGCGCGGTTATGCTCGCCCGCGCAATGCACAGCGAGGCGCTGCAAACCGATCTGCTCCATGCCGTTCGCCTTGCTGGAGAAACACTGCTCAGCAAAGATAAGCCAACTGCACCTAGCAGCACCTGACCCACCCGCTGAGGAGAGCTAATCCCGGTTAATTTCCCGTTTAATATGTGGGAATGAAACTCCCTTCTCACCTTTGGGCAGACCTGTCCACCCGTCATTTCGCGCAACTGGCTCGCAGCGGTACAGACGATGTCGTCGCTGTGTTGCCAGTCGCTGCCATTGAACAGCATGGCCCGCACTTGCCGACTTCGGTGGATACCACCTTGGTCAATGCTGTGATTGCCGCTACGATGCCGCATTTAGGCAACACGCGTGCCATCTTTTTGCCCACTCAGCAGATCGGAAAAAGCAATGAGCATTTGCGCTTTCCTGGCACGCTCACTTTGAAGGCCGAGACGCTGATTGCGCTGTGGACGGAGATCGGCGAATGCGTGAACGCGGCGGGCATCAAAAAGCTGGTTCTTTTAAATTCACATGGCGGGCAAATTAGCGTGATGGATATCGTGGCGCGTGATCTGCGGGTGCGCCTCGATATGCTGGTTTTTTCGACCAACTGGTTCACCCTGCCACTTGGCGACGACATCAACGCGCTGTTTGCACCTTCTGAGCATCGCTTTGGCATTCATGGCGGCGATATGGAAACGTCGATGATGCTTGCCCTCACGCCGCAAACGGTGGATATGAAGCAGGCACGTGACTTCAAAAGCAGCTCAGAAAATCGCTCAGAAAAATACCAAATACTCGGCAATGGCGTGAGCGCCAAAATGGGCTGGCAAACGCAGGATTACAACCCGATGGGAGCTTGCGGCAACGCATCAATTGCCACCGCAGAGAAAGGCCGTGCAGTGATCAATGCTTCGGCACAAAAGCTGGCGCAACTCTTGGCTGAGATCAGCAGTTTGCCTATGAGCACCCTCATTGCAAAACCCACCATTCCTGAATGAACACACTGCTCGAACTCCAGCGCGTCAACAAACGCTACGACAACGGCACGCTTGCGCTGCAAGATGTGGATTTAGGCATTAGCGAGCGGCAATTCGTGAGCCTGCTCGGGCCTTCGGGTTGCGGCAAAAGCACGGCGCTCAAAATCATGGCGGTATTGCTGCCCCTGTCGAGTGGCAGCATGAAATGGAATCAACAAACCGTTCGTTCTGAGCTTGTCGAAGGGCTGGAGGCTTCGACGAGCTCAGCCCGAACGAATCCTTCTCATGCCAAAGACATCTCTTTCGTCTTCCAAGAGCCCACGCTGATGCCTTGGGCAATCGTGTTTGACAACGTCTGGCTGCCGCTGCGCTTGAAGGGCATGAGCAAAGATCAAGCGCGTCCGCAAGTCGAAGACGCTCTTGCCAAAGTCGGCCTCTCGCAGTTCGCGCACGTGTACCCCCGCGAGCTCTCCGGCGGCATGAAAATGCGCGTCTCGATTGCGCGAGCGATGGTCACCGAGCCTCGCCTCTTGCTGATGGATGAGCCTTTTGCGGCGCTCGATGAGATGACGCGCTTCAAACTCAACAACGACACGCTCGCGCTCTGGCAAGCCAAGCAATTCACCACCGTATTCGTCACACACAGCGTCTATGAAAGCGTGTATCTCTCCAACCGCATCATCATCATGGCAGCGCGCCCGGGGCGCGTCATTGCGGATATTGCCATTGATGAGTCGTATCCTCGCTCAGATGCCTTTCGCAACACTGAGCGCTATGCGCAGTTGTGCGTCAAAGTCTCGCAAGAGCTGCAAAAAGCTGGAGAGCATCATGTCTGAAAATACTATGAAATCAATAGCACTCTACGCAGATAATACGCCGGCCAGAGGCGTAAACAAGGGTCAACTTCTCTTAAAGATTTTGCCTTTTTTGGTGTTCGCCGCTGCTTTGGCAGGCTGGGAAGCCATCGTGCGCATCAACAACATTCCGCAATACATCCTACCCGCGCCCACGCTCGTATTGGTCACGCTGTGGGACAACCTCGGCTCGCTCATGGAGAGTTGGTGGTTCACGATGAAGGTTACGTTTGGGGCGCTGTTTTTAGCGGTTGCAGGCGGCGTGATTTTGGCCACTTTGTTTGCGCTAAACAAATGGGTCGAGGCAAGCCTCTTTCCTTTCGCGATTGTGCTGCAAGTCACGCCGATTGTGGCGATTGCGCCTTTGATTTTGATTTTTATCGACAGCACCATGGCCGCGCTTTTGCTCTGCGCGTGGATCGTGGCTTTTTTTCCAATCCTGTCGAACACTGTGATCGGCCTGCGCAGTGCGGATCACAACCTTCGCGATCTCTTCATGCTCTATCGCGCTTCTCCTTGGCAAACGCTGCGGCATTTGCTCATTCCATCAGCCATGCCTTATTTCATCGCAGGTTTAAAAATCGCTGGCGGCCTCAGTTTGATCGGCGCTGTGGTCGCTGAATTCACCGCTGGCGCAGCGGGTAAGCAAACGGGGCTGGCTTCGCGCATTTTGGAAGCGAGCTTTCGCACGGAAATTCCCAAAATGTTTGCTGCGCTCGTGCTCGTTTCGCTCACGGGTGTGATGATTTTCGTGCTCTTCAACATCATCTCTAAGCTCGTGCTGGGTAAGTGGCATGAGAGTGAAGTGAAGGCGAGCCGCTGATGACTGTTATCGCAAACGTGCAGATTCCGCGTTGTGTGCGTGGCTTCGACTCGGCATCAGATTTATTTGATGTTTTTATAGAAAAAGATCATATCGCCGGCATAGAACCTGCGCGAAGTGCTATTAATTCAGGAGTATCTCGGCCTCAGATGCTACTGCCCGCTTTCGTCGATCTGCATGTCCACGTTGACAAAACCTTCGTGGTGGATGAAGTGGGCGCAGCCGAAGGCGATTTGTATGCTGCGATTGAGCGCATGGCCAAGCACCGGGATGGCTGGAGCGCCGAGCAGATTGAGATTCGCATGGAACGCGCTTTGCAAGAAGCCTACAGCCTCGGCTGCCGTGCTCTTCGCACGCATCTGGATTGGATGAACAAAGATGCACCCAAATCGCTTGCAGTGTTTGAAAAGCTGCGCGATCAATGGCGCGGCAAACTAATCCTGCAATGCGTCAGCCTCACGCCGCTGGATTTTTTTGATAACGCATTCGACAGTGAAGATTTGGCCTTAGAAATCGCCACCGCCAACCTCACCTGCGACAAAGCCAGCGGCGAGGCCGCCCTGCTTGGCGCATTTGTCTACCGCAACGAGCGCATCTACGACAAGCTCCAGCGCGTGTTTGATCTCGCCGTTAAGAACCAACTCCAACTAGATTTCCACGTCGATGAAGGCTTAGATGCAGATGCGCGTGGCTTGCGTGCCATCGCCGAACTCACGATCAAAAACAATTGGCAAGGCCGGGTCACCTGTGGCCACGCTTGCTCGCTGGCCATGCAAAGTGACGAAGACGCCATTGCCACGCTCAAGCTTTGTGCGCAAGCACTCATCCACCTCGTCGCCCTGCCGGCCACGAACCTGTATTTGCAAGGCGCATGGAACCGCACGCCGATAGAGCGAGGAATCACGCGCCTTCGCGAAGCGGCCGATGCTGGTGTCTCCGTCAGCCTCGCCACAGACAACGTGGCCGATGGCTTCTACCCCTATGGCAGTTATAACCCCCTTGAAGCATGGAAACTTGGCGTACAAATAGGGCATCTCTCAGAGCCCCTCGATTGGCTCGCCAGCATCACAACAGCGCCCTCCAAAGCGATGAATTTGCCATGGGATGGCCTGATTCGCGAAGGCTGTTCGGTCCATGATTTGTTACTGGTGCATGCTGGCGATACGAGAGATTTGATGAATTCTCCACTTTTGCATCGATTAACAGAAGTCATCAGCGCTTGAGGGATTTAAGAACACGGAAGGTACGGAAACACGCGAAAGACACAGAAGTATTTTTGTATTTCTTTCGTGACTTCCGTGCGTTTTCGTGCCTTCCGTGTTCTCAAATTTTTTGATCACTACAAATTATGAAAAACTTCGACTCTTTCATCCAAGACATCGCAGGCATCCCCCATACCCGTGATGCGCACACACTGGCTGTGAAGTCGAAAGACTATTACTGGTACAGCCCCATCCTCAAAGCCGAGCTTGATGACAAGATGGGCGACATCATGGTGAGCCCGCGCACGGAGGCCGAGGTGATTCAGGTTGCAGCCGCCTGCGCCAAGCATCGGCTGAATGTCACCATCCGAGGCGGCGGAACGGGCAATTATGGCCAATGCGTACCGCTCGAAGGCGGCGTGATCTTAGACGTCACACAGCTCAATCGCGTGATCAACATTTCTCCCGGCAACGTGACCTGCGAAGCCGGCATCTTGATTGCTGATTTAGAAAAAGCCGTGCGTGCCGACCACTGCATTGCAGGCGGCCAAGAAATCCTCATGTACCCAAGCACGCGAGATATCGCCACCATTGGCGGCTTCATCGCAGGCGGCTACGCGGGCGCGGGCAGCGTGCGCAATGGCATTTTAAAAGATGCGGGCAACGTCACGATGATTCGCGTCGTCACGCTCGAGGAAACCCCGCGCATCATCGAATTGAAAGATGCAGACATTCAAAAAGTCCACCACGCTTACGGCACGAATGGCATCATCACAGCGCTCACTTTGCGCCTCAAACCCGCCGTCGATTGGATTCACCACATCGCCCTGTTTGACAGCTACAGCGCCGCGCTGCGATTTGGCTGCGAAGTAACGGAAGCCATCGGTGGCAGTGTCGATGCCTTCCTCATCACAGCCGTAGAGCGGCGCATCGCCCCGTACTACGAAGCCGAATTCGGCGCGCGCTTTCCGGCCAACAAAGATGCTGTTTTTTCGATGGTCAATCCCAATTGCATGGCAGCATGGCGAGCTCTCGTTGCAAAACACAGCGGCCAGGAGTCCATGGCCTTTACTGAGAGCGAACTTCAAGTAGAAAAACTCTCCCCCGCCTTCGAGTGCGCCTACAACCACACCACCCTCATTGCTCTCAAGCAAGACAAAAGCTGGACGAACCTACAAACCGTTGCGGCTTGGGAAAACGGCGTAGGCATCGACATCGCCTTGGTAGAAAAGCAAATGCAGCGCTGGGGCAATGAAGTCCTCATGCATCACGAATTCAGCCGCCAATACGGGGGCTGCGTCGCCTTCGGCCTGCCGCTTGTGAGCTTTTTCGACAAAGATCGCTTGTATGAGATCATCAAAGAATTCGAAAGCGACGGCTGCATGGTATTCGACAACCACGTCGTCACGATTGAAGACGGCGGTATGAAAGAGATTGACACCAATCAAATCGATTTCAAGCGCATCGCCGATCCCCATGGGCTGATGAATCCCGGCAAGACGCGCGGGTGGCCAAGCTCAGCCAATCAGGTGTAGTTTTCCTTGACTGTCTTGCCGTCTGGTTGGAATCACGCTGCGATCCATGTCGCCGCGCAGCGTCTCAAATAAATCGCGCGCAAACACTTTGTTGCCGATATGCCATGAATGATCAAACGAACCGATCTCTGCGGCTTGATCGCGCGACTTAATCGTTGCGTCTTTGTTCAAGGCTTCAAAGTAATCCGTGCAATCCACATTCACGGCCTTGGATGGCGCATCAGCGGGCAAGCCTACGCGACCCGCGCGCGGGGCTGTACCTAAGCGCTTCGCGTTAGACAACTTGAGTGCAGAGTCAAACAAATTCGAGTAGTTGGTCAAGCGCGTACAGTGCCGGTAGAGCGAGTCGGTTGAAGAATTTCCTTCACTCATCGAGGCACAAGAGACATCCGCGCCAATCAATGCGATTTGGCTGATTGTCCAAGAGCTATTGGGCAGCCGCGTATCGTCTGCATCGTCAAATGCCTCTCGGATCACATAAGCGCCCGTGGAATGGCCCAGCAAATGGATGTTGATCGCGCAATCCGGGGTTTGCTCGGCCGATAGACAAGCGATGCCGTCGGTCACGAGCTGCATCGCTGTTTGCTTTGCATCGTGTCGATCTTCAAGGTAGTTGATCGCCATGTTTTCACTCGGCCAGTCGAAGGCGACGATGCTTCCCTTGTAGCCCACATCTGCCAAATCCTGAGTGAGTCGGTCATATCTGGCCATCACGATGTCATGATCGTTGTTGTAGCCGTGAATAAATATGAGAATATCGCCACGTTCGCGCGTAGGCACACGCGAATCTTTCCCCCAAGAACACGCCTTTCTGAGACGTTTGACCCAAACATCACGGCGTGAAATTTCATGCGCCGGTTGAGGCCTTTCTCCTTGCGGCACCATGAGAAATCGAGTGGGGCCAGGCTCTGCAACAAACTTGTTACCCACTACCGCACGCGTGCTGATCACGAATCGATCCATCTCGTCTCCTCGGTGGTCATTTCGCCACCATCGCGACTGTAATTGTGCTCACTTACTAATGAGATAGCAAGTGTCAAGTTCCAAGAACGTGAATGAGACCAGATTCAACGGCTCAACGCATTGGCCTGCTAGCCAATCAGGAGGTCGTTGACAAGATAGCGCAAGCGCACAGGCGTCGTTTGCGATGCCGACATGCTCGTGCCTACATTCAGCCCCACCCGACTCAACAACCCGCGCCGAAACGGACGCACCATCGCGCCATTTTTCTCGATCCGGCTGAAATAGCTGCCCCAAAGATTGGTGAGCGCCATCGGAATCACTGGCGGCTCGATGCCTTGCAGTTTGGCTTCTTGCAGAATTTTCATGATGCCGCCTTTGAATTCTTGCAGCGTGCCGTCACGGGTGATGCCGCCTTCGGGGAAGATGGCGAGCATATCGCCATCTCTTAGCACGTTGCCTGCGGCGATGAATGCAGCTTCGTAAGCCGCGGGGTCTTCTGACTTTGGGGCGATAGGGATGGCTTTCGCTAGCTTGAAGAACCAGCCGAGCACAGGCATTTTGAAGATGCGGTGATCCATCACGAAGACGATGGGGCGCGGGCTGGCAGCCATGAGCAAGACAGCATCCACGAAGCTCACATGATTGCAAGCGAGGATGGCCGCGCCTGCGGTGGGGATGTTTTCATCCCCCTTGACTTTGAAGCGATAGATACAGCGCGAAGCCACCCATGCGACGAAGCGCAGGAAATATTCGGGCACGAGCAGAAAAATGTAAGTAGCAACGACGCCATTGGCTAGCGCGGTGAAGAGAAAGACTTGTGGAATCGTGAACTTTGCGCCGACTGCACCGCTCAGCAGTAAACCTACGATCACGCTGCTCGCGATCATGAAAAGCGCGTTCAAAATATTGTTGGCAGCGATGATGCGGGCACGGTGCGTGCTCTGGCTGCGCAGCTGGATCAGCGCATACATCGGCACGCTATACAGCCCCGCAAACAAACTCAGTAAAAACAGATCAGCCATGACGCGCCAATGCTCACCAACGCTGATGAACTGCATGACTGTAAAGGCTTGGCTTTGGGTACTCGCCAACTGGTCAGATGGCGGTTGTAGTCCGCGTGACGCGAAATACAAATCCAACGCAAACACGCTCATGCCAATCGCGCCCAGCGGCACGAGGCCAATCTCCACATGCCGGCTCGAAAACACTTCGCAGAGCAACGAGCCTGTAGCGATGCCGATAGAAAAAACGACAAGCAAAAGCGAGGCTACATTCGAGCTGCCATGCAATACATCTTTCGCAAAGCTAGGAAACTGACTCAGAAACACCGCGCCAAAAAACCACATCCAGCTGATACCCAGTAGTGAGCGGAAGACAACGATGTTGCCATGCGCGAGCTTGAGATTTTTCCAAGTCTCGGTGAACGGATTCCAATTGATCACAAGAGAAGGATCGGTCGCTGGCGCATTCGGAATGTATTGCGCCGTAACCCTGCCAGCAATTGCCATCGCTATACAAACAATAGCAACATACGTAGCACCTATGTCGGGCAGAGCAATCAAAACGCCTCCAACGATGTTGCCAGCAAGAATGGCCACAAACGTACCCATCTCCACCATGCCATTGCCGCCCGTGAGCTCCCGCTCACCCAGCACCTGTGGCAGATAAGCAAACTTCACCGTGCCAAACAGCGTGGAATGCAAGCCCATCAAAAAGGTGCAGCCCAAGAGCACAGGCACATTCGCATCAAAAAATCCGTAAGCCGCAATCAGCATGATCGCGATCTCCAGATTCTTCACAAAGCGAATCATCTTGGTCTTCTCATACTTATCCGTGAGCTGCCCGCTGGTCGCAGAAAACAGCAAAAATGGCAAGATAAACAGCGCTCCAATCACTAGACCCGCCATCGCTGGCTGCATCCAACTGATGGAAAGCTGATACGTCACCATCACCGTGAAGGCAAATTTAAAGACGTTATCGTTCGCAGCGCCAGAGAATTGCGTCCAGAAAAACGGGGCGAAGCGGCGTTGCTTCAGCAGGGCAAATTGATTGGGATGATCGTTGTTACTCAAGACAAGCGCCTCGTTAATTTTGTTTGCATTCCATGATGACGTCTTGTACGCCACGGTCGCCGAGCAAGCGGCGGACATCCCATTTTGATACGCCCTGCTTCAAGCAGGCGAAGTAAATACCGTCAGCACACCCGTGTAGCCATACACATGCTGATGCGCGATCTCGCCGCCTGCAAAGAAGCCCACGAGCGGCACATCGCCTAACGCATGGCGCACAATTTGAAGCTCGGCGCTCTCACCCCCGAAATGCGGGCCGCCCCGGCCTGCGCAGCTCACGTAGATTGCGCCGACGATCTTTTTAGAAGAAAAAGACTCATTCGCCGGCATAGAATAAGCGCGGAGTGCTATTGAATTTGTAGCGATATCCGTTGCGTTATCCATCGCATCCGCCAGCTCATCGACTTCTAGCTCTTCGCGAATCTCTGCACAAATGCGCATCAGATCACGCCGCGCCGCTTCTCGATTGCGCTCGCAAAACGTGAGTTCGCTGCCCACGGGTACAGTATCTGCCACCGCGATGCCGCGCCGCAGCGGATCAAGCCCCACAAGATGGCGCACGCGCGTGTCTGATCCAAAGCGGCCTTGGCCGCGCGCAACGGACTGGCCTTGGCCGCGCGCAACGGACTGACCTTGGCCACGCGCCATGTTGAACTCTCCTGCATCACTTGCGGTCAAGCCCACAAAAGTAGCTTTGAGTCGCTCCACCGCTTTTTGTGGTTCGCTCAGCGTGATACCCAGCTCATCGAGCAACACATCCAGCGCAGGCTCGCCATCCAGCTCCAACACCACATGCTGCTCGCTCTTGGTAATGCGATGCGGCTTGGCTGCTTTTCCCTGCGTTGTTTTAATCGGCTGACAGCCTTGCGTCACGCGCGAGATCAGCGCCACCTCTTCGCTAAACGCGACACCGCTCATGCCCCCCTCAAATACGCCACCGGATGCGCCACCGGATACACCCGCATGCGCAGTGCCTTGGTGCGATGCCACTTGCGGCATGCTGCTTCGGCTCGCTGCTAAGCCGCCAAAGAGATAGCCCGAAGCCGTGCGGCTAGAGAGTTCACTCAGCAATTCTGCTAAATCCGGCGTGTGGCCATCGGCGTGTACCAAGGCGCTGTGAGGTTTGAAAGATGCGCTGTTTGAAGTGTTGATGCCCAGAGGCGCTACGCCACTGAACACGCGATACTGCTCACGGGGCAGATCACACAGCATCACACACAGCGCTGGCTCATCAAAATACTCCACATTGTTGGCAGCAATGCCCACACCGACCGTGCCCGTCCAATCGCACACATCTGGCAGCTCGCGCTGCAAGTGCTCAAGCAAACCGGTTGCTTCTCTGGCGTAGTGATCCGTGAAATAAACGATGCCTAGGCTTGGGCTGACGGTGTTTTCCAGAGGCGGCGAATCAGCTACGTTCGACATGGCCAATTGCGCTCTGAGCTGAGCCACCACCAAACCCGCTGCCATGCGCCACTGCGGATGGGTGGCATGCGCATAGGTAAAAGCTTTCATTTGCGCTTGGTCGCCGCTTTTTTAGATGCTTTTGATCTGTTAGCCGTCGTATTCATTGCGCGGGCAGCTATTGATTTAGTAGCATTTTGCGCTGTGGTCTTGGCGACGTTCGCTGCCGATTTAGCGGTGCTCATGGCCGAATTCACAGCCGTTTGGGTCATCGCCTTCGCCATATTTTTGGTGGTGTCCATCGCTGTTTTCTTACTTGCGTCTTTCATCGCGTCCGCTGCGATTTGACCAAATTGCTGCGTAAGCGATCCCCATAGTTGCATCGGATCAATCAAGCCACTTTTTGCGGCTGCTCCAGCCGCAGGCGCTGCCTTCTTCGGCGCAGGCTTCTTGAGCTGAGGTTTACCGAGCGCCGTGTTCACAGCGCCGGCCACCGTCTCCGTGGCTTTGAGCTTGAATGCATTGGCCACATCGCCCATGTTGAAATTCATGCCTTTGAGCGTGGCCAGCGTCATTTTCTGCACTTCTAGCGCCGTGATCGTCGCTTGCAGTGCTTTGGCATTTTGATCCAACCAAAATTGCACGGTTTTCAGCTCTTGGATGCGCTTATCCAGCTCCTCCACATTAAGCGTTGGCGCGACCCAATTCGCCGGATTGGGCATCTGCGGGATATTAGGCAGGCCACTCGCCGCGCCCTTCATGGCTTGCGTGGCCAAGCCTTGCAAGAAATCGAAGCCGGGGACGAACTTGCCAAAGCTGTTGTTCATCGGGTTGCTGTTTTCGCTCATGATCGTGTCTCCATTGCTTGTGTAGGGACACTTTACAGCAGGCCAGAGGCGCGCGCAAAACTTATTTTGCAGGCACGAGATCCGTACGGGCAATCGCGCTGGCTTGCGGCTTGCTGGCGAGTTTGTAGGCGCTGGTCACGAGATCAATGTTGCTTTGCACACGTTTCATATCGATGAAGCCCAGTCCTGTCTCCTGCACGGTGGGCGTGTTCACGAAAGTATCAAACGCCAGCCGAGCACGTCGCCATTCAAATTGCTCATCGGCGTTAGCATCTTGCGCTTTCACAGCCTTGATGGCCTCGCGCGTGTTGGCTAGTGTGTTTTTTAATGCCGCATGATAGGCTTTCACAAAGCCGGCAACAGCCTTGGGGTTGTCAGCCAAAAATTTTGGGTTGACCAAAATTGCATTGCCATAGACGCGCAAGCCCAACTCATGAAACGGGAACACCGAATAGGCCGAACCCGACATGCCTTGCTTTTCAATATTGAGCATGGTGGTGAAGTAAAAGCCAGTGATGGCATCGAATTCACCTTTGGCAAACATTTCCTCGCGTTTTGCCGCATCCACATTTTCCCATTTCACCTCACCCGTTTGCGCCAATTGCGAAAACGCTGGCCAGAGTTTGCGGCCACCATCAAAAGGCGGCGCGCCGAGCTTCTTGCCAGCAAGCTGCTGCGGCTTTTCTGCACCTGAGGCTTTGCGGATGAAGAGGCTCGACGGCGTGCGCTCGTAGACCATATACACAGCCACCGGCGGTGCGGCGCCAGGATTCTTAGCGGCATGCTCAATCAGCGAGCTGAAATCTCCCAAGCCCATATCGAATTCGCCGCTGGCTACTTTGGCCACCGTTGCACCCGAGCCTGTGCCAGGTGTCAGCGTTACATTGAGTTTCTCCGCTTGAAAGTATCCTTTGTTGGCGACAAGCAAAGGTGCAGATGGCCCTTCCCAGCGCCAGTCGTTTAAAAACTTGATGCTGGTTTGCGCAGATGCACTAGCTGCAAGCATGGCGCTGGCGAGAGCAGCGGCGAAGCCGAGTTGAATGAATAGACGGCGCATAAGAAACTCCTAAAAATGCACTAATGATGTGCATTCTGAGGCTTTTTACAATGTTTCTTGAGGCGCTAGGCAGCGATATGGCACTTTTACTCGCAGCTGTTGCAAACGCGCGTAACGTCTCAAGTTGACTCACATCAAAACAATATCGTAGTCTTCCTGCACCATCGAACTCTCGGCTTGTAGAGAAATCGGCTTGCCGATGAAATCAGACAGGCCTGCCAAATGCTGGCTTTCTTCGTCTAAAAAAAGCTCAATCACCTGCGGCGCAGCGATCACGCGGAATTCTCGTGGGTTAAATTGCCGAGCCTCGCGCAGGATTTCTCGCAAAATATCGTAGGCCACAGTGCGAGGCGTTTTCACGCTGCCTTTACCTTGGCAGGCTGGGCAAGGCTCGCAGAGCATATGAGCCAAGGATTCGCGGGTGCGCTTGCGTGTCATTTCCACCAAGCCCAGTGGCGAAAATGCATTCGCCGCGTTTGTTTTAGTGCGATCTCGGGCAAGCTGCTTGTTGAGCTCCGAGAGCACCTGCACCTTGTGATCAGCCGGTTGCATATCGATGAAATCAGCGATGATCACGCCGCCTAGATTGCGTAAGCGAAGTTGTCTGGCCATCGCGCCGGCAGCTTCAAGATTCGTTTTGAAAATCGTCTCATCAAAATTACGCGTGCCCACAAAGCCGCCGGTGTTGACATCAATCGTTGTCAGCGCCTCCGTCTGGTCAATGATCAGATAGCCGCCCGATTTGAGCTCAACGCGGCGCTCCATCGCCTTGGCCACTTCTGCATCGACGTTAAACAAATCAAAAATCGGCCGCTCGCCTTTGTAGAGCTGCAATTTGGCGGCGGCGTGCGGCATGAATTCTTTGCCATAAGCCATCAGCGCTTCATGCTGCTCGCGCGAGTCGATACGAATGCTCTGCGTCTCGTCGCTGGCCATATCACGCAGCACGCGCTGCATCAACGTGAGATCGGTATGCAGTACGGATTGCGGCGGGTGCTGTGTGGCGCTCAGCTTGATGCGTTGCCACGTCTTAAGCAGGTAAGCCATGTCGTCTTGCAGCTCGGCATCAGTGGCCTCTTCTGCATTGGTGCGCAAGATGAAGCCGCCGCCTTTAAAATTTTGCGCTGCGGAATGCGCATCCCAAAGCTTTTGTACGCGCGCGCGCAAGCTTTCGCGTTGCTCGGAAGAGATTTTCTGCGAGATACCGATGTGATCATCTTGCGGCAAAAAGACGAGCTGCCGCCCAGCCAAACTGATCTGGCTCGACAGACGCGCTCCCTTAGAGCCAATCGGATCTTTGATCACCTGCACCATCAGCGCTTGACCGTCAAACACTTGCTTCTCGATCGGCACAGCCGGGCTGCTGGATTGCGCAGAGCGTTGCACGCCATCGGCATAGCGCGCATGCATCGAACTGGCCAAATCGGCCACATGCAAAAACGCTGCCTTATCTAAACCAATATCAATAAATGCCGATTGCATGCCCGGCAACACCCGCGCCACTTTACCCAAATACACATTGCCCACCAAGCCGCGCTCCAAATGCCGCTCAATGTGCAGTTCCTGCACGGCCCCATGCTCAATCAGCGCCACGCGAGATTCCTGAGGGCTCCAGTTGATGAGAATGTCATGTTGCATGGCTACGAAGGTAACGCAAAAACTGACAAGCGCAGCGCAAGGCGAAAAAAAAGAATTAGGCGATATTGAGCTGATGCAGCAACAGCGCTGTCTCGTGCATAGGCAGACCCATGATGCCGCTGTAGCTGCCGCTAATGTGGCTCACATAAGCCGCCGCCCTGCCCTGAATCGCATAAGCACCGGCCTTGCCCATGGGCTCGCCGCTGGCCACATAGGATTTGATCTGCCCCCGCGTCATCAGAGCAAACGTCACTTTAGAAACGGAAAGCGCCTCCACACGCTTCTTCCCGTTTTGCATGGCCACCGCTGTAAGCACGCGATGCGTGCGCCCTTGCAGCTCACTGAGCATGCGCAAGGCATCTGCTTCGTTTTCTGGTTTGCCATAAATCGCTTTGCCAAGAGCCACCGACGTATCCGAACAAATCACAGGCAACGCCGGCAAGCCGCGTTGCTTCATCCTCGCGATTGCCGCATCCAACTTAAGCCCCGTAACGCGCTTCACATAATTGCTCGGCGCTTCATTCTTCAAGACGGCTTCTAAACTCTCAGCGTCTTCGCTCGCATCAGCAACAAGCAACTCAAATTTCACACCCAGCATCTCTAAGATTTGGGCGCGGCGAGGGCTTTGTGAGGCTAGGTAAATAAGCTTAGTCACGATATTTACTCACGATGGTAAGGATGCCCAGCATTGACTGACCAAGCGCGGTAGAGCTGCTCGACCAGCAGCACGCGCACCAGGGCGTGAGGCAAAGTCAGGTCTGAGAGGCGCAGGGTTTCTTGCGCAGATTTTTTGAATTCAGGATCGAGGCCATCCGGCCCACCGATGATGATGGCCACATCAGTGCCGCCGAGCTGCCATTCGGTCAAACGGGCGGCGAGTTGCACGGTTGACGCGCTTTTGCCGCGTTCATCAAGCACAACTATTCGCGTACCTTTGGCCTCTTTAGCAATGGCTGCTTCGATGCGCTCGCGCTCAGCGAGCATCAAAGCAGCGGTGTTTTTATTGTTGGTGCGCGGCTCAGTTTTGATGGCTTTGAGCTCAAGCTTGATCTCGCTGGGCAAGCGTTTGGCGTAATCGTCCCAAGCGGTTTGCGCCCAATCGGGCACGCGCTGGCCTACGGCGATGATCAGCAGTCTCACACAGATTTTTTACTGACGAGCAACTTTGCAGAAGCTTTCTTTGCAGGCGCTTTATTTGCCGGCGCTTTTTTTGCAGCAACTTTCTTTGCCGCCGCTTTCTTGGCGACAGCTTGTGGCGAAGCTTTCACAGCACCCTTCTTCGCGGCGGGTTTCTTGACCGCTACTTTCTTGGCAGACACATCATTTGCCACGCTTTTAGGGGCAGTCTGCGCAGATTTCTTGGCTGATGTTGCCTTCTTCGGCTTCAAAACCGTCTCTAAAATCTTCTTCTCGACTTCCTTACCTGCCGCAGCGTGTTTGGTGCGCATCGGTTTCTCGCCCCAAATATCTTCCAAGTGGTAATACTGGCGAATCGCAGGTTGCATGATATGAACCACAGCCGCACCGCAATCCACAATGATCCATTCTCCGTTGTCTTCACCTTCAGTGCGCGGCTTGGGGAAACCGGCTTCGCCCACGGCTTCGCGCACACTCATGGCGAGCGCCTTGGTTTGGCGATTGCTCGTGCCGCTGGCTACGATCACGCGCTCAAACAGACTGGAGAGATGCTCGGTGTCAAACACCATGAGGTTTTGAGCTTTCACATCTTCTAGGCCGTCGACGATGGCCTTCGTGAGCTTAGCGACATCGCGCTTGCCAGAAGAATCTGCGGCGCCCGCTGGAGCAGCGTTACGCGTCAGGTGTGAGGATGCGCGGGGGGATTTTTGAGTGGCCATTCAAGGAGTCTTTAGGTGATGGAATAGAGACGATTTTCAGCAATATACCGCGCAACCGTTGGTTTGACCAGATGATCAATGGGTTGCTTTGCAGCAATCAGCAAGCGGATTTGCGTCGCACTGATGGGCGAGGCAGGCATGAAAATTGTCGAAAAAATAATTGATTTATTGATTTTACCTTGGTTTTTAAGGTCTTTTTGGCCATTGGCCGGCATAGAATCTGCGCGGAGTGCTACTAAAAGTGTAGCGATCTGCAAAATCTCCTCGTAACGATGCCAATGCGGGAAAGCTGCGAGCTGATCGCCTCCCATCAGCAGAAACAACTCGGAGCCTGGATTCTCTGCTTTCAGCGCTAGCAAAGTATCCAATGTGTAAGTTGGCCCGCTGCGCTGCGTCTCGCGAATATCGACGCGCGCTTGCTCTAACTCAGCAAAAGCCAATCTGACCATCGCGATGCGATGCTTGGGCAGTGTCAACGTGCGGCTTTTATGCCAGGCGTGCCCCGTGGGCAGGGCAATCAGCTGATCCAATTCATATTGCTGCACCGCAGCTTGCGCCAGCGCAAGATGCGCGAGATGCGGCGGATCAAACGCGCCACCGTAGATGCCAATTCGCATTGGAGCAACGCGCTTTGGCTCAGCTTCGCTCAAACCCAGTCCTTGGGCACGAGAAATTTCTCATACAAGTCGCGCTCGGGCGTACCGCTACGCGGCATGCGCTTGTAAGCCCAGCTCACCATCGGCGGCATGCTCATGAGAATAGATTCGGTGCGCCCGCCTGATTGCAGGCCAAAATGCGTGCCGCGATCCCAGACAAGATTGAATTCCACATAACGCCCACGTCTGTAGAGCTGAAAATCTCTCTGGCGCTGCTTAAAAGGCAAACTGCAACGTCGTTCAAGAATAGGAAGGTAGGCAGGTATGAAAGCGTTGCCAATTGATTGCATCAACGAGAAGCCATTGGTAAAACCACCCTCGGAGAAATCATCCATGAAGATGCCGCCGATGCCCCGCTGTTCTTTGCGATGCTTGAGATAAAAATACTCGTCACACCATGCTTTGTATTTGGGATGTTTGTCCGCACCAAACGGTGTAACAGCCATTTTGCACATCGTGTGGAAATGCACCGCGTCTTGCTCAAAGCCGTAGTATGGCGTGAGATCCATCCCTCCGCCAAACCAAAAAACACGCTCGCCATCGGGCGTTTGCGCAGCCAGCATACGCACATTCATATGCACCGTGGGCGCATACGGATTGTGAGGATGAAACACGAGCGAAACACCGAGCGCCTCAAAAGGCGAGCCCGAGAGCTCCGGGCGATGCTGTGTAGCTGATGGGGGGAGCTTGGGGCCGCGTACATGCGAGAAGCCGCAGCCTGCGCGCTCAAAAATACTGCCGCCCTCCAAGATATAAGTGATGCCATCACCCTGCAAGGGCTCGCCGGGGCTTTTCTTCCATTTGTCACGCGTGAAATTCGATCCATCAACGCCGCTAAAAGTCGTAACGATGTTGTCTTGCAATTGAAGCAAATAGGTGCGGACTTTTTCAATACTCATGGCATATTATTTCACGACCGTGTCCTGCCGATCCATGGCAGCATCGAGCAACACGACAGGTGACATATTTGCGGGCTTCAGACCACGAACTGGCGCGCAGACTACAGCCACGTGCGCCATATCGATCACCGCATCTCCCGTCAGCTTGACGAATTGATTGACCTTGCATTCGCGCCGCGAGTAATCCAGCGTCACGACAAGGAGCGGCACATCGCAGCTGACAGCCACACGATAAAAACCGCTGCGCCAGCCGGGAATGTATTTTCTTGTGCCTTCTGGTGCTAAACCTAGCCAAAAATACTCATTCAGTGCTTTTCTCTCTCTCATCTGCTCAATCATCGAGCCCACCACGCCATGTTTGCACGTGCGCTCAACGGGCACGCCGCCGATCCAACGTAGCCAACTTCCGAGCAGCGGAATCTTAAACAGCGTGTCTTTCCCCCAAAACATCACCTGCACCCCAACCGCCCATTTCACCAAAAACATCAGAGGCGCATCCCAATTGCTGGTGTGCGGATACACCACGGCAATGCCTTGACTGGTGGGGAAACCATCAAACGCCACGCGCCAACCCATGGCACTCAGCAGCCACTGCGCAACGCGGCTACCTTGGAATTGGAGGGCGTAGGGTTTTTGAAAATCGCTCACGTCGCGGCCATGTTGTAGAGCACGGAAATCTCAGAAGCACAATGATAAACACAGAAAAATCAAGTGCATTTTCTGTGTCTTTCGTGTAATTTTCGTGCCTTCCGTGTTCTTAAGTTGTTGAGTCAACGAATCACTTCACCGCACGATAGCCAATATCGCGCCGGTATTGCATCCCATCAAACCCTATTGTCTGGATCACTTGCGCCACACGCGCCTGCGCCTGCTTCACAGAATCAGCCAGCGCCGTGACGCTGAGGACGCGGCCACCGCTGACCTGAGTTTGCTCGCCAACGCGCGCCGTGCCTGCATGGAAGACGACCACATCATCGCCCACCGATGAATCACCCGATGGCAAACCGAAAATCATATCCCCCTTGCGTGGATTCATCGGATAGCCATGCGCAGCGAGCACTGTGCCGAGCGCCACACGGCGATCCCATTGCAATTCAACAGTATCTAGCTTGCCATCCGCCCCAGCAATCAACACATCGACCAAATCGCTTTTGAGGCGCATCAGAATCGGCTGAGTCTCCGGGTCACCCATGCGGCAATTAAATTCAAGCGTTTTGATCTTGCCATCGGGTGAGATCATCAATCCCGCATACAAAAAGCCGGTGTAGCGGATGCCATCAGATTCCATGCCTCTGATGGTGGGCAAAATGACCTCGCGCATCGCCTTCGCATGGATTGCCGGCGTGACGCAAGGCGCTGGCGAATACGCGCCCATGCCGCCTGTGTTCGGCCCTTGGTCGCCGTCGTGCAAACGCTTGTGGTCTTGGCTGGTGGCCAAAGCTGTCACGGTTTTTCCATCGCAAAGCACGATGAAGCTGGCTTCTTCGCCAGCTAAAAACTCTTCAATCACGACCCTTGCTTCGCCGTTATGCTGCACGCTGTATGTGTTGTTTTGGGCATTGCTCGCCAGCATATCGTCCACAGCCGCATGCGCCTCAGCGAGGCTCATCGCCACAACGACACCCTTGCCCGCCGCCAAACCATCAGCCTTGACCACAATCGGTGCGCCTTTAAGGTCAAGGTAAGCATGCGCAGCGGCCACATCGGTAAAGGTTTCAAACTCCGCCGTCGGAATGCCATGCCGCGCCATAAACGCTTTGCTAAACGCCTTAGAGCTTTCCAATTGCGCAGCAGCTTTCGTGGGCCCGAAGATGCGCAAGCCCTTCGCGCGAAACTCATCGACCACACCCGCCGCCAAAGGCGCTTCGGGGCCCACCACAGTTAGTGCTATCTTTTCAGTAGCAGCCCACGCAGATAATTCGCCGGGCGAGTGCAGATTTAAGTTAATTAATCGGCTATCCAGTGCCGTGCCGCCATTGCCGGGCGCAACATACACGCACTGCACTTTTGGCGATTGCGCCAATTTCCAAGCCAGAGCATGCTCACGGCCTCCACCACCAATCACGAGAATTTTCATAAATTGATCTCAGTGTTGTGATAAACGGCTTGCACATCATCAATTTCTTCGATGGCATCCAGCAGCTTTTGCATCTTCGCGGCTTCATCGCCAGCCAAAGCAATATTGTTTTCAGCGCGCATCGTCACTTCCGCGATCTCAGGCATGAATCCCGCTGCTTCAATCGCATTTTTCACTGCTTCAAAATCATGTGGTGAGGTGAGCACTTCGATGCCGCCTTCCTCATCCGTGATCACATCATCCGCGCCCGCCTCCAAAGCAACCTCCATCACCTTGGCTTCATCTGCGCCGGGAGCGAGCAAAATTTGGCCACAATGCTTGAACTGGAATGCCACTGCGCCTTCTGCGCCCATGTTGCCACCATGTTTGCTAAAGCAATGTCGCACAGCAGCGACAGTGCGCACTTTGTTGTCCGTCATCGTGTCCACAAGGATCGCTGCGCCTCCGATGCCGTAGCCCTCATACCGAATCTCTTCGTAATGCACGCCTTCCAAATTGCCCGTGGCTTTGTCGATGTTGCGCTTGATCGTGTCGGCGGGCATGTTGGCTGCCTTGGCTTTATCAACCGCCAAGCGCAGGCGTGGATTGACAGCCAAATCTCCGCCGCCCTGCCGCGCCGCCACCATGATCTCGCGAATCACGCGCGTCCAAATTTTCCCGCGCTTTTCATCCTGCCGCCCCTTGCGGTGCTGAATATTTGCCCATTTGCTGTGGCCTGCCATGTCTTGATCCTTCAAATACCTTAGCGCTTTCGCTTGAGTCCTATTGTACTTTTGCGCTCATGTAGCGCCTTCGACCTCGACCTCGACCTCCACTCAGCTGGGCTTGTTGCCAAAGCGATGCCCCTCATTAACGAAGCGTTTCGCAGGGTAACTACTGTTGAATGCATTGAAACAATCGCTTAATTTCGATACAGATGAAATTTCAAGCCCAATTCTTAAGCCAACGCCGCGCACTAACGATCTGTTTGCTTGCAGCTTTGTGGTTTGCACTCAGTCCAGTCGTCAAGGTTTTGATAGCACATGCGAGTGGCAAGCAGATTGAAATCGTGCTGTGTACAGGCGCTGGTATCAAGAAAATCTACGTCTCCACCGATAGTTCTGCGAGCTCTGGCCATGAAACGAGCCTCAAGCATTGCAGCAACACGCCTTTAGCGATTCTTGTTCCCACCTTTGGCGCGCCACTCAATTTGGCCTACGCTGCGCCTCAAACTCCCAGCAGCTTGCAGGCAGTGCATACGCCGCTTGCGCCACGCAATTGGGTACTCAATGGTTGGCCTCCGCCAGGGCGAGCTCCCCCAAAATTGAGCTAATCCCACAGCGCTGCTTTGGGGGAGCTACTTGCTAGCCTGCACGCGCATCGCATCCGTTTTTTAATTTTTCTAGGCACGTTTGGCATGGCCAAAACGATATGCCTTGCCTCCAATTGGATTATTTTTATGCAAAACTTTTCTCTCACCACCCCCTCCACGCGTCGCATTGGCATGATCGCAGCACTTGCTGCTGCCGCATTGCTGGCCACTGGCTGCGCCAGCATGTCATCCGAGCCTGCGCAAGCCGCGCGCATTGTCTCGCCTGCTGATGGCGCTACCGTGGGCACGACTTTCATGGTCAAATTTGGCATCAAGGGCATGAAGGTGGAGCCGGCGGGTGACATTACCGCTAACAGCGGCCATCATCATTTGCTGATCAACTTGGATTCGATTGCCGCTGGTGAATCCATCCCCTTTACCGAGAAGCACATGCACTTTGGCAAAGGGCAAACTGAGGCCGAGGTCAAGCTGGCTCCCGGCAATTACACGTTGACTGCGCAATTTGCCAACGGCGCGCATCAGTCTTACGGCAAAGCCATGAGCCACTCGATCAAGGTGACGGTGAAATGATGGCCCGAATTTTTCCACTGCTGTGCAACGCTGCCCTGCTCTGCGCTTTGACGACGCCAGCTTTCGCTAGCCTTGAATTGGCCGATAAAAGCACTTGCCTGAACTGCCATCAAGTAGATAAAAAAATGGTGGGCCCAGCGTTTGCTGATATTGCGGCCAAATACAAAGACCGAGTAGATGCTACTGCGTATTTGACTGAGAAAATCGTCAAGGGCTCGACGGGTGCTTGGGGTGCGGTTCCGATGCCTGCGAATGCGCAAATCAAAGCGGATGATGCAAAAGCGCTGTCCACTTGGATTATGGCTTTGCCTCCGAAGAAATAACATAGCGTGCTCTCAAGCCTCTGGCATCTCAGATGCTGGAGGCTTTTTTTATGCCGTATATTCAGCGTGAAATATTGATGAAAGCCCGCCATGAATGAACCCTTGTTGATTGCAAAAAACAAATCTGTTGAAACTTTCCTGCGCCCCGACAAAGCCAATCGCCACGGCTTGATCACGGGAGCTACCGGTACTGGCAAAACCGTGACTTTGCAAACCATGGCCGAGGGCTTTAGCCGCATCGGCGTGCCGGTATTTATGGCCGATGTGAAGGGCGATCTCACGGGGATTTCTCAGGCTGGGAAAATTGGTGAAAAACTGGCCAAAGTCCTTGCAGATCGTGCGCTGACTGCTCCTGAATCTGTAGCATATCCTGTGACGCTCTGGGATGTGTTTGGCAAGCAAGGCCATCCTGTGCGTGCGACGATTTCTGATTTAGGGCCTTTGTTGCTCGCTCGCATGTTGAATTTGAACGAGACACAGGCGGGCGTGCTTCAGCTCGTTTTCAAAATTGCGGATGATCAAGGCTTGCTGCTGCTCGATATGAAAGACCTGCGGGCGATGTGTCAGAGCGTAGGTGAAAATGCGAGAGATTTCACGACGGAATACGGTAATATTTCTGCGGCCTCGGTTGGCGCGATTCAGCGCGGCTTGATGCAGATTGAAGAGCAAGGCGGCGATGTGTTCTTTGGCGAGCCGATGCTCAGCATTGCTGATTTCATGCAGACCGACTCAAGCGGCAAAGGTTTGGTCAACATACTGGCAGCTGACAAATTGCTCACCGCGCCTCGCCTGTACGCCACCTTCCTGCTCTGGCTGCTGAGCGAGTTGTTTGAGACCTTGCCCGAGGTGGGCGATATTGACAAACCAAAATTAGTCTTCTTCTTCGACGAAGCGCATTTACTCTTCACCGACGCGCCAAAGCCTCTCTTAGAGCGCATTGAGCTCGTGGTGCGTCTCGTGCGCTCCAAAGGCGTGGGCGTGTATTTTGTGACGCAGAATCCGCTGGATATTCCCGACAGCGTGCTCGCTCAGTTGGGCAATAGAGTGCAACATGCGCTGCGTGCCTTTACGCCGCGCGATCAAAAGGCCGTCAAAGCCACAGCAGAGACGATGCGGCAAAACCCTGGCCTTGATATTGAAACGGCGATCACAGAGCTGGCTGTGGGTGAGGCGCTGATCAGCTTCTTGGACGAAAAAGGTCGCCCTAGCATCACCGAGCGCGTCTACGTGCTCCCGCCCGGTAGCCAAATTGGCATCATCACGCCTGAACAGCGCCAAACGCTTATCAAAGATTCCATCGTGGCCGGCGTGTACGAAAAAACGCTGGACCGCGAATCCGCCTACGAAATCATCAAAGGCCGTACCGCTGCCAACATGGCCACTGAATCTCAAGCTGCGGAGGTGGCTAAAGATGTGGCCAAGGAGGCAACGAATGCCGCTGGGGACGTTGCCTCGGGCAGCTGGTTGGGCGGCTTGGGTGATTTGCTGGGTGGTGGCGCCAAGCGCACGCGAGCAAGCGTAGGCGAGCAATTGGTGAAATCAGCAGCGAGCTCGATTGGGCGTGAAGTGGGAAGGCAGATTATTCGCGGTGTTTTGGGTGGGATTTTGGGGCGGCGTCGGTAGCCATAGATGTTTCACGCGAGCCGCTCGCGTCAAACATCTGAGTGCAAAAAATCAGCCCATATGCCAATCAAGGAATAAGCAAATAAGCATAAGCCAACAACAAAAAAGTAGTTTGCAATAGCGAGGAGGTCATGCAAAGTCCACCCCATGACTGATCTCGCATTTATCGCATCTGGTTTCTTCGTTGGCTTTGTCGTTGGCCTCACGGGCGTGGGCGGGGGCTCATTGATGACGCCGATTTTGATTTTTGGCTTTGGCATCAAGCCGATTCTGGCTGTGGGCACGGATTTGCTGTTTGCCGCATTCACCAAACTCGGCGGCACGGTTAATCTTGCCCTCGCGCGACGTGTGGATTGGAAGATCGTGGGCACTTTGAGCCTCGGCTCAATCCCCGCAGCGCTGCTGACTGTAGGCGCATTACATTACTTTGGCGCGGCGCAAGAAGCTGTGCAAAAAGTGATGACGACGACGCTTGGCTTCGCCTTGTTGCTCACTGCCGCTGCGACGCTTTACAAAGCCGTCAAAGGCGTTCAAGCGCATCAAAAAGACCTCAGCCCTGATGATCTACTGCAAGCCATAAAGCCGCGCCATGCTGCGCTGCCCATCCTCTTCGGTGCAATGATTGGCGTATTGGTCAGCCTCACATCTGTGGGCGCAGGCGCGATTGGCGTAACCGCGCTGATGCTGCTTTACCCCGCTTTGCCGCTCAACCGTATCGTGGCCGCAGACGTGGCTTACGCCGTGCCGCTCACACTGGTTGCTGGCCTCGGGCACGCATCGATTGGCTCGGTCGATTGGCCGCTGCTGGCTAAGTTGCTCGCAGGCTCCCTGCCCGGAATTTGGCTGGGCACCAAGCTGGGCAACCATGTGCCTGATCGCGCGATTCGCTCCATTCTTTCGCTGCTGCTTGCTTATGCAGGCTTCAAGCTGCTGACTATCTGAAAGCTGGCTCATGTATCAATACAACTCATTCGACAGAGAATTCGTCAAGCTGCGTGCGGCGCAATACCGTGATCAATTAGAGCGCCGCTTGGATGGCCGCCTCAAAGAAGAAGAATTTCGCCCGCTGCGCCTGCAAAACGGCTGGTATGTGCAGCGCTATGCGCCGATGCTGCGCGTGGCTGTGCCTTATGGCGAATTGAATACTGCGCAACTTCGCGTACTGGCTCAAATCGCTCGTGAATACGATCAACCCAGCGACGAGGTGTTTCAAGCCGCTGTGACTGGCCAAGCGCGCTTGTCTGGGAAAGGTATCGAGCTCACCAAAGGCTACGGCCACTTCACGACGCGGCAGAATATTCAATACAACTGGATTCCCATTGAGAAATCTGCCGATGTGATGGATTTGCTGGCCAGCGTCAACATGCACGGCATTCAGACCAGCGGCAACTGCATCCGCAATATCACCAGCGACGGCTTGGCGGGCATTGCGCCTGATGAGATTGCCGATCCGCGCCCGTTTTGCGAAATCTTGCGCCAATGGAGCACGCTGCACCCAGAGTTTGCATTTTTGCCGCGCAAATTCAAGATTGCTGTCACGGGAGCGGAGGAAGACCGCGCCGCCACGGATTGGCACGATGTGGGTCTGAAACTCGTTCGCGATGAGGCCGGTAATCTGGGCTTCAAAGTGTTGGTTGGCGGCGGTATGGGTCGTACGCCGGTCATCGCATCAATAATTCGCGAATTTTTGCCTTGGAATCAGATCCTTAACTACCTAGAGGCCATCGTCCGCGTTTACAACTTGTTTGGCCGCCGTGACAACAAATACAAAGCACGCATCAAGATTTTGGTCAAAGCGGAAGGCCAAAAGTTCTTTGATGCTGTTGAAACCGAATATCAAAACATCCTCACACAAGATGGCGCGCCGCACACCATCCCGCAAACGGAATTAGACCGAGTTTCAAAGCATTTCACACCACTCGCCGGCACAGAATATGCGCAGAGCGCTACTGATTTTGTAGCATCTAAAGTGTCTCGCCTTCTAGCAGTCGCCGCGCACGATGATGTGGCTTTCGCACGTTGGCTGACCCGTAATGTGCATGCACACAAGAATCCGAAGCTACGCGCTGTGACGCTCTCCGTCAAGCGCGTTGGCCAATCGCCCGGCGATGTGACTCCTGAACAAATGGAAGCTGCGGCAACCATCTCAGATCGGTTCAGCGCCGGCGAGTTGCGCGTGACGCATGATCAAAATCTGCTGCTGCCATGGGTCAGCTGCGATACGCTGCCCGAGCTGTGGCGCGCTGCGAAACAAGCAGGCTTTGCATCCAGCAATATCGGCTTACTCTCCGACATGATCGCCTGCCCCGGCGGAGATTTTTGCGATTTGGCCAATGCCCGCAGCCTGCCGATTGCACAGCAGCTGACCGAGCGCTACCAAGATTTGGATGAGCTTGAAGACATTGGCGATATTGATTTGCACATGAGCGGTTGCATCAACTCTTGCGGCCACCACCACAGCGGCCACATCGGCATTCTCGGCGTGGATAAAGACGGCCAAGAGTGGTATCAGCTAACCCTCGGCGGCTCTGACGGCAGCGCTATCAGTGGAACATCCGTTGCAGGCAAGGTTGTCGGTCCGTCGTTTACAGCAGAAGAAATTCCTGAGGCGATTGAGGCGGTGCTGACAGCTTACAAACAGCTGCGCCAGCCAAAAGGCGAGAAGTTTGAGCTGTTCATCGACGCCCTAAAGCGCCTTGGTGTAGAGCCTTTTAAAGCGGCGGCCAACAGTGTGCGCCACAAAGAAGAAGCGCTTGCTTGAAAGAGATCGCATGAAAAATACTATTAAATTGATAGCATCTAACGCAAATAATACGCCGGCCAACTGCCTAAATGTCTTGAATATTGCCAATGACAGTGATATTGCTGCACACGCTCAAGCGCTGACTAGTGCGGAAGTCGTGGCGCTGCATTTCCCAATATTCTCGGATGGCCGCGCCTTCAGCCAAGCCGTGCAATTGCGCAAACGACACGGCTTCAAAGGCGACATCCGCGCTACCGGTGATGTGCTGGTTGACCAAATCGAGCAAATGCAGCGCAGCGGCTTTTCTAGCGCAGTCTTACGTGAAGACCAAAGCGCAGATCATGCAGCCAAGCTGCTGTCGCAATACAAGAATTTTTATCAAGGCGATGTGGTGAACCAGCCAGCCTTTACCACCGGTAAATTCGTTTTCCTCTCTGGAAAATTGGCATGAACGCCATCAGCCTTCATGCCCGTCCATCATCGGATTACGACAAAAAAGTAGCCGCGACGCAAAACCTTTTGCGCCAAGCCTCTGAGCTCTACCAGCCGCTCACTCAAGCCAGCAGCCTCGGCGTAGAAGACATGGTGATCACGCATTTGCTGCATTCACTGGGCATCGAAAGCGAAGTGTTTGTGTTGCAAACGGGCAAGCTGCATTCGCAAACGCTGGATTTGCTCAGTAAGGTACAAAAGCAATTCGGCAGCCAACGCACGATCCGCATTTACGAGCCCGATGCAAAAGCTGCTGAGGACTTTGAAGCCACCCACGGCAACGATGCGATGTACAAAAGCATCGCACTGCGCAAACAATGCTGTGATGTTCGCAAGATGCAGCCTTTGGCCAAAGCACTGAGTAGCAAACGCGCTTGGATCACTGGCCTGCGCAGAGAGCAATCTGATGCTCGCTCAACGGTGCACTCGATAGATGACAGCGCCGTACCCATCAAGATCAATCCTTTGCATGACTGGAAGCTGGGCGATGTGTGGCATTACGTGAAAACACATCAAGTGCCTTACAACGCTTTACATGATCAGTTCTACCCCAGCATCGGCTGCGAGCCCTGCACCCGTGCAGTGACCCTAGGCGAAGATTCCCGCTCTGGTCGCTGGTGGTGGGAAAACGAATCAGCCAAAGAATGTGGGCTGCATGTTTCTGCATAAGACATGCTCACATGCATCAATTTTTAGAACACGGAAGGCACGGAAACTACACGAAAGACACAGAAGTTTCTTTGTATTTTTCGTGACTTACGTGCAGCCTCCGTGATTTCCGTGTTTCTAGTCTCTGAATACCCAACCAACCATGAACGCCAGAACCGAGCCCCAATTGCTGCAAAGCCTCTCCAATCACCATCTCAACGCCTTGGAAGAAGAAGCCATCTTCATTCTGCGCGAAGTGGCTGGCAGCTTTGAAAAGCCCACTCTGCTCTTCTCTGGCGGCAAGGATTCTGCTGTGTTGCTCAAGTGCGCAGAGAAGGCTTTCGGCATTGGGAAACTGCCCTATCCCTTGCTCATGATCGACACAGGCCACAACTATGCTGAAGTCTGTGACTTTCGCGACAAAAGAGCAGCTGAACTTGGCGCGAAACTCATCGTGCGCAGCGTCGAAGATTCGATGAAGCGCGGCACCGTGCGCCTTGCTCGCCCTGATGAATCACGCAATGTGCATCAATCCGTCACTCTGTTAGAGGCGATTGAAGAATTCCAATTCGATGCGTTGATCGGTGGCGCTCGGCGTGATGAAGAAAAAGCACGAGCGAAGGAAAGAATTTTCTCGCATCGCGACAGCTTCGGCCAATGGCAGCCCAAAGCCCAGCGCCCCGAGCTTTGGAGCTTATTCAACACGAAAATTCATCCCGGCGAGCATTTCCGCGTCTTCCCCATCAGCAACTGGACGGAGCTAGATGTCTGGCAATACATCGCTCGCGAGAACATCGAGCTCCCCAGCATCTACTACACCCACAAGCGCCCCGTCGTCGAACGGAGAGGCTTGCTCGTTCCCATCACATCACTCACGCCAGCAAAAGAAGG
>JANMDU010000086.1:0-92833 GCA_031376455.1 Variovorax sp. | reverse complement strand
ATAGCCAAAAACGCCTCTTGTGGCACTTCTACTGTGCCGATTTGCTTCATGCGTTTTTTACCCGCCTTCTGCTTTTCCAAGAGCTTTTTCTTGCGCGTGATGTCGCCGCCGTAGCATTTGGCGAGCACGTTTTTACGCAAGGCTTTGATTGTCTCACGCGCAATGATGTTGCCGCCAATGGCCGCTTGAATGATCACGTCGTACATTTGGCGGCTAATGATCTCGCGCATTTTGGCTGCAACTGCTCTGCCGCGATAGGTCGCCTGCGTGCGGTGAACGATGATGGAGAGTGCATCAACCTTCTCGTTATTCAGCAGCATATCGACTTTGACCACATCGGAGGCGCGATACTCTTTGAACTCGTAATCCATGGAAGCATAGCCCCGGCTCACAGATTTGAGCTTGTCAAAGAAATCCAGCACGATCTCGCCCAGCGGCATGTCGTACGTCAACACCACTTGGCGGCCCTTGTACGCCATGTTGAGCTGCACGCCGCGCTTTTGGTTAGCCAGCGTCATCACCGAGCCCACATATTCTTGCGGCACATAAATATGCACTTCCACAATCGGCTCGCGGATTTCTTCGATGCGGGAGACTTCAGGCATCTTGGAAGGATTCTCAACCAACAGCGTCTCAGCATCTTTGCCGCCTGTGACGACTTCATACACCACGCTCGGCGCAGTCGTGATCAAGTCTTGATCGAACTCACGCTCTAGGCGCTCCTGCACAATTTCCATATGCAGCAGGCCAAGAAAGCCGCAGCGAAAGCCAAAGCCCAATGCTTGGGAGACTTCCGGCTCAAAGCGCAGCGCCGAATCGTTGAGTTGGAGCTTCGTGAGCGCATCGCGCAGCTGCTCGTATTCGCTTGATTCACTCGGATACAGCCCAGCAAACACCTGTGGCTGAATTTCTTTAAAGCCCGGCAGCGCCTCGGTGGCCGGTGCAATATTCATCAAGCCTTGCTCGCCGCGCGTGACGACGCGCGTAATCGTGTCGCCCACGCGAGCAGCTTTCAGTTCTTTGATGCCCGCAATGATGTAGCCCACCTCACCCGCTTCCAGCGATTTGCGTGGCTCATCTGTCGGCGTAAACACGCCAATGCTGTCCGCGTTGTATTGCGAGCCATTGGCCATCATCAAAATCTTGTCACCCTTGGCCAAGCGCCCGTCGACCACGCGCACCAGCATCACCACACCCACATAGCTGTCAAACCAGCTGTCCACAATCATCGCGCGCAGCGGGCCATCAGGGTTGCCGCGCGGCGGCGGTACTTTCGCCACCACCAACTCAAGCACCTCATCAATGCCCATACCCGTCTTCGCAGAGATCGCAATCGCATCGCTGGCATCCAAGCCGATCACTTCTTCAATTTCTTTTTTAGCCGTCTCAGGATCAGCCTGCGGCAAATCCATTTTGTTGAGCACGCAAGAAACTTCGACGCCGAGATCGAGCGCGGTGTAGCAGTTCGCCACCGTCTGCGCTTCAACGCCTTGCGATGCATCGACCACGAGCAATGCGCCTTCGCATGCAGACAGCGAGCGCGAGACTTCATACGAGAAGTCCACATGGCCAGGTGTGTCGATCAAATTCAAGTTATAAATTTGGCCATCGCGTGCTGTGTATTGCAACGCAGCGGTCTGCGCTTTAATAGTTATCCCACGCTCTTTCTCAATATCCATTGAGTCGAGCACTTGCTCGCTCATCTCGCGATCAGACAAGCCGCCGCAGCGATGAATCAAACGATCAGCCAGCGTGGATTTGCCGTGATCGATGTGCGCGATGATGGAAAAATTTCTAATGTGCTTCATCAACAAAAATCTCAAATGAATTCAATAAGTGCTTGATACGTATAGCTCTTACGCAACTACAAAACCAACAGACAAGAAAAAGGGCGCGTCCTTTTGAAGACGCGCCCTACAAACCAACAATCTATTGGCAACTGCGATAGTTGGACTTTCATTGTAGGGCAAGCGCATCTCGGACATACGGGGAAATTCTCTAAATGTTGCACGTTGCAAGCCTACAACGAGAACTTATTAACAGGTTATCCACATTTTCTGTGGGCAAGCATTGAAGTTTGCAGGGAAGGCCTGTGGATGGATAGTGGACAGCCTGTGTGCATCGCCTTTTGGCGACCTCAAATGCAATTGATATACCCAAATTGGTTGATCAAGTGCTTAGATTTTAGCTGTTTTGAATATGAATACAGGCAAATTGTGGGCATTGCCTCGGATTGAATCGAACTGCTGGATAAATGCAAGTATTTGTATCTAGGCCACATTCCCTGCGCAGTGTGTGGCTTTTGAACATGTTTGAAAAAAACGCTTGACAAGATCATTTTTTAATAAAAAGTGGCCTCTAGCCGGCGTATTTGCTGCGTGGAGTGCTATCAAACCGATAGTCTCATGCGCAAAAATCTCGCCCCATGCTGCGGCTATGCCAACTGATGCTTGATCCGCTTGCAAGCCCATACGTTTGAGCGCAACATCAAACAAATCTATTGGAGATTTGTCTATGAGCCCAGCTCTGTCTTTTACTTCACGGCTTTCATTGGCTATTGCTGCCACACTTGCACTAACCGCTCTGCCCTTGCAAGCTGCCACACCGCCCTTGAGTGCGACGAACGCGAGCGCGCAAGACACGATCAACGCACTCACGAAGGCGCAAGCAGCCGTGGTGGGCGTGCAAGTGATCGCCGCCGAGGGCGCACGCTCGGCTCAAACGCTGGGCAAGGCACGCAGTGGCTCAGGCGTCGTCATCGGCTCTGATGGCTTGATCGTCACGATCGGCTATTTAATTTTAGAAGCCGATCAAATTCAAATCACCACCGTGGATAAAAAGACCGTACCCGCTCAAGTCGTCGCCTACGATTTAGCCACCGGCTTCGGCCTGATTCGCCCTGTCGTGCCATTGCGCGGTATCTCTCCTGTTCCTCTAGGCGCAAGCAGCGGCAGCATAACGGGCGAGTCTCTCATGGCCAGCACTGGCGCATCTAGTGATGACGATGCCGATGTGAACATGACGCAATTGGTCAGCAAACGCGCCTTTTCTGGCTATTGGGAATATCACATCGACGGCGCATTGTTTACCAGCCCACCGATGCAAAACCATTCGGGCGCGCCGCTCTTTAATCAGAAAGGTGAGTTGCTAGGTGTCGGCAGCTTGTTCGTGATGGACGCGATGGGAGAAAACGTGCGCCTGCCCGGCAACATGTTCGTCCCCGTCGATCTGCTCAAACCCATCATGACTGAGATGCTGCAAACGGGCAGCAGCAAACTCTCCAAGCGCCCGTGGCTCGGCCTTACTTCATCCGAGCAAGGCGGCAGAGTGCAGATCGTGCGCATCAACCCTGATAGCCCTGCGCAAGCCGCCGGCCTCAAAGTTGGCGATGTGGTGTTGGCAGTCGATGATGCAAAAGTCGCCAGCCTAGAGACCTTCTACAAAAAAGTCTGGGATCGCGCCTCGCCCGAAGGTGAAATCAAGCTCACTGTGTTGCAAGGCGCAGATTTAAAGACGATCACACTCAAAGCCGTGGATCGCATGAGCACCATGATGAAGCCAGCGGGGATTTGAGTTGGCCATCCTCAACGGCATGGTGTTATCACTTTCATGCTACCTTAATGCAACGCAACAGCAGAAACTAACACCCCATCCTCATCAGCATAGACCCAATCGCCCGGCTGAACCGACTGACCAGAAATCGTGATGGGTACACCGGCGTCACCCAAACCGCGCTTATCGGTGCGCAAAGGGCACAGCGCTAAGGCTTTGATGCCGAGAGATGCCGCGCGCAACTCCGCCACATCGCGCACAGCACCATGCACCAAGATCCCTACCCACCCGTTCTTTGCAGCGATCACCGCTAAATTGCCGCCCACCAAGGCGCGGCGAGTCATGCCGCCGCCGTCAACGACAAGCACCCTACCCTCGCCAGCTTGAGCAACAGCCTCACGCACGCGGGAGTTGTCTTCCGGGCAAAGCAGCGTGTGCGCTTGACCATGAAAACTGGCGATACCGCCATAGCTTTTGTACACATCGGGCAGCAAGCGCAGTTGCTTGATATTGCCACCCGCCCACTCGGATTCATGGGCATCGCACAGGTCACATACTGAAATATTTGTCATGCTGATCACTCACTTTTTAATAGCTGCTCGCGCAGTCTTTATGCCGGTTACAGGCCTTTTTTTACTTGAATTCTTAGCCACATTGCCCCGCGCACTGCGTACGAGGCGCACAGGCTGCAAGGCGTGATTTTCTCGCGCTGCATTTAGAATAATACTTGTCGAAGTCTCCGTCAGTAGGCAAAATTTCGTTACGACTTCATCTAAATGCGAAACATCTTGCACCGCAATTTCTAGCATCCAGCTGTCTTCCCCGGTCACGTTAAACGCATTGATCACCTCTGGCGATTGCTCGACGCGTTTGACAACGGTGGCGTAATCCGCCCTCCCCACGCGAACGAAAGCGCGGATGCCGTAGCCCAGCCGCGCTGGATCAACAGCCGCGTGATACCCCGTGATTACGCCAGAGATCTCCAGCTTCTTTACACGCTCTGCCACCGCAGGCTGCGAGAGATGCACGCGGCGGCCAAGCTCGCTCATAGAAATGCGGGCATCTCGCTGCAGCTCAGCCAAGATGCGCGTGTCATAGCTGTCGATGTCGTTATTCTCTGTGCTGAGCATAGAACGCCTTTGAATTGCAGGTCATCGTTGCATCTTAACTTTAATTCTGTATGGCACGATGCGCTATGCCTTGCGACAATTCTTGAATGACTGCAAATGTTGCTCTGCTCCAAAAACCTTCCACCACCTTGATTGCTGCAGCGCTCGCGGCTGTGTATCTCGTCTGGGGCTCGACGTATTTAGCGATTCGCTTTGCATTGGTGAGCTTCCCGCCGTTTTTCCAGATGGGCTCGCGCTTCATCGTCGCGGGCGTGTTGCTCATGGTTTTTCTCAAACTCAGAGGGAGAAAATTACCGAACTCACCCAAAGCAAGCAACTCGCCGCCCCCACAAGCGCAAACGTGGTATTGGCGCAACGCGCTGATCGTTGGCACTTTAATGCTCGGCGGCGGTATGGGGCTGGTGGGCGTGGCTGCGCAAACCATTGGATCAGGGTTGATTGCCACCTTCATCGCCATCGTGCCGATGATGGTGGTGCTGATTGGCTTGGCGTTTGGAAAGCGGCCCAGTGGCTTAGAAATTGTAGGCATGCTGATTGGCTTTGGTGGCGTGATTTTTCTCTTGCAAGGCAGGAGCTTCAATGCTTCACCTGTCGGTTTGCTAGCGATGTTTGGCGCAACGATATCTTGGTCGATTGGCTCTGTGCTGCAAACTACCAAGTTGCCGCTTGCTCCAGGCGCATTAGGCTTTGCCAGCGAAATGTTGTGTGGCGGCGCGGTGTTACTGCTGCTTTCTCTCGCATTAGGTGAAAGCGTATCTATGCCGCTAGATACTCGCGCACTTCTGTCTTGGGGCTATCTCGTCGTGTTTGGCTCGCTCATCGCATTCAGCGCGTATCTGTTTTTGCTCGCTCATGTGTCACCCGCATTGGCCACGAGTTATGCGTTTGTGAATCCCGTCATTGCTCTGTTTTTAGGCGTTTGGCTGGGTGACGAAGTGGTGCAAAAAACTGAGTGGCTCGCCTGTGGCGTGATCCTTTTCGGTGTGCTCATGTTCTTCGCAGCGCGATTGAAGGCTTCAAAAAATTAAAACGATGCGTGCTCCGAAAATGTGAGCGCAACGGTTTTTCTGGTGTTTCAGAGGAGGATTCACATATTTCCTCACACGAAAATGCATTTTTCACTGGAGAAATTGCTATTTATCTAGTAGCATCCGCTTGTCTGAGAGTGAAAGCTGCAAGGCTTGCATCCAAAGACAAGTTAATTAACTCTATAAGGATCATCAATCATGGCAACTGCAAAGAAAGCGCCAGCGAAAAAAGTCGCTGCAAAAAAAGCACCGGCAAAGAAAGCCGCTCCAGCAAAGAAAGCTGCACCGGCTAAGAAAGCCGCAGCCAAAGCCCCAGCAAAGGCACCTGCTAAAAAAGCAGCGCCTGCGAAGAAGGCTGCCCCAGCTAAAAAAGCTGCCCCTGCTAAAAAAGTAGCAGCGAAAAAAGCGCCTGCCAAAAAGCGTACACCTAACGCAGCATTCATGAAGGCTTTGATGCCCAGCGCCGCTTTGGCCGCTGTGGTCGGCGCTGCGCCGCTGCCACGCACGGAGATTGTCTCCAAGTTGTGGGTCTACATCAAGAAAAACAATCTGCAAGACAAAGTCAACAAGCGCATGGTCAACGCCGATGCCAAGTTGAGAGAAGTCTTCGGCAAAGCCCAAGTCTCGATGTTTGAGATGGCCGGTCTGATTGGTAAGCACGTCAAGAGCTAAGCCCTCTTTTCGCTGAACCCACAAACCGCCTTAGGGCGGTTTTTTTGTTATCTTTCCGCCTTCGGGCGGTTTTTTTATTTTTTCTGCATTCAGGCGAGGGTTTGTTGCGACTGCGCGTTGGAGGAATTTTTTACGCTTACTTTTTCATAGCCCAAATGAACAAGGCATAAAAAAACCGCCTCGCTAGGAGACGGTTCTTGGAGATTTGCTTGGAGTAAATCAGCAGAGCTTAGTAACGACGTCCACCGCCGCCGCCGCCGCCACCGCCACCGCCGTAGCCGCCGCGATCACCGCCGCCGCCACCACCGTAGCCACCACCGCCGCCGCCGTAGCCACCGCCGCCAGTGCGTGGAGGACGAGCTTCCATCGGGCGAGCAACGTTAACCGTCAAATCGCGGCCAGAAACGTTTTGGCCATGTAAGCCTGCGATTGCAGCTTGCGCTTCATCGGCGCTGCCCATCTCGACAAAGCCGAAGCCTTTGGAGCGGCCAGTGTCGCGCTCCATCATGACCTTGGCAGATTGCACTTGGCCAAATGCGGAGAACTGCTGCTGCAGGTCTTCATCGCGCACAGTGTAGGCAAGATTGCCGACGTAAAGTTTGTTGCTCATTATGAGTCTTTCTCAAAAACATGCCCGGCGGATGCTAGACATTTGTAATCTAATAGTGTAATGGATATCAGGCTATATTCTAGCGCCGGCCTGAAAATGCTGGCCCGCCCACGCGAGGTGTGCGGTTTTCGATATGGCGGAAGGTAATGCGGCCTTTGGAGAGATCGTAGGGCGACATCTCCACTGTCACTTTGTCACCCGCCAAAATGCGGATGCTGTGCTTGCGCATTTTCCCGCCTGTGTAGGCGATGAGTTTGTGGTCATTTTCAAGCGTTACGCGGTAACGCATATCAGGCAAAATTTCATCCACTTTGCCTTGCATTTCAATTAAATCTTCTTTGGCCATGCGGCCTCCAGGTTCACCAGCTTGCCATCACATTAGGTTAGAACGCCTCGGGCTCGGCAGGACACCGAGCAAAAGTGGCGCCTTCAGTGAAGCAAATCGCATCAAAAACGCCCGATACACACCTTGTCTGCAGCGCAGGTCAAGCAAATGCCTGCAGAATGCTCTAGTGTATCGCGCTTTGCTGCTGCAAGCTTAGAACGGCTGCTCTGCGTTTTTGATCAAAAAATTGAGACCAGCGCATACCGCTTTCACCTGCGCGGCGATGCATTGCTCAGGCGACGTGCGGGCGTTGTCGGGATAGACCTCTGTGGTTGTCACGAATTTCGCGCCACTTGATCCCGCGCAGAGCCCGAGCTTTTGCATCTCGTACGCAATAACGCCGGGCGCAATGAGCGTCTCGCCAATGAGACAGCCTCGCTCGTCAGCATCTGCAATATGCGTGACGCCGCTGACTGCGGCTAGAACAGCGTTTTGGAAATCGAGCTGAGGATTTGCGGCGTCTGCGACCAGATAAAAGCCATCGGGAATCATGCCGGGCTTAAATGCTTGACCGTCTCGCGCAGCTAGCGCGGGGCGAAATTCTGATTCATCAGAATCTGTGGTTTCGTGCAAATCAATATGCAACGCAATGTCACCGCACATAGGCGCTATCAATTGCATCAAAGCCGCAGCTTCCTGCGCTGCGCTGCCCGCCTTGAATGCACGATTCGGATCGACTGCATCAAAATTCCAGCGCTGTACGCGCTCATACGCCCAGGGGCTCACGCAAGGCACAACGAGCAGATTTACTTTGCCCGCGTAAGCAGGCGCATGCGCATCTAAAAATCGCAATGCGCCCTGCACGCCGCTGGTCTCGTAGCCATGCACTCCGCCTGTGATCAGCGCGGTAGGCAAACGTGTTTCCCAATGTTTGCTACGCACAGCAACAAGATCGTAGCGATCATCGGGATACGCCAAAGTCCCGTAATTGAAAACATCAAAGCGATCATGTAGCGCATCCATCTGATGCAAAACATCCTCGGCATAACTGCGCTTGCGGATTAGCAAAACACGCCATTTCGCGACATTTGCTTCGCTCCAAGCTTGCCCAACTGTGCCGATGGCGTTGATCAACATGCTCATTCAATTACTATCAAAATAATAGCACTTCAAGCAGGTTTAATGCCGGCTAGGTGTCTGTTTTGCATAAAAATCTAGCGATAAAACGCTTCCACCTTGCCTTTGACCTTCATCAGCAGCGGCCTGCCTTTGCGATCCACCGTCTTGCCCGCGGGAATCTTCACCCAGCCTTCGCTGATGCAATATTCCTCCACATCAAAACGCTCTTTGCCATTGAAATGAATGCCAATGGCGTGCTCCAGAACGGCGGGAGCGTAATGTGGGCTGCGCGGATCAATGCAGAGGTGATCGGGTAGCTCGGGGCGCATGTTTGCGCCATCCTTGCTGGCATCGGTTGAAAGAGGTGCTGTTTGAGTCATGTTCGTATTGTCGGAGATTTCAAACGCTGTCAAAAATTACAAATCAATAATCACGCTTCTTTTTTGATTTGCCCTTTTGCATCGACCCGACCACCTTGTAGGCGCTCACACCCGCCGCGCACTCTCCACCCCATCGACCTGCGCGACACCTGCCAGTACCTTGGCCAAATGCGCTGCATCTGTCACATCGACGGATAGCGTGATCCACGTGCTGCCGTACGATGTGTTTTGCTGAACGCTGCGCACGGGCACTTTCTCTTTGGAGAAAACCTCCGTGACATCGCGCAACAGCGCGGGCCGCTCCTGCCCCAAAACGCGGACATCCACCGTGAAGATAGCTCCTGATTTAGGAGCGCCCCACGCAACATCAACTAGTCTTTCGCCCTCTTTTTGCATCAAACTTCGCAGCGTAGAACAAGCCGCACGATGAATGCTCACGCCTTTGCCGCGCGTCACATATCCCCGAATAGCGTCCGGCGGGGCAGGCTTACAGCATTTGGACAGCTGCGTGAGCAAACTATCCACGCCCACCACCAGCACGCTGCCTGCAGCCGCTTTTTGCGACGAGGCTATTTTCTCGGCCACGCGACTGGTGCGCAGCAAAGCCTGTTCATCGAGACTAGCCACTTCCGCCAGTGCCGGCCGCAAAAACTGCTCAATCGTGCGCAGTGAGAACTCATCTTTGCCCACCACTTCAAACAGCGCGTCTGCCGTTTTGAAGCCGAGCTGCGCCGCCAGATCATCGAGTTTGAGCGCTGTTTTTCCTTCGCGCTGCAAGAGTTTTTCTACCGACTGCCGCCCGCTAGAAATCGTTTCCTCAAGCTGCAACGCATTAAACCAAGCGCGCACTTTGGCTCGCGCCCTAGGGCTGGCCAAAAAATGCAGCTCGGGGTTGAGCCAATCGCGCGAAGGGCCGCCTTCTTTGGCGGCCGTGATTTCTACGGTTTGCCCGTTAGAGAGCGGCGTATTGAGAGTCACCATTTGGCCGTTGACTCTCGCACCTCGGCAGCGGTGGCCTAAATTCGTGTGCAGCGCATAGGCAAAATCAACCGCCGTGGCCTCGCGCGGTAAATCAACAATCGCCGCTTCTGGCGTGAGGACATAGATACGGTCATCGAGCCCACTGCTCTGAACAGCTTCGCCAGAGACATCTTGCTGCCAAGCCAGAAGCTGCCGCAATACAGCGATCTTGGCGTCGTATGGGCTGCCCGCGCTGACACCCGCATAGCCCCGCACGCCTGCCTCCTTGTAAGCCCAATGCGCTGCCACGCCCACTTCTGCGTGTTGATGCATCGCATCGGTGCGGATTTGAATCTCAAGGGGGCGGTTTGTGTCATCGCGAACCACAGTGTGCAAGCTCTGATATCCATTAGATTTCGGCTTAGCAATGTAATCATCAAACTCGCCATCGATGGGCGTATACAACTCATGCACGCGAGCCAGCGCTGCATAGCAAGCCGCGCTATCCGCGACGATCACGCGCATCGCCCTCACGTCAAACACCTGATCAAAGCTGAGCTGTTTGCCGCGCATTTTGCGAGCAATGCTGTAGATATGCTTTGGCCTGCCCTGCACCTCAGCAGCGATGCCCTGCGCGAGCAAATCAGCTTGCAACGATTCGCGCAAAAGTCGCATCCCACCTTCACGCTCAATTCGCTTGTCCGCGAGCTGCTTGGCAATCGCTTTGTAGGCTTCTGGCTCCAAAAAGCGAAATGCCAAATCTTCCATCTCCCATTTGATCTGCCAAATGCCTAGGCGATTAGCCAAAGGTGAAAATACATGTAAAGCCTCCATAGATACTGTGTGAGGCGCTTCTTTTTTGATAGCAGCGTAGTGTCTGAGCGTTTGCAAACGAGAAGCCAAGCGCAGCATCACAACACGTAAATCACGCGAGAACGCCAGCAGCATTTTGCGAATGTTCTCCGTCTGGTTTGCCGCGCCGGGGCTTAACTGGGTCTTAAGCGATGCGGCTCTGGCTTGGCGCTGAATATGAACGAGCGCCGTCGTCTCCAGTGCCAGCGTGGCGTAGCTCTCGCCAAATGCTTTGGTGATGACTTCAAGAGGTTTGTTCAAATGCTCACAAGCGTAGACCAAATAGCTGGCCGCTTGCATCGCCTCCGAGCCACCGATGCTGCGCAAAATCTCCGCCACGGCCTGCGCATGTGCAAACGTGTTTTCGCCAGTGTCTAGCGTCTCTTGCGCTATCAGTGGCTCGGCAAATGCTCTGGCACGCTCCAGCGCCCTGCCCGGCTCACGATCAAGCGCCAAATCGCCGGATGCAAAGGTTTGCGCTGCGACAGTGACAGCCGCTACAGCTAAAGCGGGTTCGGCGGAGCTTGACGCGGATGGCTTCATGCGCCGAAGAGGAATTCTTCCACCGCCTGCGTTTGATCGGCTTGCACCAGCATGGGCGCATGACCCACGCCCTCAAACTGCACGAGCTTAGCTTTCGGCCCTCGAGATTGCATTTTTTGCGCCGTCTCCAAGCTGATCAAATCAGAGTCTGCACCACGAATCAGCAGCGTGTCACTTTTAATCGCGTCATACAGCTGCCAGAGTATGGCCTCACCTTGCGCTGCGGTCTCGGGTGTCGTGGCCTTCACAGGCAGCGCAATCGCAGGGTCGTAATGCAGTTTGAATTGCACACCATCTAGTCTGATCATCGGCTTGCAAAGTGCCAGCCATTGCTCCGGCGAATGCGGCCCGAAGCTCTTCGACAGCTCCCACAAGTCATCCACGATCTCTTTTTCTGTGTCAAAGCGTTTATCTGCCCCAAGATAGCCGCTGATCCGCTGCAAAGCCTCCCATTGCACCACCGGGCCGATGTCATTCAAAATTAGCTTGCGTGGCATCAAACTCTTGAGTTGTGGCTGGAGCGTCGTTTGAGCAGCCACCGCAATGCCAATCAAGCCGCCCATGCTCGTGCCCACCCAATCGATCGTTTTCGCGCCTTGCGCCTGCAAAGTCATCATCAGCATCACCAAATCTGCTGCATATTGCGGCACTTGATAGAGCGCCGGATCGCTGAGCCAATCGCTCATGCCCCGCCCGGCCACATCGACACTCACGACGCGGCAACGCTTGCCGTCCGTGCCAATCAGTTTTTGCGCGAGTACATCAAAATCCAAGCCCTGCCTTGACAGGCCATGCACGCAGAGCACCACATGCGAATGATGACCCAAGCCCCAGCTCCAATAAGCCATGCGATGCGTGCCCGGGCTGCTGCCTGCGTGATCGCATTCGATGCGGTGAAGATCGGCGTGTGTCGTGGTGGCTTGCGTCATACCAACATCCTACGCGAGAAAACCAGCGCAAAATACACCGTATGAAAGCGCGCCATCGCCCCGAACCCTTGCCCATGTTGGCCTCTGGAGAGGATTTTCCGCAAGTGCAACGCGCTTGGGGCTCTAACGATCCTGCGCCAGGACTGCTTGCCGGCGGCGCGGACCTGGAAGTGGCGACGCTGCAAACGGCTTATTCGCGAGGTATTTTTCCTTGGTACAGCGAAGGCCAGCCGATTCTTTGGTGGAGCCCTGATCCGCGCATGGTGTTGCCAGTGGTGGAGTTCAAATTGCACCGCAGCCTACGCAAAACTTTGCTCGGTTTTTTGCAAACGCCCGGTTGCGAAGTACGGATTGATCATGATTTTGCAGCGGTCATTGCGGCTTGCGCCCATGTTTCTCGCGAAGGTCAAAGCGGTACATGGATTCAACCTGAGATGCAAACGGCCTACATCGCCATGCACGCCTGTGGCATGGCGCACAGCATCGAAACATGGCGGAATGGAAGGCTTGTTGGCGGTTTGTATTGCACGGCGATTGGCCACGCGGTGTTTGGCGAATCCATGTTTGCGCGCGAGACGGATGCGTCAAAAATCGCGCTCTGCGCTTTGGTTGCATTGTGTCGATCACAGGGCGCGGCAATCATTGATTGCCAGCAAAACACCTCTCATTTGGCCTCGCTGGGCGCACGCGAGATGCCGCGAGAAGATTTTTGTGCGCATGTACGCGAGCAAGCAGCGAAAGCGCCGCTGATTTGGCGGCTGTCATCCGTAAAATGGAAGGCCTTGGACACGCGCTTCAGCGATGTTACAAGCCAAGATTGCGCCCCATGACCCAGCTCAAAGATCTCCCGCTACAAACGCTGCAGTTCTATGCCACTGCCCCGTATGGCTGCAGTTATTTAGATGGCAAAGTCGCACGATCACAGGTCGCTACGCCCAGCCATTTGGTACACAACGAAGCTTACTCGGAACTCGTGGCGCGTGGCTTTCGGCGCAGCGGTATGTTTACTTATCGGCCCTATTGCGATGGCTGCAAAGCTTGCACGCCACTGCGCGTCAAAGTGGCTGAATTTTCACCCTCGCGCAGCCAACGCCGCGCGCAAAAGCAACACGCTCATCTGCAAGTGCGCGTTTTAAATCTGGCCTTTGTGCAAGAACATTACGCGCTTTATCTGCGCTATCAAAATGGCCGGCATGCAGGCGGCGGCATGGATCAAGACAGCATTGATCAATACACGCAGTTTTTGCTACAAAGCCGAGTGAACTCACGCATAGTGGAGTTTCGTGAGCCCCCTTCAAATGATGCGGTTGATGGCGGGCTCGGTGCGCTCAAAATGGTGACGATTTTGGATGTGCTCTCGGCGGGTATTTCTGCGGTTTATACGTTTTACGAGCCGGAGGAAAAAACGGCTTACGGCACATACAGCATCCTCTGGCAAATTGCGCAAGCCAAAGAGCTCGGGCTGGCGCATGTGTATTTGGGCTACTGGATAGAAAAAAGCCCGAAAATGACTTACAAGGCGCAATTCGTGCCCCATGAGCTACTAATTGATGGCGAGTGGCAAGACCATGCCAAGTCAGCTTGATTTCACACTATAAAATTTACGTTCTTGTTGCAGCGCATCAAACGCATGAAAAAAACACCGTCCACCAAGCCCACCATTCAAGTTATCGAGCGCATCTTCGCGCTGCTGGATGTGCTCTCCTCGCGCGATGGCGTCATTTCGCTGAAAGAAATCGCCGAAAAAACCGGCCTACACCCATCGACCACACATCGCATCCTCAATGATCTGGCCATGGGCCGCATGGTGGATCGTCCCGAATCGGGCAGCTATCGGCTGGGGCTGCGCTTACTCGAATTGGGCAATCTGGTGAAAGATCGCCTGAATGTGCGCGATGTCGCGCTCCCTGCCATGCGCGAGCTGCACAAAACCACCCAGCAAACCGTGAATCTCTCAGTGCGCCAGGGCGATGAGATCGTCTATGTGGAGCGTGCTTACTCCGAACGCAGTGGCATGCAAGTCGTGCGCGCAATTGGTGGCCGCGCACCGCTGCATCTGACATCCGTGGGCAAACTATTTTTGGCTTTTGACGAACCGCTACGTGTGCGCCAATATGCCACGCGCACTGGCTTGGCCGGGCAAACCAAAAACAGCTTCACGCAACTGCCTCAACTCGAACGCGAATTGGCCAAATGCCGCCAATACGGCACATCGCGCGACAACGAAGAGCTCGAGCTTGGCGTTCGCTGCATCGCGGCTGGCATTTACGACGACCAATCGCGCCTCGTGGCCGGCTTGTCGATCTCAGCCCCGGCTGATCGTTTGAATGAAGAATGGCTGCCCAGATTGCAAGCCACAGCAAAAGAGATTTCTACTGCGCTCGGGCATCGGGCTTAGCATGCCACTTGCTACTTTTTTAGTAGCATCTAGCGCACATCCAATCTGCGCAAAACACTGATTTAGCTTCAAAATCAGAGTGTGCTGGCGAGCGCCTCAAGCTGATCAGCTGCTTTGCCCCAACCTTCGTAGAAGCCCATTTTTTCGTGCGCGTCGCGGTCTGCGGTGCTCCAGTGGCGAGCAACAGCGCGATACAGCGTGCCGCCGCCGGGCGCATCGGCGAGTTCAATATCGCCAACCATAAAAGCTTTACCTGATGGCTTCCAAGCGCTCGAAAAAGCATCTGTGAAGACGAGCCGCTTGCCAATATCCACATGCAGATATACGCCCCCATTGGGAAATCTCTCGCCGTTAGGCCCATTCATCATCATCGAGCTTGCACCACCTACGCGAAGATCGAGCGCGATATCGCTAACGTACCAAGGCTTTGGACAAAACCAAATCGGCATCAGCGCAGGCTCCGTCCAGCAGCGCCAGACGGCCATGCGCGGCGCAACCAATGTGCGCTCTAAAACCAATTCAGTAGGCAAGATAAGTTGATTTGATTCCATCATTTGCTCCTCAATAAATAGCACCCCGCGCAGTATCTACGTGCTAAAAAAGCTGATTTCACGTAAAAAACTAGCGCTTATTTCTGACACGCCACACAATAAAAAGTGCTTCGCTGCCCTTGCCGAATCATTTTGATCGGCGTCTGGCACACGCGGCAAGGCTCACCCTCTCTGCCATAGACATTCGCTTGCAGTTGAAAATAGCCGCCTTCGCCTGTGGCACTGGAGAAATCGCGCAGCGTGCTGCCGCCTTTGTCGAGCGCAGCTTGCAAGACTTCTTTAATCGCAGCATGCAACTTTGCTGTACGCGGTTTGGTTAATTTATTGGCAGCCAGCGTCGGCCGGATGCCAGCAAGAAACAAAGCTTCGGAGGCGTAAATATTACCCACTCCGACCACGATGTCGCCGGCCAGCAAAACTTGCTTGATCGGGGCACTGCGCTTTTTGCATGCGGCATGAAACGGCTCAGCCAAGAAATCATCGGTGAGCGGCTCCACACCCAAGCCGCCGAGCAGCTTGTGAGGCCACAGATCATTTTCGGAGTAGGCAAAAATCACGGCACCAAAACGGCGCGGATCGTTCAGGCGCAGCTCGCCTTGGCTCGTTAGCAAGCTAAAGTGATCATGCTTAGCCACAGCTGGCAAACGCGGCGAGAAAAGCAGCGAGCCTGACATCCCCAGATGAATGATGAGCAAACCCGGCCTGGCGTTTTTAAGCGTATCGATCAGCAAATATTTGCCCCGCCTTCGCACGCCTTGCACAGTCGCGCCAACCAGCGCATCCACCGCCTCTTGCGCCGCGCCCGCGAGGCCCACACCAAACGGCCAGCGCAGCGGTTTGCCGACATGGACATCTTGCACTTGCGCGCCCGCAATTCGCCCCGCAAAACTCAAGCGCGTCACTTCGACTTCTGGTAATTCAGGCATTTATAAACGCTCATTGATCAAGCTAAGGGAACGAATCCAAGTGTTCGATTATCATGCGTTCATGCTTTCCAAAACCACGCTTTCGACGCTTGCTTGCGTAACAATATTGATCAGCAGCGCCCAGTCGTTCGCCCACACAATCGCCCAACAACGCGGCCCAGCGCGTCCTGCAGCTTCTACGCCAGCGGCCAGTACCGGCGCAATGACAGAAACGATCAGCAATTCCAACATGGATGCAGAGCTTTTTTATCAGCTCTTGCTCGGCGAACTCAATGCGATTCCCAGCCTAGGCGGCTCGGCGGGCACTAGCTACCAGCTCGTGCTCGATGCAGCGCGCAAAACCAATGATGCATCGCTTTACCAGCGCGCCGTCGAAATGGCGATTGCGGGCCGAGCAGGAGAGCCCGCCTTGGTAGCCGCTCGTGCCTGGAAGAGCGCTCAGCCGCAATCGCGCGATGCGAATTTGCAAGTGCTGCAAGTGCTGCTCGCACTCAACCGCCTAGCCGAGACGGCTGAGCCTTTGCGCACACAAATTCAGCTCACGCCCGCCGCCGAGCGCAGCGCAGCGATTTCACAAATTCCGCGCTTGTATGCCCGCTCGACCGACAAAAAAGCCGCTACGAGCTTGGTTGAACAAGCGCTCGCCGAGTTTGCCACCAACAGCGCTACAGCCGCCGCGAGCTGGACAGCAATAGGCCGCACTCGCTTGGCAGCTGCTGATGCTTCAGGCGCAGTGGATGCCGCTGCGCGTTCGCAAGCAGCAGACGCCAAGTCAATAGGCCCGGCCCTGCTCGCCCTCGAATTGATGGATCCCAAGCAGCCGGGCGCTGAGCCCATCGTGCGCAAGTATTTGGAGAACGCCGAAGCCATTTCTGAAGTGCGCCTAGGCTATGTGCGCGCTCTGATCGATGCGCAGCGCAACTTTGACGCCAACACCCAAGTGCAGCGACTCATCCAGAGCAAACCTGATCTGGCCGAAGCTTGGGCGCTGCAAGGCTCACTCGAATTGCAAGACAACCAGATCGACAAAGCCGATGCATCGCTCAAACGCTACATCGAACTAATCAACCCTGAGCGCAATAGCGAAGAAAAGCAACGCGGCCTCACGCAGGCTTATTTATCACTCGCGCAAATCGCTGAGAAACGCAAAGATTTCTCGCTGGCCGAGAGCTGGCTCAGCAAGATTGATAGCCCCCAAGCCCTGGTCAGCACGCAGAGCCGACGCGCCTCCTTGCTTGCCAAGCAAGGAAAACTCAGTGAGGCGCGTGAGCTCATCCGCAAGTTGCCTGAGCGCCAAGGCCTAGAAGGCGCAGCGGATCGCCGCATAAAATTGCTCACCGAAGTGCAGCTGTTGCAAACCAACAAGGAATACCTTGCCGCCTTCGATCTCTTAGCTGTTGCGAACACTGCATCGCAGCCGGATCACGAACTGATCTACCAACAAGCCAGCGCAGCGGAGAAGCTCAAGCGCTACCTAGAGATGGAGCGCCTCATGCGCCGCGCCATCGAAGTCAAGCCCGACTACGCCTATGCTTACAACGCGCTGGGCTACTCTTTTGCAGAGCGCAATGTCCGCCTACCTGAGGCAAAAACTTTGCTGCAAAAAGCCATGGAACTCGCGCCAGGTGATCCTGCGATCACTGATAGCCTAGGCTGGGTCGAATTCCGCTTGGGCAACACGAAAGAAGCCATCGCGTTGCTTGAGAAAGCCTACGCAGCGTTCCCGAATGCGGAGATTGGTGCGCATTTGGGCGAAGTGCTGTGGGTGAGCGGCCAGCGCGATAAAGCGGTGGTTATTTTTAAAGAATGCATGCTGCTTGATAAAGAGGATGAAGTACTGATTGAGACGCTCAAGCGGCTGCGCGTGAGGCTGTAGAGCGTGATCCAACGTCGCTCATGGCTGGCCGCAGGCACAGCATTTACTATTATTTCTATAGCAGGTTGCGCAACAAATACGCCGGCGAACAGCCCAAAAGCACCTGGAAACGCGTTGCCCAAGCCACGCGAGAGCTACTCGGGCCGCCTTAGCTTGGTGATCGAGCCCAGCGCCGACTCCAGCGATCAGCAACAGTCTTTCTCAGGCAGCTTTGAGCTGCGCGGCAATGCCAAAACTGGCGAGCTTGATTTACTCTCGCCGCTAGGCCAAATCGTGATGCAACTACGCTGGCAGCCCGAGATCGCTGTGATCTTGCGTGGCGCTCAGAGGCAAATTTTTGCCAATGCGGATGATCTGATCCAACGCGCTACGGGCGCATCACTTTCATTGGCGCAACTGTTTGATTGGCTCGAAGGGCACACCAGCTCTGCTCAAAATAGCGATTGGCAGGTAGATCTCACCAAACACGCCAATGGCCGCATCATCGCCCGGCGCACGTCTCCAACACCTGCTGTCATGCGCATCGCTTTGGAGCAGCCATGAAAGCATCTTTGAAGGAGTTGCGTGATTTACCCGCACCGGCCAAGCTCAATCTCTTCTTGCACATCACAGGCCAAAGAGCCGATGGCTATCACCTGATTGAATCCGTTTTCCAGCTCATCGACTGGCAAGACACCATTCACCTGAGCTTACGCGGCGACGGCATCATCTCGCGTGAAGATCTTATGCCCCATGCTGGCGCATTGCTCCCCGAAGACGACCTCTGCACACGAGCGGCTCGCGCTCTCAGAGAAGCCACGGGCTGCACATTAGGCGCGCACATTGAACTTGAAAAACGAATTCCTGCGCAAGCCGGTATGGGCGGCGGCTCATCGGACGCAGCCACATGCCTTTTGGGGTTGAATCGTTTATGGAATCTGCGGCAGCCGCTCTCAAAATTGGAGCAGATTGGTTTGACGCTTGGCGCGGATGTGCCCTTCTTCCTGCGCGGATGCAATGCCTGGGTGAGCGGCATTGGCGAGGCAATAGAGCCTTTGCCCGCTGGTATGCTTGATACAAATCAACATTTTCTCGTCGTCAAACCAGAGCGCGGCTTGCCCACACCGGCAATTTTTGGCCATCCTGCTCTTAAGCGCGATACGCCCAATGCTATAATTTCAGTCTTTGCTGAAAATCCTTACGACTTTGGTTGTAACGATCTCCAGAATGTTGGCGCGTTGATTGAGCCGCAAGTGAACCAAGCACTTGCATTGCTCGAACAGCAAGGTTTAAAACCACGCATGACAGGCTCTGGCAGCGCGGTTTTTGCGCCCGTCTCACGCAGCTTTTCTCAAAGCAGCTCGTTAGATATAAGCGCAATTCCTGCGAACTGGCAGCAAAGAGTTTGCAAATCGTTAGACGCTCATCCTTTGATCGAGCTTTTAGCGAATTAGCAAACACTGCAAGTGAATGATGAAAAATCATTCTGATTTCGGGTGGCGTGTTAAAACATGCTGCCCAGTGCAGGGGAGTCGCCAAGTTGGTTAAGGCATCGGATTTTGATTCCGACATGCGAAGGTTCGAATCCTTCTTCCCCTGCCAAATTCTTTATGACGCTGGTTTTGTCTTCGTTAGTCACCTTAAAACACTCAAACGGCCTCACCCACCGCCACTGACATGACCCAGCCCACCCCCGACTTCATGGTTTTCACTGGCAACGCCAATCCTGTGATGGCGCAAGAGATCGCCGCGCATCTGGGCATCAAACTCGGCGGTGCAACTGTTGGCCGCTTCTCGGATGGCGAAGTCGCTGTAGAGATCACAGAAAACGTGCGAGCTCGCGATGTGTTCGTCGTGCAATCGACCTGTGCGCCCACGAATGAGAATTTGATGGAATTGTTGATCATGGTCGATGCATTGAAGCGTGCATCCGCTGAGCGGATCAGCGCCGTGATCCCGTACTTTGGCTATGCCCGGCAAGATCGCCGCCCGCGTTCGAGCCGCGTGCCCATCAGCGGCAAAGTGGTGGCCAATTTGCTGCAAACCGTGGGCGTGAGCCGTTTGCTCACGATGGATTTGCATGCGGATCAGATTCAGGGCTTCTTTGATATTCCAGTTGACAATATTTACGCCTCGCCTGTTTTGCTCAATGATTTGCGCAGCAAGAATTACGAGGATTTGATCGTCGTCTCCCCTGATGTGGGCGGCGTGGTGCGTGCGCGGGCTCTGGCCAAGCAGCTCGGCTGCGATTTAGCCATCATCGACAAGCGCCGCCCGAAAGCCAACGTGTCTGAGGTGATGCATGTGATCGGCGAGATTGATGGCCGTAATTGCGTCATCATGGATGACATGATTGATACAGCAGGCACGCTGGTGAAAGCTGCTGAAGTGCTCAAAGAGCGCGGTGCAAAAAAGGTCTACGCCTACTGCACCCACCCCGTTTTCAGCGGCCCGGCGATTGATCGAATTGCCAAGGGCACGGCACTTGATGAGGTGGTGATCACAAACACGATTCCGCTGGCAGAAGCTGCCCGAGCTTGCGGACGTATCCGCCAGGTGAGCGTTGCGCCCCTTTTTGCAGAGACGATTCAGCGCATTGCGCATGGTGAGTCGGTAATGAGTTTGTTCTCCGATCAGAGTGATTTGTTTTAAGCGATTTATTCTGATGTGAGGCGATAAGTCGCAACTGCTTTTCTCAGTTGCAAGCCCTGCTCGGCGCATTATGTGTCGAGTCGGTTGTTAAACCGAAGTGCGCTGGTCGCGGCTCACTTCTACTGGAGTATTAATATGAAATTCACCGCTTTTGAGCGCGCAAAGCAGGGCACGGGTGCGAGCCGCCGTCTCCGCATCACAGGCAAAGTGCCTGGTATCGTCTACGGCGGTACCACCGCTCCGGCGCTGATCGAGCTCGATCACAACGCATTGTGGTTTGCCTTGAAAAAAGAAGCCTTCCACGCCACTGTGCTCGACATGGAAATTGCTGGCGTCGAGTCCAAAGTGCTGCTGCGCGATGTGCAGTATCACCCCTACAAGCCACAAGCAACACACGTTGACTTTCAGCGTGTAGATGCCAACACCAAGCTCACCATGAAAGTGCCATTGCACTTCTCAGGCGAAGCCGAATCGCAAGCTGTGAAAACAGATGCCTGTTTGGTTAACCACGTGGTCAATGAAATTCAAGTGACCTGCCTCCCTGCAGACTTGCCAGAATTTATCGCTGTGGATTTGTCTGGTCTCAAGAAAGGCACGAGCTTGCATGTCAGCAACATCACCATGCCAAAAGGCGTGAAAGTTGTCACGCGCGGCAAGATCGATCCTGTGATCGTCTCCGTCGTCGCGCTTGCTGCCGCTGAAGAAGAAGCACCAGCTGCTGATGCAAAAGCACCAGCAGGTAAAGATGCGAAAGCCGCTGCACCTGCCAAGGATGCAAAAGCCGCTCCCGCTGCTAAAGCACCTGCTGCGAAGAAGTAATTTCTTCCGCTTCAATAAAAAGCCCGGTTCGCCGGGTTTTTTTACGTCTTTTTGAAGCGAAAGTGGCCTGTCGCCGGCGTATTTAATGCGCAGAGTGCTATCGAAATCATAGTTTTCGGTCACCTCATTTCTTTGGCGAAAGCGCACGCTGCGAAAGCGCACGCTGCGACAGTGCCGTAGCCATGCCGCACGAGAGCCGGCCCGCTTCGCGGTGAGCATGTGCAGTGCTCAGAATTTGAGCTGAGATTGTTGGCGCTTTAGGAGCACTATGTCCAAATTCTTCCGCGCTTCCAGCCCGCCTCTCTGATTGTGCCGCATGGCCACGGCACTGCCACATCGTGCTTTTAGCGAACTTATGGTTGCGTTCTGATATTTGTACGATTTGGAATCATCTTTGCGCACCACTGTTTGCACGCCACCGTGAATGCTCTCGCGGCAGGCTACGCGCTGTGTGGCTGAGCCCGATTGAGCAGCGAGCTCGAAGCGCACAGCTTTCAAAGGTAAGGCGTACTCGCCTTAGCAAAAACGTGTTTGAGCGAAGAAGAGTTGTTTTTGCGGCCTTGGAAAGCGAGCACTGCAGATGCTCACCCGAAGGGTTCGCTGCTCTGGGCGCAGCCGCACAGCGCGTAGCCTGCCGCAAGGTATGATTTATGAACGAAATGAACAGTTCGCCGGCATAGAATCTGCGTAGAGTGCTATGAAATACAGAGTGCTAAGGCTTCTTACCGATTTCAAATCGCTCGCGAGTCCAAGCCTGCGCCTGCTCGCTCAAAGTAAAGCCCAAGCCGGGGCGCGATGGCAGCCACATGCGGCCGTCTTTCAAAGTGAGTTGTTCGTTAAACAAAGGCGTGAGCCATTCGAAATGCTCTAGCCAGCCCTCTCGCGGATAGGCCGCCACGAGTGGCAAATGGATTTCCATTGAAAAATGGGGCGCGAGCATGCGACCTTTTTGATCGGCCATTTGCATGATCTGCAAAAATGGCGAAATGCCGCCCACGCGAGGCGCATCGGGTTGAATGAAATCCGTACCGGCCTCGATCAATTGCTGATGCTCGTTGAAGCTGGTGAGCATCTCGCCGGTGGCAATCGGCGTATCAAAGCGCTTGGCCAGCTCGCCGTGGCCTTCAAAATCCATGGCATCCAGCGGCTCTTCGATCCATGTGAGATCGTATTCTTCCAGCGCTCGGCAAGCGCGTACGGCTTTCAAGCGATCCCATTGCTGATTCGCATCCACCATCAGCGGGAAACCATCTCCAAGCACCTTGCGCACGCTGCTCACGCGCTCAATATCCACTTTCAAATCAGGATGCCCGACTTTGAGCTTGATGCCGCCAATACCGCTTTCACGCGAGACTTCCACATTCTTCAACACCTGATCAAGCGGTGTGCTGAAAAATCCGCCCGAGGTGTTGTAGCACTGCACGCTCTCGCGGTGGCTTCCTAAAAGCTTCGCCAGCGGCAAATTCGCGCGCTTGGCCTTCATATCCCAAAGCGCAATATCGAAAGGCGAAATCGCTTGGCTCGTCATGCCGCTGCGCCCCATGCTCGCGCCGGCCCACATGAGCTTCGTCCACAGCCTGGCAATATCGTTCGGATCTTCGCCAATCAACGTAGGCGCAATTTCTTTGGCATGCGCATAAAGCCCGGGGCCACCAGCGCGTTTGCTGTAGCCAAAGCCCATGCCTTGGTGGCCATCGCGCGTGGTGATCTTGCAGAAGATAAAGGCAATCTCTGTCATCGGCTTTTGTCTGCCTGTAAGCACCTTGGCATCGCTCACGGGCGTAGCCAGCGGGAGGATGGTGAGCTGCAAGGCGATGTGGGCGATGCGGTCACCCGATTCTTGGGCACTCAGCTGCGATGTGCTCGAATAAGAGACGCGGCTGGACTCTACAGATTGATGTACGGTTTGATTCACGGCTTGGTTCATTCAATCAACTTTAAATTATTTGCCCAGCACGATGCTTGGCAACCACAGAGAAAACGCAGGCACATACGTCACCAGCATCAGGCACACCAACAGTGCGCCGTAAAACGGCCAAATCGAGCGCATGACTTCGCTGACCGATATGCCGCCGATAGCACAGCCCACAAACTGAGTGGAGCCCACAGGAGGTGTGTTGAGGCCAAGAGCGCAATTGATCAACATCATCACGCCAAACTGGCTAGGATCCATGCCAAACTTTTGGCAGATGGGCAAGAAGATCGGTGTACAGATCAGCAAGGTGGGTGCCATATCGAGAAAAGTACCCAACACAAACAGCAGCACATTCACCATCAAAAAGATCAACCACGGGTTTTGCGTGATCGAACCCATCAAATCGCCCGTGCGCTGAGGCACTTCGTAAAGCGCAAGAAAATAGGCAAACGCCGCTGAAATACCGATCAAAAAAAGTACCACGCCCGTCGTTTTGCAAGCTTTCGCGCACGATGCAATGAAGGCATGCCACGATAGCGAGCGATAGACAAACACCGTCACCAACAAGGCCCAAATCACAGCAGTCGCCGCAGATTCTGTAGCGGTAAATACGCCAGACAAAATTCCCACCAAAATAATCACAACAACGATCAAACCCGGTAAAGCGGCGATAAAGCTTGCTCCCACCTCGCCCCAGCCTTTGAAAGCACCACGTGTGGGATAGCCACGCTTGACTGCCACGCCATAGGCGGCCGCAAGATTCAAAAGGGTAAGTAACACAGCCGGGATCAAGCAGGCAACGATCATGCCGAGCACACTCACCGATGCGATGCCCGCTGTGGCCAAGGTGTAGAGGATGAGGTTGTGGCTGGTGGGCATCAGTGCGCCGACCAGCGATGCATGGGTGGTCACATTGACCGCGTAATCTGCGTCATAGCCCTCTTTTTTCATCAAGGGAATCATCACTGAGCCCATGGCCGAGACATCAGCCAGCGGCGAGCCGGCGACTCCACCAAATAAGGTACAGCCCACGACGTTAGACATGCCCAAACCGCCGCGCACATGCCCAACCAAGCTGTTGGCAAATCGAACGATGCGCTGCGCTACGCCGCCATGCAGCATCAACTCACCGGCAAAGATAAAGAAAGGGATGGCCAAGAAGGAGAACACTTGCATGCCCCCGACCATTTTCTGAAACACGACGGCAACAGGCAGCCCCGCTGCAATGATGGTGGCCACAGAAGCTAAGCCAATCGCAAACGCAACTGGCACACCAAGCAGTAATAACAGCGTGAAGCTCACGCCAAGAATAGTTAACTCCATGCGGGCACCACTTCCTTGCCCTGCAGCAGGGCAATCACATGCTCAATACAAAACAACACAATCAAAACACCTGCGATGATGAGAGGCAAAAAATCCATTCCCGATGGGATGGCCAACATTGGCTTTTGATCGTTCCATTTCAGCGTGGTCCAGATGTAGCCGTTATAGGCCATCAATGCGCCAAACGTGCCCACCAAAAGATGAATCACGATTTCCAGTTTGAGCCGCATCCATTTTGGAAGCAAGCTGATGATGGAATCCATACCGATATGACCTGCATCGCGCACACCCACAGCCACGCCCAGTGCGGTGATGTAAAGCACCAGGAGCAACGCTAGGGCTTCAGCCCAAGTTGGTGTGTCATTAAATATGTAGCGCCCGATCACCTGGTACTGTACGCAAGCAATCAACAAAATCAGCCCAACCACCGCCAGCATCAAACTCAACTTAGACAGCGTGGCGCAAAAGCGGGTATACATGAGCAACTCCAGCGTAGAAAAAATATCCCGGCATTCAGCCGGGATGGCTAGTTACAAAGATACGAATTACTTCGTGTCTTGAACCGCTTTGACCAAGCGCTTCATATCAGGCGTGCTAGCAAACTTGTCATACACCGGGCCCATGACATCTTGGAAGGATTTTTTATCCACTTCCACAATCTCCGTGCCGGCGGCTTTAACCATATCAAACTCTTTCTTCTCATAAGCTGACCATGCCTTGCGATTGAAATCAACCGATGCTTTGGCTGCTGCGCGCACTTGATCTTGCTCAGCCTTGGGCAATTTGTCCCAAACTATTTTTGAGAACACCAGCACTTCAGGTGCCATAGAGTGTTCGGTCTTGTTGTAAAACTTCGCTGCTTCAAAATGGCGGAAGCCGGAGCCATAAGAAGGGTAATTATTCTCCGCAGCATCGACCAAACCAGTCTTCAGTGCTGTAACCACCTCGCCAATTGGCATCGGTGTTGGGTTCGCGCCCATGGCAGCGGTCAAGGCAACCCACAGATCAGATTGCTGCACGCGGATTTTCATGCCTTTGGTATCGGCTACCGATCTCACGGCTTTCTTGCTGTAGATGGAGCGCGCGCCAGAGTCGTAATATGCCAAAACGATGAAGCCTTGCGCTTCGCAGTCTTTGCCAATTTCATCGCCAATCGGGCCATCCAAAACTTTGTGCAAATGATCGACCGAGCGGAACAAGAAAGGCAACACGGGGATATTGGTCTTGCTGCAAATCGAATTCATCGGGCTGATATTGACGCGTGTCATGTCCAGCGCACCGATCTTGACCTGATCAATCGTCTCTTTTTCTGAGCCTAAAGCGCCTTTGTTAAACACTTTGACGGAATGTTTGCCGGCTGAGAGTTTTTTCAGTTCATCGCTCATAAAGCGAACGGACGTCACAGTGGGATATTCATCTGAATTGTGAACATCAGATGATTTGAATTCAATGGCTTGCGCAGTCATGCTAAGCAAACCAATGCTTGCTGCAATCAGGGGGGGAATGCATTTCAGAGGGATTGCCTTTGAGGTGCGGCGGAAGGTTTTCATGAAGTGTCTCCTACAAGTTAACGCGGTTGAAAAATCGGCTCTTCGATGCCTTGCGCGCCGGGGCGCAAGGCAAACACACCGCCTGCCAAGGGCTGGTCGGAACAATCCATGTTAGTGGGGCGAATCGATGTGACATACAGGGTTTTCATGTCTGCGCCGCCGAAGCTGCACATGCTCGGTTTTTTAACGGGTACGGCGATGGATTGATCAAGTTGGCCATTCGGCGTGAAGCGATGGATCAGGCCCGCATCGTTGCCGCAAATCCAGTAGCAACCATCGGTGTCCACGGCTGCACCGTCAGGCCGGCCCGGCAAAGCGTTCATGTCGGCGAAGATCCGTTGCTTATCTAGCGTGCCGCTGGCTGTGTCGTAATCAAATGCCCAAATGAGCTGGGATTTGGGATGCGAATCGCTGAGATACATCGTGCGGCCATCGGGGCTGAAGGCCATGCCGTTGGGGGTGTATAGCGGCGCATGCACAGTTTTCAAAACGCTTTTCTTTTCATAGCTGATCACGCAGCCTTCTTGCCGGCTATCAGCCATATTCATCAGCATCGTGCCAGCGAGGAAGCGACCTTGCCTATCACAACGGCCATCGTTGAAACGCATGGCTTGGCTGGGATGCGTGATGCTGACAATCTTGATTTCTTCTAACTTTTCATCGGCAAAAAGCTGTATATAAAACAGGCCGCTTTCCATGGCGGCGATGAAGCCTCCGCCCGCATGAATGGCCACGCAGCCGATCATCTCGCTGCTGTGCCACGTTTGTACGCCCTGCCCATCTCGCCACATGTGCAAGGCTTTCGCGGGAATATCCACCCAATACAAAGCTTGCTCGCCTGAATGCCACAGAGGGCTTTCGCCGACAGCATTTTTTGCATCGATGATGAGTTCGGCTTGCATGATGATTTAGAACGGTCCGGCTTTGACGAATCCACCGCCTTGGTAAATACGCACCGGGTCATCAACAGCCAACGGCGGCGCGCTTTCTGCCTTCGCGCGAAATACCTCCGAGCTATCTTGCGGCTTGAAACCTAAGTGAGCGGCAGCAGAGTTATCCCACCACTTGTCTTTGTTATCAGACGCGCCATACACAATCGTGTGGCCGAGTTGGGGCGCAAACAAACAGCAGCGAATCAGCTCGGTTAAATCACGATAACTCAGCCATGTCACGAGCATGCGGCGATCTTTGGCTTCGGGAAACGATGAGCCAATGCGCAGACAGGCCGTCTCGATGCCGTAACGATCAAAGTAAAAACGCGACAGATCTTCACCAAACGATTTGGACAGGCCGTAATAGCTGTCTGGGCGTTTAGCGCAGTTCGCATCAATCATCTCGCCTTGCTTGTGAAAGCCGATCACATGATTAGAACTGGCGAAGATCACGCGCTTGATGCCATGGCGACGCGCGCCTTCATACAAATGAAATACGCCTTTGATGTTGGCTTCCAAAATTTGTTCAAACGCATGCTCTGTGGACAAGCCGCCCATATGCACAATCGCGTCAACGCCTTTGACCAATTCATCCACAGCTGCTTTGTCTGCGAGATCACAGCGAACTATTTCCTCATTCGCTTTCGCGTTGCCTAAATCGGCGATATCCGAGAGCCGCAGGATTGTGGATAACGGTGTAAGACGCTCTCTCAACACCTGCCCCAAACCGCCAGCCGCACCCGTCAGCAGCAATCGCTTGACTTTAGGCACTGAGCCATGGACAATGGAATTGTTATCAGAGGTCATATAACTATTCTAAGCTTGGAATAGCCTGACGATCCTAGTACAAACCCATACTCATGAATGCTTTCAGCTCCGCCGCTTCTCAGAATCAGCACCGTCCTTTGCGCAAAACGCGTGGCTTAGCACACGATTTGGTCGATGCGCTGGGCGAGCGCATTCGAACAGGCATCTACGCGATTGGCGCGCGCCTACCCACCGAGGCAGAAATCATCGATGAGTTTGGTGTGAGCCGCACGGTGGTTCGCGATGCCATTACCCGACTGCAAACCACGGGGCAGATCGTCACGCGCCATGGTATTGGCAGTTTTGTGCAAAAGCAGAGTATCGAAGCGGGCTTCAAGGTCAACCCCGAGAAGCTCAAGACGTTGCGCGAAATCGTGGCTGTGCTGGAGCTTCGTATTGGCTTGGAAACGGAGGCCGCTGCCTTGGCCGCAGTACGTCGTTCAGAAGAGAATTTACTCAAAATGCGCTTAGCACTGGATCGTTTTTCGCAAGCCATCACCCAAGGCGGCGATGGTGTAGAAGCAGATTATGCTTTCCACGCAGAGCTCGCGCGAGCGACCCAAAATAGCCATTTTTCTCAACTGTTTGAATCATTGGGCTCTGGCCAAATTCCCCGCGCCAAGCTCCCCGCCACGCAACACGCTGAGCCTCGGCAAGCCTATTTGCGCACCATCCATTTGGAGCACGAGAGCATCTTGCAAGCCATCTCCCAGCAAGACAGCGAGGCAGCACGCGCCGCCATGCGCATCCACTTAGGCAACAGCCGAGAACGCCGTCGCAAAGCCGCAGAATCGCTGAGTCAAGGGGGCTAATTTGGCCCTGCGGGTGGCATCAAGATCGCCATCTCAGATTCATCCGCCAACCTGAGTCTTTAGCGGCGGCCAGGTGTCCATCGTAGTTTTAGTTGTATGATGACATATATGCGATGATTTTCGGAGACGCTATGCACCCCCAAGACCTCAAGGCCGCACTACAAACTGGCCTTCTCTTTTTCCCACTGACTGATTTCGACGCCGATCTTCAATTCAATCCGCGTGGCTATGCCCAACGCTTAGAGTGGCTCATGCCTTATGGCGCGACCGTGTTGTTTGCAGCGGGGGGCACGGGTGAATTCTTCTCCCTTGATCCCGTGGAATACGCGCAAGTGATCCGCGTTGCTGCGCAAACCTGCCGGGGAGAAGTGCCCATCGTGGCTGGCGCTGGCGGCGCAACTCGCCTCGCTATTCAGTATGCGCAAGCTGCTGAGGCGGAAGGAGCGCAAGGCATTTTGCTGCTGCCGCACTATTTGACCGAGGCCAGCCAAGAAGGCTTGATTGCCCATGTGCAAGCCATCTGCCGCAGCGTGAAGCTGGGCGTGATCATTTACAACCGAGGGGCTTGCAAGCTCAGCGCTGCTTCGCTGCAAGTGCTGGCAGAGAATTGCCCCAATCTGATTGGCTTCAAAGATGGCCTGGGCGATATTGAGCGCATGGTCAGCATTTATCAAACGCTGGGCGATCGCTTTGCCTATCTGGGCGGCTTGCCTACTGCTGAGGTGTATTGCCATGCGTATCGCGCCCTCGGCGTGCCGACCTATTCTTCAGCGGTGTTTAACTTTATTCCGCGCACGGCCATGCAGTTTTATAACGCTTACCGCGATGGCGATAAAGTCACCACAGATCGGTTGATTCAAACATTTTTCTTGCCCTACATCGCCTTGCGCAACCAAGGCGAAGGCTATGCGGTGAGTATCGTGAAAGCCGGTGCAACGATTGCCGGACACAGCGCAGGGCCTGTGCGCCCGCCGCTGTCTGAGCTCAAGGAAGCACAAGGTGAGACATTACGCGACTTGATTGCGCTGCTTGGTTCACAAGACTGAAACTATCAATTCAATAGCACTCTGCGCAGGTTTTATGCCGGTAAAGTGCTTAAAAGGCTTAAAAATTAGAGCAGGTAGCGTGAAGCATTGATCTGCATCCAAGCCGCAAAATCGTCTTTGCTCTTTTGCTCAGTCGGTGGGTACAAGCCAAGAATGCTTCGGCCTTCTTTGACCACCATCTCCGTGACGAAATCTTCGAAGGCTGTCATCTCTACCGCTTCCTTAGCTACTTCATCAGCGATAGCGGCTGGAATCACGATCACGCCTTCCTTGTCGCCCACCATGACATCCCCCGGCCAGACGGCGACATCGCCACAGCCAATTGGCACGTTGATGTCTAGCGCTTGATGCAGCGTGAGATTGGTGGGGGCGCTGGGGCGGTTGTGATAGGCGGGGAAAGGCAGCGCTGCGATTTCAGGCGAATCACGGAAGCCACCATCAGTAACCACGCCTGCGCAGCCGCGCACCATGAGACGGCTGATCAGGATTGATCCTGCGGATGCGGCGCGCGCATCTTTGCGGCTGTCAAATACGAGCACGCTGCCAGGCGGGCATTGCTCCACAGCAACGCGCTGGGGATGGGCACGGTCTTGGAAGGCGGTGATTTGATTGAGATCTTCACGTGCTGGGATGTAGCGCAGCGTAAAGGCCTCGCCGACCATGTTTGGTTTCATCGGATCAAGCGGGCGAACATCTTGGATGAACTGATTGCGCAGGCCGCGTTTGAAGAGGGCTGTGCAAAGCGTGGCGGTGCTGACGGTCAGGAGTTTTGCTTTTGTAGTTGGATTCATGGTTTTTCGCTTCGGATGCAGCGGAAAATTGGGGTCAGAGCACAATTTCGTATGAGCTTCTTAATGCTCCGGTCATATCGTTCTCCTGAATTGTGATCTGACCCCAGTTTTCCTTTTCGTTATTAATAGATCACAGGTTCTGAGACTGGTGCGCCAAAACTGGTTTCTAAATAATCAAAATCGCAGCCTTGATCGGCTTGCAAGATGTGTTGGGTAAACATATGGCCATAGCCGCGCTCGAAGCGTTTGGGCGGCGGTGTCCATGCGGCTTTGCGTTTTGCTAGCTCTTCGTCGCTCACTTCCAAATGAATCGTGCGTTCGGGCACGTTGACCGTGATGAGATCACCGTTTTGCACAAGCGCGAGTGGCCCACCAATATAGCTCTCGGGGCTGACGTGCAAGATGCATGCGCCATAGCTCGTGCCGCTCATACGGGCGTCTGAGATGCGCAGCATATCGCGCACGCCCTGCTTCACCAGCTTCGTGGGGATCGGCACCATGCCCCACTCCGGCATGCCCGGGCCGCCTTGTGGGCCGGCGTTGCGCAGAATCATCACGTGATCTTCCGTCACGTCTAAATCCGGGTCGTCCACCGCTTTTTTGAGCGAAGGGTAATCATCAAACACCAAGGCTTTTCCGGTGTGTTGCAAAAATTTCTCAGAGCAAGCGCTGGGCTTGATCACACAGCCGTTCGGCGCGAGATTGCCGCGCAACACAGCGAGCGCACCTTCTTTGTAAATCGCCTTGTCGATTGGGCGAATCACATCGTCGTTGTACGTCTCGGCGTCTTTCAAATTCTCTGCCACCGTTTGGCCATTCACCGTCAAGGCTTTTCTGTGTAGCAAACCTGCATCGAGCAAATTCTTCATCAGCGCTTTCATGCCGCCCGCGTAATAAAAATCTTCCATCAGATATTTATCGCCGCTCGGACGAATATTCGCAATCACCGGCACTTTGCGCGAGAAGGCATCGAAATCATCGAGCGTCAAAGGAATGCCAGCGCGACGCGAGATCGCGACCAAATGGATGATCGCATTGGTTGAGCAGCCCTCAGCCATCGCCACCGTCAGCGCATTTTCAAAGCTCTCCCGCGTGAGCATGCGGGCAGGTGTCAAGTCTTCCCACACCATGTCGACGATTCGCCTACCGCATTGCGTGGCCATGCGCTGATGGTTCGCATCGACTGCGGGGATGCTCGATGCACCGGGCAGCGTCATGCCCAGCGCCTCGGCAATGCCCATCATCGTGGCCGCCGTGCCCATGACCATGCAAGTGCCTGCGCTGCGCGCGATGCCGCCTTCAATTTCCATCCACTGCACATCAGTGATGTTGCCTGCGCGGCGCTCATCCCAATATTTCCATGCATCTGAGCCTGAGCCGAGCGTTTTGCCTTTCCAGTTGCCGCGCAGCATCGGGCCAGCGGGCAAATAAATGCAAGGCAAGCCCGCACTAAATGCGCCCATGAGCAGGCCTGGCGTGGTCTTGTCGCAGCCGCCCATGAGTACTGCGCCATCGACTGGATGGCAGCGCAGTTGCTCTTCAGCTTCAATCGCCAGCAGATTGCGATACAGCATCGTGGTGGGCTTGACGAAATTCTCAGCGACCGAGATGCACGGAATCTCCAGCGGAAAGCCACCCGCCTGCAACACGCCGCGCTTGACTTCTTCTACACGTTGCTTGAAATGAGAATGGCAATTACCAATATCGCTCCACGTGTTCAAGATGGCAATGATCGGCTTGCCTTGCCAGTCCTGATGGTCATAGCCCATTTGCATCGCGCGCGAGCGGTGGCCGAAGCCGCGCAAATCATCGGGGGCAAACCAGCGTGCGCTGCGCAGCTCGTCGTAAGTCTTTCGTTTCGTCATCACTGCGCCTTGATGCCAGCCGTCTTGATCACTCGCTCCCATTGCGTGAGCTCTTTGCCGACAAACTCAACATACGGCTTTTGCCCGAGTGGCGGAATCACAAAGCCTTGAGATGCCATGCGCTGCACGATGGCGGGCGACGTCATCACTTCTTTGATCGCGGCCTCTAGCCTATCGACCACCACCTGCGGCGTGCCTTTTTGAATCGACAAGCCACTCCAGCTCAGCGCTTGAAAGCCGGGATAGCCACTCTCAGCCACAGTTGGCACGTCTGGGAAGAGCGGGTTGCGCTGCAAGCTGCTAACAGCCAGCGCGCGCAGCTTGCCCGATTTGATATGCGGCAGCGCAACATCTTGGTTAATAAACATAAACGGAATTTCATTGCTGATCGCAGCAGTCAACATCGGGCCGCCGCCGCGATACGGAATGCCCGTCATGAAGATGCCCGCCGTTTGCTTAAACAGCTCCATCGCCATATGGCCACTGGCGGCATGGGTGTAGCCATAGTCAAGCTTGCCCGGATTGGCTTTGGCAAACTTCACCACATCGCCCAAATTTTTAAACGGGCGATCTGCATTGACCACGAGCACGTTCGGGCCGTGATGGATTTGACTCAGGTGAATGAAGTCGGTATTGGAGTTGTAGCGCTTATTCAGATCGGCATCCAAGCCATGCGCCACGGCGTTTTGCCCCACGCCAGTTTGAATCAACGTGTAGCCATCAGCCGCAGCCTTCACGCCCCGCTCCGTGCCCACCACACCGCCGCCGCCGCCCACGTTTTCTACCGTCACGGGCGTTTTGAGCACCCTTGATAACGGCTCAGCCATCATGCGACCCATCACATCGCTGGTGCCGCCCGGTGGGAAAGGCACGAGGATCTTGATCGGCTTATTTGGATAGTCACTTTGTGCAAGTGTCGCGCTTGAGAGAAGCGCAGATGCTACTAAAGCGATAGCTGTTTGCGCAATGAATATGCCGGTCAATCGACGATTTTTCATGAAATGTCTCCTGTTGTGGACTGTGCTAACGATCCTTGATGTGATTTTGTCACACACGAAGCAAGCAAACAGCGTCTAACAGTTATCTCAACTGCTCGTAAACACGAATGGGCTTGGTTTTTTGGAGCTTGCAGCAGCGCGAATCCACTGGCTCTCATTTTTGCGACTTACGCGTGCTGCGTCAGCGCCGTGGCCATGCCGCACGAGCCCTGCCCCGCTTCGCGGTGAGCCTGTGCAGTACTCAGAATTTGAGTTTTGCGTTGTAGCGCTTCGTGACCAGAATCGCCAAATTCTTCCGTGCTTCCAGCGCAGGGCTCTGATTGTGCTGCATGGCCACGGCACTGCCACATCGCGCTTTGGGCGTTCATGGGATTTCGTTCTCAAGGCAGTTCGCTCTTGATGAGCGTCGCTCGGAAATCTATGCACTCCACCACTCGCGCTCTCGCGGCAGCCTACGCGCTGTGCGGCTGAGCCCGATTGAGCAGCGAGCTCGAAGCGCGCAGCTTGCAAAGGTAAGGCGTACTCGCCTTAGCAAAAACGTGTTTGAGCGAAGCGAGTTGTTTTTGCGGCCTTTGAAAGCGAGCACTGCAGATGCTCCGCCGAAGGCGTCGCTGCTCTGGGCGTAGCCACGCAGCGCGTAGGCTGCCGCAAGGTACGATTCATGAACGAAATAAGCGCTTCGCCGGCAAGGATCCTGCGCAGAGTGCTATCAAAAGAAAAGCATTCAAGTAAACTGAGATCAAACCGGTTAAGCTTGAAAAACCAATTTGTACTTCTCGCGCAGCAAATTCTTTTGCACTTTCCCCATTGTATTGCGCGGCAGCTCGGCAACGATTTCGCAGCGTTTGGGGATTTTGAAATTCGCCAATTTTGATTTGAGTGTGGCAAGAATGGCCTCCGGTTTGAGGACAGCGCCTGCCTTGGCAATTACCACCGCAATGCCGACCTCACCAAAATCAGGATGCGGCACGCCGATCAAAGCGCTCTCAGCAACGCCATCCATCTCGTTGATATAGCCCTCAATCTCAGCGGGATAGACGTTGTAACCGCCAGAAATAATCAGGTCTTTGCTGCGGCCAACGATATGCACATAGCCGTGCTCATCTTGCTTGCCCACATCGCCAGTTTTGAAAAAGCCGTCAGCCGTGAACTCTTCTTTCGTCTTCCCAGGCATGCGCCAATAGCCTGCAAACACATTCGAGCCTTTGACGTGGATGCCACCGATCTCATTGGTGGGCAGGGCTTTCCCATCTTCTCCTGCAATGCGCAAGTTCACTCCAGGCAGCGGGAAGCCCACTGTGCCGGCGCGGCGCTCGCTCTGGTTGTCAAAGCGATTGTCCGCTGCATAGGGATTGCTGGTCAGCATCACGGTCTCGCTCATGCCATAGCGCTCGACGATTTTATGACCCGTCGCCTGCTCCCATTCTTCATGCGTTTCTTTCAAAAGTGGCGCAGAGCCAGCGATAAAGAGGCGCATGTTTTTGGCGGCCTGTTTATTGAGCGAAGCTTCGCCAAGCATGCGCGTGTACAAAGTAGGTACGCCCATGAAGACGGATGCGCGCGGCATCTCAGCGATAACGGTTTTGGGATCAAACTTGTTGAGCCAAATCATTTTGCTACCGTTGATCAGCGCTGCATGAATCGCCACAAACAAGCCGTGCACATGAAAAATGGGCAGAGCATGAATCAACACGTCGCCAGTTTTGAAGCCCCAATAGCTTTTCAGCATTGCAGCATTGCTTAGCATATTGCCATGCGATAGCATCGCGCCTTTGCTGCGCCCCGTCGTGCCGCTTGTGTACAAAATAGCTGCTAAGTCGCTATCTTCATTGCGCGAGCAGCTATGAATATCAGAGCAATGCACAGCGCGATCGAGCAAGCTGCCCGTGCGATCATCGTTCAAGCTGAAGACGGATTGCGCACCACAGGTGAACGCGATTTTTGACACCCAACCAAAATTTTTGCTGCTGCACACGACCACAGCTGGCTCCGCATTGGTGATGAAATACTCCATCTCAGCGCTTTGATAGGCGGTGTTGAGTGGCAAGAAGACCAAGCCTGCGCGTAGCGTGGCCAAGTAAAGCATCATCGCTTCGACAGATTTTTCAACCTGCACGGCCACTCGGCTGCCTCGCGGAATATTGAGGCCTTGCAGCAAGTTGGCCATCATCGCGCTGCCGCGTTCAAGGTCTGCCCAAGAATAGTTGAGGCCGTTGTCTGTTTCGACCGCGATAGCACTTAAATCCGCGGGGAATTGGGCGCGGAGGTTGGCATAAATATTAGCGTTGTTCATGTTCACAGTGTGTTCAAAATTGTGCAGTGCGTTTGCAAAGGAAGGCCTTGATGCCCTCTTGATGCTCGGCGCTAGCAGCATAGGCATAATCGTCTTTTACTACTGAATTCATAGCACTCTGCGCAGGTTTTATGCCGGCTAGAGGGCTATTTTTGTTTAAAAATGCTCTTAAAAACTGTTTGTTGAGCTTGGCTGCTTGCGGCGAGAGTGCTGCGATGCGCTCAGCCGTCGCTTGTGCCTCCTGCCGTAGTTGCGCATCTGGCACGACGCGCTGCAAGAAGCCACGCGCTTTCATCTCTTGCGCATTCAACACCTTGGCCTCTAGCAGCATCTCGCGCACCGTTGCCTCGCCCGCTGCGCGAAGCACAATCGCCATCTCACGCTGCGCCATCGGCATGCCCAGCTTAGCAATCGGTGCGCCAAATGTGGCTGAATCAGATGCAATGCGAATGTCTGCGCACGATGAAATCTCCAGCCCACCGCCCATGCAGTGGCCAGCGATCATGGCCACGATAGGAATGTCAATGGCGAGCAAGGCTTCAAGCGCGGGCGCCACATCCATTTCGTGAAACGCTCGCAAACTGCTCTCTTCAAAACGGAAGCTTGGGTATTCGGAGATATCGCCCCCCGAGCAAAAGTGATCACCCTCGCCTCGAATGATGAGGCAGCGCACATCCAGCGGAAGCGATTGCAGAACACCCGGCAAGGCTTGCCACATCGCCCGCGACATCGCATTGCGGCGCGCGGCATGGCTGATCACGAGCGTGGCGATCTGCCCCGCAACTTGCAGATTGAGCATCGCGCTAGAGACCCATCAATCCAGCCTCGCGCCCGAGAGCTTGACGACCTGCTCCCAGCGCTTGATCTCCGCGCTTACAAAGCTGCCAAATTGCGCTCCCGTGAGCCCCGTAAACTCCGCACCTTGTCGTGCCCATGCCGCCTTGGCTTCATCGGTGTTGTAAGCCTTGCGAATCTCTTCAATCGCTCTGGCTTGCACGTCCGCCGGCGTGCCGCGCGGTGTCCAGACGCCATACCAAGTCGTCACGGTGTAATCAGGCAAACCGAGCTCAGCAGCGCAAGGCACATCCGGGAACGCTGGATTGCGTTGCTTGCCTGAGACCATCAGCGCCTTGATGCGGCCGCCATTGATATGCGCAGCGCTTGAGCCCAAGCCATCAAACATCATCTCCACATCACCTGCAATCAGGCCTTGCAGAGAAGGCCCCGCGCCGCGGTAGGGAATATGCGTGATGAAGGTTTTGGTTTGCTGCTTGAAGAGCTCGCCGGCGAGATGATGCGATGTGCCGCCGCCCGCTGAGCCGTAGTTGAGCTTGCCGGGATTCTTCTTCAAAAACTCTAAAAATTCTTTGAAATTAGCTACCGGCACTTTGCGCGGATTGACCACCACGACTTGCGGCACATTAGCCACCAAGATCAAGGGCACGAAATCTTTTTCAATGTCGTAATCTAATTTTGCATACATGCTCGGCGCAATCGAGTGGTGTACCGCACCCATGAACAGGTTGTAGCCATCAGCGGGTGCTTTCGCAGCAAGGCCAGCGCCCAACGTACCACCGGCACCGCCCTTGTTGTCGATTACCATCATCCGCCCTGTGTTTTTGGCAAACGCTGCAGACAATGGCCGTGCAAATGCGTCCGTGCCGCCACCTGCAGGGAAAGGCACGATCAAATTCACAGGTTTTGCCGGCCAAGCGCCCGCCGATTGTGCGCGAGATGCTACGGAAAACGTAGCAATCCCCGAGGCTGCTGCGGCTAAGGCCTCGCGGCGATTGATCATTGCATTCATGGTTTGTCTCCAGTAAAAAAAATTAACTCAATAGCTTCTTGATATCAGCGCTACAGGCTATTTTGCCTGCATGCAAAGATTGGCGATATTTGTCGATCTGGCGCAGATCATAAAGATAATTGACCATCAGACCGAAGGATTGCTTGATGCCTTTGGCGCTCGGGTCAGCCGCCCAGTTGATGCGCTCCACGCGCGCACCATTACACAAATGAAATTTAGCCACGGCATCAACGGGCTGGCCATCGCGCAGCTCTGATGCAAGATACTGCGCAGCAGACTTAAGCAAAGGCGCTTGCATTTTCTCCAATTCAGCATCAGAGCGCGCGACCAATTGCGCATCCGTTTTAACCAGCCATGCACGAAAACCGGGGATCGGCGAGAGTGTGGCAAACACTTTGAGCTTGGGCAACTCTGCCTTCAAAGTCTCGACCACGCGCTTGATCAGCGAATCACCAAAGCCCACGCCACGCAAGCCCGTCTGTGTGTTGCTGATCGAATAAAAAATCGCTGTGGTTGCGGCCTTCAAATCATGCAAAGTCGCTTGCTCATCAAGCAGTGGCTCTATGCTGGTCGCTATCTCATCCCCGAGCGCCACCTCCACAAAAATCAGCGGCTCATCGGGCAACTTGGCATGAAAGAAACCATAGCAGCGTCGATCTGAATCCAAGCGATTTTTCAGATCTGTCCAGCCTTTGATATCGTGGACGGCTTCATAGCGAATCAGCTTTTCCAAAAGAGATGCCGGGCTGTCCCAGCTGATGCGGCGCAGCTCCAAGAAAGCCACATCGAACCATGTGGACAGTAACGCCTCCAACTCAGCATCCAGCGCAAGCAAGCGGCGATCTTTCTTGAGCTCAGGCAACCACTGCGTGCGCATATCGATCAAAAATCGAATGCCTTCGGGAAAAGCAGCAAAGCGCTGGAGCAAACGTTTGCGCGGCGACAGCAAAGATTTTTGCATCGCTACCTCCATCTCACCCAAATCGCCGGAGATCAGCGCCTTTTCATACTGCTCTCGGGCTTTTCGTAATTGCGCTGCATCTGGAGCAAACTGCTCACTGATCAGCAGCCACATATCGCGCTGCTCATGCAGATGAGCCTTGGCATACCAAGCCGCGACACCTTGCGCCCTGCGCCCGCCCTCCACCTCGCTGACCTGCGGATCACACACCGCTTGCAGCTCCAATAAAGTGCGCCGCAGCACGCGCGGCGAGAGCGCCTCATGCTTTTGCTTGAGCGATGCTTTCAGACGCTCATGCGTGGAGCGCATAGCGCGATCCGTCGTTGCTATGATTTGAATAGCACTTTGCGCAAGTTCTATGCCGGCCAAACTCGCATTTGGAGGCTGTTTTTCCTTAGGATTTAGGCTTTTTTCTGATCGGGCAGCGTCTTTCTGCCAACCCAGCTTCTGCGCATGGCGGCGCAGCCAGCCGCTTGCAGGGCTGACGCGATTTGCGGCGTTGTGGGTCGCTTCTAGGACTTCGGTCTTCATGCCTAGACCACCAATTTACTGCGCTGGCTCATTTGATGATGAGCCAGCTCACGCAGCGCTTCCCGCTGGCGGGTCAAGTGCGTGCGCATCGCGGCTTCTGCGCCCTGCGCATCGCGCGCCTGCAAAGCCGCAAACACCGCCATGTGCTCCGAGAGGCTTTGCTGCAAGCGCCCCGGTGCATGCAGCTGCTGCAAGCGAGCGAGCTTCAAAATTTTGCGCAGATCACCGATCACCTGAGCAAGCCATTTGTTGTTGGCCAACAAAATGATGGCTTCGTGAATCGCGAAATTCGCTTCGTAATAATCGTTGATGCGCTGCAGCTTCGCCGCTTTTTGCAAACGCTCATGCAGCGTGGTGAGCGCCGCCAAATCCGCGTCTGTGGCCCTCAAAGCTGCCTCATGTGCGCAGCGGCCTTCCAGCAAGGCGATCACAGGAAATATCTCGTCTAAATCTTCGGCTGTGACCTCATTGATAAAGCTCCCCCGACGCGGCTCTTGCCGTATCAAGCCCTCAGCGGCCAACACCTTCAATGCTTCGCGCAGCGGCGTACGCGAGATGTGAAGCTGCTCACACCAAACCAATTCATCCACAAATGCTCCGGGCGCAAGCTCCCCCGCGAAAATGCGCGAGCGCAACTGCGATGCGACATCTTCATGCAAAGAATTGGAGACGACGCGCAGCGCTGGTGTGTTCATGTAACTCAAGTTTACGCCACGAATTCATCAATAATTATGCGTAATTACCACTAATTACGGGTAAATTTCGCAAGATTAACGCTTGCTATCCTAAAAAAAAGAATCTTGAATACGCCCTAAAGAAAGTGAAGCCCCAGCATCTGGGCTGGGGCGCCAAACTATTTGGCAGTGCGCTGACCTGCCCAAAACCACATGGCAGCACCGCCCACGATCATCGGCAAGCACAGCCATTGCCCCATGCTTATCCCAGTAGATTGCACCAGCCACGTCAGATGCGCATCGGGCTCGCGGAAAAATTCTGCGGCAAAACGGAAGATGCCATAGCCGAACAAGAAAGCCGCAGCTATCTGCCCGCTCTTGCGCTCCTTGCGGGCATAGAGCCAAAGCACAATGAAAAGCAATGCGCCCTCCAGCGCAATTTGATAGAGCTGCGAAGGATGGCGCGGGGCATCTCCCGCACCGCGAAACACCATGCCCCAAGGTAAGCTCGGGTCAGCCAAGCGCCCCCAAAGCTCACCATTGATAAAGTTACCAATGCGCCCCATCATCAAGCCAGTGGGCACGCAAGGCGCGACGAAATCAGCCACTTCTAGCAAGCCGCGCCCGCGCGTTTTGGCAAACCACATTTCCGCAACCACAACACCCAGCAACCCGCCATGGAAGCTCATGCCGCCCTGCCAAACGTAAAAAATCTCCAGCGGATGGGTGGCGTAATAGCCCGGCTTGTAAAACAAACAATAGCCAATGCGCCCGCCCAGCACCACACCCATCACGCCGAGAAAAAGAATGTCTTCCACATCGCGCTTCGTCCAATTCAAGCGCGCATAGGGCTGATGCGCGGTGCGCAGCGTGCCGAGATACCAAAACAGCGCAAACGCGGCGAGATAAGTGAGGCCATACCAATGAATGGCCAGAGGCCCGAGCTTGATGGCGATGGGATCGATTTGAGGATGAATCAGCATGCTGCGTATTGTGCCAGCGTCATCAACTACCTATGCGTCTACGGATTCCGTTCGCCCTGAGCTTGTCGAAGCCTACGCAAGCCCTTCGACAAGCTCAGGGCGAACGGGTTTAAACGAGCAGCGCGCTACGCCTTGATGCCGCGCTCGGCAAACATGCGCACAAGCTCAGGCACGAAGACTTGAGGCTCGTTCTCGCTCGCCGCTTGCAACGTATTTTTCAAGCCTGCTGCAATGCTGCAATCCGCGCCGGCATCACCAGCCATCTGGTGGTAATAGCTGATGTCTTTCAGTGCATTGCTCACCGTAAATCGCAATCCGCTCGCATCGCCAGAAAGCAAATACGGCTTCATGCGCTCAAGCGCCACGCCCGCGCCGCCGCCTTTGCTCAACACTTCCACAAACGTCTCCATCGAAACGCCAGAAAGCTGAGCGCAGGCTGCGGCCTCTGCAATCAACGTCGCTGTGCCGAGCGAGACATAGTTGTGCAGCAGCTTCATGCGATGGCCTGAGCCCACGGGCCCTGCATGCACAATATTTTCTGCAAAGCAGCGCAGCACAGGCATGCAGCGCGCCAGCAAATCTGCATCTGCGCCCACCAGCAAATTCAAGCGCCCCTCAGCGGCCTCTTTGGCCGTGCGCGTCATTGGTGCATCCATGAATAATCCGCCGGCAGCTGCCACCGCAGCTGCCACGCGCTGCGTTGATGTGGGCACAGCCGTGGAGCAATCAATGATCACCGTGCCTTTTCTGATCGCAGAAAGCATGCCATTCGCAGAGAGCAGAACATCTTCCACCTGCGGTGACCCCGTGACGCAAAGAATGATGATTTCTGCGCTTTGCGCCAGCAGCGCTGGCGTGGCAGCAGTGCGCGCACCAGATTCAAGCAAAGCATTCAGCGGCTGATTGCCCGCATGCTCAAGCACAGTGAGCAAATAGCCCTTTTTGAGCAAATTGCTCGCAATGCCTTGGCCCATCAAGCCCACACCAACCAAACCGATTGCTTGCATATATCGTCCTTGTCACGTATGTATGCATGGATTCTACGCAGCTCCCGTATCATCAAAACATGCTTCCAAAAGATTCTAAAAACACGCCACCAGAAGCAGCTCTGCTTTGGACGCTTTTAATCGGCAATTTCGTGATCGGCACGGGCGTAATGCTCGTGCCGGGCACGTTGAATGATATTGCTACGTCGCTGCAAACCAGTGTGGCTAACGCAGGGCAACTCATTACGGCAGGCGCGATCACGGTATGCATCGGCGCGCCACTGTTGGCGGCGGCTGTTGCGAAGTTAGATCGCAGGATGCTGCTGGCCGCTTCGATGCTTTGGTATGCAATGATGCACGCGGCTTGCGCTTTGGCGCCGGGCTACACCAGTTTGCTTATTCTTCGCGTTTTGGCTTTGATTTCAGCAGCGATCTTTACGCCTCAAGCAGCGGCCGTGGCAGGCATGCTGGTCTCGCCAGAGCGGCGCGGGCGAGCGATCACCACTGTATTTTTGGGCTGGTCGATGGCCTCTGTCCTAGGTTCGCCGCTATCTGCGCTGGTGGGCGGGACGTATGGCTGGCGGGTGGCGTTTTGGATTCTGGCTGCGTTGGCGCTGCTTTGTGCAGTGCTGGTTTGGCAAGTGATTCCGAAGGGTGTGAGGCCGCCGGCAGTGAGCGGCGCGATGTGGCGGCAAACGCTCAGCTCCAAGCTGATGATCGTCACTTTGCTGGTCACTGTGCTCTCGGCGAGCGGACAGTTTGTGCAGTTTGCCTATTTTTCGCCCTACGTGATGCAAGTGCTCAAAGGATCACCTGCAGATTTAGCAACGCTGTTCGTAGTGTTCGGGCTTTTCGGTGTAATCGGTAGCTTTGCTGTGTCGCGGATGATTGATCGCACTGGTGCCTCTCATGCCGTCTTGATCACACTTGCACTGATGGCCATCTCGCTTGTATTTTGGCCCTTGGGAATAAGTGTATTCACGCTCGCAGCTGTGTGCATTCCTTGGGGACTGGGCTGCTTTGCTTGCAATTCAGCCCAGCAAACCAGGCTCGTGGCAATAGAGCCAGCTGTAGCCAGCGTGAGTGTGGCGCTCAACACCTCAGCGATGTATCTTGGCCAAGCCGTTGGCTCAGCCGTAGGAGGCGTGCTCGTCGCGCGCGGTCACATGGCCAGCTTGCATTGGTTTGGTCTGTTAGGCATCGCGCTCGCGATAGGTATGAGCATTTATGCAGAGCGCCTCGCCACTGCTGTAGCCAATCGCTGATTACTTTTTACCGCGTGATGGCTTTAAAGCATAGAGTGCGGCCGAATCGCTCAAATCGAAATCCAAACCACCAAGCGAGTCAGGCTTGTCTGAACTGGATGCGCCTGTCAAAGGAGGCAGGCTCACAGTGCGGTCATCCATAGAAAGAAGATCATCATTGGGCATAGAGATCATCAATCCATCGCCTAAATCGACATCCGGCGAATCCAGTGCAGAAGCGATTCCCGGCATCGCAGGAATTTGCGTCGATATCGGCAGCATGGAGTACCCAGCATCTGGCTTGGTGAGTTCTTTAGCCAACGCATACAAAAGCATGAGCTCACGGTAAGCGGCCATATCCAAGGTTTGATCGCGCTCAGGCTGACGGAAAATAGACTCTTCAATGGTATCTTGTGCTTGATGCGGCCTGCTCCATGCGGCTTGGATCGGCCCGAGCACTTGCGGAAAGTCTTCTAGGCCGTTAGATTGCGCGCCGTATTGAGAAAACTCGGGCACTTGCGCGTTAAACACATGATTAAATTCTTCGCGCAGTTCAGCGTAATCGATCTTGCGATCCGTACGGTGATAGATGTCAAACAAATCCATGTAAGCCAGCGCGCTTGTTTCAACATTGTCGGCAATATGATTTTTCAATACCTCAATAGCTTGCTCGGGCTGGTTCAGCGAGAGGAAAAAGTCAGCCTGCTCTTGAATATCAAACAACTCCTCGGCAGCGACCACGCGAGGCGCATTGAATCCGCTGCCAGCGAAATCGGTTGCACCAAAGCTGCTTCGCTGGTTGCGCGATGCAGCTGCTGGTTTCGCGACTGGAGAAACTGCTTTGATGGCTAAAGGTTCGCTGGTTGAAGCACGAGCTGTTATCGATACGCCGCCTCGTGACGAAGTTTGTGGACTTGCTGCGCCAAATTTTTCAATCGCAGGCTTAACACTTATCGGCTCGGGTGCTTCTTGAGCAAGTCGCACGGGCTGTTGCGATACTCGGTCGTCGAGCAGATGCGACAAACCATTGTCGCCATAGCCGGTGGTATCGTCGAGCTCGCTCAAGTAAGCGCTGCTTGTTTCATAGCGATTAGAAACAGGAGCATCACTTGATCTGGCTTGCTCGCCTGGCGCTGGAGAACCGATTCCGTCACCCAAATGCTTCCATAAGTGCTGCTCGTCTTTGGGTTGATTTTTTGCGGAGCTGCCGCGCCACCAAGGCTTGTCGCTGCTTTCATGGCTGCCGCGTCTGTAGAGGAAAAGACTGAGCGCAAAAGCAGCGATAGTGAGAAGTCCGAGCGCAATCGTCAAAGGATTCAGATAGCGTGCGTCTTGCGCCACGATCAAATCAGAGGAGAGTTTGGCAATATCTTGCCCTTGCCGCTTGCTCTGCTCTTGTGCCGCACGCATTTGGGCTTCAACGGTCTCTAGTCGCTTGGCGTCACGCATTGCCTCCTCAGGCGAGGCATTGATTGCACGCCAAAGTGCCTGCGCTTGACGGCGCACCGCTTCGTCTTCGCTTGGAGCGCTGGCCAATTCAGCCGAACCACGCAAGCCTAAGTTGATACTAGAAACATCCAGAAGATCAACTTGTAAACGTGGACTACCCTTGATGGCCACATCAGTTTTTTTGGCCGCAGACGCACGAGGCACGGCGCGCCGCTCTTCGGCAGGCAAGACATCGCGAGGCTGCGCTTGCAAGCTTGCATTTGCCCTTGGTTGCTGACGCTCCACACGCTTCGCGAGCGCGCGGGCTTCGCGCTCTGCACGGCGCGTTGCGACATTAAAGCTAGGCGTCGATGCAGTTGCACTGGCTTGATCAGATGACGATGATGCACCACCAAAAGCAATTCGCGGGGTCGCCAGCGGGGTCGCCAGCGGGCGTGGCGTCGTCAGCGCAGGCGAGATCGTGACAAAACCACCTGATTCAGGCTCTGACAATGCCTCGGCAAGCAACACGTATCGGCGAGAGCTGGATCCGCTGCACGTTGATCTCACAAACAAGGTCACGACCGGCTCGTCAACAACGGTCGTTGCGCGAACACGCAAGCGTAATTCGCCAGTGCTGACACGCTCCGGGATCACACTGACAACATTCGGCGAGATACGCGTGTCGCCGTAAAACACCTCCGCCACCACGCAGCTTGCCTCTGGCAAAGACTCACCTGCCTCTATCGTGGATTGAATACTCAGGTCGAGGCTGCGCCCAAGCAAAGCCGTGCCTCGCACGCGTCCCAGCGTCAACGCGCTCGCGGCAGACGTTGTGACTAACAACACAATCCCTGCAATGATTTGCCAGCGCTTGAACAACATATCTTCAAAAATTTTGATCTGTTACTGTGTGAAACAAGAAAGTGATACCACCAGCGCAACAACACAATATTCTGTGCATTTTGACACAGTCTCCAGCGATAATGCCTACCATGAACTGCGTATTTCCACAGATAGGCGTCGTTGGCACTGGCGCAATGGGTCGGGGCATTGCTCAAATTGCAGCGCAAGCGGGCGCTCAGGTGCTACTTTTTGATACAGCTTCTGACGCGGCCTCGAAGGCACGCGATGCATTGCTGACGACATGGGGCAAGCTACTCGACAAAGAGCGCCTTTCCACGGAGCAAGTGGCGCAATACACAGCACGCGTTCAGCCCTGCGCTGCGCTAGAAGACTTGAAGATGTGTGACTTAGTGATCGAAGCGATTATTGAGAAATTAGAAGTCAAACAAGCACTTTTTCAGCAACTAGAGACTTTGCTATCAGATCGTTGCATCCTCGCCTCGAATACATCCTCTTTATCCATCACAGCAATCGCTTCAGCGCTTTCAAAACCCGAGCGTTTTGCTGGCTACCACTTCTTTAATCCTGTGCCTTTGATGAAGGTTGTTGAAGTCATACCGGGCTTGAAAACTTCTCCTGATATTTGCAAAAAATTGACGGAGCTCACGCGCCAAATGGGGCACACGCCGGTGATGGCCTCTGATACACCCGGATTTATCGTGAATCACGCTGGCAGAGGCTATGGCACAGAAGCACTGCGCATTGTGGCTGAGGGCGTGGCTGATTTTGCAACGATTGATGCGATTTTGAAAGACCAAGTGGGCTTCAAGCTCGGGCCATTCGAACTGATGGATTTGACCGGGCTCGATGTATCGCATCCTGTGATGGAATCGGTGTATCGCCAGTATTTTGATGAGCCGCGCTATCGCCCCAGCGTGATCACCGCTCAGCGCTTGGCCGGCGGCGTGCTCGGGCGCAAGACGAAAGCAGGTTTTTACGATTATTCAGATGGAAAACAGCAGGTAGCCGGCATAAATACTGCGCAAAGCGCTATTGAATTAATAGCAATTAAAAAGAACGAATGGCCTGCTGTATGGGTCTCGCCCAACGCTGCTCGCCGCGTCCCCCTGCTCGAATTACTGCATAAGCTAGGCGCCAAAATCGAAACGGGGCAAAGCCCATCTCTTCATGCTTTAACCATCGTTGCGCCACTGGGCTGGGATGTGACGACTGTGGCAGTGTTTGAGCGATACGACCCGGCGCGCACGGTGGGTATCGATATGCTGATCGACGATGTCGTCACAAAGCGCCGCGTGATCATGGGCAACCCTGCTGTGCGCGCTGACATGCTCGCTGCTGCGGCTGCGATTTTTAGCAGCGATGGCAAGCCAGTCAGCACCCTCCGCGACAGTGCGGGTTTTGTCACGCAGCGGGTCGTCTCAACGATTGTGAACATCGCCTGCGACATGTGCCAACAGCAGATTTGCACGCCGCAAGATTTAGACACCGCCGTGCAACTCGGCTTAGGCTATCCCACTGGCCCTTTAGCGATGGGCAATGGCGTGGGTGGTGCGAGCGTCTTAGAGGTGTTAGTCAATATGCAAACTGTCTATGGCGATCCGCGCTATCGCGCCAGCCCTTGGCTGCGCAGGCGGGGTGCTCTTGGACTGAGCTTGTTGCATAAAGAACCGTGAATTTGCCATGCGCCAAGAACCAAATTTCCCCGACGGAGAAATCAAAGCCAGCCATGTTGGAGAAGCCGCGCAGATCAAGCTGCTCACGATCTCTAACCCCACGCTACGCAATGCACTCAGCCCAGGCATCTATGCTGCTGGCATTGAAGCCATCAATCACGCGGACGCTAGCCGCGATGTGAGGGCGGTGGTCATTACCGGCGAAGGCGAAACATTTTGCGCAGGCGGCAATTTGCAGCGCCTGCAGTACAACCGAACACAACCCCCACAAGTACAAGCAGACAGCATTGATGGCCTGCATGCTTGGATCGAAGCTATCCGAGCCTGCCGCAAGCCAGTGATCGCGGCAGTTGAAGGAGCGGCTGCAGGCGCGGGCTTCTCGCTTGCGCTGGCCTGCGACATGATCGTCGCCAGCAGAGAAGCGATTTTCTTGATGGCTTACAGCACCGTCGGGCTCTCGCCCGATGGCGGCGGCAGCTGGCAGCTGGCTCGCCAACTCCCGCGCCAACTTGCCACCGAGCTGCTTCTGACTGGAGACAGAATCGGCGCTGAGCGCTTGCATAGCCTTGGCGTCGTCAACCAACTGACGGACAAAGGCCATGCCCTACACGCCGCCCTTCAACTCGCCGAAAAGCTGGCTGCTCGCGCCCCCAATGTACTTGCTAGCATCAAAGAACTGACTGCAGATGCATCCGAGCGCAGCCTAGATATGCACCTTAGCGCCGAACGAGATGCGTTCGTTAAGAATCTCCATCACGCCAATGGCGGCGAAGGGATCACGGCATTTTTAGAAAAACGTGCGCCAAAATTTGTCTAACCACCGTTTCCGTTTGCGGTGATCGTTGGCTTTGTTAGCGAAAGCGAAAAAACAAGTTGGCATCTTTCACGCGATGTGCTTGTGTGACGTGTTCAATCAAGCCGTAACTTAGCAACCGATTGAGAAGATTCTCTGCCTCGTAGCGCGGCAAGCGATAGGTGCTGCAAAGCCAACTCACGGCTTCTTGCGCAACCCAACATTGCGCATACAACTTGCCCAAATAGCTGCGATCTGTAATTTCAAGCCCGCCGCGGCCGCTCAGCGCCTCGATCAATTGCCCGAGATGCATCTGAGATGTATTGGCCGTTGCATCCAGTCGAAAGAAAAATGGCAGGTTGTCAAACACATGCTCGTGTACGACATGGTGGATAAGCCCCAGTGTTTGAAGTGCCTGACCGATCTGCACTGCGATGTGCGTGCTACAGCGGTATTGCGCGCGAAGCCATTGCACCGCCTCATCCCCTAAAAAGCAGGCGCTGTAACTTGACATGCGATAGCTGCGATCCAAAGACTTCACACCCGAAGACATCACCTGCGCCAGCGATTCTGCATCGCGGTTGCATTGCGCCCGAATCAATCCGCGCAGCGACAGTGGATCAGGTTTGGCCGACAATGCAGCGAAATATTGCGCAAGCTTGTTCGCGGGTAGGGGCAAGCATTGCGCCAGTTCCGCCAGCAATACAGGAAGCGCCGCATGGTCGGTCAGGATACTCGCCGCGTCGATTTCAGCAAACAAGCCTCCAAAGCCTAGATCACGCGCCCATGCTTGATCGGATGGCCACACGGGCCCTTGCTCATGACGAAACAAAATCACCCGACGACGCACGTCATCGGGCAGCTTCCGAGCCAAATCTGGTAGATGCCTGAAAGCAGATGGCAAGCTGCCCAAATCCAGCAAAGCCGCAGCTTGCGGCTGCTGTTGCATCTCCGCCTGCAAATGCAACAGGGCTTGCGCATTGTCTTGGATTGGCTTAGGAATCAAGCCTAAAGCCATCACGAGCGCGCGCGCCGCTTTGTGCGCCGCATCATGTGGCAATGCAAGGAAGATAGATATATTCATGTTCAGTTGTCGTCTCAGCGAAGTGTTTTCTTACGCAATGTCGGTGTGAGCAAAACTTTAGGTTCACCAATTCGTGAGATAATTTATCTACGCACAGCGCAATGCTGGCTTCTGAAATCCCTCCGCGTCGATGTGGTTTCAGCCTTTCTCGCTACTTACGCTAGCTGACGCAAACACCCGCTAAGTTTTAATTTTGGTCGGGTTCGTTTTGAAATTTTTCTCTAATGACATTTGATGATCTGGGCTTGGCCCCTGCCCTGTTGAAGGCTGTACACGAAGAGGGCTACACCTCACCCACCCCGATTCAAGCGCAAGCGATTCCGCTGGTGATGACGGGCACTGATTTACTCGGTGGAGCGCAAACTGGCACGGGTAAAACCGCTGCTTTCACCCTTCCCTTACTGCACCGCCTCTCTTTTGGCCGCAGCGCCACCAATAAATTTGGCAACCCCGGCGTGCGTGCCCTGATTCTCACGCCCACACGCGAGCTGGCTGCACAGATTGATGAAAGCATCAAGACTTACGGCAAGTATTTGCAACTTAAATCCGCCGTGATCTTTGGCGGCGTGGGCATGAACCCGCAGATTTCTCAGTTGCGCCGTGGCGTGGATATTTTGGTGGCGACACCCGGTCGCTTGCTCGATCTGGTTGGCCAAGGCGTACTTGATTTGGGCACCGTGCAAATGCTCGTGCTTGATGAAGCGGATCGCATGCTCGATATGGGCTTCATTCACGACATTCGCAAAATCCTCGTGCATTTGCCGAAACAGCGCCAAACGTTGCTGTTTTCTGCCACGTTCAGCGACGATATCAAACAGCTCGCGCAGAGCTTTTTGACGAATCCGAGATTGATTCAAGTCACGCCAGCCAACTCTACGGTACAGCGCATCACGCAAAGCTGGAGCTTGATCAGCCGTGATAAAAAGAAGCAAGCCTTGGCACACATCATTTTGAAGAACGACTGGAATCAAGTGCTCGCTTTCACGCGCACGAAATTCGGTGCGAACGATGTGGCCGCTTATTTAGAAAAGCAAGGTATCAGCGCCATGGCCTTGCATGGCAACAAAAGCCAAAGCGCTCGCACGCAAGCCTTGGCAGAATTTAAAAGCGGCAAATTGCGCGCCTTGGTAGCGACTGATATTGCCGCGCGCGGCATTGATATTGACGAGTTGCCGCATGTGGTGAATTATGAAATTCCTAACGTGAGCGAAGACTATGTCCACCGCATTGGCCGAACAGGCCGCGCTGGCAAAGATGGCTATGCCGTGAGCCTCGTGTGTTTGGATGAAGAAGGTTTCATGCAAGACATCGAGAAATTCACCAAGCAGCGCATCCCCCGCGAAGATATGCCTGAATTCGGCCCCGTCCAAGGCGAGAAAGCCGAGCCGATGGCGATGGGCCGGCAAGTGATTTGGGGCGGCGCTGGCAAAGCACCTAGCCGCGAAGAAATGTCTGCGGCTGGCAAGAATGCGCGCCGCGAGATGATGCAGCGGATCAATACACGCAAAGAGGGTGAGCGGGCTACAGGTGGTGGACGCGGTGGTAGCAGTGGAGGTGGAGGTGGACGTAACGCAGGCAGCGCAGGCTCACGTTCTGGTGGCGCGCCAGCTCGCGCACCTTCGCGCTCTGCTTCACACGCACCCGCACACAGCCCACGCTCGGGCGGTGCTCAACCTGATCCCATGCGCACCGGCGTAGATGGCTTTGCAAGTCGTGGACGCACGCCTAATGGTGGAGGCGGCGGTGGTGGAAATCGCGGTCGTTCCGGTAGTGGCGGTAGTGGAGGCGGTTCAGGTGGTGGTTTTGGAGGTAAGTCAAATGGCAATTCATTCGGCGAATCACGCGGAAACAATGGCGGCGGCGGATCGCGAAACGGGGGCGGGGGCGGTAGCTCTGATCGCGGGGGCTACCGGTCTGGTGGGTATTGAGCTACTGGCACTTTTATTGAGAGACCTCGCTTGCCGCGAAATCCACAGTCTCGTACGCAAACCGTCTGCACAGGCTCATGCCAAGCTGCACAGTCATGTGGTGGATTTCTCCAAACTCGGTACGGCATCAGCAGAGGCGCTCGCTCTGCCGAGGCTCAACGAAGTCTATATCTGCTTAGGCACGACCATCAAAGCAGCTGGCAGTCAAGAGTCCTTTCGCGCTGTAGATTTTGATGCTGTTTTATCAGTAGCCCGCGCTGGAATTGCGCGAGGCGCTACAAAATTAGGAGTCATCTCGGCGATGGGTGCGAGCAGTAGCTCTGGTGTTTTCTACAGTCGCACGAAAGGCGAAATGGAAGATGCTATTGCCAAGCTAGGCTACCAAAGCATTACGTTAGCCCGCCCATCGTTCCTCGCCGGCGATCGTGAAGCCTTGCATCAACATGTCCGCACCGGCGAGAAGATCGCGCTCGCTGCGATGCGTATCTTCAATCCTCTCATTCCGAAAGACTACGCCGCAGTGCAAGCTAGCGATGTAGCGTCTGCTTTGCTGCGCCAAGTGCGTAAGGGCGCTGTGGGGCAGACGGTATTGCTCTCTGGGCAATTACACAGCCACTAGGCGCAGTCCGCACATAATGCGGCATGAACTCAAATCCCCCGCCCGACCAGCGCATGGTCACCACACTCACAGTGGCTACTGCCAATGTGTTGAATCTGGCCAATCCAGGGCGCATTTTTTATGCGAATCAGGACACATATTCGCAGAATGAATTTGAGCGCAAGACCGAATGGCTGGGTGGGCGGATTGCGGCTTTGAATGCCGATGTGCTGGCGGTGCAGGAAGTGTGGGATGAGGCAGCGATCAAGGCGGCAGTGGCTCGTTCGGGGCTGCGCTACAGCACAGTAGCCGTGCCGGGGGCGGAGAATAACGAGACGAATCACGGCGAGTCCAACCATTCGCACTCAGGTGAATCCAGCCATTCGCACTCAGGCGAATCCAGCAATTCGCACTCAGGTGCTCAGAACACCCCGCGAGTCGGCATCGTCACGCGGCTTGATGTCGAAAAACTCCAATCTTTTGCAGATTTCCCAGCGAGCTTGCGCATCCAAATCCCCGGCGTGGGCGAGCATGCCAAATTTGAGCGCCCTCTTCTACTAGCCACGCTGCGCATGAAGCACGGGCAAGTGGTGCATGTGCTCACGGCGCACATGAAAAGCAAGCGGCCTAAATTTCTGCAGGATGCCAAAGGCGAGCCGCAGGAAGACCGCGAAGACCCAAGAATCTTGGCGCTCGCCACGCTGCGCAGCTTAATGATGCGCGGCGCAGAAGCTGCGGCCATGCGGCATATCGTGGCCGATGTGCTGCAGCGCACGCATGAGCCGCTGATCGTCATGGGCGATTTCAACGATGGCCCGCACAGCGTCACGACGCAAATTATTGCTGCAACAGGTGAAGTGGTCTATGACCGAGGCGCACGCGACACCGCGCTTTGGAATGCGTATGAAGTGCAAGGCGAGATGGCCTTGAAGCGCGATGTGGCTTACAGTCATGTGCATCAAGGCTCGCCGGAAGTGCTGGATCAAATTTTTGTGAGCGAAGAGTTTTTGCCGCACAGCAAATTTAGCATTGGCGATGTACGCCGGGTGGATTATTTCAACGATCATTTGCAAGAAGGCAAAGACCGCTCGCGTTCGGATCATGGGTTTGTGCGGGCGGTGATTCGGGTGTTTGGGGGTTAGGTCAGAGAATTACAAAAAACATCCGGACGCAGAAGACGCAGAGGTTTCGCAGAAGACGCAAAAAAATACCTAAAAGAGAAAAAGGTTTAACCCCGTTTGCTTTCACTGCGCGTTTAACAAGCTTCAAACTATTTAGGAGCTTTTATGAATCGTGCTTTTTTCAAATTTTTGCTCGTCGCCGCTTTGTCCAGTGCCGCGCTGCAAGCCTTAGCCATTGGGCGGGTAGCCGACGTGAATGTGGTGGATCGCAGCACGGGGCGTACGTTGCTGGTGCATTTTCACCGTGGTGAGTATTGGATTGCCGGGCAACCCGGAGCAAAGTATTCGATACAAGTACGCAATTCGCGCGGATTGCGCGTGTTGGCGGTTACGTCGGTCGATGGGTTGAATGTGCTCTCGGGTGAGACGGCAGATTTTGGGCAATCGGGTTATGTGTTTGAAAGCGGGCAGCGCTACGGGATTGAAGGCTGGCGCAAGAATGATTCGGAAGTGGCGGCCTTTGTGTTCACGGCATCGCCGGGGAATAGCTATGCCGAGCGCATGGGCAAGCCGCACGATATGGGCGTGATTGGCGTGGCGCTGTTTCGCGAGCAGCCTCCTGTGGCGATTTACTCATCCCCTGCAGTGGCTCAGCGCCAAGAAGCGCCCGCTGCCGCAGCTCCCGCTCCTTCTGCAGCAATGGAGCGTGCCGACAGCACAGCGCGCAAAGCCATGCCATCGGCAGAGGCCAGTACGGATCGCGAGCGCTCTTCTGGACAAGCTGCGCCTTCGCTCGCGCCCAAACTCGGCACGGCGCACGGCGAGCGCGAGCACTCCGTCGTCAGCCGCACACCGTTCGTTCGCGAAAGCACGCAACCCAACGAGATCATCCGCATTCGCTACGACAGCCATGCCAATCTGATGGCACTGGGCGTCATCCCCAGCCCACGCCAACAGAGCGTGCCCAACCCCAACCCCAACCCCGGCTCGCCGATGGGCTATGTGCCCGATCCACCCACGAGATACTGAAAACAAAGCCGCCTATGATTGCCGCGTGAGTACCGACCTCGAAGCTACAGACCTCGCCTTGATGCAGCGTTATGCTCGCGGCGATGTTGCGGCGTTTGAGGTGTTGCTTAAAAGGCATGAAACCGCGCTTTGGAGATTCATTGTGAAAACTTTGCGCGATGCAGCGGCGGCGGAAGATGTGATGCAAGACACCTGGATCACCGTCACTAAGCAGGCCGCGAATTATGTGGACAACGCCGCAAGCGGTGAGCCAACAGCACAATTTCGTACTTGGCTTTTCACGCTCGCCCGAAGCCGCACCGTTGATTTCCTACGCAAGCAAAAGCCCACAGTCAGCACAGAAGACTTCTCAGATTCTCAAAATAATTGGCTGGATAATCAAGCCGCTGATTCCAGCTTTGGCCCATTGCGCCAGCTCGAAGGCCGCGAGCAAGCCGATGCGCTGCTGCAAGCGCTGCAAGATTTGCCGGAGGATCAGCGCGAAGCCTTCTTGCTGCAAGCTGAGGGAGGCCTCAGTGTGGAGGAGATTGCAGCAAGTTGCCAAGTGACGTTTGAAACCGCCAAAAGCCGGCTGCGTTATGCCCGCAGCAAGCTCAGAGCCAGCCTAGCGGCTTGGTCACCCGATAGCCCAAACTGCTCGGCCCGCTTGGAGGCGCAATCATGAAGCCCAATATGCCTCCAGACGAATTGCTGCAACGCTACGCGCAAGCCAAGGCCGCATTGCCCGACGGCCTGCCTGAGACGCCACCCGAAGCCCTGCACGCGCGCATTATTGAAGCTGCAAAGGCGCACAGCGTACACGCTGAACGCGCGCAAGAAATTGCTATCAATACAGTAGCGTCTCGCGCATATTCTATGCCGGCAAATGGCTCAAAAGGCATTAAAAACCAAGCAGAAAAAAAGATCCTGGCCGCCGAAGTGGCTAACGATAGCTTCTGGAACATTCGTGCCTTGGGCAGCCTCGCCGTGATGGGCCTTGCTGGCTTGCTCTGGTGGCAATTCGAGCATGGCATGCCTGAAGAACAAGATGCCGCGATAAGTGCCAAGCCAAGTTCAACGGTCGTGGCAGCAGCTCCCGCGCCGGCTGCCGCACCTGCACCGGGATCTGCTTCAGCATCTGGACTCGTTGCATCGAAGACTGCCTCAGTGCCGCCTTCACGTGATCTCTCTGCTCCTGCTGCTTTCGCTGCTCCGATTGCATCTGCCTCGCCACCAGCCGCCAATGCGCCTGCAAAGCAGGCCCAAGCCAAGATAGCTGCGCAATCTTCATCCAAAGCTGATGCCGCTGAGATGGCCACGCTAAGCACATCCCCTGTACCCTCCCCTGCACCGGCAGCAGAACTCGAGGCCACTCGCGCACGCATGCAAGAAGCCGCCTCCGGCGTCGCCGCTGCACCCGCTCCAGAGCCTGCAGCCAGATCAGCCATGCCGTCGATGCCTTCTGCTGATACTGCACCACCCATCATGGCAAGAGCAGCCTCGCCGGCCTTCTCGCGCCAAACGCTTTTCTCAGCCATCGCAGCGAAAGATGCACTCACACTACGCCAATCCCTCGCACGAGGCACCTCGCCCAACGTCATCGCCCCTGATGGCAACCCAGCCCTTACCCAAACCGTGATCCAACGCTGGCAAGAGGGCGTACAAATTTTGCTTGGCGCAGGTGCAGATCGCAGCTCCAAAAACAGCCAAGGCCACACCGCTGCCGATGTGGCTCTTGAGTTGGGTTATGAAGAGATTGCAGGCTTATTAACTACGACGAAATAAGTTGCCAAACTCTTACCTTGCGGATGTGAATCAGCTTTCATCGCATGACACGACCGTGCCAGCAGCCTCTTTACGGATGCTCAATACAAATCCTTTAGATTTGTTTGACGAAGTGAAAGTGCCGTTTTTCGAAACCTTAAATTTCGAATTCTTAAAGGCATTTTTCGCCATGATCGCAGCGGCAACCTCTTTGGGTGTGGCCACAAGAGTGAGTGCGACATGAGGCGAGCTTGCACGGTATCCAGGAAACAACAGAACTGCTGTGATCGGCAGGCCAAACGCCGTAAACCCAGGTGCAGCTTTTATTGCTTCCCAGTCAGAAGGGCTATCACCAATTTTTGCCTTGTTTGAGATAACACCAGCAGCTTTCAAATTCTTGAAATGCGACTCCACATTGGTATCGGGAAAAGACCCACACAGAACATCGCTTTCAAGGTGAGGCCGGTAGGTCTCAAAATTAGCAGAGTACGCAGAGGCCGACATCACAGCAAGACTAGTCAATACAAAATTTTTAAACATATGAATCTCGAAGAAAAAACCTTACCAATCCCACTTGGATGTGTCACGAACGACAACCGTTTTAGCCCATTTATCGCCGATTCGTTTCTGAGAACCCGAAAAAATAAATAGCGCATCAACTATGTTGAATATTGGAATTGTTAGGCTCAGCTCGCGTAAAAAAACCGGCGCGTATTTACCGGTAGTGTGTTGGCCAGTCTCAGCATTGATGACCCGCAGCCCGAGCATCCGTTTGCCAAGGCTTTGACCGTTCAGTTGAGGAATTGCGTCTCGAACAAAAAGGTATGCAAAAAGTATGAGATTTAGTACCGGAACCCAAAACAAAAAAGCAAAAGGCAAGATATCAATCCAATAAGCAAAGAAACGCCTCCAACGGCTCGCTAGTTCAAAGGTTTGCCCTGCAATTTCAATGTTTTTCATTTTTTTCTATTGAAGCCGTTTATGTAGGTTCGTTGCATGAGAAACCAACGAAATTTTAAAAAAATAATCACTGACCGGAATACACGAGGAGAACCGACCATGCGAAGGTCTTACGCCCGATGTCGTCGCTGCCGGAGTTGGACCGCTTTCGTCAGTATAGGTCAACTCAAGCTGATAGTCAGGCAGCGCTGCTGCGTTGAAAATTTTCATGAGGGGCTCACTGCAATGGGGCAGTGCGGAAGGGCTCGTCACCATTCACCATTCACCGTCAATGCCAATCCAACATTAATTCCTCAGCGTGAACTCTATCAAAGCTCGCACCAGCTTCTATTGCCTTGGAGGAGTACGCCCTGCCGTGGGCACAGCCGTAGAAATTTCAATGAAAGATGAAGAGGTTAAGAAATAAGTAGCTTACAAAGCTCTAGTACACGGCCACCTGAGAGCTCTAATCCGTTGGGCCAGCAAAGCGCACCAGCATCAATAAATGCCCGTTTGAAATAGGCTTTTTCACGCAAGGGCTCAAGCAACAAACCTGCTCGATTTTCCAAATACGCTTGGCCATCAAAATGTCCAGTTTCCCCATTAGAGAACTTGATCTCTAAAATGAAATCGCTGGCGGACTTACAACTTAAAATCTTAATCACGATCAGCTCCTTGGATTTTGTTCAGTGGCTCAAACTTCTGCGCTCGATCCCAATTGTCCAGCAATTCAGACTGGTGCGTCAAACACCAGTCTTTCACAATGCTTGCCACTTTTCTAGGTAACTGACCTTCGCGCACCAAGCCCGTACGCACTTCAATCAAAGCTTCAAAGCCTTGATACTCAGCATGAATGTGGATCGGCGGGTGATCGTCGTGCCACATCCTGATGATGATCCCAAAGAAAGTAGAGATGGTGGGCATGGTTCGCGGCTCGGCATGTCCCATCAGCCCATATGCAAACCACCGTTGCATGAAAAATCTGCACCGGTGGTAAAGCCGGATTCATCGCCTGCGAGCCAGCCGACGATGCCGCCGATTTCTTCTGGCGTGCCGAGGCGCTTCACAGGAATTGTCGCAACGATTTTTTCCAACACGTCGGGGCGGATGGCTTTGACCATGTCGGTGCCAATGTAGCCAGGGCTCACGGTGTTGACCGTCACACCTTTGGCGGCCATCTCTTGGGCGAGCGCCATGGTGAAGCCGTGCATTCCGGCTTTGGCGGCGGAGTAATTCGTCTGGCCAGCTTGGCCTTTTTCGCCGTTGACCGAGCTGATTTGGATGATGCGGCCAAAGCCGCGCTCCACCATATCGGGCACGACTTGTTTGGTCACATTGAACATGGAGTTCAAGTTCGTGTCGATCACAGAATCCCAATCTTCGCGCGTCATTTTGAGGAACATGCGATCACGTGTGATGCCGGCATTGTTGACGAGCACATCAATTGGGCCGTGCTCGGCTTTAGCCTTGGTAAACGCCTCCACGGTGGAATCCCAATCGGCGACATTGCCCACTGAAGTGTGGAAGGTGTAGCCCAAAGCAGCTTGCTCAGCGATCCATTTGGCATGGTCACGCGTTGGGCCGCAGCCCGCAATCACTGTAAAACCGCGCTTGTGCAGCGCTTGGCAAATCGAGGTCCCGATGCCACCCATACCGCCAGTGACGTAGGCTACTTTTTGACTCATGATGATTCCTCTTGAATGAGATTACTATAAATTTGATAGCACTCAGCGAAGGTTTTATGCCGGCTAAGTGCCAAAAACGCTTAAAAATATACTGCTGTTGACTCTAACGTGAATCTTAGCGTTCAACGCAGAGGGAAACCCCCATGCCGCCGCCGATGCACAGCGCAGCCAAGCCTTTCTTCGCATTCGTGCGCTGCATCTCATGCAAGAGCGTGACCAAAATGCGGCAGCCGGACGCGCCAATCGGATGGCCAATGGCAATCGCGCCGCCATTGACATTGACCTTAGCAGGATCAATATCGAGCACTTTATTGACGGCGCAAGCTTGTGCAGCGAAAGCTTCGTTGAGCTCAAACAAATCAACATCCGAGGCTTTCCAACCCGCGCGTTGCAAGGCTTTTTGCGATGCAGGCACCGGGCCCATGCCCATCGTCGCGGGGTCTAGCCCAGTGGTGCCAAAGCTCACGATGCGTGCAAGCGGCGTGAGGCCTAGGGCTGCGGCTTTGGCAGCGCTCATCACGACGACGGCTGCAGCGCCATCGTTCAAGCCGCTTGCGTTGCCAGCGGTGACCGAGCCTGCTTTGTCAAACGCAGGGCGCAGGCCAGCCAAGACTTCTGCAGTGCTTTTGCGGTTGATGAATTCATCGGCATTGAAAGTGATCGCATCGCCCTTCTTCTGCGGGATCACCACATCCACAATCTCGGCGGCAAATTTGCCCGCAGCTTGCGCGGCAGCGGCTTTGGTTTGTGAACCAAGCGCTAACGCATCTTGCATATCACGCGTGATGCCATGCAGCTTGGCCACATTCTCAGCGGTGATGCCCATGTGAAATTGGTTGTACACATCCCACAGGCCATCGACGATCATCGAATCAATCATCTTCCAATCACCCATGCGCTGACCATCGCGACTTCCCATCACGACGTGGGGAGACGCGCTCATATTTTCTTGGCCACCGGCCACCACGATATCGCTATCGCCCCAAGCCACGGCTTGCGCAGCGAGCATCACTGCTTTGAGGCCCGAACCACAAACGGCGTTGATCGTGAGCGCTGGCGTTTCTTTTGCGACGCCAGCTTTCATCATCGCTTGGCGGGCGGGATTCTGCCCGCTGCCCGCTGTGAGCACTTGGCCCATGATGATTTCGCCGATCTGATCGGGCGTGAGTTTGGCTCGCGCGATGGCTTCTTTGATGGCAATCGCGCCGAGTTCAGGTGCAGAGACCTTAGCGAGCGAGCCGCCAAATTTGCCAACGGCGGTGCGCGCGGCGGAGACGATAACGATGTCTTGCATGATGTTTCCTTAATTTTTGGTGAGATGGTTGGTTGGAATAAGTCTATTGAACACAGAAGTCACTGAAATTACACGGAAGTCACGGAAGTTTTTTCTGTGTCTTTTGTGAAGTTTCAGTGTCTTCCGTGTTCTTCATTTTTTAGTTTCGCTCAAGCCTTAGCCTTCACGTAGCGCCCTGGCGCAGGCTCTATGGGCTTGGCGGAGTAGGTGCGTGGCGCAGCGATCAGTTTGCCAGCGTGAGGTTTGAGCCAAGCAAACCAATCGGTCCACCAGCTACCCGGATGCTCTTTGGCATTAACCAGCCACTCAACTTGCGTTGAAGGAAAGTGGTTTTCTTTGCCGATCCAATGGCTTCGCTTCTTCGCCGCTGGCGCATTGATCACGCCAGCGATGTGACCGCTTGCGCCCATCACGAAACGCTTTTTACCGCTCAAAATTTGCGTCGTTTGGTAAGCACCTGAAATCGGCACGATATGGTCTTCGCGCGAGCCATAAATGTAGGCCGGAATGTCAATCTTGCTCAAATCAAGCTTCTGACCACAAACGTTTAGCTTACCGGGTTTGCGCAAATTGTTCTCGAGATACGTATTTCGCAAATACCAAGCGTAAAACGGACCGGGCAGATTCGTGGCATCCGAATTCCAGTACAGCAAATCAAAAGGCGGCGGTGTCTCGCCCTTCAAATAATTGCCCACCACATAATTCCACACCAAATCATTGGGGCGTAAGAAACTGAAAGTAGAGGCGAGCTCTTGGCCTTTGAGCAGGCCGCCTTGTGCATACTGCTGCTCGCGCTTTTTCACGCTGTCTTCGTCGATGAAGATATCGAGAATGCCGGTATCGGAAAAATCTAAAAACGTGGTGAGAAACGTCGCGCTAGCCACTGGCTTTTCACCTCTTGCGGCTAATACAGCAAGCGCGGTGCCCAAAATCGTGCCGCCCACGCAAAAGCCCAACGCGTTGATCGCGCCTTGCGGCATCTTTGAATTCTTTAAGCGTTTAGTGCCAGTAGCCGGCATAGAATCTGCGCAGAATGCTATCGCCTTGATAGCAGCATGCTCAATGTAATCATCCCAAGTCTTGTCCTTCATCGACTCATCAGGATTGCGCCAGCTGATCACAAAGGTGCGATGACCTTCCTGCACGAGATGGCGCACCATGGAGTTCGCTGGCTGCAAATCGAGAATATAAAACTTGTTGATGCAGGGCGGAATCACCAGAAAAGGCTTTTCATGCACTTGGCTTGTGAGCGGCTTGTATTCAATCAGTTGAAAAAATTCATTTTCAAAAACCACTGCGCCTTCTGTCGTGCCCACATTGCGGCCCACTTCAAACTGGCTCTCATCGGTCATCGACATATGGCCGCGCTGCATATCGGCCAGCATGTTTTGCATGCCCTGGGCGATGCTCTGGCCTTGCGAATCTACGGCCTTTTTCAAAGCATCTGGATTGAGCGCGAGAAAATTCGATGGCGCTGCTGCCGCAATTTGCTGCTCCGTGGCAAAACGAAGACGGGCTTTGGTTTTCTCATCAGCCTGCACGCACTCCACCATTTGCATCATGGCTCGGGCGTTGAGCAAATACAAAGCGGTCGTGAAGTTGGCCACAGGATTTGCGCCCCAAGCTTCGCTAGAAAAGCGCCGGTCCGTGACCTGCTGCGGTTGCGATTGCAAACCACTGCTCACCAGCGCTTGCATATCCTTCAAATAGCCTTGCTGCAACTGCAGCATAGCCGCCGCGTCCAACTGCATGGGCGCGAATGCTTCAAAATTCATGCTTGTCTCCAAATTCTTTGATTTGTACTCCGAATGCTTAACTATTCGGGATTACCCGAGTATCCCTTAGTTTCTGCTGCACTGCAACAATTTTTTCGTCATGGCTTCTATTCTTATCTGGCATAGCCTAGCGGTTTCTGCCCAGCTACTCCATCCCTAACAACCCACCCTTCGAGGCATTCCAACATGTATTTAGTCGCTATTGCTTGGATGTATGTCGTCGTCATGATGAGCGTGGCCGAAGCCACTGCCCCAAATGGCACGGTGCTCGGCGCCATCGTCACGTTTGTGCTGTACGGCGTCCTGCCCTGCATCATCTTGATGTACCTCATGGGTACGCCGATGCGCAATCGGGCACGGCAAAAAAAGGATGTGGCGGAGCTGGCGCAATTGCGCGCGAATGCGAGCTCGGATGAGCCCTCAAAAGAGCCAAATGCTGGCAATGTTTCAGGCGTGCAGCCAGATGCTGGCCGCGAAGCGTCCGCTGAGCTTGTCGCGCCGGTGCGAAAAGAAGTTTGAAGGGTTGCCAGCAGTACACCATGGCTGCGTGCCATCGTTGCCGTAAATCTGATTGATGCCGAGTTTGGCCAAGCGCTGCCGAGCTAGCGCTTGAAGATCGCCCAAAAATTTGCCGCCTGCAACTGCTTTGAAATGCAAAGCGGCGTTTTCATCTGACTGCACAAACGCCTCCCGCACTTCCGCGCCTACTTCAAAAGCAGACGGCCCAATGCACGGCCCAAGCCAGACCAGTAGATCTGTTGCTATAGATTCAGTAGCACTCTGCGCAGTTTTTATGCCGGCTAGCTGCTCAAAACGCTTAAAGATCTGCTCTAAAACACCGATACCTTCGTTCCCACACAAGCCGCGCCAACCCGCATGCGCAGCGCCCGCCAGCGTGCCCTCGCGATTGCAAAACAGAACCGGCAAACAATCCGCCACCATGATCGTGCAAGCAAGGTTTTTCTCAGTTGTGACGCAAGCATCGGCCAGCGTGCCATCCAATGTTCGCGCATCGAGCTTCACCACATCAAAGCCATGCACCTGCTTTAAATACACCGGCTTGGCTTGCAGCGCATTCGCATATCTCTCTCGATTACGGGCAACTGCCGCTGCATCATCACCCACATGATCCCCAAGATTGAGCGAGTCAAAAGGCGCATCAGACACCCCACCTGATCGCAAGCTACAAGCGCTACGTACATGGGGCGGCACAGGCCAGTCGGGTTGAAACAAAGAAGTTGTCATAAAGCCTCTCTCGCATTGTAGGCAAGCGCTTAGCCGCTCTGCTAGCATCTTCATCATCACGAAAGAATCACATGAATCGCTTTGACACAGACTATCTCATCATCGGCGCTGGCGCGACCGGCTTGTCGTTTGCCGACACACTTTTGGCTGAAAGCGATGCGCACATCACGATCGTGGACAAGCACGCGCAGCCCGGTGGGCATTGGAACGATGCTTATCCGTTTGTGGCGCTGCATCAGCCATCCGCTTTCTATGGCGTGAATTCGCTGGAGCTGGGCACGCGGCGCAAAGACACCGGTGGGCATAACGCGGGGCTTTATGAGCTGGCCAGCGGCGCAGAAGTCACGGGCTACTTTCACAAAGTGATGCAGCAAAGCTTACTGCCCAGCACCCGGGTGACTTATCTGCCGATGAGCGAATACTTGAGGCTAGAAAATGGCACAGCGAGCGTGCAATCCATCCTCTCTGGGCAAGAGACGCAGATCACGGTGCGCAAAAAGCTGGTAGACGCTACTTTTTTCACGCCCCAAGTGCCGGCCACTACAGTGCCAAAATTCAAAGTATCGACAAGTGTGCGCCTCGCCTCGCCCACACAGCTCACGCAGATTTGGCAAAATGATGATCGTCCGAAAAACTTTTGTATTCTTGGCGCTGGCAAGACGGCGATGGATGCCGCTGTTTGGCTACTGACCTGCGGCGCTGCGCCCGAGAGCATTCATTGGGTCATGCCGCGCGATTCATGGCTGGTCAACCGCATCACGACGCAGCCGGGAGAGGAGTTTTTCGCGCATTCGATAGGCGGAGTGGCAAGCCAAATGAAAGCGCTGGCCGAGGCCACAAGCGTGGATGACCTGTTTGAGCGCCTTGAGGCTTCCGGCCAGATGCTGCGTATTGATCGCAGTCAAACGCCGCGCATGTTTCACTACGCCACGATGTCTGAGGGAGAGGTTGCGCTGCTTCGGCAAATCAAACAAGTCATCCGCAAAGGCCGAGTACAGGCGATTGAAAAGGATGCTTTGGTACTCGCAGATGGCCGGGTCAGCATGCCTGCAAATACGCTCTACATTAACTGCACCGCCTCGGGCGTAGACAAAGGCCACCCGCAAGACGAAATGGCAGCTATCTTCCAACCCGGCCTGATCGTCCCCAAGCTCGTGCGCACACCACTGATCAGCTTCAGCGCAGCCGTCTGCGCCTATGTGGAAATGCATTACGACGATGACACAATTAAAAACCAACTCTGCAAAGTCGTCCCCTTCCCGCGCAACATCGCAGGCTACATCGCGTCGACCATGGGCAATATGGCCAACCAAGTGCGCTGGGGACAAGACAAAAAACTACGCCACTGGATGACAAGTAGCCGCTTGGATGGCTTCAGCAAAATGACCGCCAGCATTCAAGAAGACGATCACGAGAAAATCGCCATCCTCACCGAATTACGCGCCAATGGCATGGCAGCGATGGACAATGTGAAGAAGCTCAGGGCTCAGTGAATGCTGGCAGACCTCGCTTTTTAAGCAGGCTCTTGCTGCGTCGCGCAATGAATACTGCCGCCGCCAGAGGCGATGCCATCCATGGCAATTTGCTCAATCACGCGGCTGGGAAAGGCTTTTTGAAGCGCGCGCTTTGCAGCCAAATCAGCCTTGGCGTCACCGAATTGCTGGGCGATCACCGCGCCGTTGCAAACGTAATAACCGATATAGCCGGAAGCAAACTCGTCTGATGCATAGGCTTCGCGCACATCTGTGGGCGCATCCAACACGATGACTTCCAGCCGCTTGCCCTTCGCATCGGTGGCCGCGCGCAGCATCTCAAGATGCCTCTTCGTTACGGCATGGTCATACGATGCGGGATCGGGATCGTAGCCCGCCATCACCACACCGGGCCTCACAAAGCGCGCATAAAAATCTGTGTGCCCATCGGTGATGTCTTTGCCTTTGATACCGGGCAGCCAAATGATCTTGTCGAGCCCGAGCAAGGGCATCAGCGCGTCTTCAAATTGCGCTTTTGAGACACCGGGATTGCGGTTGCTGTTGAGCACGCAGCTCTCCGTGATGATGGCTGTGCCGTGCCCATCGACCTCGATGCAGCCACCCTCCAGTATCAAGCGCGTGGTCATGCGTTTGACCCTGCCCTGACCCGCTACAAAGCTTGCCACCTTGGCATCGCGCGCGAAGGCTTGCTTCTCGCCCCAACCATTGAAATTCAAATCAAGCGCTGCTTTATCGCCTCTTTCAGTCAGCAGAAAAGTCGGGCCTGTGTCGCGTATCCACAAATCATCCAGCTCACAGGCGATCAACTCTACCGAAGCGCCCACCAACGAGCGCGCTAATTTCATCTCAGACGGCCTCGCCAGCATCGTCACCGGCTCATAGCGCGCAATGGTTTTGGCCAACGTCGCTAAATTGCGTCGCACCTCGGGCAGTAGTTTGCGCCCCCAAACTTTTTCGCTCGCGCCAAAGGCCATCCAAGTGCGCGTATGGCGCTCTGCCTCATCGGGCATGAACCAGTCCTTCGCGCGTGTTTGTCCATAAGAAGCGCCTACTTGAAGCCCCATGGGCAGCGAAGAGGCTAGGCGCATGGTCTGTGTGATGAATTGTCTTTTTGTGATCACTGATGCCTCCAGAGCTCAAAATTTCATAGATTTTTGTTGTTTATCCTAGCTAGACGAAATCACCGCTCGGAATTCTTACGCTTCAAAATCCGGGCAATGCTTAGGCGAAGCTTTTTGAAAAGCATCAAGCTTCATGCAGTTGTCAAAAGCAGCCATGGTGCGCGGCAAACCATCGAGTGGTGTGTTGAAGCGCTGGGCATTGAAAATTTGGGGGATGAGGCAGCAATCGACCAGCGTGGGCGCAGAGCCGTAGCAATATGCGCTCTCGGGCAGCAGTGCGAGTTGCTTTTCAAAAGCCTCCAAACCTGTGCGGCACCAATGCACGTACCAAGTGTTTTTCGCCTCTTCACTAACGCCCAGTGGGCCGACAAGATATTTCAAGATACGCAAGTTGTTCACCGGATGAATCTCGCAAGCGATACTCTGCGCCAGCGCCCTCACGCGAGCGCGGCCCAGTGCATCCGCAGGGAGCAAAGCGGGCGTGGGGTGCGTTTCGTCCAAGTATTCAATCATCGCCATGGATTGCGTCAACTGATGCTCGCCTGTATCGAGCAGCGGTACGAGGCCATCGGGCGATACGTCCGAGAAAGGCGGCTTTTTGTGCTCGCCCTTGGGCAAATGCACACTGATGTAGTCAAACGGCAAGCCTTTGAGGTTCAATGCTATGCGCACGCGAAATGAGGCGGAGGAGCGGAAGTAGTTGTAGAGTTTCATGGCGAGGTCATTAGTGTCGTGGACACAAGGATAACGCGAACAAGCATTCATCGGCACACTTGCTAATATTGCAGTCATGAATCACGCACAGAATATTCGATTAACACAAGTGACCCCCGGCACGCCGGGTGGACTGCTACAGAGGCGCTTTTGGCAGCCAGTGGCTTTGGCCGAAGAGTTTGACCCGGGATTAGCGCCAGATATGGGCAGCGCGCAGCAGCCACACTTGATCAAAGCCGTGCGGGCGCTGGGGCAAGATTTCGTGTTGGTGAAGAACCATGATGACTCTTGGGCGCTACTGGATCGGGATTGTCCGCATCGGGGAGCGAATCTGGCCTTTGCACGCTATGAATCAGGCTACTATGAAAGTGATAGCGCTTCACGCAGTATTCATGCCGGCGATATGCCAATTTCTCTTCAAAAATTTCCTCACACCGCCATTCGCTGCCCGTTCCACGGTTGGGCATTTCAAACCAGTGGAGAAGCATCTGGCCAATGTATCGACACGCCTGCCGAGCCCGAGAATTCAACGATGTGCCAACACATCAAGCAGCGCAGCTACCCGGTTCAAGAGAAAGCGGGTGTGGTGTGGGCATGGTTAGGTGATGGCACGCCTGATGCGATGCCACAACTGGATTGTTTGGCAGCCCCCGCCTCCCACAGCTTCGCCTTCAAGGGTCTGTGGCATGCCAATTGGCTGCAATGCTTTGAAGTGGGCATGGATCCGGCGCATCCTTCTTTTCTACATCGCTTTTTGCAAGATGCTGATCTGGCTGAGATGGGCAGCAATGCAGGCGGCAAGCAGTTTCGCAGCGCGGCAGCAGGCGCTATGGCGGGCGAACGCTGGCCGATGACGCGCGTGATGCGCGAGCTGCATCGGCCTAAGCTCATCGCGCAAGCTACTTCCTCTGATACATGGCAAGGCATTCGCATTACCGCGTTGCGCGAGTTGTCCGATGCCACGACTCACGTTCGCAGGACACAAGCCATCTTTCCGCATATTTTCGTCATTCCTTTGTCAGAAACTTTAACGATCACGCAGTGGCATCTGCCGGTGGACGATGGCCGCACCTATTGGTTCAGTGTGTTCACGAGTTACGCCGAGCCAATCAACCAAAGCGCTATGCGCGCCCAGCGCCTGCCCTACACGAACTTGCCCGACTACACACCAAAAGCAGGCGCGCACAACGCCTGGGGCTTCTCGCCCGAAGAGCAAGCTACTCGCACGTTTCTTGGCATGGGCGAAGACGATATCAATGTGCATGACCAGTGGGCAGTGGAGAGCATGGGTCAAAGCAACCAAGGCATCCAAGACCGAACGCGAGAACACTTGGCCACGAGCGACAAAATCATTGTGCTCTATCGCCGTTGGCTCACGCGTGCGCAAGATGCGGCGGCGAAAGGCGAGGCGCTACCGGTTTTGCCTGCGCTGCAAGCCTTGACAGAGCCACCCGGCACGGTCGATGGCTTTGCGCCAAACGACGCGTGGGAGGCTTGGGCGCTTGAGCAACTGGCCGCTAAGCGCAGCAAAGCGCCTTGGATCGTGTCATGAACGCCGATCAAATTCTGCGACTTGTCAGCGAATCAGGCATCGAACAAATCCGCATCGCATGGTGCGATCTGCATGGCGAGCTGCGCGCCAAAAGCATCATGCCGCGTGCTCTGGAAGCCGCTTTAAAAAACGGCATCGGCATGGTAGGCACGCAAGCGCTCAAAGACACGAGTGATCGCACCGCTTTCAAAGTGTTTGAAGCGCATGGCTTGAAGCATCTGCCGATGCTGGCCGAATTTGCGCAGGCCAGTAATTTCATCGTCAAGCCCATGCTTGAGAGCTTCAAAATGCTGCCTTGGGCGCCGCGCACTGCTTGGTTGCAGGCGCAGATGATGGGTGCAGATGGGCAGCCGCTGGCGGTGGACACACGCGGTATTTTGCAGAAAGCCTTAGCACTGCTGAGGAAGCAAAGCTACGACTTGCGATGCGGCCTAGAGATTGAATTTCACATCTACAAGATCGAGGATCCTCGCACGCAAACAGATCCAGAGCTGGCCGCTTGGCCCGGCCTGCCACCGGCTGTCTCGATGATCCATCCCGGCTACCGCCTGCTCTCTGAGCGTCATTTAGATCGCGCTGATGAGCCCCTACAAATCGTGCGAAACACTTGCGCAGCGCTGGGCTTGCCACTGACTTCGCTCGAAATCGAATTCGGTCCGAGCCAAGTCGAAGCCGTGTTTGAAGTGCAAAATGCGATGGCTGCGGCAGACAGCATGGTGCTCTTTCGCAGCGCAGTATCGCAAGCCTTGCAACGCGCCGGCTACCACGCCACCTTTATGTGCCGCCCGCCTTTCCCAAACATCATGAGCAGCGGCTGGCATTTGCATCAGTCTCTGGTGAATTTGAAAACAGGGCGCAACGCATTCAAGCCAAATGGTAACGAATCACTTTCCACAACAGGCCAGCAATGGCTCGCTGGCCTGATCGCTCACGCCAGCGGCATCTGCGCCCTTGCTAATCCGACAATAGATGCCTACGAGCGCTTCAAGCCCAACGCGCTTGCCCCGACGCGAGCCAATTGGGGCGTGGACAGCAGAAGCAGCATGCTACGCGTGATCGCAGCAGAGTCTCATTGCGCAAGCTCGGCCACAAGAATCGAAAACCGCATCGGATGCCCGCTGGCCAATCCTTATCTCTACATTGCCTCACAAATCCATGCCGGCTTAGACGGTATTTCGCGTCTCTTGCCACTTCCGCCCGCAGATGACGCATGCTCTGCCACGCTGCCTGTTAACTTGGCCAATGCGCTGGCTGCTTTGCAAGCTAGTGCTGTACTAAGCGCAGGCTTTAGCGAAGATATCCTTGCATGGTTTGCTCAGATCAAGCAGCAAGAAATCAGCCGATACGAGGCTGCGCAAGACAAAACGGATTGGATGGCCCGCGAGTATTTCTCTCGCTTCTAAGCCACTGAACCACCACGCACCAAGCAAAAATAACAAGGCCTTACTTAACCTTATTTTTTTCTTTGCCCTTCGGCATCACCGATGTCACGATCGTCGCGCGAACCGGCTCGCCCGTCAGCACTTTGGGCGCAGAAGTGTCTTTCTTCGGCTTTTTGCCTTCTTTGTTCGATTTTTGTTGACCTTTTGCCATGGTGTGCTCCTAAAAATTTGATAGCAGCATTATTCACTGGATTTCTGCGCGTTGCAAAGTCTGCATCTAGAAGTTTGCATCCAAGCAACGGGCACAATTGAGCTTTTCTGCTTGATACGCCATGCTCGAATTTCTCAATTCATCCGTCTTCTCGCTGTTTGCCATGCCCGTTAGTTGGGCAGAGTTGATCGGCGCTGTACTCGGTGTGGCCATGGTGGTCTGCAATATCCGCCAAATCCACTGGGGCTGGCCGCTCGCCTTTGCCAGCTCCATCCTCTACGTCTTTGTATTTGCAAATGCCAAGCTCTACGCCGAAGCCGCGCTGCAAATCTTCTTCGCCATCACCGCAATTTGGGGCTGGTGGCAATGGTTGCGCGGCTCGGCAACCGATGGGCAGGCTTTGCAGCCGCAATCATTGACCGCGCCCGTCACTCTTAAATTGATAGCACTCTGCGCAATATCTATGCCGGCTATTGCCTTCTTTTTATTAAAATATACGAATTCAGATGTGCCTGGGTGGGATGCCTTGCCCACCGTGCTGAGCCTCGCGGCCACCTATCTGCTCGGCAAAAAATACACCGCCAACTGGCCGCTGTGGATCGTCGTCAACCTCATCAGTATCGGCCTCTTCGCCTACAAAGGTCTGTGGCTCACAGTGGGTTTGTATGCGCTGTTTGCAGTGATGGCCGCCGTTGGCTGGCGCGCTTGGCTTCAGGTCATGAAAGCCAACGCATGAAGATCGCGCTGCTCGGGGCAGAGAGCACCGGCAAAAGCCAGCTAGCCGCCGAGCTTGCCGCGCTGTTGTGCGCAGACGGGCAAGCCGCTGTCGCCATCCCGGAATATCTGCGTGAATGGTGTGAAAAAGAAGGCCGCACGCCTCGCATGCATGAGCAAACGCACATCGCCATCACTCAGCAAAACCGCATTGAAGCCGTTGCATCGCCGATGCGCATCGTGATCGCTGACACCACCCCGCTCATGACTGCCATATACAGCGAATTTATCTTCTCTGACGCGAGCCTCACAGCCGACGCATTACAGTATCAAAAAAGCTTCGATCTCACACTCCTCACAGGCTTAGACATGCCTTGGCAGGCCGACGGTATTCAGCGAGATGGCGAACACGTCAGAGCGCCGGTTGATGCACTCATCAGACAGATGCTGCAAAACGCAGGCATCGCATTCGAAGTGATCTATGGTTCAGGAAAGCATCGCACGCTGCACGCCCTTGAAGCCATCGCACGTCTGACTCAAGCAAGCCTTACTATCGATTCGATAGCGCCTGCCGCAATAAATACGCCGGCTACTGGCTCAAACGCCATCAAAAAGTGGCAATCAAACTGCGAGAAATGCTCTGATCCGGATTGCGAGCATCAACTCTTTCGCAAGCTGATCAGTGACGATACAAACGCAAACGCGTGAATCACTGCACGCTTTGCGATCCCGGCGGATGATCGAGTTGCTGCGTAAAAATCTCAGCCGCGTCCACCGCATCAAAGCGGTATTGCGCACCGCAAAAATCACAGCCGACTTCGACATTTTCGCGCTCGGTCAAGATGCTCTCGACTTCCTCTGCACCCAGACCATGCAACATGTTGGCGACTTTTTGTCTCGAGCACGAGCAAGCGAATTGTGGGGCGTGGGGCTCAAAGCGCAGCAGCTTTTCCTCCCAGAAGAGGCGATGCAAAATTGTGTCGGCATCCAGGCCAAGCAGCTCTTCGCGCTTTAGGCTTTTTGCAAAAACAGCGATTCGATTGAAAGATTCGTCAAGGTCGATATCTTCTTCATTGGATTTACCGAGATTGCCTGCACCCTCCAGCGGCATGCGTTGAATGAGCAAGCCGGCGGCCACGTTTTCGTCCGCTGCCAAGATCAAGCGCGTATCAAGCTGCTCGGATTGCAGCATGTAGTGTTGAAGCACCTCACTGAGCTTTTCCAGCTTCTCTTTCCTATCGCCATGCAAAGGCACCACGCCTTGGTATGGCTGCTGGCCGGGAAATTTGTCTTTAGGATCGAGCGTGATAGCGCAGCGGCCATGGTTGAGCACGTTGACCATCTCTGACAATCGCGCACCTACGCCGACCTCGCCTTGCACACTCGCCGTCGCGCGCAACGACAAATCGCTTTGCACTTCAGCGACCGCCACTTTCACCGGCCCATCGCCCATGATTTGCAGCACGAGCGCGCCGTTGAATTTGATGTTGCTTTGCATGAGCGTGCCAGCAGCGAGCATCTCGCCTAGCAACTCCTGCACGGGCTGCGGGTAAGCGCCGGTGTGCGAGTTGGCAGCGCGGCGTTTTAAAACCTCTTGCCACGAATCCGTCAGCCGCACGAGTGCGCCCCGTACAGGCAGGCCTTCGAAAATAAATTTGTGGAGTTCGGACATGTCTTCAATACGATCAAGAAATCTTTTTTAAACCCTTGGCAAAGCGCTGCGCATTGGCCACATAGGTTTGCGCGCTAAGGAGCAACTTTTGCACGGTGGCCTCATCGAGCTGGCGCACGAGCTTCGCCGGCGAGCCCATGATCATCGAATAATCTGGAAATTCTTTGCCCTCCGTCACCAAAGAGCCCGCGCCCACAATGCAGCCTTTGCCGATTTTTGCTTTGTTCAGAATCACCGACTGAATGCCAATCAGCGAGCCATCGCCAATCGTGCAGCCATGAAGCATCACTTGATGGCCGATCGTCACATCAACACCTATTTGCAGCGGTACGCCGACGTCTGCATGCAGCACCGAGCCATCTTGCACGTTGGAATTCTTCCCAATCTTGATATGCGCTGTATCACCACGCACCACCGCGCCAAACCATACGCTGGCGTTGTCCGCCAACTCTACTGCGCCTATCACGTCCGCTGAATCTGCGATCCAGACGTCTTTGCCTAATTTTGGCGCTTTGCCATCGAGTTCGTAAATTGCCATACTCATTTTTCTCTTTGATATCTCTGTGAAGCAATTATCATTCATGCATGACGATCCGGAAAAAGGCTTTGGCTGCCCTAGAAACCATTGATATAGATCAAAAAGTGCATCTAGCCGGCGAATTAATTGCGCGAAGCGCTACTGATTTTGTAGCAAATCATGGTTTAGAGGAAGTTCTGCATCCTGTGCGATTATTGCCCGGTCAACCTGACAAGCCATCTCTGATGCGCCATCTGGATGTGCCGCAACTGTCAATTCACACGCCACGTGGACTTGCCGGCCTCGTGCATTCGGTTTGTCACATTGAATTCAACGCGATCAATCTCGCACTCGATGCGGCGTGGCGTTTCCCAAGCATGCCAGCGCAGTATTACTTTGACTGGACACGCGTCGCCGCAGAGGAGGCGCATCATTTCAGTCTGCTCAGAGCGCAGCTTCAAAGCATGGGTCATGACTACGGCAATTTCCCCGCGCACACCGGCTTGTGGGACATGGCCTGGCGAACGCAGCATGACATCGTGGCGCGCATGGCGCTTGTGCCGCGCACTTTAGAAGCTCGCGGGCTGGATGCCACACCGCCCATGCAAGCAAAGCTGCGCAAAGTGGGTACGCCGGATGCGCTGAAAGTCATCGATATTTTGGACATTATTTTGCGAGATGAAGTGGGTCACGTCGCGATTGGCAATCGTTGGTATCGCTGGCTTTGCGAGCGTGATGGGCTTGATCCTGTGATGCACTTTCGCCAGCTCTGCGAGACGCATGCCGCGCCGCGTCTTCGTGCGCCGATCAATGAAGAAGCGCGGCGAATGGCAGGGTTTACAGATACCGAGATTTCTGAGTTACTCTCAAATTCATAGCGCTTTGCGCAGATTCTATGCCGGCTAGACGTGCTTTTTGTCTGAAATTTTATGCATCGACATGCATTTTCAGGCGAGTCTCTTTGTCAGTCGGCAGCGTTTGAGCGACACCATTGCGCGCAATCAACAAGAGCGCAAACACCTTGCAACGCATCAAACTTATAATCATGCAATGAGTGTATGGGCCCTAGGCATAAATCACACCACCGCGCCGCTTGATCTGCGCGGTCGTTTCGCCTTTGCGCTTGATCAAATCACGCCAGCCCTCTCCTCGCTTCGCAGCGAACTGATTAGCCGCCCTGAATTGACCTTGGTCTCCACCTGCAACCGCACAGAAATCTATGGTTCAGGTGATGGTGCACAAACAGAGCAAGTCTTGCATTGGCTGGCCAACAACGGTGGCGTGAGCAGTGCATCCTTGCAGAGTCACACCTACACTTTGCAAGGCGTAGAAGCTGCGCGCCATGCCTTCCGCGTGGCCAGCGGGCTGGACTCGATGGTCTTGGGTGAGACGCAAATTCTGGGGCAGCTCAAGCATGCTGTGAATGCCGCCGAGAACGCAGGCGCCATGGGCAGCACGCTGCATCAAATGTTTCAGCGCAGTTTTGCTGTGGCCAAAGAAGTGCGCTCATCGACAGATATTGGCACGCAGAGCATCAGCATGGCTGCAGCAGCCGTCAAGCTCGCGGGGCAATTGTTTGAAGACTTAAGCAAAATCCGCATTCTCTTCGTCGGCGCGGGCGAAATGATCGAACTGGCAGCCACGCATTTCGCGGCAAAGAATCCCCGGCAAATCGTGATCGCTAATCGCACGATGGAACGCGGCCAAACTTTGATCGACAAGCTCGCGCCCGCCGCCATGACGAGCCATACCGCACTCGACACGATGCATTTGGGCGAGCTCCCCGACCGGCTCCATGAATTCGATGCCGTGATCAGCGGCACGGCAAGCACGCTACCCATCATTGGCCTCGGGGCTGTCAAACGTGCGCTCAAGTTGCGTAAGCGTCGGCCTATGTTTATGGCGGATTTGGCTGTGCCTCGCGATATTGAGACCGAGGTCAAAGCGCTCGATGACGTGTATCTGTACACCGTCGATGATCTAGCCAGCGTCGTGCATGCGGCAAAGGCAACGCGGCAAAGTGCAGTGGCTCAGGCTGAGGTGATCGTGGATGCACGCGTACAAGATTTTCTGCGCTGGCTTGCGCTCAGAAGCGAAGGCAGCACCAGCTTGATTCAACAGCTCAACGCGCAAAGCGATGCATGGCGCCTTGCTGAGATTGCCCGCGCCAAACGCCTGCTGGCCAAAGGCGAGGATATTGATGCTGTGCTGGATGCGCTATCGCGCGGCGTGGCACAAAAGTTTTTGCACCCCGCCTTCAGCCAGCTTGGTGCATCAGATCCCGCGCAGCGCGCCGCTGCGCAAGATGCCGTTCATCGCTTGTATTTGAAATCTCAGAGCACCGGCGAGGCTTGAGTTTCAAGCGTTGTGTAGCGCCAAGTGCGACGCATCATCGACCTCTTCGCCGCTTCGGTTCGCGTTAATGCGCTGTACATCTTTGGCTTTTCGTTCTGCGAAGCCGCAGCCTTGTCTTGAAAAATTGAAGTCGATATGCAAAACTAGTTATCTGACTAGTGAGGAAATGATCATGCAAACATGGGCTGTACAAGATGCGAAGGCGCGATTCAGTGAGTTTTTGGAAGCTTGCCTCTCAGACGGCCCGCAGCTGGTCACCAAGCGAGGCGCAGAAGCAGCGGTGCTCATTCCGGTGCAGGAGTGGCGGCGCATGAGCGAGGCTGTGCGTCCAACACTCAAAGCGCTTTTGCTCTCGGATGATGCGCGTGCTGAGCTGCAATTGCCTGCACGCGGCCAAGCAAAGCGTCGCATGCCGCAGGCGTACAAATAAATCGCTCTGCGTGTATGTACCTTCTAGATACCCATGTCATCTCCGAATTGCGCAAACCGAAGCCGCATGGTGCTGTCTTAGCTTGACTCAAATCGATGGATGATTCGCACTTGAGAATACGCTTTATGAAGACGCGATGATTGCCGCGACTGCGCAGGCGAATGGTTTGCTGCTCGTAAGCCGTAATGTGGCGGATTTCAAGGCGTTGGGCGTGAAGGTGTTCAATCCGTTTGTGTCGCTACGATAGCGAGAGCAAATCTCAAGCCACAGTAGCAGCCTGGCGTGCCAGCGGCAAGTAGTGCGCTAATTTCTTTGCTTTGATATCTGCAACAGAGTACAGCTTGATATGCCGGCGCCCTTTGCCCGCACCTTCTAGAAATCCGTGTTCATCGGAGATCTTGGCGCCGTGTCCGAACTCCACAGACACATGCTCTTTGTAGGCGAAGATGCCGCCGAACTGAATCTGTGATGAAAAGAGGATGCCGCCATATTTGACTTCTTCTGTGGCATCTTTGAAAGTCTTTTTGACCAAGGCACGAACGGCTTCAATCATGTCGTGGTTGAGTCCGCTAACGAAGCGAATATCGTCAATCAGAGCTTGAACAGATTTTGTTGCCACGGGAGAAACTTCTTGGATGAATGACTCAAGCGTTATGCAACGCCAACCTCGAAGCATCTTCCGCATTCTCGGCATTGCTGCTGCGCTCTGAGTTAATGCGTTTGACATCGCCAGCCGCAATATCGCCCGTGATGTAAACACCGTCGAAACAGCTGGCTTCAAAGTGAGCGATGGCAGGATTGAGCTTGCGAATGGCCTCTTTCATACCGCTCACATCTTGGTAAATAAGCGCATCGCAGCCGATGTAATCTTTGATCTGATCCATGCTGCGGCCATGCGCGATCAGCTCGGTTTGTGTGGGCATATCAATGCCGTAGACATTCGGATAACGCACAGGAGGGGCGGCGCTGGCGAGATACACCTTCGCCGCGCCGGCATCGCGCGCCATTTGCACGATCTCTTGGCTGGTCGTGCCGCGCACGATGGAATCATCCACCAGCAACACACGGCGGCCTTTAAATTCACTGCGAATCGCATTGAGCTTTTGCCGCACTGATTTTTTGCGCTCGCCTTGGCCCGGCATGATGAAGGTGCGGCCCACGTAACGGTTTTTCACAAAACCCTCGCGATACGGCAGCCCCAGCAATTGCGCCAATTGCATCGCGCTGGGCCGGCTGGATTCTGGAATCGGTATGACCACATCAATCTCATCGGGCGGCACGCTAGAGATCACGCGCTTGGCCAGCGTCTCACCCATGTTCAGACGCGCTTGATACACGCTGATGCCATCCATCTCTGAATCAGGCCGCGCAAGATACACGAATTCAAAAATGCAAGGCGACAGCTGCACCTTGTCTGCACACATCGCGCTGTGCAGCTGCCCTTGCGCGTCGACAAACACCGCCTCACCGGGCGCGATGTTGCGCACAAAGGCGTGTCCTGTGCCTTCAAGCGCGACCGATTCACTGGCCACCATGTGCGTGCCATCGGCACTTTTGCCCAGACACAACGGACGAATACCAAACGGATCGCGAAAGGCGAGCAAGCCATGCCCTGCAATCACGCTGACCACCGCATACGAACCCTTGATACGCGAATGCACACCTCGCACAGCGGCAAATACATCTTCCGGTGCGACTGGACGAGGGCTTCGGCCTTCTGACTCGCGTGGCAAGCCACGCGTGGTTTGTTCCAGCTCATGCGCCAGCACGTTGATCAGCACTTCGGTATCGCTCGTCGTGTTGATATGCCGATGATCGTGGTTAAAGAGCTGCGCTTTGAGCTCATCGACATTGGTGAGGTTGCCGTTGTGAACCAGCACGAGGCCAAAGGGCGCGTTCACATAAAACGGCTGCGCTTCTTCTTCGCTGTCTGCGTTGCCCGCCGTCGGATAGCGCACTTGACCGAGGCCAATATTGCCGGGCAGCGCGCGCATATTGCGCGTACGAAATACATCGCGCACCATGCCCTTGGCTTTGTGCATATAAAACTTCGTGCCCAATTGCGTCACGATGCCCGCTGCATCTTGGCCGCGATGCTGCAACAACAAGAGCGCATCGTAGATAAGTTGATTGACAGGCGCTTGAGACGCTACACCGACGATGCCGCACATGGTTTATGTTTCCCTTGACGCTGATAGCGTCTTTGACTGGATGTATTGTCCCACCTCAGCGGGCAGGATCGGCTTGATGGCTCGTAAGATGGCAGAAAGAGCGCTTGCACCGTTTGATTGCCTCCACCAATCGCCCTCTTTCAAAGGTGTCATCGAAACGACGGTCGTTGCCGCCAGCAATATCACGCCGCCGCGCAGCAAGCCAAAGAATGCACCTAGCGTGCGATCCACCGGTCGCAGGCCGACGGTTTCGATCAGCTTCTTCGCCAGCCAAGAAGCCAAGCCCGCTGCGAAGGCTGAGGCGATGAATGTGAGCACAAAGCCCGCCGCATAACGCATCGCATCGGTAGCTCCCGTCATGGGCAGCATCTCGCCCACAGCAGCGGCATACAGCTGCGCCACGACGAAGGCTGCAAACCAACCCAGCACGGACAGCACTTCATAAACCAAGCCACGCCAAGCGCCCAGCGCCATCGAGAGCAGCAAGATAGCCAGAATGATCCAATCCAGCGCGGCTAACTGCATAGGCGATTACAGCGTGAGAATGTTGGCAGGCAAATCAAGTGATTTGATTTTCGAGGCCGCTTTTTCTGCCTCAGCACGTGAGGCAAAAGGCCCCACGCGAACGCGGTGGCGCTTACCCTCAGCCGTCTCAGCAATTTGCGCATACGTCTTCAAACCAGCACGCTCCACACGTTGACGCACTTCACGGGCTTTCGCTTCATCGGCGAATGAGCCAAATTGCACAATAAACCGCTCGCCATTGGTATTTGCGGCGGCAGTTTGCGCGGAGGCTGGCGCTGCATTGGCCTTGCCGTCGAGCAAAGCCTGTGCTTTAGCGGCCTCTGATTTAGATTTTTCTGCTTTTTCTACGGCATCAGCTTTTGCTTTAGCCTGTGCAGCTTTCTGCGTGGCGGCTCTGTCAATTGCAGCCGAATCAGGAGCAGCTGTCTGCACAGACGCTCCTGATTTTGTAGCGCTTGGCGCTGAATTGGTGGCTTCCGACAGCGTTTTTTCTATAATTTTCGGCGCTGCAATAGCTGGCAACGCCGATGCCGATGCCGCTGCAGACGCGGGCACGGCTGGCGTCGCAGCGACGATTTCCTCTTTGCCGCCTAAGCTGCTCTTGTCGTCAACCTTTGCCGCTGCCGCTGGCGTAGACGGCGCGGGAGCAGTTAGTGATTTGACCTTGGCCTTGTCCGGGATTTCAATGGGCACATCCACCAGCGCGGGGCGCGGCTGCGTTTCAAACAACAAGGGAAAACCAACCACCGCTATAACAACCAACACGAGCGAGCCAATCAGGCGGCGCTTGGCTCGCGTGCGCATCATCTCCACCGTTTCTAGCGGTGCCTCTGCTGCGGAATCTTGTTTGCCAAATTTGAACCAAGCCATGGGGTTGAACTTCATTTCTTTGAAAGATGCTTAGCTTCCAAGCGCGGTGTGCCGTTTTGGAGCACGCCGCCTACGGTATAGAAAGAGCCAAACACTACGATTCTATCGGCTGCATCTGCTACCTTGACGGCTGCATCAAGGGCAGCTTGTGGAGAGGTGTAAATGCCGCTCTGCGCATCGGCTCGGGTATTAAGCGTTTGCCAACGGCTTTGCAGATCCACAGCGCTTGCCGCACGCGCCGTGGGCAAATCAGTGAAATACCAACGATCCACGATAGGCGCGAGCTTGAGCAGCATGGGCGTGAGATCTTTGTCGGCCATCGCGCCAAAAACAGCATGTGTGGTCGGGTAAAAGCCCATGGCATCCAAATTGGCCGTTAATGCCGCCACAGAATGCGGGTTATGCGCCACATCAAGCACCAGCGCAGGCTGCCCCGGCACGATTTGAAAGCGCCCTGGCAGCTCGACAAAGGCCATGCCGTTTCGCACGGCCTGCGCTGTGATCGGCAGTTGATCGTTCATGGCGGCAATCGCAGCGAGCACACCGCTGGCATTGATCAGCTGATTTGCGCCGCGCAACGCTGGATAGGCCAGCCCACTAAATCTCTTAGAGCGCCCCGCCCAGCCCCATTGCAGCTTATCGCCTTGGAAATTAAAGTCCGTGCCCATACGCCAAAGATCAGCACCCATACTTTTTGCATGATCTATGACGCTTCGCGGCGGCATCGGATCGCTCACGATGGCTGGTTTGCCCGCGCGCATGATCCCGGCCTTCTCAAAGCCAATGCTCTCGCGATCTGGCCCGAGATACTCCATGTGATCCAGATCAATGCTGGTGACAATGGCGCAATCCGTATCGACGATGTTCACCGCATCCAGCCGACCGCCCAAGCCCACTTCCAAAATCATCACATCGAGCTGTCCCGCCTTGACCGAACGACACATGACGAGAAAAAAAGCGAGCGTCGTGAATTCAAAATATGTGAGGCTGATTTCGCCTTCATTTATCGAGCTTTTTTGGCATCTAGCGCTTTCCACATCTGCGCAAGCCGCTATGAAATCAGTAGCGCATACATTCTCATTGCGAATGCGGCAGCGCTCTAAAAAATGCACTAAATGCGGACTGGAATACACGCCGGTTTTGTAGCCGGCTTGGGTATAAACGCTCTCCAGCATCGCACACGTCGAGCCCTTGCCATTCGTGCCCGCCACTGTGATCACAGGGCAAGAAATCTCCACGCCGAATGTGCTCTTGATACGGCTCCACACCACGCGCGTCCGCTCCAACCCCATCTCAATATTCTTTGGATGCAAGCCTTCGATATAAGCGAGCCACTGGTTTAAATCTTTCATGGCCACATTATCGGGACTTGAATTACATCTGGTAGTACCTCTTGCAATCCAGGTGCTTTAAATGTGCAGTTAGCACATTTAAACTATCTTCATGACTAAAACTTCTCAACCCGCCGCTACAGAAAATGGCATTGCGAGCCGTCAAGCGCGTGAGCAAAAGGCTTTGATGGAGGCGCTCACCAAGCTGTTCCTGCCCATGGCCCGCTTAGGTGTCGGCAGCGGCATCATGGTGCAAAGTGTGGAGGAAGCGCTTCGCCGCGCGTATTTAGAGGCCGCGACGCAAGCCCATGCGACAGCGGCTGGTGCGTCAAGCCGCTTAACAAGCCGACTGAGCGCGACGACCGGGCTCACGCGCCGTGAGGTCGCTCGGTTGCAACAGGACAAGGCGCAGCCGATAGAGCACAAGCCTTCTGCAGCCAGTGAGGTGTTTACGCGATGGGTGAGTGATCCTGCTTTGCGCGATGCCAAAGGGCAACCCAGAGCTTTGCCGCGCCAAAGCGAGCAAGGTGGTTTTGATGCATTGGCGCAATCGGTCACGCGAGACGTGCATCCGCGTGCGATTTTGGAAGAGTTGCTGCGCTTGGGGCTGGTGCGCATAGATGACAACAGCGGCGCAATTACTTTGAACCAGATGGCTTTTGTGCCGCGCAGCGACCGCGAAAGCATGACGCTATTTTTGGGCGACAACATTGGCGATCACCTTCAAGCTGCAACGGACAACTTGTTGGGCGATGGCCGCCAGCATATGGAGCAGGCTGTGTTGGCCGATGAGTTATCACGCGAATCAGTGGAGCAAGCCAAGGAAGTGATTTCCCACATCTGGCAAGAGATGCTAGCAAAGCTGGCTGTTGAGTTTAATCGCCTGATCAAGCAAGACCGTATTGAAGGCCGCACGCAAGATATGAAGATGCGCGTCGGCCTGTATTCCTTCCATCAACCCATGCCTGCTGCTGCGCCTAAGGAGCAATCATGATCTTTTCAATGTCCAGCACTTCACGGAGATTCTTATGAAACACAGCACCGCTTATCCTCATTCACAACCGCGCGCCACAACAACCCACAGCCGACGCGAAGCGCTGCTAGGCTTATTGGCCTGCTCCAGCGCCGGCATATGGCTGCCTGGCTGCGGCGGCGGTGGTTCGGTCGCAGGCGTGACCAGTGGCGGCACAGGCTCCTTCCGCGTGGGCGCGATCACAGGGCTGGGCTCAATCATTGTCAACGGTGTGCGATACGACGACAGCACGGCAAGCATTTCAGATGATGATGGCAACGCGCTATCTCGCGTTGATTTGGAAATCGGTGTGGTGGTGGCGATTCAAACCAATGCCCCGGTGACTGGCACCACCGCTACTGCCGACCGCATCACCGCAATTGCCTCTGAACTAAAAGGGCCCATTGACAGCATTGATCTTGCTAATAATCGCTTCACAGTGCTGGGGCAAACCGTTTCGGTAAACGCTTCCACGGTATTTGAATTAGGTTTGGCAGGTCTTCCTGCATTGGCTGTGAATGATTTAGTAGAGGTGCATGGCTTTACTGATGTGGCTAACAACAGCGTGCAGGCCAGCAGAATCGAGCGCAAGAACAGGCTCGCAGAGTATCGATTGACAGGGCGCGTGACTAATTTAAGCGGCACAACCTTCCAAATCGGCAGCTTGAGTATCAATTTCGCCTCGGCCGAAGTTCGCGTTACACCTGCAAATGAGTTGGCCGTGCGTGTTCGCCTACAGCCCTTGCCAGCCACTGGCACGCGCACGGCAATCCGAATTCAATCTGCACAAGACGGATTGAATTTGCCAGCAGGTGATCTCGCAGGCGAACTGGAGGGCACGATCACAGCGTTCACCTCAATCAATGCATTCAGCGTGAATGGTGTTTCTGTGGTCACCACAAGTTCTACCCTGTATCCCGATGGCACCACCGGCATCGTTCTGGGCGCGCGGGTGGAAGTCAAAGGCAGCCTCTTGAACTCAGTTTTAACGGCCACTGAAGTAAAAATTGAAGACGAAGCAGAGCTCGAATCTGTCGAAAATGAGTTGTTTGGCAGCATCTCTGCATTGAATAGCGTAGCCAAAACCTTTGTAGTGCGCAGCATCACGGTGGATTACTCCTCTGCAAGCATCGTCTACCAAAACGGTACGTTCGCTGATTTAGCGGAGGGTCGGCAAGTGGAGGTCAAAGGTCGATTACAGGCCACAACTGGGCAACTTCTCGCGAGCCAAATCAAATTTGAACGTTGAAGCGCCAAAGTTGGCTAGCAAGCACGCGCAATTGATGCATGTATGCGACCGTTCTTTATGACATTTCTAATTGCGACACGGTAAAAAAATCCCGTGCTTGGCGAGATGCGGGCTGGAATACACGCCCGTTTTGTAGCCTGCCTTCGAGTAGACGGATTCCAGTATTGCGCAGATCGAGCCCTTGGCATGGATGCCCGCGACCGTGATCACCGGGCAAAAAATATCTACGCCAAATGTGCTTTTTAAGCGGCTCTACACCAGGCGCGTACGCTCCAGCTCCATATCAATGTGCTTAACGTGCAGGCCTTCGATACGCCAGCCATGAGTTCAAATCTTTGATCACTAGATTGTCGTTTCACTTCTGCGCTGCATTCGCTGTTTTCAGCAAAGCTGCTGCACCTTTAAAGCACCCCAAAAGCACCTTTTCATCCAAAAGCAAAGGCTGCGAGATATCATGAGGCCATGAGGCAAAAGTGCCCTACCTAATCGCCAGAACTCCATTATGTTAATTCGCATCATCTATGTCAGCACCGCCGCCGGTGCGCAAACCGCCTCAGAGACGAGCGCCATTCTTCAAGTCTCGCAAAAGTGGAATCGCGCCAACGATGTAACAGGCGTACTTTGCGAGGGCGATGGCGTGTTTTTGCAATGCTTGGAGGGCGAGAGAAGGATGGTGACGCAGCTTTACGCCCGCATTTATGCTGACTCTCGACACCATGATGTGCAAATGATTCACTGCGAAAGCGTGACGAGCAGGCGTTACAGAAATTGGTCGATGGGGCACATCTCCCTCGCCGAAGTCGATCCTGTGAGGCAAGTCAATTGGTCTGAGTTTGATCCTTACTCAAGCGACGGTATCGCGGCTTTGGCGCGCATCGACGCCATTTTGGCAAACAGCATTGCTGAGCCGCATCCTAGCAAAAATAGTTTGTAGAGCGCAGCATGAGCACGACAGCCCTCGTCTATGGCATCACAAACTGCGACACGGTCAAAAAAACGCGTGCTTGGTTTGATGAAAAATGTATCGTTTATCGCTTTCACGATTTCAAAAAACTGGGCGTACCCGAGCAGGCTTTGCACGAATGGATCAACACATTGGGCTGGGAAGCGCTTGTCAACAAAAAGGGCACGACTTGGCGCAAACTGGATGCGGCCACGCAAGCCACTGTGGTGGATGCTGAATCAGCCATCGCACTGATGCTGGTGCATTGCAGCGTGATCAAGCGCCCCGTTGTGGCTCGTGGCGCAAATATCACGGTGGGTTACGTTCCCGAGAAATGGTAAACCTTGCCACCTCTACGTGTACAAACGTGTACAAATCCACATTTGTATGCGCTGGCTGCCACACCCTCGCACGCACACTTGCCTCTGACTTGCCTGCGACACAGTTCCACCCGACAATCAAGTTTTTTCAACACAAGGAGTTTCATCATGGGTTTACTTGACTCGGTCGTTGGCGCGGCTTTGGGCGGCGGACAGCAACAAGGTGGCGGTTTGGGTGGCTTGCTAGGCGGTTTGCTCGGCGGACAACAGCAGACAGGCGCCACAACTGGTTTAGGTGGAGGCCTCGGCGGCAATTTGGCCGCTTTGCTACCCATCATCACAGGCATGCTGGCCAACGGCAGCCAGCAAGGCGGCTTGGGCGGCCTGATGGAAAAATTTAACCAAGCAGGCATGGGCGATCAGATGAGCTCTTGGGTGGGCAAGGGGGAAAACCTGCCCATTAGTGCCGATCAACTGAGCAGCGTGCTCGGCTCCGGCGCAATTGGCGATATTGCCTCTAAGCTCGGCGTTGGCCAAGGCGAAGCCGGCGGCATGCTGGCGCAAATGCTGCCCGGCCTTATTGACAAGCTCACACCTGATGGCCAAGCGCCTGCAGGCGGCTTGGGCGGCGCGGATGATTTGATGGGTATGCTCGGTAAGATGATGCAAAAATAACTCTCATTTTGATAGCACTCTACGCAGGTTTTATGCCTGCTAGAGCACGAAAAGGCTTGAATCTTTGGGTTCAGGCCTTTTTTTATTGTGTTCGGAAGATTTCTTTTATGTTAGATCGGTCACGGCTGGGCGGTTATAAGCAAGGCTCATGAGTCAGCTAAAGAGTCACGCGACACCCGTCGCATGAGATAACGAGAAAACGCAAGCGTTTTCAAACCTTGCGCTGCCAAAATCGCCAAGCTGATAACCGCCCAGCCGTGGCCTGTGAGGTGCGCGGAAAATCTTCATTCGCTCAATTGCAGCTTTAGGTCAGTTTGCTTTGCACATCGACAATTCCCTCGCCAACCAACCGCTGAGCCTGCCAGCTGCGGTTGGGTTGTCTCACGTAGCGAAATAAAGGGGGAGCGCCAGCCGAAGGCCAGCGCGGAGGACATTCGCGCAGTGGGACAGCCCAAGCGCAGTTGGCTGGCTCAGGCTTAGCCTCACCGCGAATATTTAAGCTACGTCAAATCACGTATGCCCAAGTCAAAAACCAGAAATCGGCTAAGCTAGCAAATTGTCATTTTTAAACCGCTTGGTAGTCAATTCAAACCGCCAATTTTTAGGAAACACCATGCTAGACCCAATAGTCATCGTCTCCGCCGCCCGCACCCCCATGGGCGCTTTTCAGGGCGATTTCGCATCGCTTGTCGCGCATGATCTTGGCGGCGCGGCCATCAAAGCTGCAGTGGAGCGTGCAGGCATCTCGCCAGATGCAGTCAACGAAGTTTTGTTTGGCAACTGCCTAATGGCAGGCCAGGGCCAAGCGCCGGCGCGCCAAGCGGCCTTCAAAGGCGGACTCCCAAACAGCGCGGGGGCAGTGACGCTCTCCAAAATGTGCGGCTCGGGCATGCGCGCAGCCATGTTTGCACACGACATGCTCATCTCTGGCTCGGTCGATGTGATGATCGCAGGCGGCATGGAAAGCATGACGAATGCGCCACATCTGCTGCTCAAAGGCAGGAGCGGCATCCGCATCGGGCACGACCGCGTGTATGACCACATGATGCTCGACGGTTTAGAAGACGCTTATGAGCCGGGCCGCGCGATGGGCACGTTTGGCGAAGAGTGTGCTGAGAAATATAAATTTACGCGCGAAGCACAAGATGCGTTTGCGATTGAGAGCGTCAAACGCGCGCAAGCTGCCACGAATTCGGGAGCTTTTCAAGCAGAGATTACGCCGGTGACCGTGAAAAATCGCTCTGGGGACGTGCAAATCAGCATCGACGAAGGCCCACTGAAAGCCAAGCTCGATAAGATTTCCACGTTAAAACCCGCGTTTAAGAGAGACGGCACGATCACCGCTGCTTCTTCATCTTCGATTAACGATGGTGCAGCGGCCTTGGTGATGATGCGCGCCAGCACTGCCGAAAAACTCGGTTGCAAACCGCTTGCAAAAATCACTGGCCACGCCATGCATGCCCAAGCGCCCAATTGGTTTACCACGGCTCCTGTAGGCGCAACGCAAAAAGCCTTGGCACGCGCTGGATGGATCGTGAAAGATGTTGATCTGTGGGAGGTTAACGAAGCCTTCGCCGTCGTGCCCATGGCGCTGATGACCGAGCTCAACGTCGCGCATGAGATTGTCAACGTCAACGGCGGCGCTTGCGCCCTCGGCCACCCCATCGGCGCATCGGGCGCTCGCATCATGGTCACGCTGATGCATGCTTTGAAAGCACGCGGCCTCAAAAAAGGCGTGGCGACGCTGTGCATTGGCGGCGGAGAGGGAACGGCAGTTTGTTTGGAAATGCTATAAATTCAGTAGCACTTCGCGCAATATATACGCCGGCTAACTCACACTTTTATCTAAAGATCTGTCATGATTCTTTCTGAAGACCATATCGCCGTGCAAGACGCGGTGCGCGCTTATGTGCAAGCTGAGATAGCACCGAAATCCGCAGAGTGGGACAAATCGCATCACTTTCCGAAAGAGCAGCTGCGCGGCTTAGCAGATCTGGGCTGCTATGGCGTGGCCGTGCCGGAGGCTTATGGCGGCGCAGGCTTGGATTATTTGAGCTTGGCTTTGATCTTGGAGGAAATTGCCGCAGGTGATGGCGCGACATCGACGGTGGTGAGTGTCAACAATTGCCCGGTGTGCTCCATCCTCACGGCTTGGGGCAATGAAGCGCAGAAGCAAAAGTATTTGAAGCCACTGGCTCGCGGCGATATGCTCGGCGCGTTTTGCTTGACCGAGCCGCATGTGGGCTCGCAAGCGGATGGCTTGAAGACGACTGCAACAAAAGACGGCGAGCATTACGTGATCAACGGCGTAAAGCAATTCATCACGAGCGGAAAAAACGGCGATGTGGCGATCGTGATGGCCGTGACAGATAAAGCCGCTGGCAAAAAAGGCATCAGCGCTTTCTTGGTAGAGACGAAAACGCCGGGCTATGAAGTCGCGCGGATTGAAGACAAGCTCGGCCAGCATGCGAGCGATACGGCGCAAATTCGCTTTGAAAATTGCCGCGTGCCGGCTGCAAATTTACTCGGCGAAGAAGGCCAGGGTTTGAAAATCGCGCTCAGCGGCCTAGAAGGCGGGCGCATCGGCATTGCTGCGCAATCGCTTGGCATGGCGCGCGCTGCGTTTGAAGCAGCTTTGATCTACAGCAAACAACGGATCAGCTTTGGTCAGCCGATTTTTCAGCATCAAGCGGTGCAATTCAAGCTGGCCGATATGGCCACACAGATTGAAGCGGCGCGCGCCTTGATTCATCACGCAGCAGCGCTCAAAGATGCCGGGCGGCCTTGCCTCAAAGAAGCGGCGATGGCCAAACTCTTTGCGAGCGAGATGGCAGAAAAAGTCTGCTCCGATGCGATTCAAGTGCATGGCGGCTATGGCTATGTGAGCGATTTTCCGGTGGAGCGGATTTACCGCGATGTACGCGTCTGCCAGATCTATGAAGGCACGAGTGATGTGCAAAAAATCTTGATCGGGCGTGCCTTGGCTTGATAGCCGCTCACCTCATCTCAACGACCCACCGATTTAAGGAAACAAAAAACAATGACGCTCAAAATATCCAGCCAACAATTGGTCGATCAAGCCATGCGCGAAGTCAAAACCTACAGTGCGGCCGAGGTCAAGTCGAAAATGGCAACCGACAAGTCGGTGCTTCTCGTTGATATTCGCGACATTCGCGAGCTGCAAACGCCGGATGGCACGCCTGTGGGAAGCCTGCATGCGCCGCGTGGGATGCTGGAGTTTTGGGTTGATCCTGCATCGCCTTATCACAAGCCAATCTGGACGGATGAGAGCAAAGAATTTGTGCTGTTTTGCGGCCTCGGCTGGCGCAGCGCGCTCACAGCTAAAACACTGCAAGATATGGGCATGACAAACATTGCACACATCGATGGCGGCCTGCCCGCCATGAAAGCAGCAGGCTTTGCTTTTGAAAGCTTGGAACAGCGTAGAGAAGGCAAGGCAGGCAAAGCATGAAATACGATGCTATTTTGTTTGACTGTGATGGCGTGTTGGTGGACAGCGAGAGCATCACCAATGGCGTGCTGCGTGAGATGCTGGGAAACATGGGATGGAAGATGTCGGAGGCCCAATGCATGGGACATTTCATCGGTCATCTGGTGCAAGATCAAAGCGAGTTGATCAAAAAGCATACCGGGCAGCAGATTGATGATGCGTGGATTGCAGCGTTTCGCGTTCGGCGCAACCAAGCGCTCCATGATTCGCTCAACGCCATTGAAAACATTCACGCCAGCCTCGATGCCATCACGCAGCACTACGGCAAAAAAATCGCTTGTGCCAGCGGAGCGGATCGCCAAAAAGTCGTCTTGCAGCTCACCAAAACAGGCCTGCTTCATTTCTTCGATGGCCGCATTTTCAGCGGCGTAGAGATGCCCAAAAGCAAGCCTGCGCCTGATGTGTATTTGGCCGCTGCTGCCGCGCTGGGCGCTGATCCCAAGCGCTGCGCCGTGATTGAAGACAGCCCCACGGGCGCGCGATCAGGCGTGGCCGCAGGCTGTACGGTGTTTGCTTTTTGCCCTGATTCACCAAGCCATTCCACGCCCGAGGCGATGCGCGCTGTGGGCGCAAGCCATGTTTTCACCAGCATGGCGGATTTACCAAGCTTGCTTGCCTAGCGTCGGTATTGGCTCGAGCGTTCACGCTGAACACAAGGGCTCGTAACGGGGGATAACACCCCGACACACTTCACACAGCTGCTTGCCTGCACTTGCAAGCCTGCCCACATAATGCAACAAATGTTGTAAGCAAGGCGTTGGGAGTGACGTGCCATGAATATGATCTCTTCTTGGGGCTGGTCTGCGGCGATTGCGGGATGGATGGTCTTGATCTTGGCGGTGCTGGCGCTCTTGGTTTGGCTGGTACTGCAACGCTCTCAGCCTGTGGTGCATTCAGGCAAGCAGCGGCCTTTTCGCAATGAAGACTGGCAGCCGCGCACGATGCGGCCGCTGACCCCCTCTGAGCTTCACACGCTGAAGCATTTGCGCAAAGCTTTGCCTGAATGTTTGCTGATGCCGCAAGTCGCGCTGGCGCGATTTTTAAGCGTGCCGCAAAACCGCTCTTACAACCAATGGTTTGGCTCTGTAGGTAGGCGTTGCGTGGATTTCTTGGTGTGCTCAGACCATGGCGATGTGTTGGGTGTGATTCAATTGCACCTCGGCAAGACAAAAGCGATGTCTGAGGGCACGCAACGCAAAATGAAGGCGTTGGAGATGGCGCAGATTCCGGTGTGGCAGTTGACAAGCGATGATTTGCCCGATGTCCATGCACTGCGCGCAATGGTTTTGCCTGAACTGCATGCTGCTGCTGAACATTCTCAGCAGCATGCAAGCGATGAAGAATTAGTTTGGCAGGCTACGCGCTTAGAGCCTCGCCGGCCAGCGACAGCTTTTGAGCCTGCTTTGTCGCCTGCGCAATCGGCGAAAGCGAAATTGTCATCACAGCGCTGGGATCAAGCTTGGCCTACAGAAGAGGCGCGTTCCAGCGAATTTTTAGATGAGATGGGCATGATTGAGGTGCCGCCCCTCGTCGTCAAAGGCTCAGGGCGTTCGGCCACAGGATTCACCCGAGGCTAGCCGGGCTGAAGTTGTTGATCAGCTTCTGTATTTCACTGAGCAACCATAAGCCCGCGTGACGTTGTTGCTCAAGGCTTTGCCATTGGCCATCTCAGTCAGCGAGGCTTTGATGTAATTTGTGGCTTTGGGAATGTCTGAGGCGCTGGCTGTGGGGATGCTGTCGATCCCGCCTGCATACACGAGCGTGCCTTTGCCGTCGACGATATACATGTGCGGCGTGGTGCGCGCGCCATAGGCTTTGCCGATTTTTCCGTCTTCATCCATCAGCGTGTGTGTGGCCGGGGCTTTTTTGTCTTTCATCCACTTGGCGAGATCAGCGGGCTTTAAATAATCCGGGTGATCGGTACCTGTGGAATTGATCGCGAGCCACACGGTGTTCTTAGTGGTCGCCTCAGTCTGCGTGCCCTGCATGTTGCCGCCATCATAGTGTTTGCGTACATACGGGCAGCCGGGGTTGACCCATTCAAGGACGACTGTTTTGCCTTTGAAATCAGCCAGCGAAACGGTTTTGCCAGTGACATCTTTGGCGCTGAAATTGGGGGCGGCTTGGCCTACCGTGGCTGTTGCAGTAGCTTGCGCCCATGCAGCTGATGTCGTGGCCAGCAGGGCGGCTGAGGCGAGTGTGGAAGTGGCGAATTGGCGGCGTTGCATATGAATCTCCTGAATGTTTCACATAGACGGCTTAGAGTTTGGCGAGTTCCGCGCGAAGCTGCGCGACGCTTAAGATTTCGGACAAAACCACGGGGGCACTGCCGGGTTTGTAAATCACATACACCGGCACGCCAGAGCGCCCGAGCTGATTGATGGCTTGAGTAATCGCAGGATCGCGGCGCGTCCAGTCGGCGCGCAAGAGTTGCACTTTTTTTGCATTGAAGTCTTGCAGCACCGCCTCATCAGAGAGCGTCGTCTTTTTATTGAACTGGCAGGTAACGCACCAAGCCGCTGTGAAATCAACGAACACGTTTTGATTGTTCACCAGCAATTGCTCGACTTTTCCCGGCTCCCAAGCCTGCCAGCCACTGCTTGCCTGCAAAGGCGCTGCATCTTGAATTTTTAAGACATTTGGGGCGATAGCCGGCAAAGATACTGCGCAGAGTGCTATCGAAATAGTAGTGACGATCCAGCGCGCTCTGCCCTGCAAACTCAAGGCCCAAACCACAATGGCCACTAGCAGCAGCACGACGAGCAGCGCCGCTGCGCCGTCAATGCTCGTTTGCTGACCCAAGACCCACACCAACCACACGACAGTAGCGAGCATCGGGAAAGCCATGAATTTTTTAAATGTGTCCATCCATGCGCCGGGGCGCGGCAGCGTGTTGGCCAACGCAGGCACGAGGCTTGCTGCGAGATACGGCAGCGCCATGCCGATGCCAAGCGCGGCAAAAACGGCAAGCGCCTGCCACGCTGGAAGCCCCAGCGCAAAGCCCAGCGAGGCGCCCATGAAAGGCGCGGTACATGGCGAGGCGATGGCCACAGCGAGCACGCCTGATAAAAACGCATCCACTGAAGGATTCTTTGCCTGCAAAGTCGCCACGCTCGAAGGCAAGATGCTGGAGAGTTCAAACACACCGAGTAAATTAAGTGCAATCAAAGTGAAGAGCAAAGCCAGCGATGCGACCACAAGCGGCGATTGCAACTGGAAGCCCCAGCCCAGCGCTTCTCCGCCAGCGCGCAATGCAAGCATCAAGCCACCGAGCGCTAAAAAGCTCAGCACCACGCCCACGGTATAAGCCACACCGCCAGCTACTCTCGCCTTTTGGGACGGTGCGTTGGCAAAGCCCAATACCTTGATCGCGAGCACTGGCAGCACGCAAGGCATTAAATTCAAAATCAAGCCGCCAAGCAAGGCCAGCAGCAGCGCGGGAAGCAGCGAAGTGACAGCATCTCCCCCGGCTTGAATTGGCTTGGCAGACGCGCCCGCATTGGCTTTCAAAGCTGCAGCCAGCTCTGGCGGCACTTGTGCCGCTGCAGCCACCGCGGGCCACGCACCTTCGACTTTTGCGTTGACGCGATAAGCCGTCTTGCCATCAACCGTGAGCACCAGCGGCATCACATCCGGGCTGGCGCTGCGCTGCGCAGAAAGCGGAAATGATGCTGTCCACACATCGGCTGCCCAGGCTTGCGTCCACTGAATTGCTGCCTTCGGCGCTTGCGCAGCTTCGCTTGCAAGCCTTGCGCCGTTGTCCAGCACCTCCGCCGTTTCGGGAAACAGCTGCAAGCTTTTGCCACGCAGAGCAGCAGGCAAATCACGAAGACTGAATTCAAGTTGCTTACCCGCAATTTTCGCAGTCGCTTGCGATTTCACATCTTGCGGATGCGCCGCAAAGGCCGCATCGAATGCCGCCTTGTGAAGCGCCGTCGAGCTCGTTGCTGGAATCTTGAGTGCAAACTCGCCCTCCTCCGGAATGCACTCCTGCTTGCATACCAACCACACCGCTTTGAGCTTCACTTCCAAATCAGGTTTTAAAAAATCAGGCTTGAACAGCGTAGAAATCTCAAGCGGCACAGGCAGCAACACGGTATTTTCATAGCCGTAATTCGCCAAAGATCCAATCCAAATCTTCTTCGGCACAGGCCAGCGTGTATCGATGGCCTGCACGCCAACGGGCAAAGTCCACTGCATCTCGGTCGGTTGCCCCGAATCGCCAGAATTCTTCCAATACGTGTGCCACTCGGGCTGATGCGCAATCTGCAAACCAACCCAGACCTTTTTTCCCACGCCCACACCATCCGGCGCATAAGCCAACAGCTCCGCACGCACCTGCGGTGTGGTCACGACTGAGCCCGTATTTTTTAAGCCAATTTGGGCAGTAGCCGGCAAGAATACTGCGCAGAGCGCTATGAAAAACAGAGCAATAGACTGTTTCTGTAAGGGTTGGAAAAACGAACGGAATGACTGCATACCAAACTTGAGTAAAGTTAAAGGGGTTAAGTTCACAGAGTATGCAGCGTCGGCAAAGGCAAAGCCGTTTTGTATCTCACACGCTTCAGTGCAAAGCTGGAGCGAATCTTTTCAATCCCCGGAATCGGCGTGAGCTGCTCTAGGATGAATTTCTCTAGCGCTGGCAAATCAGCAATGGCGACACGGATCAAGTAATCGCTGTCGCCAGTCATCAAATAGCATTCCATGACTTCTTCATGCTCGGCGATGCGACGCTCAAATTCAGCGAGGGCGCTTTTGCTTTGCTCTTTGAGACTGATGTTGATGAAGACCGACAGCCCCAAGCCCAGCTTCAAAGGATTGGCCAGCGCCACATAACGGTCAATCACGCCTTCCGCTTCCAGCGCCTTGACCCGCGCCAGACAAGGCGATGCCGAGAGATGAACGCGGCGCGCCAGCTCGACGTTGGAGAGATCACCTTCGCTCTGCAATTCACGCAGAATTTTGTAGTCAATGCTGTCTAAATTCATAATCGCAGCATTTTATGCTGATATAAAAATCGAATCCACGCATTTCAGCAGCACATTTTTCATGCAACTCTGCACAATTTGCGTTATGAATGCACCCATCGCTCCCCATCATTTGTTGCCCGTAGCGCTTACCAGCCAAGGCAGTTCCAAAGCTAGCGACGCTGATCCACAAGAGACTGCCGAGTGGCGTGATGCTTTGTCTGCGCTCATCGTGTCTGCCGGCCCAGAGCGAGCTCAGTTTTTGCTGAGCCAAATGCTCACGCAAGCGCGCGCCCAAGGTGTGCAATGGCAGCCAGCGCTGAACACGCCTTACGTCAACAGCGTGCGCGTCGATGCTCAGGACGCTTTCCCCGGCGATCTGGCGATGGAGGAGCGCATCGCATCGCTCATGCGCTGGAATGCGCTGGCGATGGTGGCGCGAGCAAACATTGCCTATGGCGAGCTGGGCGGGCATATCGCCAGCTACGCGAGCGCTGCAGATTTGTTTGAAGTCGGCTTCAATCATTTTTTCCACGGACGAACTCAACAACACACGGGCGATCTGGTCTTCTTCCAGCCGCACAGCGCCCCCGGCGTGTATGCACGAGCGTTTCTCGAAGGCCGCCTGACCGAGCAAGACCTCACCTTTTTCCGCCGCGAGCTCGAAGCCCCATCGCATGGCGCACGCGGCTTATGCAGCTATCCGCATCCGTATTTGATGCCCGATTTTTGGCAGTTCCCCACCGGCTCGATGGGCATCGGCCCGATCAGCTCGATTTATCACGCGCGCTTCATGCGCTATCTCACGCATCGCAATTTGCTCGATTGCTCGGCTCGCAAGGTTTGGGGCGTTTTCGGTGATGGCGAGATGGATGAGCCTGAATCGATGAGCGCTTTGACGCTCGCCTCACGCGAAGGCTTGGACAACCTTGTCTGGGTGGTCAACTGCAATTTGCAGCGCTTAGATGGCCCGGTGCGCGGCAATGGCAGCGTGATCAATGAGCTAGAGCGCCTCTTCAGCGGTGCAGGCTGGAATGTGATCAAACTGCTTTGGGGCAGCGATTGGGATGGCCTGTT
>JANMDU010000084.1:0-27487 GCA_031376455.1 Variovorax sp. | reverse complement strand
TCTCATACACAAGCGAGCGATAGGCTTGCATGGAATGTGCAGAGAGTGCTTGTGCCGCCTCGACAAAGCTGCTGGGCGCTGCTTGGGTGGGCGTGAGCAAAGTGGCTTCTAGCGTCGCGGCAACCAGCGTTTCTAAATTTCTTCGGCCAATCTCAGGGTTGGCGTATTTAGAAGCAATCACCTCGCCTTGCTCCGTGACGCGGATTTGGCCGCGTACTGTGCCCGGAGGTTGAGCGAGGATGGCTTGATAACTCGGGCCACCACCGCGCCCCACCGTGCCGCCCCGGCCATGGAACATGCGCAGCGTGATGCCGTGAGAGGCTTTCAGCGCGTCAAACAAATCCACCAAGGCCATTTCAGCGCGATAGAGCTCCCAGTTGCTGGTGAAAATGCCACCATCTTTGTTGCTGTCCGAGTAGCCCAGCATGATGTCTTGCTCGGGGCAATCGGGCAATGCGCCACCAGCCGACGAGCGCTGGATCATGGCGGCGATGCCGGGCAGAGCGTAGAACGCCTGCATGATGGGTGCCGCGCTCTGCAAATCAGCAATCGTTTCAAAGAGTGGCACAACGATCAATTCAGCGGTCGCATCTTCGGCCAAGATGCCGCACATCAAGCCCGTCTCTTTTTGCAGTAGCAGCACTTCCAGCAAATCGCTCACGCTTTCTGTGTGGCTGATGATGTAGTGAAGAATCGCTGGCGAGCCGTAAGAGGAGCGTGCGCGTTTGGCCACTTCAAAAATAGCGAGTTCGCTGCGTACATGCTCGCTGTATGGTGCGCCCACAACGCGAAGTGGCCGCGCGTCATTGAGCAATCTAAGGAGCAGCTCGCGCTTGGCTACTTCATCGAGCGCAGAGTAATTGATTTCAATCCGAGCTGTAGCGAGAAGCTCGGAGATCACTTCTTCATGCTTGTCTGAGCTCTGACGCAGATCAATGGTGGCTAGATGAAAGCCGAAGACCTGCACTGCGCGGATCAGCGCTGCAAGCCGCATGCCTATGAGATGCGCGCCATTTGTGGCGTGCAAAGAGGCTTCAATGGTGCGCAAATCTGCCAAAAATTCTTCCGCTGTGACGTAAGCATTCTGCGGCGCAGCCGCATGGCGCGCAGCTTCTGTGCCAGTGAGCTCTTGCAAGGTAGCGGCCAGCCTTGCATACATACCGATCAGGGCGCGGCGATAGGGCTCGTCTTTGCGGTGTTCGCTCGCATCTGGGCTGCGAGCCGCTAAAGCCTGCATATCGGGAGATACGCCCACCAGCATGAGCGAGGTCGACAGTTCAGCGCCTAAGAAATGCACTTCGCGCAGATGATGGCGCAATGCCGTCTCGCTTTGGCGCCGAAGCGCGAGCTCCAGCGTGGCAGCCGTTACGTTGGGGTTGCCATCCCGGTCGCCGCCGATCCAATTGCCCATGCGGAAGAAAGCTTCATCAATTTTGCCCACGCGCTCTTCCACGTCTTCATAAAGCCTTGGAATTTCTTTGAGAAAGGTCGCTTCAAAATACGACAGCGCATTTTCAATCTCATCGGCCACTTGTAGCTTGGTATAGCGCAACAGCCGTGTTTGCCACAATTGGGTGACGCGAGCGCGTAGCTGCATTTCTAACAATACTTTATCACGCGCTATTAAATCAGGAGCATCTCGCGCAGATAATACGCCGGCTATCGCTCTTTCTGCATCTAAAATGCTCTTACGCTGCACTTCCGTGGGATGCGCTGTGAGCACGGGGGAGATGAAGGCGGATTTGAGCGTTTTAGCAATCGCCCGGCTCGTGTGGCCGCTGGCTCGGAGGCGAGCGAATGCGGCATCTAAGCTGCCATCTTGCACATCACCGCGCCGCTCATGAATGGCGCGGCGGCGGATGTGGTGGCGGTCTTCAGCCAAGTTGGCCAGATGACTGAAATAAGTGAAGGCGCGAATCACGCTCACGGTGTGTTCATTGGAGAGCGATTTGAGCAGCTTCTTCATATCACTCTCAGCCTGTGCATCGCAATGGCGACGAAACGCCACGGAGAGCTTGCGGACTTTCTCCACGATCTCGTAAATGGCCGCGCCTTCTTGCTCGCGGATCACATCGCCCAAAATTCGCCCGAGTAAGCGGATGTCTTCGATCAGGGGGCGATCTTTGTCTTTTTTGGAATCGGCGGGCTGGGCGACAATCGATGGTTTCATGTGGCTCATGCTAGCATCAGCCGCAGCGCATTCATTACAAAACGGTTACGCCTTCGGGTGGCTTGCTGCCACCCCTACCCCACCCTAAAATTTATGAAAATTCGTATCGCCACCCGAGAAAGCCGGCTTGCCATGTGGCAGGCTGAATATGTGCAGGATTGCTTGCAAAAGCTAGGCCACAGCGTCGAGCTTGTGCCGATGACGACACGAGGCGATCAGATCTTGGATCGCACGCTGTCTAAAGTGGGCGGCAAGGGTTTGTTTGTTAAGGAGTTGGAGGCGGCTTTGCAAGAGGCGAGGGCCGATATCGCTGTACATAGTTTGAAAGATGTGCCGATGCAGCTGGGCGAGGAGTTTGCGCTGGCTTGCGTGATGGAGCGCGAGGATCCGCGTGATGCGCTCGTCTCGCCGCATTATTCATCGCTCGACGCGCTGCCTCAAGGCAGCGTCGTGGGCACATCGAGCCTGCGACGCATGGTGCTCTTGCAGGCGCTGCGCCCTGATTTGAAGATTGAGCCCTTGCGCGGCAACTTAGACACGCGTTTGCGCAAACTCGACGAGGGGCAATATGCAGCCATCGTGTTGGCCGCTGCCGGCTTGAAGCGATTGGGCATGGCGCAGCGCATCGCGCAAACCTTTGAGCCTGAACAAATGTTGCCCGCAGCTGGGCAGGGTGCTTTGGGTATTGAGACCTTGGCGCAGCGCACGGATTTGGTGGAGGCGCTGGCGCCTCTGGCGCATGCACCCACTTGGCTGGCGGTTAGCGCAGAGCGAGAGGTGAGCCGCAGCATGGGCGGCAGTTGCTCGATGCCGCTGGCTGCGTTTGCTCTTTGGGAGCGTGATGCATTGCACTTGCGCGCGGCTTGGGGCGACCCCGATGCGGCTGGGCATTTGATCCGGGTGCAAGGCAGCCAGGGCGTGGTGACCCACGAAGCCGCGCGCGCTTTGGGCGCAGGGGCAGCAGCCCAGCTGATCTCTAGCGGGGCGCGTTTGCTGGCATAGATGGCTCGCCTGATCGTCACCCGCCCCGCAACCCAGGCCGCCGCTTGGCTGAAGGTGCTGCGCGATATGGGGCATGAGGCGGTGGCGCTGCCGTTGATCGATATCGCAGCGGTAGAGTCTGAAGACGATGCGCAAGCGCTGGAGCTGGCCTGGACGCGCTTGAAGGGCTTCTCTGCCTTGATGTTTGTTAGTAGCCCTGCGGCACTGGCATTTTTTAAACCAAACAGGCCCTTTGCCGGCGTAGAATATGCGCAGCGTGCTATTGATTTAATAGTGAATGAGCATCCAAAGATTCGGTTGTGGGCCACCGGCCAAGGCACAGTGGCGAGTTTGCACAGCTTAGGCATTCCGCTGTCCCGCATTGATGCGCCCCAGCCCCAAGCGGGGCAGTTTGATTCCGAGGCGCTTTGGCAGATTGTGCAAGCCCAGATTGCTAGCGATAGCCGCGTGCTGATTCTGCGCGGGCGTGATATCGGAACGGTTGATAGCAGCCGTGATTGGCTGGCGCAGCAAATCATGGCCAGCGGCGGTGTGGCGCAAAAATTAGTGGTGTACGAGCGTCGCGCACCACGCTTTGGCATGGCGCAAACGGCACAATGCCGCGCTTGGCTGCGCGATGGCAGCATTTGGCTGCTCAGCAGCTCCCAGGCTGTGCGCAATCTGCCCGCTGATTTGGATGTCAGCCAAGGCATTTGCATTTGCACACACGAACGCATCTCGCAAGCCGCTCGCGAACGCGGATTTGCTGTTGTTTGCACGTCACGGCCAACGCTGCAAGATGTGGCCGCGTCGATAAAATCATTGCATGCCTAATGATTTGCCTGATGCCTCCGTTGCTCCTGCAGCGATAAGCGCTGAACAAGCCTCGCCCAGTGCCGCGTCTGAGCTGCTGCGTACCTCAGAGCTGGTGGCTCATGCAAAACTATCGCGCATCACACTTTTTTTAATCGCGCTCGCCGCAGTTTCGTTGACTGTGAGCGGTAGCTTGTGGTTCAAGCTCGCGAACATCCAGGAGGCATTGGCACGCCAAAGTCTCGACGCCACTACGGCCTCAGTGGAAGGCCGCGCTTTAGCCAAATCTGCGCAAGAAAACGTCAAAGAAGTCGCCGCACGGCAGGCGCTGATCGAGAATCGTTTGAACGAAGTGGCGCTGCAGCGCGGCCAACTCGATGACCTGATGCAAAGCTTGTCGCGCTCTCGTGATGAGAATGTGGTGCTCGATCTTGATTCAGCCATTCGCTTGGCTCAGCAGCAGGCCAATCTCACTGGCAGCATCGAGCCGCTTTTGGCTGCGCTGCGCAGCGCCGAGCAGCGCGTCAATCGCTCTGCGCAACCTCGCCTGGCGCCATTGCAGCGAGCATTAGCCAAAGATGTAGATCGCGTGAAATCAGCCAATGTGGCCGATACACCCAGCTTGCTGATCAAACTTGATGAGCTCGTGCGATTGGCCGATGAGATGCCGCTGGCCAATGCAGTGGCCAATGCAAGCGCCTCCAAATCGATGCCCAGCACGCAGCCCACGCGTGTCGTATCCGGCAGCGCTGGCCATTCGCAAAATGGCGCAGGTAGGGGCGAAGGCGCAGGCTTGCTTAGCAATGCGCCGCAGTGGCTGCAAAGCTTGCTGGGTGCAGTGCGAGAAGAGGCTCGCGCTTTGGTGCGCGTGAGCCGGATTGACACGCCCGAGGCCGCGCTGATTTCTCCTGAGCAAAGTTTTTTTGCGCGAGAAAATCTCAAGCTCAAATTGCTCAATGCGCGCCTCGGGTTGCTGTCGCGGCAATTTGACAGCGCGCGCAGCGATCTCGCAGGCGCGGCCAAGCTCAATGAGCGTTACTTTGATGCCAGCGCGCGTAGCGTGCAGCAAGCAAGTAGCTTACTCGTGCAAATTCAAGGGCAGATCAAAAGTGCGGAGCAGCCTCGTATCGACGATACCTTGTCTGCGCTGGCCACCTTGTCTGCCGCTACCGTGGCCAAGTGATGCGATTTGCTCTTTGGCTTCTTGCGATTTTTGCTGCCGCTGTGGGTGTTGCATTGTTTGCCACCCAGTCCACGGGCACTGTGACTTTGTTTTGGCCGCCGCATCGCATTGATCTCTCGCTCAATCTTGTCTTGCTTTTGCTGAGTTGCTTGTTTGTGCTTTTGTATTTGGCGCTGCGGGCGTTCAGTGCGCTGGTTGATCTGCCTGCGCAAGCCAAAGCATGGCGTGACAGCCAACGGCAAAGCGCGATGCACGCGGAGCTACGCGATGCCATGGCGCATTTGCTCTCAGGCCGGTTCGCGCGCGCGAAAAAGCAAGCGCTTCTCGCGCATCAGCATGCGCTGTCTCTGTCAGACGAAGCGCTTCAAAAGCTGCATGGCTTAGAAGTTCAATCCATGGCGCTGCTGATTGCCGCTGAGTCGGCGCAAAACCTGCAAGATGCGCCGGAGCGCGAGCGCTTGGTGCAAGCAGCGCTTGATGTGCCGCTGCTAAGTAGTGCCCAGCATTTCAAAGAAGGCACGGTTCTGCGCAGCGCCCGCTGGATGCTCGATGAGCACGATCCGTCTACCTCGCTGAAGCGTTTGGCCACGCTGTCGCAAGGCGCGCAGCGCCGCACGCTTGCGCTGCGCCTCAAATTGCGCGCATTGCAATTGGCTCGGCAACCTAGCGAGGCTTTGGATACGGCACGCCTGCTGGCCAAGCACGGCGGCTTCTCTGCCCAAGCATCCATGAGCATGGTGCGCAGCTTGTGCATCAGCGCGCTGAGCGAAGCGCACGATGCAGATCAGCTGAGCCGCGCTTGGAGCGCGCTCACCGAGGCCGAGCAAGCCCAAGCAGAGATCGCCACACATGCCGCACAGCGCTTGGTCAATCTCTCGGCAGGCTCTCCCGAGGCGTCTGATCTTCACGAGCGGGCAAGACAGTGGATCGAGCCTATTTGGCAGCGCTATCCTCAGCTCGCAGAATCTGCGCAAATCCGTGTGGTGCGGGCACTGGAGGCGACTTTTTCATCGGATGGCGCGAGCGTCAACCACAATTGGCTCGCAAAGATCGAAGCAGCGCAGCGTCAGCTCCCTCACGATACGCGCTTGCAATACCTTGCCGGCATGGCCTGCTTGCATCGTCAGCTTTGGGGTAAGGCGCAGCAATTGCTCTCTGGTTGCGCGGCACATTTGGGCGATGAACATCTAAAACGCAGCGCCTGGCGTAATTTGGCATTTCTGGCAGAGCAGCGCGGTGATGCAGAGGCTGCATTGGCGGCTTGGAAAAAAGCGGCGCATTAACTTTCTGGAAGCTATTTGACACGTCAACCGCAGCGCTTGGCAAACTATGAAGAACACGGAAGACACAGAAGAGCGCGGAAACCACGGAAGTTCTCAATGTCTTTCGTGCAAATCTCAGTACCTTCCGAACTCTACCTTTGATGCGTTGCTAACAACCTATTGAAAATATGGAACATTCCTCTTGGCTACTTAACTCGTTGATTTTTCTTGGCGCTGCCGTTGCTGCCGTGCCAATTGCGAAAGCGCTGGGCCTTGGCTCGATCATTGGCTACCTTGCAGCCGGCATCATCATCGGGCCTTGGGGATTGGGCATGGTGAGCGATGTGCAGAGCATCTTGCATTTTGCGGAATTCGGCGTGGTGCTCATGTTGTTTCTCGTGGGCTTGGAGCTCGAGCCGCGCCGCTTGTGGGCGCTGCGTCGGCCCATCTTCGGCTGGGGCTCGGCGCAAGTGCTTGCTTGCATTGCTATTTTACTCATAGCATTTAGCGCAGCATTTATGCCGGCTAGTGGCCTATTTGGCTTAAATTTATCGTGGAAAATGATTTTGGTGGCTTCACTCGGTTTGGCGCTCTCATCGACTGCGATTGCGTTGCAAGTGCTCGGTGAGCGTAACCAATTGCCCACCACGGGCGGGCAAGCGGCGTTTTCTATTTTGTTGTTTCAAGATGTGGCCGCGATTCCGATTTTGGCGCTGCTGCCGTTGCTGGCGGTATCGAGCGAGGCCAGTGGCGGCAACCCTTGGATTGAAGCGGGTAAGGCGATGGCTGTGATTGCCGCCATTATCGTGGGTGGCCGGCTGCTGCTGCGTCACGCGCTGCGCTGGATCGCTGGCAGCAAAACACCCGAGATTTTTACCGCCGCTTCGCTGCTCCTTGTCGTTGCCATTGCGGCGCTGATGCAATTCGTCGGGCTCTCTATGGCGCTGGGTGCATTTCTCGCCGGCGTGCTGCTGGCTGAGAGCGAATATCGGCGCGAGCTGGAGACGGATATTGAGCCCTTCAAAGGCTTGCTGCTCGGCCTGTTTTTTATGGCGGTGGGCATGAGCATTGATTTTGGTGTGCTGAGCGCTTTTCCGCTTTTAATTGCCGCTTTGGTGATCGCTTTCATGACGCTCAAAGCTGCCGTGATTTATAGCCTCGCCAAGCTCATGAAATTACCGTTTCAAGAGCGCCCAATGTTTACGCTGATGCTCGCGCAGGGCGGCGAGTTTGCATTCGTTGTGTTTCAGCAGGCGGGCATGCTCAAAATTTTGGATGCGCAAACCGGCTCGCTGCTGGTGGGCGCCGTGGCGATTTCAATGTTGCTGTCGCCGCTGATTTTGGTGTTGTTGGATAAATTTCTCATGCCGCGCTTTGCCCATTGCGGCAAGGCAGACGTGCCGGAGATCAGCGAAGATCAACATGCGCCGATCATCGTGGCGGGCATTGGCCGCTACGGGCAGATCATCCTGCGCGTGCTCGCTGCCTCAGGCTTCAAGGCGACTGTGCTCGATCATGATCCAGAGCAGGTGCAAGGCCTGATGCGATTTGGCTACCGCGCTTTTTATGGCGATGCGACGCGGCTGGATTTGCTGCGTACGGCGGGCGCGGCCAGCGCGAAGGTGTTGGTGATTGCAGTGGATGGTGTGGAGCAGAGTTTGGAAATTGTGGATATTTGCAAAGAGCATTTTCCGCAGCTGCAGCTGGTTGTTCGCGCGAGAAATGTGCAGCATTACTACGAGCTGCGTTCGCGCGGCGTAACGCAGATTCAGCGCGAGACGTTTGAATCTGCATTGCTGTCTGCTGAAGAGACTTTGCAAGCACTAGGCTTGTCGCCGAGCGATGCGCATGTGACGGCGCAACGCTTTCGCTCTCACAATTTGGCGCAGATCGACGCCACGTGGCCGCATCATAAAGATGAAGAGCGCTTGATCAGCATTGCCAAAGCGGGGCGGCAGCAACTGGAAGAGCTGATGGCGCAAGAGCGAGAGGTGACGATGCTCGGCGGCGAGCGGATTGCGCATGCGCCTTCGCCTTCACGCGATTGACGCTCTCAAATTAATAGCACTCTGCGCAGTATTTGTGCCGGCTAGTTGCTTGTTTTGCTTAGAAAATGCTCTACGCTTGGTTTGCACGGCCGTGGCCTGTGGGAGCCGTATTCGGGCGGGCTCATGGTTCCTGCTCAGGAGCTAGGCGACACCTGTCGCCTGAAATGATGATGTAAACGCTGCGCGTTTACTGACCCTGCGCTGCAAAAATCGCCCGCCCGAATACGGCTCCCACAGGCCGATGGTTGGTGCGGCGAAGCAGGATCGCAGTGCGCAAACACGATTTGCTTTTGCCGCTATTGATGCACGAATATCTTCTGCGCTCCAAACAGGCCGCGAGGCAAAGAGCTACTGCGGCTGCCGATTTTTGCAGCGCAGGGCTAAAAAGCGCAAAGCGCTTTTATCGTTATTTCAGGCGACAGGTGTCGCCATGCTCCCGAGCAGGAACCATGAGGCAGACACAGTAGCCCTTTGCCTCGCAGCCGCTGTATCCAAAAGAAATCTCCCGAATACTACAAATTTAATAGCATTCCGCGCAATAAATGCGGCGGGAAACTGCCTAAAACGCTTCAAAAATAAACAAAACAGCCACTCAGCCCACCCGCAGCACCTGCCCTTTAAAATCAAAGCATGCAATCTGTCAAAAAAGAATTACTGGCCGCACTGGCTGTTGAGTTGGAAGCTTTAAGCCCCGGCGCGGGCGCAAAGGCTGCTTTTGAATCTCCCAAGGTAGCCGAGCATGGCGATTTCGCTTGCACAGCGGCGATGCAGCTCGCTAAGAATTTGAAGAAAAACCCGCGAGAGCTGGCATCCAATCTGCGCGAGGTGCTCCTGAAAAATGAGCAATTTGCAAAATGGGTCAGTGAAATTGAAATTGCCGGGCCGGGCTTTATCAATATTCGTTTGAAGCCTGAAGCCAAACAAGAAGTGGTGCGCGAGGTACTCGCACAAGCTAACAGTTATGGCTTCCAAAAGACGACCGGTACTAAGATGATGGTCGAATTCGTCTCTGCCAATCCGACCGGGCCACTGCATGTCGGCCACGGCCGGCAAGCGGCTTTGGGCGATGCGATTTGCAATCTCTGGGCAACGCAGGGCGAGCAGGTGTATCGTGAGTTTTATTACAACGATGCGGGCGTGCAGATCAACAACTTGGGTGTCTCTACGCAGCTTCGCGCCAAGGGCTTCAAACCCGGGGATGCCGAGTGGCCAGAATCGGCATACAACGGCGAGTACATCAACGACATCGCGCAAGATTTTTTGGCGAAGAAAACCGTGCAAGCGGATGACCGCAGTTTCACTGCCAGCGGAGATGCTGATGACGCGGACGACATCCGCCAATTTGCCGTGGCTTATTTGCGCCGAGAGCAAGATTTAGATTTGCAAGCGTTCGAGGTGAAGTTTGACAACTACTACCTCGAATCTTCGCTCTACACGAGCGGGCGCGTGGAAGCCACAGTGCAGAAACTGATCGCTGCGGGTAAGACGTATGAAAAAGACGGCGCGCTTTGGCTGAAAAGCACCGATTATGGCGACGACAAAGATCGTGTGATGAAAAAGAGCGATGGCTCTTACACCTATTTCGTGCCGGATGTGGCCTACCACCTCGCCAAATGGGAGCGGGGTTTCCAGCGCGTCGTCAACATTCAAGGCACCGACCATCACGGCACGATTGCGCGCGTGCGCGCGGGTTTGCAAGCCGTCAGCGCGAGTGAGGGCTCAGGCATCCCCGAGGGCTACCCCGATTACGTCTTGCATACCATGGTGCGCGTGATCAAAGATGGCCAAGAGGTCAAAATCTCCAAGCGCACAGGCGGCTACGTCACATTGCGTGATTTGATCGACTGGACGAGCAAAGATGCCGTGCGCTTTTTTCTGCTCTCTCGATTGCCCGATACCGAATACACCTTCGATGTCGATCTCGCAGTGAAGAAAAACAACGACAACCCGGTGTATTACGTGCAATATGCGTATGCGCGGATTTGCTCGGTGCTCGCTACTTGGGCGGAAAAAGACGGTGGTGATTCAGCCACGCTAGGCCAAGTCGATTTGAGCCCATTGAACACGCCAGCCGCGCAAAGTTTGATGCTGAGTTTGGCCAAATACCCCGACATGCTGCAAGCAGCGGCACGTGATTTCGCACCACACGATGTGAGCTTTTACTTACGTGATTTGGCCGCCACCTACCACTCTTACTACGATGCAGAACGTATTTTGGTGGATGATGACAGCGTGAAAAAAGCCCGCCTGGCTCTCGTTGCTGCCACAGCACAAGTGATTCGTAACGGATTAGCCATCCTTGGCGTGAGCGCACCCGCTAAGATGTGACTATGAAAACATTGAAGATGCAACTCCTTGTGACTCGCCAGCAACGCGGCGGCACTTTCTTGGGGCTAATCATCGGCCTGCTGGTTGGCTTGGCAGCAGCGCTGGCCGTGGCGATTTACGTCACCAAAGTGCCCATACCCTTTATGAACAAAGGCGCAACGAAAAACAGCGCTGAACAAGACGCGCAAGAAAGCCAGAAAAATAAAAATTGGGATCCGAATGCGCCTCTGTATGGCAAAAATCCTGCCAAGCCGCAAGCCTCGGGCGCGGTGGGCACAGCCACTGCCCCTGAGGGCGTGTTGCCACCGGTAGCCGCCGCGAGCGCCCCGAAAGGCGCCGCGTCTGCGCCGAAATTGGCCGCTTCCGCGCCGAAAGCTGCTGCATCAGCCGCCACCGCCGACAAGACATCCGCCGATCCGCTCGGTGATTTGGCCAAGGCCAAAACCACCCGCACCGCCACGGCTGTCGTGACGCCAGCAGGCGCTGGCAGTGCAGATCCGTTTATCTATTTCGTACAAGCCGGTGCTTTCCGCACGCCTGAAGATGCTGAAGCACAAAAAGCCAAGCTCAGCATGGCTGGCTTTCAAGCTGTCGTCACCGAACGCGAGCAATCGGGGCGCACGGTGTACCGCGTTCGCGTCGGCCCGATGGATAAAAAAGACGAGGCTGACAAGGCTAAAGAAAAGCTCGATGGTTCGGGCTTTGAAACGGCCATTGTTCGTGTGCAGCGTTAAATCCCTCACGAACATACTGCCCACACTGATTGGAACTTTGTCAGCCTGCTTAGTATCAACCGCGTTGAATCACTATCGCATCATTTGAATCCGGAGATTTCCCCATGTTTCGTCGCCAACTGATCCAAACTGCCAGCGCTATTGGCGTTGCCTCTGCTACCGTCTTGCCCGCCGTCTCTTTTGCGCAAAGCCGCTATCAAGAGGGCGCAGACTATGTCGCGCTGGACAAACGTGTGCCCAGCGACACGGCGGCTGGCCGCGTGGAGGTCGTGGAGTTTTTTTGGTACAACTGCCAGCATTGCAATGCCTTTGAGCCACGTCTGGAGCAATGGGTCGCCAAACTGCCTAAAGATGTGAGCTTGCGTCGCGTGCCCGTGGCTTTCCGCGATGATTTTGTGCCCCAGCAACGCTTGTTTTACGCGCTGGAGGCCATGGGCAAGGTCGAAGAGCTGCATAAGAAAGTGTTTTACGCGATTCACGTTGACAAGCGCCAGCTCACCAATCAAGCGGCCATAGGCGATTGGATAGTGACACAGGGCGTGGACAAGAAAAAATTTGACGATCTCTACAATTCGTTTGCCGTGCAAACCAAGGCAACGCGGGCTGCAAAGCTGCAAAATGATTTCAAAGTCAGTGGTGTGCCTGCCATGGGCATCGCGGGGCGCTTCTACACCGATGGCGCTCTGGCGCAAAGCATGGAGCGCGCCCTGCAGATCACCGACTTTTTGATTACAGAAGTCAAAAAAGGCCGTTAATAAATTTCGCGCATGTTGTGCGCGAAATTTTAAGAAAAACGCCTTTTGCCGGCGTATATGATGCGCAAAACGCTATGTTTTTAATAGCATTTAGCACGTCATGTTCAGCGATCCGATGGATGACCTAGTCGCATGTCGTCCAGATAATCTTTACTGATATTGATGCTGCTCTTGATGCCTACTTCGTCATAGTGCTTTTTGAGCCAACGCTCACCGCATTGTTTCCCAAGTTCAAAAAGCGCTTCGATCAGCTTGCCATCAGGCGCAGATTTGCTAGATGCCGGATAGGCCTCCAGAGCTTCGCCGCCATCGATGCGGTGCAGGTGCATGGTGCGATAACGCTCAGGCGTCAGATGGCCTTTGGCAATCAAGCGGTTGACGAAATCAATCGAGCGCATCTGCCCAAGCAAGCTGGCGTTAAACGTCAGCTCATTGATGCGGTCGGAGATGTCCTCAGCCGTCGTGGGCACGGTGTTGCGCTCAATCGGATTGATTTGAATCAGCACGATGTCGCTGGCATGGCAGCGGTAAATCAGCGGATGCAGCGCAGGATTGCCGCTGTAGCCGCCATCCCAATAATGCTCGCCATCTATCTCCACCGCGCGAAACATCATCGGCAAGCAAGCCGAGGCCATCACGGCGCTCTCGCCGAGGCGCTCACCTGAGAAAATTTCAGCTTTACCGGTGTTGACATGCGTGGCGCTGACATAAATTTGCGGTGTGTTGAGCTTGGCCAGTTGCTTGAAATCGATGCTATCGGCCAGTAGGTTGCGCAGCGGATTGATATCCGTGGGGTTAAATTGATTCGGCGCAAGCGCCCCGGCGCTCATCTGCCAACCGGCCAGCCACATTTGTGCCCATCCGCGCTGCAGCTTGCTGGCCTCACCCATTTGCGCGATTTTGCGCCAAAACTGAGCCAGCGCCTGCCTTGCGGCCTCCCGAGCTGCCGCTGGATCACCGGGATGCTGGGCAAACCCCTGCCCGAGCAACACAGCATTCATAGCTCCTGCGCTCGCTCCACTGATGCCATCGATGTGCAAACGGCCATCTTGAAGCAACACATCCAATACGCCCCAAGTAAACGCCCCATGCGAGCCACCACCCTGTAGCGCCAAACTCACGGTTTTGGGGGGTGTATCAGCAGCCATAGACTGCTGCGATGAGATGCTGTCATTCATTCTGGCTGCCTATGATGAGTGGCGCGAGAAGTCTCGCCTGTTTAATACGTTGTGATGAGTATGTCGTATATATGTGGCTAACAAGTGACCAAATTCACAAATCTCGACTTGCAAAACGCTTTACGACTTGTAATTAAGGTTGCAAAATGAGGCGATGATGTGCAAAAAAATAAATCAAATCACCTCGCCGCGTCGCGCACGCCGCATAGTCACAGGCGCTACCTTGCTCCTCGCGTGGCAATGTGTACTTGCTCAGGATGCCTTGCTGCAAAGTGCACAAGGTTTGATAGCGGCTAAGCAAGCTGCGCAGGCCTATCAACTGCTCGCACCCCAAGAAAGTGCCCGCGCCGGACAAGCTGATCTTGATTATTTGCTGGGCGTGGCTGCACTGGATTCAGGGCGCGTCACCCAAGCGATATTTGCTTTTGAGCGTGTGCTCGCTGTACAACCAGGCAACAGCTTAGCGCGCGCAGAGTTGGCAAGGGCTTACATTGCTGCAGGCGAGACGGACACGGCCAAAACGCAGCTTGCCCAAGTCCAGTTGGCTAAGGACGTGCCGCCAGAGGCCAGAGCCAGCGTGGCGAGACTGCTTTCAGATTTGGAGAAGGCCTCGCCCAAACCGCTGCGTTTTTATGTCGAGGCAGGTGTTGGGGCAGACAGCAATGTGAGTGGCGGGCCCAATATCAGTGGATTTGCTGTGCCCGCTTTGGGCGGAGCAGTTTTTGCGTTAGCGCCTGCCTCACAGCAACGCGGCGATGTCGCCTTACAACTGGCCACCGGTGTCGCCTATACGCACGCTCTCAGTCCAGCCACCGAATTGAATGCCCAAATGGGTTGGCGCACCACGCGACCCTTGAGTGAAACCACGCTGGATACCAGCAGCATCGACGGTAGCATCGGCATCGCCCACACCTCCGCTGCCACGCGTTACAGTCTGTCGCTCAATCTGGCCAGCCTCAGTCTCAATGGTCAACAGTACCGCAAAACTTCAGGGCTCACAGGTCAAATCGTCCATAGCCTGAGCAGCGCCAACCAGCTCATGGGCTTTATGCAACTTGCCAACATCGACTACCCCAGTCAGAGCTTGCGAGATGGTCGCCGCAGCGTGATCGGTGGCGCATGGGGCATGTCGCTCTCCCCCGCAACCAGCGCGTACCTCGGCTTAACGCTCGGTGGTGAGAAGGCAGACCAAGCGGCTGGCGCTGAATTTGGCTACAAACTCATGGGTTTGCGCGTTGGCGGGGAGCATGCTCTGTCGCAGCAGATGCGTTTGTTTGCCAATTTGGGACTTGAAACACGCAAACACCGCGCCAACGATTTCGTGTTTCTTGGCAAACGCCGCGATCGCCAACTTGATTTGGCTCTAGGAATGCACTACCAATTTGCACCAAGCTCCTATGGCCAATGGCGCCTCACACCGCAACTCAACTGGACACAACGCAACAGCAACTTTGATGTGTACGACATGCGTCGCACACAAATTGGCGCTATCGCGCGATTAGATTTTTAATCTAATCTACTATCTATTTCATAGCACTCTGCGCAATATCTGTAACGACTAAAGGTCGAAAATGCATAAAAATTATCCTCACACCAACACATCTGTGCTGATCCGTCATCCCATCAGCTTGGCAGTGCTGCTGACCATCAGCGCAAGTGCTTGGGCGCAGAGTACGGCGTCTAGCCCGCCCGCCTTACCCGCAGCTACGCTTGAATTCGTGCAGGGCAGCGTTGCCGTTCGCTCAGCAGCAGGCGCGAGCCGAATCGCACAGCGCGGCACAGTCGTCAACAACGGAGAGACGATTGAAACGCAATCCGGCCGAGCGCAAATGCGCATGGTCGATGGTGCGTTTATCTCCTTGCAAAACGACACCACATTGCGCCTCGACAATTACCGCGTTGCCAGCGCCACGGAATCTGAGAGCGGTTTCATGAGCTTAGTGCGCGGCGGTTTGCGTACAGTGACTGGCCTGATTGGCCGATCTTCGAAGCAAAATTACCGCTTGCAAACCGCGACCGCCACCGTAGGCATTCGTGGCACAGGCTTTTCCGCCACCAGCGAAGACGACGGGACACGCGTGCGCGTCAGCGAGGGTGAAATCGCACTGTGTACCCAAGCCGGCTGCCTAGATTTGGCTGCCATGCAAAGCGGCTTTGCAGCCAATGTAAGCACTTTGCCCGTGCGAATCTCCACCGCGCCGTTATTGCAACCCACTCAAGCACCCAGCGTAATCGCGCTTGCCCCACAGCCAGCTGGGCGCGAGATCGAAGTTGCCAGCTTCGTAGAAAGATCGCCACCCATTGAGATCACGCCACCAGCAGGAGTGCCGATCCCCCTACCGCCCGGCGTTACAGGGCTAGGCGGTGTCTGGACAGATGCGAATTATTCAAGCGGAATCGCCGCAGGTTTGATCGGTGGTTCTTTAAGTTTTGATGCCCAAGGCCGGCTCTTATCGTATTCAGACGGCAGCCAATCCTTGATGTTCTCTACCAGTGCGCCTAATGTGGTTGAATTTGATGCGGATGGCATCGTTGCCTGGGGCCGCTGGGATGCAGGTGTCAAAAATGTCTCCGGCAACGTCACCAACCTCACCCATTTCACCTATATCGCAGGCGCACCGGGAGCGGCAGTCCCCATTGTCGGCAATTACGATGTCTTCGGATCTACAGCGCCCGTGGCGATCAACCCAAGCTCAGGCATGGTGGTGGTTTTGGGTGCGTCCAACTCAGTCACCGGCAACATGCAAATCAACTTTCCGGGCGCAAGCAGTGGTAGTTTGAATTACAACCTAGCGATTCCACTGAATGGTCAGACATTTAGTATTTCGGGCAGTGCGAATCAATACAGCGGAGTAGGCTTTCTCGGCTTCTCATCCACCATCAGTAGTTCGGCGGGAGCTTGCGCGAACGTTTGCACAGGCACGATCCCCTACGGTGATGCAATCCAAGGCGCTGTGTTTGGCACGGGTAACGCCCGCGTTGGCGCGCAATATGGCTTTTCTTCGGGTATCGGCACAGTGACTGGCGCAGTCGTGTTGCGTCCGGCAACAGGCGGCGGCACTTAACTCACACGTATCGTTTGACGGCAGCCGGAAATTTGTGGCATAATTCAAGGCTTCGCTCAAATCGCTTAAAGATAATTCATCGTTAGGTAATGAGCACATCCTGCCCAAACGGTAGTTAGTTTGAGAAATCAAATAAGCTAGCGACGGGCCCAAGACTGGTTTCGATGGTTTGAAATAGTTCAAACAGTCGGAGTCAAGTTGGGAAGATTAAGACAATGATCCAAACTGAATCTCGACTCGATGTCGCTGACAACACGGGTGCAAAATCCGTGCTTTGTATTAAGGTGCTCGGTGGCTCCAAGCGACGCTATGCATCCGTGGGCGATGTGATCAAAGTGAGCATCAAAGAAGCTGCTCCTCGTGGTCGCGTCAAAAAAGGCGAAATCTACAACGCAGTTGTGGTGCGAACAGCTAAGGGTATTCGCCGTGGCGATGGCTCGCTGGTTAAATTCGATGGCAACGCAGCTGTGTTGCTTAACGCCAAGCTGGAGCCTATCGGCACCCGCATCTTCGGCCCCGTGACCCGTGAGCTCCGCACAGAGAAGTTCATGAAGATCGTGTCCTTGGCTCCTGAAGTCCTGTAAAGAGGCTAACCATGAAAAAACTTCGCACAGGCGATGAAATCATCGTCCTCGCAGGCCGAGACAAAGGTAAGCGCGGCAAGATTACTTCCCGCAAAGATGAAACGCATCTGCTGATCGATGGCATCAACCTCGTCAAAAAGCACACCAAGCCTAACCCGCTGAAAAATACGACGGGCGGCATTGTTGAAAAGGCCATGCCGATTCACCAATCCAACGTGGCGATTTTCAATGGCGCGACTGGTAAAGCTGATCGCGTTGGCATCAAGGTAGAAGGCGACAAAAAAGTTCGTATTTACAAATCCAGCGGCGCTGAGATCAAAGCAGCCTAAGGAATAAATCATGGCACGTTTTAAACAACACTACACAGAAAAAGTCGTTCCCCAGTTGATGGAGAAATTTGGCTACAAGTCTGTCATGCAAGTTCCTCGCATCACCAAGATCACCTTGAACATGGGTGTCGGCGAAGCAGTCGCAGACAAAAAAGTTATGGACAACGCCGTGGGCGACATGACGAAAATTGCTGGCCAAAAACCAGTCGTCACTAAGGCTCGCAAGGCGATCGCTGGTTTCAAAATCCGCGAAGAATTGCCAATTGGTTGTATGGTTACGCTGCGCGGCGAGCACATGTATGAATTCTTAGATCGTTTCATCACGATTTCACTTCCTCGTGTGCGCGATTTCCGTGGCGTGTCAGGTCGAGCTTTCGATGGCCGTGGCAACTACAACATCGGCGTGAAAGAGCAAATCATTTTTCCTGAAATTGAGTACGACAAGGTTGACGCCGTGCGTGGTCTCAATATCAGCATCACGACGACAGCAAAGACCGATGATGAGTGCAAAGCGCTTCTCACTGGCTTCCGCTTCCCGTTTAAGAACTAAGGAGAGTCACATGGCTAAAGCTGCACTCATCCAGCGCGAACTAAAGCGCGACAAACTGGCTGCCAAGTTCGCAAAGAAGTATGCTGAATTCAAGGCAACTGCTTCTGATGTGAGCAAATCACCCGAAGAGCAAATGGCTGCGCGTCTGGGCTTAAACAAGTTGCCACGCAATGCCAATCCGCACCGCCAGCGTAACCGCTGCGGTATCACAGGCCGCGCCCGCGGCACTTACAGCCAGTTTGGCTTGGGTCGCATGAAAGTGCGCGAGATGGCTTTTGCTGGTGAAATTCCCGGCATGACCAAAGCCAGCTGGTAAGCGAAAAGGAAAACGAATATGAGCATGAGTGATCCTATCGCCGACTTATTGACGCGCATCCGCAATGCGCAGATGGTCGCTAAAACAACCGTATCTCTGCCGGCATCCAAAATCAAGGCAGCGATCGCGCAGGTATTGAAAGATGAAGGCTACATCGACGGGTTCAAAGTGAACACCGTAGATGGCAAGTCTGAGCTTGAAATCGCCTTGAAATATTACGCCGGTCGCCCCGTCATCGAGCGGCTGGAGCGCGTAAGCCGTCCCGGCCTGCGCGTCTACAAAGGCACGGGCAGCATCCCTCAAGTCATGAATGGCTTGGGCATCGCTATTGTGACCACACCGCAAGGCGTGATGACAGATCGCAAAGCACGCGCCACGGGCGTGGGCGGCGAAGTGTTGTGTTACGTCGCTTAAACGGGAAGGAAAACAAATATGTCCCGCGTAGCAAAAATGCCAGTCACCGTGCCAGCCGGCGTGGAAGTGACGATGAATGCAGAAAAAATCAATGTTAAAGGCTCAGGTGGTTCGCTGTCGATTGCAGCCAACGCATTGGTCAACGTAAAAAACGATGCAGGCAAGCTTAGTTTTGCACCTGCAAACGACTCTGCCGCTGCGAACGCCATGAGCGGAACGTTGCGTCAGCTTGTCAACAACATGGTTGTGGGTGTAACCAAAGGCTTTGAGAAAAAGCTTAATTTGGTCGGCGTGGGCTACAAAGCCGCCGCTGCCGGCACCAAATTGAATTTGGCTGTGGGTTACTCGCATCCTGTTAATTTTGAGATGCCAGCTGGCATCACTGTTGCCACACCGATCCCCACTGAAATCATTATCAAAGGCGCTGACCGCCAACGTGTTGGTCAAATTGCTGCTGAGATCCGAGCCGTGCGTCCTCCTGAGCCTTACAAAGGCAAGGGCATCCGTTATTCGGATGAGAAGATCACGATCAAGGAAACGAAGAAGAAATAAGGAGCGCGAACATGCTGAACAAAAAAGACCAGCGCGTGCGCCGTTCGCGTCAGACGCGTATCCGCATTGCCACTCAAGGTGTTGCCCGCTTGTCGGTCAACCGCACCAACTTGCACATTTATGCGCAAGTCATCTCCGGCGACGGCAGCAAAGTATTGGCCTCGGCCTCTACAGCAGAAGCCGATGTGTCCAAGACATTGGGCGGCAAAGGCAGCAATGCCGTAGCAGCTTCGGCCGTCGGCAAGCGCATTGCTGAAAAAGCAAAAGCTGCTGGCGTCGAAAAAGTAGCGTTTGACCGTGCAGGCTTCGCCTATCACGGCCGCGTCAAAGCATTGGCAGAAGCGGCGCGCGAAGCCGGCCTCCAGTTCTAAAAACGCAATACACAGAGCGAGAAATTTATGGCTAAATTACAAGCAAACGCGCCAGCAGCTGGTCCAGAAGATGGCATGCGTGAGAAGATGATTGCGGTCAACCGCGTCACCAAAGTGGTGAAGGGTGGACGTATTCTCGGTTTCGCTGCACTGACAGTTGTGGGTGATGGCGATGGCAAAATTGGCATGGGTAAAGGCAAGTCAAAAGAAGTGCCTGTCGCTGTGCAAAAAGCAATGGAGCAGGCGCGTCGTGGCATGCTCAAGTGCAATTTGAAAAATGGCACGATTCACCACCGTGTGTACGGCCAGCACGGTGCATCCAATGTGATGATGGCGCCAGCGCCAAAAGGCACGGGCATTATCGCCGGTGGTCCCATGCGCGCAGTGTTTGAAGTGGTCGGTATCACAGATATTGTCGCCAAAAGCCATGGTTCAACCAACCCTTATAACCTTGTTCGCGCCACTTTGGACGCTTTGAGCAAGTCCACAACGGCCGGTAACGTAGCTGCAAAGCGCGGCCTGAGCGTTGAAGCGCTGTTTGCTTGATTGGAATCTTCATGACAACCACTGCAAAAGTAAAAATTCAGCTCGTTAAGAGCCCAATTAGTTGCAAAGAATCCCATCGCGGCACAGTGCGCGGTTTGGGTCTTCGCAAAATCAATTCTGTTTCTGAACTCGAAGACACGCCCGCTGTACGCGGCATGATCAACAAGATCGCTTATTTGGTCAAGGTGCTCTGATGCAACTCAATACCATCTCTCCTGCCGACGGCTCAAAAAAAGCGCGTCGCCGCGTCGGCCGCGGTATTGGCTCTGGTCTCGGTAAAACCGCAGGTCGTGGTCATAAAGGTCAAAAATCTCGTTCTGGCGGCTATCACAAGGTCGGCTTCGAAGGTGGTCAAATGCCTTTGCAGCGCCGCTTGCCGAAGCGTGGTTTCAAATCTCGCACACTCGCCTACAACGCTGAAATTACCTTGACCACGCTTGAAAAACTTGGCGCAGCAGAAGTCGACATGCTGAGCTTAAAGCAGGCTGGCCTAGTTGGCGAAATGATCAAAGTCGTCAAGGTTGTGAAAACAGGCGCGCTTACCAAGGCTGTCAAGCTGACAGGCATTGGCGCAACTGCGGGTGCTAAATCTGCTATCGAAGCTGCTGGCGGCTCGCTGGCTTAATTGATGATTTGAGAAATTTATAGTGGTCACCAATCCTTCTGCAATCGCCAAAACAGGCAAGTTCGGAGACTTACGTCGCCGGCTCGTCTTTTTGCTGCTCGCACTGGTGGTGTATCGCATTGGTGCGCATATTCCTGTTCCAGGAATTGATCCAAATCAGCTTAAGTCTTTGTTCCAAGGCCAGCAAGGCGGTATCCTGAGTTTGTTTAACATGTTCTCAGGTGGGGCTTTGTCTCGCTTTACCGTGTTTGCTCTGGGAATCATGCCGTATATCTCTGCGTCGATCATCATGCAGTTGCTCACTTATGTTGTGCCAACATTTGAGCAATTGAAGAAAGAAGGCGAAGCAGGACGCCGTAAGATCACGCAATATACGCGCTACGGAACGCTCGGCTTAGCTTTGTTTCAATCTCTGGGCATTGCGATGGCACTTGAGGGCTCTGCTGGTTTGGTGCTACAGCCGGGTTTTGGTTTTCGCATGGCTACAGTTGTCAGCTTGACGGCTGGCACAATGTTTTTGATGTGGCTCGGGGAGCAGATTACTGAGCGCGGCTTAGGTAATGGTATTTCAATTCTTATTTTCGCAGGTATTGCAGCAGGCTTGCCGGGCGCGATCGGTGGCTTGCTCGAACTGGTGCGTACAGGCGCAATGAGTATCATTGCAGCAATAGTGATTGTTGCTCTTGTTGTCGGCGTAACTTATTTCGTAGTGTTTGTCGAGCGTGGTCAGCGTAAGATTTTGGTGAACTACGCGCGTCGTCAAGTAGGTAATAAGGTGTATGGCGGTCAGTCATCGCATCTACCGCTCAAACTCAACATGGCGGGCGTGATCCCTCCCATTTTTGCTTCGTCCATTATTTTGTTACCTGCTACTGTGGTCAGCTGGTTCAGCACAGGTGATTCGATGCGTTGGCTCAAAGATATTTCGGGCATGCTTACGCCGGGACAGCCAATTTACATCATGTTTTACGCAGCAGCGATTATTTTCTTCTGCTTCTTTTACACGGCTCTTGTATTCAACAGCCGCGAGACAGCAGATAATCTGAAGAAGAGTGGTGCGTTTATCCCCGGTATCCGTCCAGGAGATCAAACCGCGCGCTACATTGACAAAATCCTTCTGCGGCTAACAGCAGTTGGTGCAGCTTACATCACAGCCGTATGTTTGCTGCCAGAATTCTTGGTCTTGAAATACAACGTTCCGTTTTACTTTGGTGGCACGTCGTTACTGATCATCGTGGTGGTTACGATGGATTTTATGGCTCAAGTGCAAAATTACATGATGAGCCAGCAATACGAATCGTTGTTAAAGAAGGCAAGCTTCAAAACGACTTAGTTGAGTTGGTAAATATAAGAGTTGGTTTGGGTGCTCATGAGCCTCTAAGCCGAGTTAATGAATTGATATAGTTTTAGGAGAACGACATGAAAGTTTCGGCTTCAGTCAAGAAAATTTGCCGCAATTGCAAAATTATCCGTCGCCGTGGTGTGGTTCGCGTGATCTGTACTGATCCGCGCCACAAGCAGCGTCAAGGTTAATTCGCAATTCCTGAATTGAAAGTTTAGAGGACAGATATGGCACGTATCGCTGGTATTAACATTCCGCCGCACCAACACGCTGAAATTGGCTTGACAGCCATTTTTGGTATCGGTCGCACCACCGCTCGCAAAATTTGCGAAGCCACTGGCATTGCCACAACGAAGAAAGTCAAAGACTTCACCGACGGCGATCTGGAAAAAATCCGTGATGCTATCAACGGCATGACGATAGAAGGCGATTTACGCCGCGAGACAACGATGAACATCAAACGCTTGATGGATATCGGCTGCTATCGCGGCTTCCGCCATCGCCGTGGCCTGCCAGTGCGCGGTCAGCGTACCCGCACCAATGCGCGTACCCGCAAGGGTCCGCGTCGTGCAGCGCAGTCCCTCAAAAAATAAAGCCTAGTAAGAGAGAAACACCATGGCTAAACAACAAGCATCTGCCGCAGCTTCAACCCGTGTGCGCAAAAAAGTCCGCAAGAATATTGCCGACGGTATTGCCCACGTTCATGCGTCATTCAACAACACCATCATCACTATTACGGATCGCCAAGGCAATGCGTTGTCGTGGGCATCTTCGGGTGGTCAAGGCTTCAAAGGCTCGCGTAAATCGACCCCATTTGCTGCTCAGGTCGCCTCCGAGATGGCCGGTCGCGCTGCAATGGAGCAAGGCATCAAGAATCTTGATGTTGAAATTAAAGGCCCAGGCCCAGGCCGTGAGTCTTCAGTGCGCGCTCTTGGCGCATTGGGCATTCGCATCACATCCATCCGTGACGTGACGCCTGTCCCTCACAACGGCTGCCGACCACAAAAGCGCCGTCGTATCTAATCTCATTTCAGCCTGAGCCGCGTTTCTTGCTCTAAAAGCATGATCGCGGCTTTGGCTATAATAGTGGGTTGCGCTGCTAACGCGTAAATCCACAAGCCCACCGCCAAAATCGTACCAAACGACTGTTTGGATAATTTTGGCTCCCACAGCAAGTCCTGTGGTAGCTAACACAGAAGGAAATTCCAAGTGGCACGTCTCTTAGGCCCCAAAGCCAAACTCTCCCGCCGTGAAGGCACGGATCTTTTCCTCAAAAGCGCACGCCGCGCTATTGCGGACAAATCAAAATTTGATTCTAAGCCAGGTCAGCATGGTCGCACCAGCGGTCAGCGTACTTCTGATTTCGGCTTGCAGTTGCGCGAGAAGCAAAAAGTCAAGCGCATGTATGGCATTTTGGAGCGTCAGTTCCGCCGCTACTTTGAAGAAGCAGATCGCCGCCGTGGCAACACCGGCGCCAATTTGCTCACCATTCTTGAATCGCGTTTTGACAACGTGGTTTACCGTATGGGCTTCGCCTCAACGCGAGCTGAAGCGCGTCAGTTGGTGTCTCACAAAGCCATGTTGGTTAACGGCAAGCCAGTGAATATTCCATCGATGTTCATCAAAGCGGGCGATGTGATCTCGGTGCGCGACAAGAGCAAGAAGCAAGTTCGTATTTCTGAAGCCCTGCAATTGGCTGGCCAAATTGGCTTTCCAGCATGGGTGGATGTTAGTGCTGACAAAACCGAAGGCACATTTAAGAAATCCCCAGATCGCGACGAATTCGCCTCTGATATCAACGAATCGTTGATCGTCGAGTTGTATTCACGTTAATTTTGAAGGTGGTGAGCGTTGCTCACTGCCATCAGCCCCTTCGCAGTGATGCACATCGCTGACGAAGGATTTCCAGTCTTATCGGTGTAATGAGCCGAGGGCACTTACAAGGAAGAATGCATGCAAACCAATCTGCTCAAACCCAAGACGATTCAAGTCGAACAGCTCGGCGGCAACAAAGCTAAAGTGACTCTCGAACCATTCGAGCGCGGCTACGGCCACACCTTGGGTAACGCACTGCGCCGCGTTTTGCTTTCGTCGATGGTCGGTTATGCCCCCACAGAAGTGACGATTGCTGGTGTCTTGCACGAGTTCTCTACTATTGACGGCGTGCAAGAAGACGCGGTCAATATTATGCTCAATTTAAAGGGCGTGGTCTTCAAATTGCACAACCGTGATGAAGTCACGCTCTCCTTGCGCAAAGATGGCGAAGGCGTGGTCACTGCTGGCGATATCCAAACGCCGCACGATGTTGAAATTATCAATCCTGACCATGTGATTGCGCATCTGTCGCAAGGCGGCAAGCTCGATATCCAGATCAAGGTTGAAAAAGGTCGCGGCTATGTGCCGGGTAACGTGCGTCGATATGGTGATGAGCCCAGCAAGTCGATTGGACGCATTGTTCTTGACGCATCGTTTGCGCCGATCAAACGCGTGAGCTACGCTGTTGAGAATGCCCGTGTTGAGCAGCGTACCGATCTGGACAAGCTCGTCATGGAAATTGAAACCAATGGCGCAGTGACCGCAGAAGATGCTGTGCGCGCAGCGGCGAAGATTTTGGTCGAGCAGCTGGCTGTTTTTGCGCAGCTCGAAGGCAGCGAGTTGGCCGCATTTGATGCACCTGCTCAGCGTAGTACCCAGCAGTTTGACCCCATCTTGCTTCGCCCAGTCGATGAGCTTGAGCTCACCGTGCGTTCAGCCAACTGCCTTAAAGCGGAAAACATTTACTACATCGGTGATCTGATTCAGCGCACCGAAAATGAGTTGCTCAAGACACCGAATTTGGGTCGCAAATCACTCAACGAAATCAAAGAAGTGCTTGCTTCGCGTGGCCTCACGCTTGGCATGCGCCTTGAAAACTGGCCACCTGCCGGCCTAGATAAACGCTGATCGTTCGCGAGAACACAGCAGCAAAGTGCACCAGCGCGTACCTGATACGGCGCGCTGTTTTAAAACATTGAAAGGAAAAGCACCATGCGTCACGGAAACGGACTTCGTAAACTTAATCGCACCAGCGCCCATCGCCAAGCGATGCTGCGCAACATGATGAACTCGCTGATTCAGCATGAGGCCATCAAAACAACCTTGCCAAAAGCCAAAGAGCTACGCCGCGTTGTCGAGCCAATGATTACGCTCGCTAAAGTCAAAAGCGTGGCCAATATGCGCTTGGCCTTTGCGCGCTTGCGCGATCGCGATAGCGTCACCAAATTGTTTGCCGATCTCGGCCCCCGTTTTGCTAAGCGCCCAGGCGGCTACACACGTATCCTGAAAATGGGTTTCCGTGTGGGCGATAACGCACCAATGGCTTTCGTCGAGCTCGTTGATCGCGCTGAGACAGCGGCTGAAGTGCCGACAGCAGAGTAGTTGAGACAAACTATCTTTCATCGCGTTGCAGCATTTACGCAAGCAACACGGTAGAATATAAGCATTGACGCGGAGTGGAGCAGCTCGGTAGCTCGTTGGGCTCATAACCCAAAGGTCGTTGGTTCAAATCCAGCCTCCGCAACCAACAAACACGTGACATGTCACTGCAAAAAGGCTTACTTCGGTAAGCCTTTTTGTTTTCAGACTCAGGATCTGCCGGCGACAGCTTAAGAGCAGTGCTCACGGCCAGCGATGCAAACGGATGACTTTTGCCGAACCCTTGGCTTAAAAGCTTTTCGACACACGCTGATACATGCATGTAGTTTTACACAAAACACTTTGAATGAAAGCTGCTGTTGCAGCTCCGTGCACAGCGCATTTTGATGAAGCAAGACGAGAAAATGCGGTGCAGCAAGTCACATGCTGTGTCTCAACATTTTAGACAAAGATAAAACGTACATAATGTTACAAAATATTCTAAAAATAACAAAAGTAGATCAAATCTAAATTGTGTAGTACATAAGGATTATAGATTCACAACACAAAGGCACGTTTTAGAAACAAATTCATACGTTTGATCAAAGCGGCATCGTCTCTCTATTCACTTTGCAAGCTCAAAAGCAAAGTCATCATCAGTTTTAAGGAGGACGCGAAGCGTCAGATGCAATAGACTAATAGTGTAAATAGTTAATTTTAGTAATTATGGTGACCAATAGAGGTCTGTGCAGACTACTACGCAGCACTCATGTAACCAAACCAAACATCTTTATTCATTAGCTACACATTCAGGAGCACATCATGGCGATCACAGGAACCGGTACCGTTATAGAAACAGGCGTAGGAGTCGGCACTAACGTTGCAGCGGCAGGAGATGCTGGCAGCATTAATGTCAGTAATCTAGGCTTCACCGCTGGGCAAATTAGCGCGAACACGGCCAAAACTTGGCAGGATCAATACGGCACGTTGACCGTGCGCCCCGATGGCTCTTGGTCGTACGGTTTGCGCCAGACCGATGTGGATACTCAGGCCCTCGCCGGTGGCTCAAGCACTGTAGTCAATTTTACGACTGGTCTTCTTCAGAACAACGGTGTCAACACAATACCGCAGATTAACTTAACACCCGCAGCTGGTGGCGGCAATTTACAAATCACGATCGCGGGCACAAACGATGCGCCTACTCTTACCGGCAACACAAGCGTCAGCACGCTAGCAGGAAATAGCGCAGCCTCCATCCAAGCCAACACAGCCGTGGATGTAGACAGTGCTGTCCTCAGCTACTCCGTCGTCAGCGCACAAACTTCCGGCCTCACGGCTGGCACGAGTGGTGGCCCAAATGCGCAATTCACGCTCAACACCAACACCGCCGCACTCAACGGTCTGGCAGCTGGCCAAACCCAAAACGTCACATTCACTTACCGAGCAAATGACGGCAGTGCTAACTCTGCCACCCGTACCGTCACCGTAACAGTTCAAGGCGTAGACGATGCCGCCACTTTTGGCGGTGACATCGCTGGATCTATCGGCGAAAACTCCAACGCATTGGTGAATGGTACGGTCACAACTACCGATGTCGATAGCGGTCAAACAGGCTTTGCTCCTACCAGCGGAGCAACCAACGCTGCCACAGTCGCAGGCACTTACGGCAACTTCACATTCGACCGAGCCAATGGCCAATGGTCTTACAACCTCGACGAAAACTCTGCCCCAGTTCAGTCGCTCGATGCAGGTGATATGGTAACCGACACCATGACAGTGACCGCCATAGACGGAACAACACAAGTCATCACCGTCACCGTCACCGGTTTGAACGATGCGCCCACGGCCGAAGAAGGCGCTGGTGCTGCTACAGAAGACGGCGCAATCGTCCAAATCGATCTGACCGGTTTGACGACAGACGTGGACGAAGGCGACATCCTCACCTACA
>JANMDU010000066.1:0-6540 GCA_031376455.1 Variovorax sp. | reverse complement strand
AAACGAAGCCTTTCTTCGGTTGAGCGCGGCAAACCACGTTATCAAAACCACAGAGGTACGCAGCTCGCAGCTTGCGGCCATGAGCACTACACGAAAGTAAGGCCTCGGCTTTTTCGCGCACATCACGTGGCAGGCGAGCGGTTCGTGTGAAACCTTAAGACGCAAGCAATGCCAACATCTGCGCCTCATCAATCACAACCACACCCAACTCTTTCGCTTTATCCAGCTTGCTTCCCGCATCAGCACCGGCCACGACATAGCTTGTCTTTTTACTCACTGAACCCGAGACTCGTCCGCCAGCTGCTTCGAGCATATCTTTGGCCTCGTCACGGCTGAGCGTCGGGAACGTGCCAGTGAGGACAAAGGTTTTTCCAGCCAAAACTTGCGGTGCGCGCTCGGCAGGTGCGCCTTCAGGCCATGTAATGCCTACGGCGCGCAATTGCTCCATCACCTCTCGGTTGTGCGGCTGCTGGAAAAAAGTACGCAGACTGTGTGCGACGATCGGGCCGACATCGCTCACTTCTAGAAGCTGCTCTTCGGTCGCATCCATGACGGCATCTAAGCTTCCAAAATGCTTGGCCAGCTCTTTTGCTGTGGCCTCACCAATCTGGCGAATGCCTAGGCCGTAGAGGAAACGTGGAAGCGTGGTTTGCTTTGAATTTTGCAGCGCATCAACAATATTCTGTGCAGATTTATCTGCCATTCGATCTAAAGCGCTGAGCGAGGTGAGGCCGAGACGATAGAGATCTGGGAGCGTTTTAATCACACCTGCATCGACCAATTGATCTACTAATTTATCGCCTAAACCTTCAATGTCTAAAGCTCTTCGTTGGGCGAAATGCAGAATGGCTTGCTTGCGTTGCGCGGGGCAGAAGAGACCGCCCGTACATCGCCAATCGGCCTCGTCCTCTTCCTTGGCAATGGCGCTTTGACATTCCGGGCATTGACCGCTTAAGCGTTTGTAAATGTTCAATGGCTCGCCAACGTCCACACCTTCAATTTTTTGGCGCTTGTCCAAAACAACGCCGACAACCTCGGGAATCACATCGCCCGCTCGACGCACGATCACCGTATCGCCCACGCGAACATCCTTGCGCTGCGCTTCGCCTTCATTGTGCAGCGTCGCATTCGTCACTGTCACGCCGCCGACGAAGACAGGAGCGAGTTTTGCCACCGGCGTAAGCTTGCCTGTGCGCCCGACTTGAATGTCAATCGCCAGCACGGTCGTCATCTGCTCTTGCGCAGGATACTTGTGCGCCACCGCCCAGCGCGGCTCGCGCGTCACAAAGCCCAAGCGCTTTTGTAGCGCAAAGCTGCTGACTTTGTAGACCACGCCGTCGATATCGAAGGGCAGCGCGTCTCGCCCAGCGGCGACTCGTTGGTGATACGCTATTAGTTCAGTAGCACCTCGCGCAATCGATGTGACGGCTGAGACCGGAAAACCCCATAATTTCAGGGTTTGCAGAGCATCCCAATGCGCCTCAAACACGGGCCCACCTTGATCGACGGGCGTGTATTCGCCCAAGCTATAGGCAAAGAAACTCAAGGGCCGTTGCGCGGCAATTTTTGAATCGAGCTGACGCACAGCACCCGCCGCCGCATTGCGCGGATTCACAAAGGTTTTCTCGCCCTTCATGCCTGCTGCAATTTTCTCGCGCTGCCGCTCGTTCATCGCCTCAAATTCATCGCGCCGCATGTACACCTCGCCACGCACTTCAAGCAATGGCGGTGCGTCCTGAGGTAGCTTCAAAGGAATTTGATGGATCGTGCGAATGTTGTGCGTCACATCCTCCCCAGTCTCACCATCACCTCGCGTGGCCGCTTGCACCAAGATGCGGTTTTCGTAGCGCAGGCTCATCGCCAGACCGTCAAATTTGAGCTCAGCCACGTAGTCCACTGGCGGCGCATCGTCGGCCAGTTCCAGCTCTTTGCGAATACGTGCATCAAAGGCTTCAGCGCCACTGGCCTCGGTATCCGTCTCCGTGCGAATCGAGAGCATCGGGATGGCATGACGCCTTGAAGCCAAGCCATCCATCACCGCGCCGATCACGCGTTGCGTGGGTGAGTCGGGAGTCACCAATTCAGGAAGTTCGGCTTCAAGCGCTTGCAAGAGTTTGAACACGCGGTCGTATTCAGCATCAGGAATTTTCGGATCATCCAGCACGTAATACTGATGCGCATGATGATGCAGGAATGCATGCATGGCATCGCGTTTTGACACAGGTGATGCCGCAGGGTCATCCAGAATTGATATTAAAAACGTAGCAATCTGCGCAGTATTCATGCCGGCTATAGGCTTATTTTCCTCTGAAAATAGATCAATCGTAGCCATCCAGATGCCATCCAAACTCAGCTGAACAAACGCCGTGCCTGCACTGAGCCTGCAGCCAAATCGCGTGATTCAAGCATGTCATACAGCTGCTCTAAATCTGCGCCAATCGCATCCATCGCATCGCGCGTGATCATGCGGCCTTGCGCATCGGTGATCGTGCCATCCATCGACGCAGCCATGGCGATGGCGACATCTCGCAATCTTGGATACGGCTGCTCGGAGCGATCCACATGCGGCACGTCTAACGCCAAATCCAAGCTGCGCAGCGCGGATTGCTCGGGATCATCGGAGAGCGCCGCTTGCGTATCAAAACTGAGTGAGAGGATCGGAGGCATGCTAGGAGTAGTTGCGGGCAGCACCATGCGCCCCGCCATAGCGCCCGCAACAAAGCCCTGCCGCGCTGCATGCTGCTGAACATATCCTGTGCTCCAAGCAACGTTTTTGGCTTTTAAAGTGAAGCTCAGTTGCGCATCATGGCCACTTGCGAATTGATCGAGCTCTCTGCTGCGCAGCATCTCGTCGTGCATCTCTGGAAACTCAGCGACGCCACCCAACGCATCGGCAAATGCTTGTACTTTTTGTACAAATTCTGAAAACTCTATTTCATTCAAAGCGCCTGTGCGGCTTGCCAGCTGCACGCCTGCTTGGAAAGATTGATAACGCTGACCCGCTCGCGGCGCCTCCCATCCTTGTGCTGACGTGGCATTCACATTCAAGCCTTCAATGGCAAATGTCTTGCTGCCCACGCGACGCGTCGCAGGCAGCTGTGCCAGCGCCGCATCGCCCGAGACCACATCGTCCATCGTGATGATGGCAGTTGCGTCAATCAAGGCATCCAGCGCGAGCTTTTTCTCCATCACCCAGTTGTGACCCAGTGGCATCCGTTGGGATGGATCAACATCGCTTTGCGGAGAAGTCGCTTGCAGATCACTATTCTCGCTGTCAAAAATAGGTTCTGCGCGATCAACATTTGACGCAGCCGGCATCTCGCTATCAGATTGCGCCACTGCCACTGCCACTGCCACTGCCACTGCCACTTTCGGTGCATTGCGCCGCTGCGTCCATGCGCTGTGCGCGACGACGGCGGCGAGCAATAAGCCGCCGAGAACAGCCAAACCGAGCGTGAGGTTACTCATGGCATTCCCAAGCTCTGACTTGCAGACTGGCTCTGCCCTTCAGCAACAGCCGGCGTATTGAAAGGCAACGCTGCGGCGCGCATTAAACCAATTCCACCATCTTCGTCGCCGCCTCCATATCTACGGCCACAATCCGCGAGACACCCTGCTCTTGCATCGTCACGCCAATCAATTGCTCGGCCATTTCCATGGCGATTTTGTTGTGGCTGATGAAGAGAAATTGCGTACCTTTTTTACTCATGCTCGACACCAGCTTTGAATAACGCTCGGTATTGGCATCGTCCAGCGGTGCGTCCACCTCATCGAGCAAGCAAAATGGCGCTGGATTGAGCATGAAGATCGCAAATACCAGTGCAATCGCCGTCAAAGCTTTTTCGCCACCTGAGAGCAGATGAATCGTTTGATTCTTCTTGCCCGGCGGTTGCGCCATGACCTGCACGCCTGAGTCCAAAATCTCATCGCCCGTCATCATCAGCTTGGCATTGCCGCCGCCAAAAAGCTCAGGGAACATTTTGCCGAAGTGTTCGTTGACGGTGTTAAATGTGCCTTGCAAAAGCTCGCGGGTTTCGCCGTCGATTTTCATAATCGCGTCTTGCAGTGTTTGAATAGCTTCATTCAAATCGGCCATTTGTGCGTCAAGGAAGGTCTTGCGCTCTTTGGATGCGACAAGTTCTTCCAAGGCGGCCAAATTCACTGCACCCAGCGCGTTCACATCGCGCTGGAATTGATCAATGCTGCCTTGCAAGCCTAAGAGTTTTACATTGCCCTCGGCGATGCTCTTAGGCAAAGCCTCCATATCGGCATTGGCCTCCGTGAGGTGCTGCGTGTAGGTCTCTAGCCCAATGCGAGCGGCTTGCTCTTTGAGCTGGAAGTCGGTGATGCGTTGGCGCAGCGGATCGAGTTCACGCTCTAATTTCAAGCGCTGTTCGTCTGACGCTCTGAGTTTGTTAGTGAGATCATCGTATTCGCTGCGCTTTGAGCCCAGTGTCTGTTCGCGCTGCATCTTCACGGCCAAGGCGCTTTGTAAGCCAGCCAGTGCTGCCACGTCAGACAAGCGCTGCAATTCTTCGCCAGCGCGTTCGTTCTCGACGGTGAGCGAGGCCGCTTGCTGAACGGCGGTTTCTATTGAGCGAGCTAATTCAGATTTTCGCGCCTCCAACGTACGCAGCGCAAAGGTGGCCTCCTGCGATTGACGCTCCAAGCCGCGCAGTTGCTCGCGCGATTCAGCGAGCTTGCGCTCCGACTCAATCACGCGGTCACCCAATTGTGCATGGCGCTCTTGCGCGTCGGCCAATAGCATGTCGAGCTCTTCAAATTTCGCCTCAGCGGCGGCTTTGCGCTCAGCCAAATCTTGCAATTGATCATCCACCTCAGCCAAATCGCCGCTGAGCTGCTCAGCGCGAGCGCGAGTTTGCTCAGCCAATTGCGTGAGCCGCAAAGTTTCTACCTGCAATTCATGTGCTTTTTGAATGCCTTCCTGCGCTTCGCGCCGCGCGACAGCGAGGCGAGATGATGCGTCGTTATAGGCGCTTTCGGCCTTGAGCTGCGTATTGCGGCTTTCTTCCACGATGAAAGCTTGCGCACGCAGCTGCTTGTCAATGTTTTCAATCTCTTGCGCCCGAGCTAGCAAGCCTGCTTGCTCAGAATCTTGCGCATAAAAGCTCACGCTGAACGGGCTCACACAATGGCCGCTCTTAACATAAATCACTTCACCCGCTTGTAGCTTCTCACGCGCAGCGAGTGCATCTTCCATGCTCTGCGCGGTATAGCAGCCATGCAACCAACCGCTCAGTAAAGCTTTTAATCCTGCATCGTTGATGCGTAGCAGATCTACCAGTCTCGGCAGCGCAGATGCCTTTTCGGGAGCAGCGGCTTGCGGGGCAGCATAAAAAGCCAACTTCGCAGGCGGCGCATCTTGCGCAAACGCTCGCACGGTTTCCAGCTTGCCCACTTCTAAGCTCATCATGCGCTCGCGCAGCGCAGCTTCCAGCGCTTGCTCCCAGCCCTGCTCAATGTGCAGCTTTGTCCACAGCGCAGCCAGCGAATCGAGGCCATGTTTTTGCAGCCAAGGCAAAAGCCGCCCATCCGTTTTTACTTTGTCTTGCAGCGCTTTCAAGGCTTCCACACGAGCAGACAAATCCGCATTCTTTGCAGACTCTTGATTCAAGGCCGTCTGCTTAGCACGACGCGATTCATCCATCTGCGGCAAGCTCTCCTGCAATTCATGCAACCTAGCCTCGGCCACATCTTTGCCTTCAACAGCCGTTGCCAATTGCGCCGTCAAATTCAACAACCTTTGCTCATCGGGCGAGGCCAGTGCATTTTTATCAGCTCGCAGCCGCTCGCTGCGTAATGTCAGAGAGCGCGATTGCTCTTCAATATTGCGCTGATCCGCAGCGAGCACCTGAATTTGCTGCTGCACTTGGCTCACCGCGCTTGTCTGCTCATTGGCCTTGCTTTGCGCCGCGCGCAAAGCTTCTTCCAATTCAGGCAACCGATGGCTCTGCTCTTCAAATTGCGCCGCCAGCAGCGCAGATTTTTCATCGCCCTGCGCAGCCTGCGCCCCTAGCGATTCAATCTCGGCGCTCGAATCATCTTTGCGAGTGACCCACAACAGGGATTGCTCTTTGATCTGCAAGAGGCGCGATTCAATACGCTGGCGTCCTTCGACCACAAAGCGAATTTCCGCTTCCAGCTTGCCCACATCGGCGCTGGCCTCATAGAGCAAGCCCTGCGCCTGATTCACGCTGTTCCCCGCAGCGTAATGCGCTTGGCGAATCGTCTCCAGCTCGCTTTCAATTTTACGTAAATCAGCGATGCGCGATTCCAGCGCGTTGACAGCTGTCTCTTGATCTGCTTTGACCTTACTTTGCTCGCTTTGGGCATCCGCGCGCTTTAAAAACCACAATTGCTGCTGTTTGAGGCTGATGCCTTCTTGTAGCGCCTTGTATTTCTGCGCCACCTCGGCTTGCTTTTCCAGCTTCTCTAGATTCGCATTGAGCTCGCGCAAAATATCTTCGACGCGCGTCATGTTCTCGCGCGTATCGGACAAGCGGTTTTCCGTCTCACGTC
>JANMDU010000145.1:0-17903 GCA_031376455.1 Variovorax sp. | reverse complement strand
CGCAAAACCCGCTGAGGTCGTACACGAGTGGTTTGTGATTGACGCCACCAACAAGGTGCTCGGAAGAATTGCCAGCGAAGCAGCTCTCCGTTTACGCGGCAAACACAAGGCCATTTATACGCCTCACGTCGATACCGGCGACTTCATCGTCGTTGTGAACGCAGACAAAATCCGCGTCACCGGCAACAAAGCCGAACAAAAAATTTACTACCGTCACAGCGGTCATCCTGGCGGCATCTATGCCACCAAGTTCAAAGACATGCAAGCCAAGCATCCTGGCCGCGCACTCGAGAAAGCCGTTAAGGGCATGCTGCCTAAAGGCCCTCTTGGCTACGCCATGATCAAAAAGCTCAAGGTCTATGCCGGTGGCGAACACCCGCACAGCGCCCAGCAGCCTAAAGTCTTAGAACTCTGAAGGAGCCGACAAAATGATTGGTGAATGGAACAATGGCACCGGCCGTCGCAAGAGTAGCGTCGCCCGCGTGTTTATGAAAAAAGGCTCTGGCAAGATTTTGATCAATGGCAAAGACATCGCTGAATATTTCGGCCGTCAAACCTCGATCATGATCGCCAAGCAACCCTTGATGCTCACGAACCACGCTGAGACGTTTGATATTCAAATCAACGTGCACGGCGGCGGCGAATCCGGCCAAGCTGGTGCAGCGCGTCATGGCATCACACGTGCTTTGATCGATTACGACGCAATGCTCAAGCCCGCGCTTTCTCAAGCCGGTTTCGTGACGCGTGATGCGCGCGAAGTCGAGCGTAAGAAGGTCGGCTTGGTGGGCGCACGTCGCCGCAAGCAGTTCTCCAAGCGTTAATCACTGCGCTTGAGCCTAACGGCTCAGAGTCTTACGATTCAAAACAAAACCGCCTCGTTGCAAAACGCGGCGGTTTTGTTGTATGCAGTACAGTCGTATTCCTTATGCGTTTTCGCCTCCTTCGACGTCGCCTCACGATCAGCGCACCCAGCATGGCGATTCGCTCGGCCATGCCTTGGCCGCTGCGTTGGCTTGCTGTGGCTGTCGTACTTGGCTTTTGCGCCGCGATTGGTCTCTGGGCTTTTGAACTCGGCAAAGATCTGGCGGGTATTGATGACAATGCCAAAGAAGACTTGGCCAAGCTGCGCATTGAAGTGGCGCAGCTGAAAGATCAGCGCGATAAAGCGCAATCGATTTTGAACACATCGGGCAGTTTGCTCACGGCAGAGAAAGCCGCGCAAGAAAAAATCATTGAGCAGGTCAAGCGACTTGAGTCAGAAAATCGCGCTCTTCGTGATGATTTGGGCTTTTTTGAAAAGCTCATTCCCACAGGCGGTAATGAAGGCTTGGCCATTCGCGGCCTGCAAGCTGAGTCGCTCAGTGCTGGTGCGCAACTGAAGTGGCAAGTGCTGGTGATTCAGCCCACGAAGAATGCTCCGGCTTTTAATGGCAAGCTGGAAGTCACGCTGTCTGGCTTGCAGGGCGGTGCGCCGGGCACGGGCGTGGGCGGAAAGCCTTGGACACAACTGGTGGGCGGCGCACCACTTGCCCTTCAGTTCACCCAATATCGCCGTTTGGAAAACGTGATCGACTTGCCCCCGCAAGTCGTGGTAAAACAGATATCCGTTCGAGTAACCGAAGGCGCGGCAACACGTGCTGCGCAAACCTTAAAGATATAAATTCGTTGGAGCATCAAAATGTTTGGTAAGAAAAAACAACCGCCCGTGCGCAGCCTGATCGACAAAGGCACGCAGATCCGAGGCGATCTTAAATTCACCGACGGTATGCGTGTGGATGGCAGCGTGGTCGGCAATATTCGCTCTAACGAAGACAGCGCCAGCCTGATCGTTATTGGCGAGACTGCGGTGATCGAGGGCGATGTGTATTCGGATCACGTGATCATTAACGGTAAAGTCACCGGGCATGTGCATGCTTTTGAGCTGCTAGAGCTGCAGCCTAAAGCGCAAATCGAGGGCGATGTGAGCTACAAAGCACTCGAAATGCACCAAGGCGCAGTGATCACCGGGCAACTCAAGCCGATGATTGCAGGCGAAAAGCCAGCACTCAAGTTGGCTGCCAACAACGGTTGAGTGGCCACGGCATGAGCTTGCGCGTGCAGGTTTGTTGCCGATAGGTTAGTATTTCACTCAGGTATTTTTAACTTAAGTCTTTCCAAGGATTAGCCATGAGCGCATTAGCCGAAAACATCCAAACCGAGATGCCCTCGCCGATCATCTTCACGGACAGCGCCGCCGTGAAAGTAGCCGATCTGATCGCCGAAGAAGGCAACTCTGATCTCAAGTTGCGCGTTTTCGTACAAGGCGGCGGTTGCTCAGGTTTCCAATACGGTTTTACTTTTGATGAAATTACCAACGAAGACGACACTGTGTTGCATAAAAATGGTGTGCAGCTCTTGGTCGATGCGATGAGCTACCAATACTTGGTGGGCGCTGAGATTGATTACAAAGAAGATTTGCAAGGCGCACAATTTGTGATCAAGAATCCAAACGCCACCTCGACGTGCGGTTGCGGATCGTCGTTTTCGACCTGATGACATGTGCTTTTTATAAACCGCCTCGGCAAATCTTGCTCAGGCGGTTTTTTATTGGACGCATCGCTTTACGAGCCGGTGAAATATTCAACGAGCTCAAAAGGGCAGACGCTGATCAACAGGCATCTTTTTCATGCAGCGTTCAAACAGCTCGGAGGCCAGCCAAATTTGCAGCCAGCGATGCACCGAAGGTATCGGTTGCGCATCAAACCACGCTGCATCCACTGCACGAAATTGCCGAACAAAAGGGAAGATCGCCACGTCTGCAGCGCAGGCCTGATCGCCGCCCAAAAACGTTAGTTGCAAGTTCTGCTCAATCGCCATCACCAAGCCATTCATGGCTGCGTCGCGATGAAAATCACGGTCTGCTTTTTCAAATCGCTGTGGATATTTGTAGCGATCCAGGTGCTGCTTGAAAGCGCCATCATTGGTTTCGATCAAGCCTATGTTTGGCCAAGTCTGTGATGCCGCCCACCAGAGGTTCGCGTCAGAATGGCCCGATTCGCTCTGGCAGGCCCATTGCATCACTTCCAAGCTTTGTTCAATGACGCGACCATCCGGCAAAATCAACACGGGTACAGTTGCCTTGGGTGATGCGGCCAGCAGGTCAGCAGGCTTATTTTTCAGGGAGATTTCGTACGCATCAAATGGCACACCCGCATGCAGCAGTGCCATCCTGGCCCGCATCGCATAAGGGCAACGCCGATAGGTGTAGAGCAGAGCGCGCATGGGCGTATCAGTGGTCAAAACAAGCCTGCGTTGTTCGCTGTGATGTGGTGCGGCTGGCGGGGATCGAACCCACGACCCTTGGCTTCGGAGGCCAATACTCTATCCACTGAGCTACAGCCGCAACTATGCTTGATTGTAGCGGCCACGGATGAGCGAACGATGCACAAGGGAAAACTGATATAATTTAAGGCTTTGCTGCATAGACCATCTGGGTATGCAAGCGCCCCCGATTCAACCCGCTTTGGTGTAGTTAGCCCAAGCACAGAGACCCTAGGAGCCCATCATGGCCGTTCAACAGAATAAAAAATCTCCGTCTAAGCGCGGTATGCATCGTTCACACAATGCCCTCGTGGCAGCCAATGTGGTTGTGGACAACAGCACAGGAGAAGCGGGTCTGCGCCATCACATCAGCCCCAACGGTATGTACCGTGGTCGCCAAGTGATTAAGCCAAAGCAAGTCGCTGCTGAGTAAGCATTTTTTAGCGCGGCTTCATGCTCGCGCTGATACAACAAGCCCGTTGTTCATGGAATGAGCACCGGGCTTTTTGCATCAGCTTTCCTGCATTTTTTAGAGCTAATCGACATATTTGTACGGTAAATACTGCGCAGAGTGCTATCAATTAAATAGTAAATTAAATATTACTTATGACCGAGACAGAGCCATCAAGCTTCCATCTAAGAGCCACGCAAGGCGGGATGACGTTGGCTGTGGATTGCATGGGCGGCGATCACGGCATCTCATCCACACTGCCAGCGTGCAGAGCGTTCTTAGAGAGTCATCCACAAGCGCGATTGCTTTTGGTGGGGCTGCCTGACGCTTTGAAAGATTTTTCTCATCCGCGCGCCACTATCGTGTCAGCATATGACGTGGTCACGATGGATGATTCGCTGGAAATCGCGCTGCGTAAGAAGAAAGATTCTTCCATGCGCGTGGCGATCACGCAGGTCAAAGAAGGCGCTGCGCAAGCGGCTGTCTCGGCAGGCAACACCGGCGCACTCATGGCTATTGCGCGCTATGTGCTCAAAACACTGGAGGGCATTGACCGCCCCGCGATTGCCACTCAGCTTCCTAATATTTTGGGTAAAACGACCACGGTGCTTGATTTGGGCGCGAATGTGGATTGTCAGCCAGAGCATCTCTTCCAATTCGCCATCATGGGTTCGGCCTTGGTCTCGGTGTTGAACAACCAAGACAATCCTTCTGTGGGCTTGCTTAACATTGGCGAAGAAGTGATCAAAGGTAACGATATCATCAAAAAAACTGGCGAATTACTGCGATCTGCTGCTAAAAACGGCGATCTGAATTTTTATGGCAACGTCGAAGGCAATGATATTTACACCGGTGTGACGGATTTGGTCGTATGTGACGGATTTGTCGGTAATGTCGCTTTGAAAGCCAGTGAAGGCTTGGCCAAGATGATTGGGCAGTTTCTCAAAGATGAGTTTTCTCGCAGTATTTTCACCAAAACAGCAGCTATCGGCGCTTATTCGGTATTAACTGCATTTAAAGAGCGAGTTGATCACCGGCGATATAACGGCGCAGCTCTTTTAGGCCTTCGCGGCTTGGTTTTCAAGAGCCACGGCTCCGCCGATGCGCTGGCTTTTGAAGCAGCTCTGGCTAAGGCGTATGAGGCGGTTAGTCATGGCTTACTCGACAAGTTGAAGACTCGAATATCCCACGCAGCGCCAGTATTGGCTGCGGCTTCTGCATAACTTTTGTCGTTTTTGCGTCCGGTTTTCTCGCCAAATCTTAGCTAGCCGGAAGCGCCGAAAAGCATGGCAAACTCACGTTTATGACAAGTGCTCTGATCTATTCCCGCATCACCGGTACGGGCAGCTACCTGCCGGCCAATAAACTCTCCAACGCAGATTTGGCTGCCCGCCTCGCCAAAGAAGGGGTTGAAACCTCGGATGAATGGATTGTGGAGCGCACCGGCATCCGCTATCGCCACTTTGCCGCTGCGGATCAGTCAGCCAGCGATCTGGCGCTACCTGCTTGCGTCAGCGCCTTGCAGGCCTCAGGCAAAACCGCTGCCGATATCGATTTGATCATTTGCGCCACATCGACGCCAGACATGATCTTCCCTTCAACGGCTGCGATTCTGCAACACAAATTAGGCCAGCTTTATGAGCAAAAAGAGCAGTTAGCCGGCATAGAACCTGCGCAAGATGCTACTCAATCAATAGCAGATAAAAAAATTGCTGGATGCCCCGCCTTCGATGTGCAGGCGGTGTGCAGCGGCTTCGTTTACGCGCTCACGGTGGCGGACGCGATGATCAAAACCGGCGCGGCCAAATGTGCCCTTGTGGTGGGCGCTGAAGTGTTCAGTCGCATCTTGGATTTCAAAGACCGCACGACTTGCGTGCTGTTCGGCGATGGCGCGGGTGCGGTGGTTTTAGAAGCTTCGAGCGAGCCTGGCATCTTGGCCAGCGAGCTGCATGCCGATGGCAAACACGTTGGCGTGCTTTGCGTGCCTGGCACGGTCAACGGTGGGCAGATTTCTGGCGATCCGCTGCTGAAGATGGACGGCCAAGCGGTTTTCAAGCTGGCTGTGGGCGTACTCGCCGATGTCGCGCGTTCGGTGCTCGCCAAGGCGAGCAAAACCGAGGCCGATATCGATTGGCTCATCCCCCACCAAGCAAACATTCGCATCATGCTCGGCACCGCCAAAAAGCTCAAAATTCCTGAGAGCCGAGTCATCGTTACTGTGGCCGATCATGGCAACACCTCGGCAGCTTCGATTCCCTTGGCGCTTGACCACGGCGTGCGCAGCGGTCAAATCCAAAAGGGGCAGACGCTGATGCTGGAAGGCGTCGGTGGCGGGTTTACTTGGGGTGCGGTGCTCCTGACGTTATGAGCGCGGCTATTCGTCCTGCAACAAGGCGCATTGTTTTAGATGATCTGACAGGCGAGCCGATTCGCCTGCTTTTGGAAGAGCATTTGCGGGATATGCGCGCTTGGTCGCCGCCTGAGAGTGTGCATGCGCTGGATTTGGACCAGTTGCGCCGCCCGGAGATCAGTTTTTGGACGCTTTGGGAGGGTGATGCATTGCTGGGCTGCGGGGCGCTTAAAGATTTGGGTGGCCAAGAGGCAGAGATCAAATCGATGCGGACGGCGAATGCACATCGTGGCAAAGGCGTGGGCGATGCGATGATGGTTCATATTCTGAGCGTTGCTCGGGAGCGCGGCATGAAGCGCCTCAATCTTGAAACTGGCCCTCAGCAACAGTCTGCGCCTGCTCGGGCTTTGTATGGGCGGCATGGCTTCGTCGAATGCGGCCCTTTCGCAGGCTATGGGCTTGATGTGTACAGCTACTTTATGACGCGGACGCTAGTCAATGAATAATTATTTGGAGAATTGTTGAATGAAAGAGTTTGCATTTGTCTTCCCCGGCCAAGGCTCGCAATCTGTGGGTATGTTGGATGCTTGGGGAGATCACCCAGCGGTGATTTCCGTTGTGCAAGAAAGCTCGGAAGCGCTGGGCGAGGACGTGGGTAAGCTGATCAGAGAAGGGCCGAAGGAGGCATTGGGGCTGACGACAAATACGCAGCCGGTGATGTTGGTGGCGGGGGTGGCGGCTTATCGGGTCTGGTTGGCTGAAGGCGGCGCTGCGCCGTTGGTTGTCGCTGGGCATTCGCTGGGGGAGTATTCGGCGCTGGTGGCCTCGGGCGTGTTGTCGCTGCGCGATGCTGTGCAAACCGTGCGTTTGCGTGCGGCGGCGATGCAAGAGGCTGTGCCAGTGGGCACGGGAGCGATGGCGGCTGTGCTCGGAATGAACGCTATCGATGTGATGGCAGTCTGCGCAGAAGTGGCAAACGCTACTGGTGAAATCGTTGAAGCAGCAAACTTCAACGATCCGGCGCAAACGGTGATTTCTGGGAGTAAAGCAGGCGTCGAGAAGGCCTGCGAATTGCTCAAAGCAAAGGGCGCAAAGCGCTGCTTACCGCTGGCCGTCTCTGCGCCATTTCATTCGAGCTTGATGAAACCTGCGGCAGAGAAGTTGAAGACGCATCTTGAATCGCTGACATTCAATGCGCCGCAAATTCCAGTCGTCAACAACATTGATGTCGCCATCGAGACGGATGCCGCCAAGATCAAAGATGCGCTCTACGCCCAAGCCTTCGGCCCGGTGCGCTGGGTCGAATGCATTGCCGCGATCAAGGCGCGCGGCGTGAGCACCGTGATCGAATGCGGGCCGGGCAAGGTGCTCGCAGGCATGTGCAAACGCATCGATGCAGAGCTCGTGAGCGGCGCGGTGTTTGATCCAGTTTCTTTGGCTGAAGCTAAACTCTTGCTGGACTGAGACTTTTAGAACATGGAAGGCACGGAAATACCACGGAAGACACGGGGAAATTCAGAAAAGAGACAGTTCAAGTCATGTGCTGATTACTTGATGCTTCAAGTGTTTTCTGTGACTTTCGTGCAACCTCCGTGACCTCCGTGTTCTTCTCAATCTTTGAATCCACTGAAACTATGACGACAACAAACGAACCTCAAATCGCATTAGTCACTGGCGCTACGCGCGGTATTGGCGCTGCGATTGCACAAGAATTGAAAGCCGCTGGCATGACCGTGATCGGCACGGCCACGAGTGCGGAAGGCGCAGCGAAAATCACGGCTGCGGGCATTCATGGTGTGGTGTTGGACGTGACCGATGCTGCGGCAACGGATGCATTGATCGACCAAATCGTTAAAGAGCGAGGCGGAATCCACGTGCTGGTCAACAACGCGGGCATCACGCGCGATCAGCTCACCATGCGTATGAAAGATGACGATTGGGATGCCGTGATGGACACCAATCTCAAGGCGGTGTTTCGCCTCTCCCGGGCCGTGATTCGCCCAATGATGAAGCAGCGCTATGGCCGTATCGTCAACATCACGAGCGTAGTAGGCGCATCGGGCAATGCAGGGCAAGCCAATTACGCCGCAGCTAAAGCAGGCCTCGCAGGCATGACACGCGCCCTAGCGCGCGAGCTGGGCTCAAGAAACATCACCGTCAATTGCATCGCCCCCGGCTTCATCGAAACGGATATGACGGCCAGCTTGCCCGAGGCGCAGCAGCAAGCCCTGCTAAGCCAAATCGCGCTCGGCCATTTGGGCAAACCGGCAGACATCGCGCATGCCGTGGCCTTTGTGGCCAGTCCGCGCGCTGGCTATATTACTGGGCAAGAAATACACGTCAACGGTGGGATGTACATGTAGTCAGTACCCGGGACTAGAGAACAGGCTCTAACCGGGTAGAATCCAATTGTTTTCAACAACCCTCAGAGGGACTTATGAGTGATATCGAAGCACGTGTCAAAAAAATTATTGCCGAACAACTCGGCGTGGAAGAGTCGCAAGTCACACCAGAGAAAGCCTTCGTGGCCGATTTGGGTGCGGACTCGCTCGACACCGTGGAGCTGGTGATGGCTTTGGAAGATGAGTTTGGTATTGAGATTCCGGATGAAGATGCCGAGAAGATCACCACTGTGGCCGCAGCGATTGATTACGCGAATAGCCATAAAAAGGCTTAAGCGTCGTTAGCCAAGACAGGGCTGGTGGCTGAAAAGCCGCCTGCCCTTTTTTGTTTAATTCCCCAAGATTTTTGTTGAGTAGCTTATGAGCAAACGTCGCGTAGTGGTTACAGGTTTGGGCTGTATCAGCCCGGTCGGCAATACCGTGGAATCGAGCTGGGCTGCGCTGATTGCAGGGCAATCGGGCATAGGCGCGATCACAAAATTTGATGCCAGCGCTTTTTCTTGCAAAATTGCAGGCGAGGTCAAGGGCTTTAATGTGGAGGACTACATGTCTTCCAAAGAAGCTCGCACGATGGACACGTTCATCCACTACGGTATTGCTGCGGCAGTGCAAGCTGTGAAAGATTCTGGCCTTTCTACCAATGAAGCATTAACCGAAGAGCAATCGGTAAGAATTGGCGTGAATATTGGCTCGGGCATTGGCGGACTGCCGTTGATCGAAAACACGCATGCCGAGCTGAATGCGCGCGGCCCGCGCCGCATCACGCCTTTCTTTGTGCCAGCCAGCATCATCAACATGATTTCTGGTCATGTGAGCATGAAATATGGCTTCAAAGGCCCTAATATCGCCGTCGTCACAGCCTGCACCACGGGCTTGCATGCGATTGGCATCTCCGCGCGCATGATCGAGTATGGCGACGCGGATGTGATGATCTGCGGCGGCTCGGAGGCGACCGTCTCGCCCCTCGGTGTGGGCGGATTCGCTGCAATGCGCGCGCTCTCGACGCGTAACGACGATCCCGCCACGGCATCCCGCCCTTTCGACAAAGATCGCGATGGCTTTGTACTTGGCGAAGGCGCGGGCGTGATGGTCATAGAAGAATACGAGCACGCTGTCGCGCGTGGCGCGAAGATTTATGCCGAAATCTCTGGTTTTGGCATGAGCGCAGATGCTGGTCACATGACGGCACCCAACATGGATGGCCCGCGCCGCGCCATGCTTAGCGCCTTGGCCAACGCTGATCTGAAGCCCGGCGACGTCGATTACGTGAACGCGCATGGCACCTCCACGCCGCTGGGCGATATCAACGAATCGAATGCGATAAAGGCCGCGTTTGGTGAGCACGCCAAAAATTTAGTGGTCAGCTCCACCAAGGGCGCGACGGGCCATTTACTGGGTGGCGCTGGCGGGTTGGAGAGTGTATTCACGGTGCTTGCGCTGCATCATCAAACCATCCCGCCTACGATCAATCTTCACAATCAAGATCCAGAATGCGATTTGGATTACTGCGCCAATACCGCTCGCAAAAAAGACATCAAAATTGCGCTGAAAAACAATTTCGGTTTTGGCGGCACGAATGGCGCTTTAGTGTTCAAGCGCGTTTGATCAGCGCAAGACTCAGCGCAAAATTTCCAGCGATGCGCTATCCGCCCGCACTCACATTCTCGCCTGGCGCAAGTCAGGTGTACCGCTGGGCGGCGTGGATCATCACTATAATTATGATAGCACTTTGCACAAGTTTTATGCCGGCTACAGGCCTATTTTCTTTAAAATACAGCGTATTTTTGATGCTTGCAATCACTGCTGGTTTTTTGATATTACGCGATGCTTATCTGCGCCAGCCAGGCAGCTTGCACTACGCACATGGCGTGTGGCATTGGCAAAGGCAAGGGCAAGGGCTGGGAGGCGAAGAGACCATGGCGGGAACTTGTGTCTGCCATCTTGATCTGCAAGGCTACATGTTGGTGCGCTTTTGCGCGAATCCAGTTCAAAACAAGCCTTTTCTAAAAACAACACAGTGGTTTCATCTCGAAGGCAGGCACATCGATCGCGCAGCCACCCCCGGCGGATGGCTGGCTTTACGTCGTGCCATCGCGTGCCCGATGGCGCAGCCCTTTGACGCTCAGGTCGCTTGAGATGGACGCCGTCATTACAGCCCCAGCCAGCCCTGCGCAAAATACCGCGCAGCCTGATCCGGATCAGGCGCTGGTTGAAATTGCGAGAGGCGGCGGGCCGGGCGGCGATCGCGCCTTCGAGCTGCTTTTCATTAAATATCGCAAAAAACTCGAGCGCATGCTCTCGCGTATGGTGCGCGACGAAGGCGCATTGCAAGATATCGTGCAAGAGAGTTTTCTCAAGGCTTGGCGAGCGATCGCCAGTTTTCGGGGTGAGTCGCAGTTCTACACTTGGCTCTACCGGATTGCGATCAACACAGCTAAAAAGCATTTGGTGGCGACGCGTAAGAACCCGGTGATCAGCGAATCGAGCCTGGCCTCTGGCAGTGACGAGGACGATAACTCGTTAAACGAGGCGATCATGAATGGCGGCGGAGAAGCCGACACGCCCGATGCCGCTTATGCCGCAAAAGAAATCGCCAATGCCGTCAATGAAGCATTAGAGGCACTTCCTGAGGAACTGCGTCGCGCTTTGGTACTCAGAGAAATGGAAGGCCTAGCGTACGAAGACATCGCTGAAGCCATGGACTGCCCCATTGGCACTGTGCGCTCGCGTATCTTTCGCGCCCGAGAGGCCATATCTGCGCGCATCAAGCCGATGCTCGAGCGACAGACCGGTAAGCGCTGGTGATGAGTTTGAATGCGTGCAAGCAAAGATTTATGGAATTTAAGTATGAAGAATGTTGAATTCGAAGCGTTAAGTTTGCAAGAGCAACTGTCTGCCCTGCATGATGGTCAACTTGATGCTGCTCAGGCGCAAATCCTCGTGCAAGCCAGCTTGGTTGACGATAACCTCATACTGCAATGGCGCAGCATGAGCGCGATGAGCCACGTGCTGCGTGAGCAACAGGGCGGCTTGGCAGTTCGTGCTGTTAATGCTGCCACGGCCCCCCAAAGTGCATTGCCGTTTGCTGCGTCGCAAGAAGCCGCCAACGATGGCATTTTTCGCTGGAAAATGGTGGCTGGCGTAGCCGCCATGGCCGCTGTGGGTTCGCTGGTGTGGGGCTTGCTAGGTGTCTCGGGTGATAAAGCGCTCTTATCTCAAGGCGGCATGATGGCCGCCAAGCAAGCAGTGCCCGCTGTTACCGCCTTTTCTAATGGTCAAAGCATGATTGCTGTGGGGGGGCAAGTCGCTGGCCAAGACATCATGATGATCCGCGATCCGCGCTTGGATGAATTGTTGGCCGCTCACAAACAATTTGGCGGTGTGTCGGCGTTGCAGCAGCCTGCTGGATCTCTGCGCAGCGTTTCGCTGGCTTCGCAGCGGCCCTAGGAAAGCGCGTTCATGCCATGATGCAGTTTTATAAGGGAAAACCTATGTTTGCCGGCATAAAGCCTGCGCAGAGCGCTCATTTTTTAATAGCGTTCAGCTTCTTTGCTGTGGTCATGCTTCCTTGGCATGCCTACGCGCAAACTAACGTCAACGTCAACGCGGCATCGCCGGCCGTGACACCGACAGGAGATGGTGCCATTTCCGTGAACGATTGGTTGGTGCGCATGCATGAAGCCTCCATGAAAAAGCGCTCGTATATTGGCACCATGGTGCAAAGTTCACGCGAAGGCATGAGCAGTGCACGTATTTGGCATGCTTGCGATGGCACGAGCCAAGTCGAGCGCATTGAATCGCTGACTGGCGTGCCGCGCAGCTCCATCCGCAAAGACGATAAGTTAGTTACCTTCATGCCCGAGGTCAAGCTTGTGCGCATGGAAAAGCGCGAAGGCCTCGGCGCAGGCGCTAGTTTTACGGATTTGCTCAAACCGGGTGCGAATCAAATTCCTGATTTCTACACGGTGAAATCACTCGGTGCTGAGCGCATGGCCGGCTTGGAGGCCGATGTCGTCCAGCTCAATCCGCGCGATGGCCTGCGCTATGGTTATCGGCTTTGGACAGAACGCAAAAGTGCCCTGGTGCTCAAGCTGCAAACGCTGGACGCCAGTGGTGCAGTCATAGAGCAGGCCGCGTTTTCGGAACTACAGCTGGATGCGCCGGTGAAGATGGACAAGCTTAAAAGCATGATGAAGCCGGAAGGTGGCTGGCGCGTAGAGCAAGCCGACATTGCCAAGACAACGGCTGCAGAAGAGGGCTGGAATCTCAAAACAGGCGTACCAGGTTTTAAAAGTGTGAGTTGCCACAAACGCGGTGTAACCAGCTCTGGTGCAAACGGTGGCACAGTGCAATGGGTCTTCTCCGATGGCTTGGCGACTGTCTCGTTGTTTATTGAAGCCTTCGATAAAACCCGCCACACGCAAGAGGGCGTGGCCAGCTCAGGCGCGACGAACTCACTCTTTCGCAGAACGAACGATCATTTCCTGACCGCCGTGGGAGAAGTGCCGCCGCAAACACTGCGCAATTTTGCTGCTGGCATTGAGCGCAAAAAGTAAACCACTTGATCCATTTTTTGTTCTTACCGATGCAACTGTTTTTTTGGCAAACTTCATGACAACACATCTCTTCTTCAAGCCTTTGCAATCCACCTTGATGGCTTGCGCTATTGCTCTGTCACTTGGCCTGACGCTGATGCCCAGCCCAAGCGCGCAGGCGCAAACCTCCAGCGCTGCGCGCGGTTTGCCGGATTTTGCGGATCTCGCCGAAGCCAATGGGCCTAGCGTCGTTAATATTCGCACGCTGTCTAAAGTCTCCTCCCGCGCGGGAGCAGGCGGTGGTAATTTGGAGGGGATGGATGAGGAGATGCAAGAGTTCTTCCGCCGTTTCTTTGGAGATCGCGTCCCCGGCACGCCGGGTGCGCCTGGATCGCCCCGGGGCAACACGCCGCCCCGCAACAATGCCCCGCAAGAAGAGCGCGAAGTGCCGCGCGGCGTGGGCTCTGGCTTCATTCTGTCTTCTGATGGCTTCATCATGACCAATGCACATGTGGTCGATGGTGCAGATGAAGTGATCGTCACGCTGACCGACAAACGCGAGCTCAAAGCCCGCATCATCGGTGCCGATAAGCGCACCGATGTCGCTGTGATCAAGGTCGAAGCCACAGGATTGCCCGTGGTGAAAATCGGCGATTCCAACCGCGTGCGTGTGGGCGAATGGGTGATGGCCATTGGCTCACCATTTGGACTCGATAACTCGGTGACGGCTGGCATCGTGAGCGCCAAAGCGCGCGAGACGGGTGATTTCCTTCCCTTCATCCAAACCGACGTTGCCATCAATCCCGGTAACTCCGGCGGCCCACTGCTGAATATGCGCGGTGAAGTGATTGGCATCAACAGCCAAATCTATTCCCGCTCCGGTGGCTTCCAAGGCATCTCGTTTGCGATTCCGATTGACGAAGCCGTGCGTGTGAGCGATCAGCTGCGCGCCACAGGGCGCGTGGTGCGCGGGCGCATTGGCGTGCAGATTGGAGAGGTCAGCAAAGAGATCGCTGAGTCGATTGGCTTGCCCAAGCCTGCTGGCGCGCTCGTGCGATCGGTCGAAGCGGATGCGCCTGCGGCCAAAGGTGGCGTGGAGGCTGGCGATGTGATCACGAAGTTTGATGGCAAGGCCATCGAGCGCTCCACCGATTTGCCGCGCTTGGTAGGCGCAACCAAACCGGGCAGCAAAAGCACGGTGACGGTATTCCGCCGTGGCGCAAGCCGTGATTTTGTGGTGACTGTGGCAGAGATTCCTGCCGAAACGCCGGTGAAAAAAGTAGTCGCTCCCGCTGAGCCGCCCAAGCCCACAGGTGCAGGCTCTACCGTCGGCCTGGCTGTGGCTGAGCTGACCGATGCGCAAAAGAAGGATCTCAAGCTCAAAGGCGGCGTGCGCGTCACAGCCGCCACTGAGGCTGCCGCTCGCGCTGGCATGCGCGAGGGTGATGTGATCGTCGCTGTGGCGAATACGGAGGTGAGTACAGTGGCTGAATTCGACGCTGCCGTGTCCAAGGCAGATCGCAGCAAACCTGTTAATGTGCTGTTCCGTCGTGGAGAGATGGCGCAGTTTGCGTTGATTCGCGCTCGGTAATTTACGCCACCCCCCGCCGCAAGCAGGCAGGTCTTCGATGGCGGACTGCGCTTGGGCTGTTCTACTACGCGAATGTCCTCCGCGCTGGCCTTCGGCTGGCGCTCCCCCTTTATTTCGCTCCGTAAAACAACCCAACCGCAGGCCACCATCGAAGACCGTGTCGAGTCGCGTGATTACGAATCTCAGAACGCCCAAGTATCCGTGATCGTTGTTGCGTATGAGCGAATTTTTTGGAGCACCAAAAGGGCTCCGGCTGCGCTTGGGTTGTTTCTCGCAGCGACATAAAGGGGGAGACGGCATAGCCGGCGGAGGACAGTCGCGGAGGGGAACATCCCAAGTGCAGACGAGGCCGCACTAACCGACGAAAACCTCTCGAATGGATAGCTATTTGCGCAAATCCAACACGCGTTTGGCCTTGCCAGCGCTGCGTTCCACGCCACCTTCGGCTCGCAACTCAATCGCGGCTGATGACCCAATATATGTCTTGATATCGTGTGCAAGCGACGTAGATGCTGCGCGGGCTGCTTCTGAATTGATAGCAACTCCGGGCTGGGTTTCTACTGCAACCGTGAGCGCATCCATGTAGCCGTCTTTGCTCAGGATGCATTGGTAGTGGGCGGACAGTGCGGCTTGCTTCAAGATCAGCTCTTCGATTTGCGTGGGGAAGACGTTCACGCCGCGCACGATCATCATGTCGTCTGAGCGGCCGGTGATTTTCTCCATGCGCCGCATGGTGCGGGCTGTGCCGGGGAGTAATCGCGTGAGGTCTCGGGTGCGGTAGCGGATGATGGGCAGGGCTTCTTTGGTGAGGCTGGTGAAGACGAGTTCGCCGAACTCACCATCGGGTAATACCGCGCCCGTGTCGGGGTCGATGATTTCTGGATAGAAATGATCTTCCCAAATCGTGGGGCCATCTTTGGTCTCTGCGCATTCGCTGGCCACACCGGGGCCCATCACCTCAGACAAACCGTAAATATCCACAGCTTGAATGTTCAAGCGAGCCTCAATCGCGGCGCGCATCTCGTTCGTCCACGGCTCTGCGCCGAAAATGCCGATGCGCAAAGACGTGCTGCGCGGATCAATGCCTTGGCGCGCCATCTCGTCCGCAATCGCCAGCATGTAGCTGGGCGTGACCATGATGATGCTGGGCTTGAAATCCATGATGAGCTGGACTTGTCGCTCTGTTTGCCCGCCGCCGAAAGGCACAACGGTGAGGCCAAGTTTTTCAGCGCCGTAATGTGCGCCCAGCCCGCCTGTGAAGAGGCCGTAGCCGTAGCTCACATGCACCATGTCGCCACGCTTGGCACCGGCAGCGCGGATGGAGCGCGCCACGAGCTGAGCCCACATATCAATGTCGTTTTGCGTGTAGCCCACCACCGTGGGTTTGCCCGTCGTGCCGCTGCTGGCGTGAATGCGCACGATATTCTCACGCGGCACGGCAAACATGCCAAATGGATAGGCATCGCGCAAATCTTTTTTCGTGGTGAAGGGCAGCTTGCCCAAGTCCGCGAGTGATTTCACATCACTCGGCTTCACACCAGCAGCATCGTATTTGGCGCGATAGACCAGCGAATTCTCATAAGCGTGCGCGAGTGTGGATTGCAGGCGCTTCCATTGCAAGGCACGCAGCTCTTTGATGGGCGCTTTTTCGATGGGTTCTAATGCAAGCGATGATTTCTGAAGCATTTTTGGCTCTTTTCGTGATGTAGCCGGCGTAAATACTGCGCAGAGTGCTATTTAATTGATAGTGAATAATTTCAAGGCATCGGCAACACAGCGCCTTGGATTTGCGCAGATTTACCGCGAAACATGGCTATCACTTCACCATTTTGGTTTGCCACTTTCATATCGTAGATGCCATGCCTCCCGACAAGCGTTTGTTCTACACCTTCGCAAGTGAGCACGTCGCCTTGTTGGGCTGGCTTGAGGAATTCAATGTTGCAGCCGGCTGCCACGGTGACTTTGTTGTGTGAATTGCAGGCAAACGCAAAAGTAGAGTCAGCGAGCGTGAAGATGAAGCCGCCGTGGCATATTTTGTGACCGTTTAGATGCTTGGGCTTGATCTCCATGCGCATTTTTGCGGAGCCAGGTTTGCATTCGAGAAGTAGCATGCCCATCGTCTCGCGCGAGGCGACATCGCTGGCAAACATGTGCTCGCTCACGGCTTTTGCCAGATCTTGCGCTGTCATCGTCATTGCCCTTTAAATGCAGGCAGGCGCTTTTGCAAAAACGCGCTCACACCTTCGATGTAGTCATCCGTGTTGCCCATCGCGGTTTGCGAATCGCGCTCAGCATCAAGCTGTTGATCAAAGCTCCTCATATGCGCGCTGCGCAGCAAATGCCGGGTCTCCACCAAAGCTTTCGTCGGCATTTGCGCGAGCTTCTCGGCCAAGGCAAGTGAAGCTGCGAGCGCATCCTCCTGCACATCCCAAATCATGCCGAATTCCTTGGCCTGAGCAGCAGAGAGTTTGTCTCCCGTCAGTGCTAAGCCCAACGCTCGTGCGAGCCCTAATCTCTGCGGCAGCAACCATGAGCCGCCCGCATCGGGTATCAGGCCGATCTTGCTGAAGGCTTGAACGAAACTGGCGGTTGGTGCAGCAATGGCCATATCGCAGCTCATCACCAGCGATGCGCCTGCACCAGCGGCCACGCCGTTGACAGCGCATATCGCGGGCATACGCAAATTCATGATGGCGCGAGCGCTCGGGTTGAAATCCGCCTCAATCGTGGGGCCTGGGTTGGCGCGTTGCTTCAAATTCGCGCCAGGCGTGAAATCAAAACTGCTCAAATCTGCGCCCGCGCAGAAGCCTCTTCCCGCGCCGGTGATGACGCAAGCTCTGACGTTTTCATTAGCGCTGGCTTGCGCGAGTGCTGTGCGCAGAGCACGATGCATTTCGGGTGTAAAGCTGTTGAGCGCAGCAGGGCGATTGAGCGTGATCAGCGCGATTTTCGCGCTGCCAGCTTCGCGCTCTTCATACAAGACGGTCGATTCAGTCATTCTTTGTCTCCTTGGCTTAAATTTACTCTAAAAATACATTGGCCAACCGTGCAGATGGGGAATCTTTTACTTTACGCACTTTTAGAACATTTTGAGCAGTTAGCCGTTGTATTTATTGCGTAGAGTGCTATTAATTTTGTAGTATTCCTGGGGGTTGTTTTTAATTGCCATGTCGGCACTCGGAAGACTTCTTTTGTTATAGAGCGGCTGCGAGTTTGAGGTATTTCGCCCGCCCTCAGGAGTGAGTACACAACATCGGTCGGGCGAAATGCCTCA
>JANMDU010000140.1:0-11885 GCA_031376455.1 Variovorax sp. | reverse complement strand
GGTGCGCCTTGCAGCAGTGGCCATCACGCGCGCCTCCGATGGCAAGCCACTGGATATTGAAGATCTCACTCAATTTCTTGCTGCAAAATCTGGCGCCGATTATTTGCGCATTGACCCCATGAAGGTTGAGGTTGGCAAAGTTGCCGAGACGATGAGCGCCACCTATGCCGAGCGCCACGGCATCTTGCCTGTGCAGGTCACGCCGTCCCAAGTCGTGGTTGCTACGAGCCAACCCTTTATCAACGATTGGGTGGAAGAAGTGCAGCGGCAAGCTAGGCGCAGTGTGCGCATCGTGGTGGCCAACCCGCAAGACATTCATAAATACACCGCAGAATTTTTTGCTTTGGCGAAGTCTGTGCGTAACGCTGTCAAGACTGGCAGCAGCACGGGCGGCGCGAGTTTTGAGCAACTGGTCGAGCTTGGCAAAACCAACAAGCAACTTGATGCGAACGATCAAGGCGTGGTGCAAGTGGTTGACTGGCTTTGGCAATATGCTTTTGACCAACGGGCCAGTGACATTCACTTAGAGCCTCGCCGCGAACAAGGCACGATTCGTTTCCGCATTGATGGCGTGTTACATGCGGTGTATCAAGTGCCATTGCAAGTCATGAATGCCATGATTGCGCGCGTCAAGCTGCTGGGCCGCATGGATGTGGTAGAGAAGCGCCGCCCGCTGGATGGCCGCATCAAAACGAAAAATCCGCGCGGCGATGAAGTAGAAATGCGCCTGTCCACCCTGCCCACCGCCTTTGGCGAAAAAATGGTGATGCGCATTTTTGATCCCGATAACGCTGTGAAAGATTTAGAAGGTTTGGGCTTCTCAGACCATGATGCAGTGCGCTGGGAGCAACTTGTCAAACGCCCCTTTGGCATCATCCTCGTCACAGGCCCCACGGGCTCAGGCAAAACCACCACGCTTTATTCCACACTCAAACGCCTCGCCACTGACGAGGTCAATGTGTGCACCGTTGAAGATCCGATTGAGATGATTGAGCCTGCGTTTAACCAAACGCAAGTGCAGCACCAGCTCGATTTTGGTTTTGCCGAAGGCTTGCGCGCACTGATGCGGCAGGATCCAGACATCATCATGGTGGGCGAAATACGTGATCTAGAAACCGCTGAGATGGCCGTTCAAGCCGCACTCACTGGCCATCTCGTTTTCTCTACGCTGCACACCAACGACGCGCCCAGCGCCGTCGCTCGCCTGATGGAGCTAGGCATCCCGCCGTATTTGATCAACGCCACCGTGCTCGGCGTATTAGCTCAGCGCCTCATGCGCACGCTATGCGCGGAATGCAAGCAACCCGCAGACAATAATCCCGAGGCGATCAACGAACTCATCAAGCCTTGGAAAATCAACGCCGGATACAAGCCTTATAAGCCCGTGGGCTGCGTCGATTGCCGCATGACAGGCTACCGTGGCCGCATGGGCGTGTATGAACTGCTCACCATCACAGAAGCCTTCAAAACCCTCGTCAACAAAGAAGCCAACATGGATGCCACCCGCAAACAAGGCATCACCGACGGCATGCGCCCTCTACGCCTAGCCGCCGCGCTACGCGTAGCCGATGGCATGACGACGATGGAGGAAGTGCTGACATCTACGCCGCTGATGGGGTGAAAAGAGCTTTTTCGGTGATGCGCTTTTTCTCCAATGCGATCCCTTGTTTTGAAGGGCAGACTCGCGTGCCTCTAATTTGACACGCCTGCAACCCAATCCAAGCCCTGCGTGCGTAATCCCTGCTTTTTCCCCAGCCTAATAAATGCTTTATCAAACGTGAGCAGTTGAGAACTAGCCCCGCGCAATGCTAGATGCAAGGCATCTGCAAAATCCATACCTTTGCCATACCATTCGAGTGCTAGTTGCAATTCGGCAAGGTGTGCGGGCTTAAAGTTAGGGAGGGAAAGTAACAAGCCCATGGCCTGCCCTACTTGCGCAATACTGTAATCGTGCGCCTCCAGCACCCAGACCAACTCTTGCATCACGGTAATGGGGCTGGTGAATTGCTGAGTTTGCGACAGCAGCCGCTTGACTTGCGCAAGTTGCGCCGCATCATCTGCCAGCAACAAGCGCACCAGCACATTGGTATCGAGCGCCTTCATAGGGCGTGTTTGCGTTTCAATCGGATCTTGATGGCATCTTTGATGGCGGCATCGCTGAGCTTCGTTTGATTTGGCCTAGCCAAACAGCCAGCGACTTGACTTAACGCGGCGTGCTGTTTTATAACGATAGGTCGCAAACGAATTTCGCCATTGACGTAGCTGATGCTCAGCTCATCCCCAAAAGACAATTGCGCCGTTTCCCGCAAATGCTTGGGGATCACGATTTGGCCTTTGACGGAAAGTGTGGCTGTATTCATGGTGTCGCTACCCTTAAAGTAAGCCCAATTGTAAGCCGATATCGAAAACCAAGCAAGGTTTGTAAAGCGACAACGCCATCATGGATGGCTACACCGTCACCGCCGTAGTTCAAGCCAAATCAAGGCGCTTGCAGATCTCCGTCACCGTCGCGGCTTGATTCATGCTGTAAAAATGCAGGCCGGGCACGCCGCCGTTGCGGAGTTGATCGCAGAGATCTGTGATCACATCTAGACCGAAGGATTTGATGGAGGCGGTGTCGTCACCGAAGGCAGATAAACGCGAGCGGATCCAGCGGGGGATTTCTGCGCCGCAGGCATCTGAGAAGCGCATAAGTTGGGACGAGTTAGTAATCGGCATGATGCCGGGGACGACGGGGATTTGCGCGCCCAGCTTGTGGGCATCGTCAACGAAGCGGAAGTAGGCATCGCTGTTGAAGAAGTATTGCGTGATGGCGCTGCTGGCGCCGGCTTTGACTTTCATCGCATAGGCAAGTAAATCGGTTTCCGGCGATTTGGCTTGAGGGTGCGTCTCGGGATAGCAGCCGACTTCGATGTGAAAATCATCACCCGTCTCTTGGCGGATGAAAGCGACAAGCTCGCTGGCGTATTTAAATTCGCCAAAAGAGCCATAGCCGCTGGGCAAATCGCCGCGCAACGCGACGATGCGCTTGATGCCGGCTTGCTTGAACAATTCGAGCTGTGCTTTGACGCTCGTCTTGCTCGCGCCGATGCAGCTGAAATGCGGCGCAGCATCGACACCATCTTTCAAGATGGATTGCACGGTTTGCAGTGTGCCATCTTGCGTGGAGCCGCCTGCGCCGTAGGTCACGCTGATGAATTGGGGTTTGAGTTTGTAGAGCTGCTCGCGTACGGCGACAAGCTTCTCGTGACCCTCGGGCGTTTTGGGCGGGAAGAATTCGAGACTGATCGGGGGTTTTTGCATTGAGCTCATGTTGATTCCTTCGCGGCATGCACAAAAAATTCGCGGTTGCCGTCTCCACCCGAAATCGGGCTTTCAAAATAATTCTTAACTTTCAAGCCAGCTTGGGCGTAACTCTCGAGTATGCGGTGTTCGACTTTTTCATAGAGCGCGGCATCTTTCACGATGCCACCCTTGGCCAAATCGTTGGGCTGCAATTCAAACTGCGGCTTCACAAGCATGAGTACATCAGCTTTTAGTGCGAGCAGGTCAGAAAAGCGCGAAACAAGTAGCGTCTGCGAGATAAATGATACGTCGCCCACCAGCAACTGAAATGCATTGTTTTTAAGATCAAATGGGCAGTTAGCCGGCATAAAATCTGCGCAGAGCGCTATTAAATCAGGAGTGTTTAATTCACGAGCGTTAATTTTCTCAAGACATAGAACGCGCTTATTTTCTCGCAGGCGCGCATGCAATTGGGCATGCCCAACGTCCACACCGACAACAAACGCTGCGCCCTGCTGCAGCAAACAATCGGTGAAGCCGCCGGTGCTTTGGCCGATGTCTAAACAATGCTTATCTTGCGGCGAGATACCACTTTTGATCAACGCACCCTCGAGCTTCAAGCCACCGCGCGAGACATACCGCGCCTCTGCGGCATCGAGCAATTCAAGCTCTACGTCGTCAAATAATTCATCGCTCTTGGCAACCGATTTCCAACCCTCACGAGTGAGCTTGCGCACACCTGATTCAATCAAACGCTGCGCTTGGCTGCGCGAAGCAGCCAAGCCGCGATGAACTAGAAGTTGATCGGCTCGCATAGCTGATTGATTGAAGTCATCAGCGTACTAAGGTCTTAGAGTACGGAAGCCACAGAAGAAGCACGAAAACACAGAAGTCTTTTCTGTGATTTCCGTGCAACTTCCGTGTCCTCCGTGTTCTTATATGCTGAGTACGCCAACACTCTATTAATAGCGATACGTATCAGCCTTGTAAGGCCCAGCCACTTTCACGCCAATGTAGTCGGCCTGCTCTTTCGACAATTCAGTCAGCATCGCGCCCACTTTTTTCAAGTGCAGGCGAGCAACTTTTTCGTCCAAATGCTTTGGCAACACATAGACCTTGCCAGATTGATAATCCTTCGTCTTCGTGAACAATTCGATTTGTGCAATCGTTTGGTTCGCGAAAGATGAAGACATCACAAAGCTTGGGTGACCCGTGCCGCAGCCCAAATTCACCAAGCGGCCTTTGGCCAACATGATGATGCGCTTAGCAGGCTTGCTGCCCTTCTTCGGGAAGATCACATGATCGACTTGTGGCTTGATTTCTTCCCACTTGCATTTTGAGAGCGAGACAACATCGATTTCGTTGTCAAAGTGACCAATATTGCAAACGATGGCCTGATCTTTCATGGCCTCCATGTGCTTGTAGGTGATCACGTCTTTGTTGCCAGTGGCGGACACGAAAATGTCAGCCTTGTCGGCAGCGTATTCCATCGTCACGACTTTGTAGCCTTCCATGGCGGCTTGCAAAGCGTTGATTGGGTCAATCTCAGTCACCCAGACTTGCGCACTCAATGCGCGCAGCGCTTGGGCGGAGCCCTTGCCCACATCGCCGTAGCCCATGACAACAGCCACTTTGCCTGCAATCATCACGTCAGTGGCACGCTTGATCGCGTCAACCAAAGATTCACGGCAGCCATAGAGGTTGTCGAATTTAGACTTCGTCACGCTGTCGTTCACGTTGATCGCACGGAAAGCGAGCGTGCCCTTGGCAGACATTTCATTGAGGCGCAATACACCCGTCGTCGTCTCTTCGGTCACGCCGATGATGTTTTTGATGCGACGTGAATACCATGTTGGATCGACTTTCAGCTTGGCTTTGATCGCTGCAAACAATTCGATTTCTTCTTCGCTGCCTGGCTTGGCCAAGACTTTGATGTCTTTCTCAGCGCGAGTGCCCAAGTGCATGAGGAGTGTAGCGTCGCCGCCGTCGTCCAAAATCATGTTTGGGCCTTCTTCAGCAGTGCCTTTTTTGCCGCTGAATTCAAAGATGCGGTGTGTGTAATCCCAGTAGTCTTTCAAGCTCTCACCTTTGTAGGCAAACACAGGCGTGCCTGCCACGACCAATGCTGCAGCGGCGTGGTCTTGCGTGGAGTAGATGTTGCACGATGCCCAGCGAACATCGGCGCCAAGCACTTCGAGTGTTTGCACGAGCACAGCGGTTTGAATCGTCATGTGCAGCGAGCCCGTGACGCGAGCGCCCTTGAGTGGCTTTTTCTTACCGAATTCTTCGCGAATGGCCATCAAGCCGGGCATTTCGGTCTCGGCAATATTAATTTCTTTCTGACCCCAGCCAGCGAGGGACAGGTCAGCAATTTCGTAATCTTGGTTCTTTATCGGCTTTAAAACAGCGCTCATGGTTAACTCCAGTGGTTAAAGATTTCCACTGACGCATGCGCCGCTCGCTCGACCAAAAGATAAGGGGGAGCTCACCACACAAGAATCAGCGGGTGAGCGTCGTTGCAATTTAAAGATTGTCCCGAGCCTCGCACATTTCAATCTGGAAACAGTGCTGCAACGCTCCTCGGAAGTCTCAAATTATACTAGACGGTTACGCATTGCGTTTGCCACTGCCTCAATTTCCCATTCGTCACGACTACTGGATCTGTTTTGTCTCTCGCCACCGAAACCCGCCGCCGCCGCACATTTGCCATCATCTCGCACCCCGATGCAGGAAAAACCACGCTCACTGAAAAGCTCTTGCTGTTCTCAGGCGCGATCCATATTGCAGGCTCGGTGAAAGCGCGCAAGGCCACGCGGCATGCCACCTCCGACTGGATGGAGATTGAAAAGCAGCGCGGCATTTCTGTCGCATCTTCTGTCATGCAGATGCTGTATCGCGATCATGTGATTAATTTGCTGGATACACCCGGCCATCGTGATTTCTCGGAAGACACCTATCGCGTGCTCACGGCCGTGGACTCAGCCTTGATGGTGATTGATGCGGCCAATGGCGTGGAGCCGCAAACGCGGCGTTTGATTGAAGTGTGTCGCCAGCGCAATACGCCGATCATCACGTTTATCAACAAGATGGATCGCGAAGGCCGCGATCCGCTGGAATTGCTCGATGAAGTGGAGCAAGCACTCGGCATGCCTTGCGTGCCGATGGCATGGCCCGTGGGGCAAGGCAAATTATTTGCCGGCATCATGGATTTGCGCAAGGAGCAAATGCGGCTGTTCAAACCCGGCTCGGACAAGCTGGCCGATGAAGGCGATGAGATCGTGCCGCTTGCTGAGAAAGAGAAATTGCGCGAACGCATCGGCACAGAGTTTGAGTTGGCTGAAGGCAATGTGGAGCTGGTGCAAGAAGCTGCGCCGCGCTACAACGAGGCAGATTTTTTAGCGGCCAAGCAAACGCCTGTGTTCTTTGGCTCAGCCATTAACAACTTTGGCATTAGAGAAGTGCTCGATGCGATTGCCGATCTCGCGCCGCCACCGCGCTTACGCGTGAGCAGCGGCTTGAAAGAAGCGCCAGAGCGGGAAGTGCAGCCCGACGACGAAGGCTTCTCAGGCGTGGTGTTCAAAGTGCAGGCGAATATGGACGCGAATCACCGCGACCGTATTGCTTTCGTGCGTGTGTGCTCGGGCAAGTTCACCAGCGGCATGCGGCTTAAAGTGCAGCGTACTACGAAAGAATTGCGGCCCACCAGCGTGGTGACTTTTATGAGTCAACGCCGCGAAGCTGTGGAAGAAGCCTACGCAGGCGACATCATTGGCTTCACCACGCATGGCGGCGTGCAGCTGGGCGACACGATCACCGAAGGCATTGGCTCGCAAGCTGATTTGCAATTCACCGGCCTGCCCTTCTTCGCGCCAGAAATGTTCCAAGCGGTGGAGCTGGCCAATCCGATGAAATCCAAGCAGCTCTCGCAAGGCTTGATGCAGCTTGGCGAAGAAGGCGCGATTCAAGTGTTTCGCCCGCAAGCGGGCGGCAACATGCTGCTTGGCGCGATTGGGCAATTACAGTTTGAAGTGGTGCAGCATCGCTTGAAAGGCGAGTATGGCGTGGATGCGCGGCTGCTGGGATCGAGCTACACCGGCGCGCGCTGGATCACCTGCGATGATGAAGCGGCGATGAAAGAATTCATGAATAAAAACCAAGCCAAGCTCGCGCTCGATGGCGTTGATGCATTGGCCTACTTGCTCACCTCACCCTACGATCTGCGCCTCACGCAAGAGCGCCACCCAAAGATTCAATTCCACGCGCTGCGCGAGCATGCAGGGTTGGAATTGCAAGCGAGCTAAGGCGGTCATTGGTGAAGCCTCTTCAAGATTGGCCTTCGGAGCAACGCCAGCGCATCACCGGCGTGTTCACCGACATTGACGACACACTCACCACAGACGGCGCAATCACGCCCGATGCGCTGCAAGCCTTGCATGATTTGAAGGCGGCAGGTTTAAATGTGATTGCCATCACGGGTCGACCTGTGGGCTGGAGCGAGCCTTTTGCCGCTGAATGGCCTGTGGATTGCATCGTGGCTGAGAACGGCTCAGTTGCACTCTTTAAGAGTAATTTTTTAAGCAAAAGTAGCACATCGCCGGCAAAGAATATGCGCGGGGTGCTATCAAAATCATACCAAGCAGATGCAGCCACACGAGAGAACAACTACGCGTATTTACAGCGTGTCCTCGCTCGTATCGAGCGCGAAGTGCAAGGCGCGGTGCGCAGCACAGATAGCGCAGGCCGCGAAACAGACATCGCCATCGACCACAGCGAGTTCACGTATTTGCCGCCTCAGAAAATCGCACAAGTCGTGCAAATCATGCAAATCGAAGGCTTGCAAGCAACAGTGAGCTCCATCCACATCAACAGCTGGCTCGGCTCACACAACAAGCTTCAAGGCGCACATTGGATCGTGCAAGAACTCTATGGCCGTGATCTATCGAAAGAGATGAATAGCTGGGCATATGTAGGCGATTCAACAAACGATCAATTGATGTTTGAAGCGTTTGACAATAGCGTGGGCGTCGCAAACATCGCGCGCTTTTTGCCAGAGTTAAAGCATCTCCCACGTTACGTCACTCAATCTGAACGCGGCGCAGGCTTTGCGGAGCTTGTTCAAACTCTGAACTCCTCTGCACACTAGAGCGCTCGCAAGATCGCGCTGTCTGCGTGTTTTGCGGAGGTAAAGGGGGAGGCGGCGAAACCCAGTTCCCTGAGAAGAACAAAGTTCAACGCCGTCGGAGGACACGCAGCAAAACGCGCAGACAGCGCGATCCCCCAACCAGCAAAAACGCAAGCAACTAGACGCGCGACAACACCGAAGCCAAGGCCACGCCAGTATGCGTCTTCTTGCGCACCAGCTCCTCTGGCGTACACATCGCCACAATCTTCCCGCCCTCTTTGCCACCCTCAGGCCCCAGATCAATCACCCAATCGGCTTCGGCGATCACATCGAGATCATGCTCAATCACGATCACGCTGTGGCCGCCGTTGACCAAGCGGTGCAGAACGTGGATGAGTTTTTCAACATCTTGCATGTGCAGACCAACGGTGGGCTCATCTAAGACGTAGAGCGTGTGCGGCGCTTTGTTGCCGCGCTTACCGACTTCATCACGTACTTTGGACAGCTCAGTGACGAGCTTGATCCGCTGAGCCTCGCCACCACTGAGGGTCGGCGAGGGTTGACCGAGCGTGAGGTAGCCCAGCCCGACATCTTTGAGCAATTGCAAAGGATGCGCGATGCTGGGCATATTGACGAAGAAGTCTACAGCCTCATCGACTTCCATCGTCAGCACATCGCCAATGCTCTTACCGCGCCAGCTCACGGCCAAAGTTTCGGAATTAAAGCGCGCGCCGTGACAGACTTCGCAGGGCACTTTCACATCCGGCAAAAAGCTCATCTCAATCGTGCGCATGCCTTGGCCTTCGCAGCCGGGGCAGCGGCCTTCGCCGGTGTTGAAACTAAAGCGCCCGGGAGCATAGCCGCGTGCTTTGGCTTCAAGCGTTTCGGCGAAGAGCTTGCGAATCGCATCCCAAAAGCCGATGTAGGTAGCGGGGCAAGAGCGTGGGGTTTTGCCAATCGGAGTTTGATCGACTTCAAGCACGCGATCCAACTGCGCCCAAGCATTGATGCCATCGCAATTTTTCCAAGCTTTGAAGTCAGGTGCTTCGCGCTTCATGCCGCGCGCTGTGACGGCGGCATACACATTGGCCAGCAACACATCTCTTGCGAAAGTAGATTTGCCTGAGCCCGATACGCCAGTGATAGCGACCAAGCGTTTGAGCGGCACATCGCAGCTCACGTTTTGCAAATTGTGCAGCGTGGCGTTTTTGACCGTGAGCTTGAATTCACCATCGATCTTGCGGCGCGTATGCAGCGGATGCGCAATAGCATCGCGCAAGTAACGCCCCGTGGCCGATTCAGGCACAGCCATGATGTCGGCCACCGAGCCTTGCGCCACTACCTGACCGCCTCGCTTGCCCGCACTCGGCCCAATGTCAATAATGTGCTCGGCGCGGCGGATCGTATCCACATCGTGCTCCACCACCACGAGCGTGTTGCCTTTCTCGCTGAGCTTGTGCAGCGCGTTGAGCAAGATTTGATTGTCTCGCGCATGCAAGCCAATCGTGGGCTCATCCAGCACGTAGCAGACGCCTTGCAAATTGCTGCCCAGCTGCGCGGCCAGGCGAATACGCTGCGCTTCGCCGCCAGAGAGTGTGGGCGCGCCGCGATCCAGCGTGAGATAGCCCAAGCCCACTTCTTCCAAAAATTCCAAGCGGCTCTTGATCTCGGGAATCAAATCACGCGCCACTTCGCCTTCGCGGCCTGAGAGCGTGAGTTTTTCAACCCAAAGGCGAATATCGCGCACGGAGAGGCGAGCGATTTCGGTGATGCCGATCCTGCTGAACTTCACGAAGCGGGCTTGCTTATTGAGGCGAGTGCCAGAGCAGCTCGTGCAATCTTGATCGCTCACATCTTCGACTTCCACCTCAGCAAAGCTCTGCTCGCGGCCACGGTTGTCATCATCGCGCACGGAATCATCAAGCACTTTGCGCTGCTCGCGTGTGAGCTGCTTACCTGTGCCCACGCAATCGGGGCACCAGCCGTGTTTGCTGTTGTAGGAAAACAGGCGCGGATCAAGCTCGGGGTAGCTGGTGGCACAAACCGGGCAGGCGCGTTTGGTGGAAAAAACTTCGACTTTTCCAATGTGCGCCGTAGAAGTTTTTGCAATCATGGCTTCTTGCAAACCATCGAGCGAGGTCATCACATGCACCACGCCTTTGCCTTGCTCCAGCGCTGTTGCCAGAGCAGCTCGCAGCGCCGCTTCATTCTCTGGCTTCATCACCAAATCAGCCACCGGCAGCTCCACCGTGTGCTCTTTGAATCGATCAATACGCGGGAAGCCCGTGGTCGGCAGAAACTCGCCATCCACGCGCAGATGCGTGTAACCCCGTGGCCGCGCCCAGTCAGCCAACTCGGTGTACACACCCTTGCGAGCGATCACCAGCGGCGCAAGGATACCGATCTGCCGACCTTTATAAATCGTCGTAAGCTGCGCCGCAATGCGATCTGCCGTTTGCGGCTGCACGGCGGCATCGTCATGCACGCAATGCTGCGTGCCGAGCTTGACGTACAAGAGGCGCAGGAAATGCCACACCTCTGTGGTCGTGCCCACCGTGGATTTGCGGCCACCGCGCGAGAGGCGCTGCTCAATCGCGACCGTGGGCGGAATGCCGAATACGGCATCCACTTCTGGGCGACCCGCAGGCTGCACAATGCTGCGGGCATAGGCATTCAAGCTTTCTAGATAGCGGCGCTGACCTTCGTTGAACAAAATATCAAAGGCGAGTGTGGATTTGCCAGAGCCTGAAACGCCAGAGACCACGGTGAATTTGCCGCGCGGAATATTGACGGACAAGCCCTTGAGGTTGTGTTCGCGCGCATTGACGATTTGAATGCAGTTATCGCTTTCTTTTGAAGCTTTTTTGACCTCTTGCCGGCGTATATATTGCGCAGAGTGCTCATATTTTGATAGTAAATCAGATTTTTCATGCACAGCGATGCCATTCAAGCCTAGCGCTGAGTCGTAGTCGCGCAGCGCTTGTGCAGTGAACGAAGTGGCATGGTGTTTCACATCTTCTGGCATGCCAAATGCCACCACTGCGCCTCCCGCATCGCCGCCCTCGGGCCCCAGATCAATCAGCCAATCGCTGGAGCGAATCACATCTAAATTGTGCTCAATCACGAGCACCGAATGCCCTGCATCGAGCAGCTTGCGCAGCGCGCGCATGAGTTTGCTGATATCTTCAAAATGCAGGCCGGTGGTGGGCTCATCGAATAAAAATAGCGTGCCTTTGGTGGCAAGGCGTTGCTTAGATTTAGCGGCATCTCGCGCAGCCTCGGCCAAAAAGCCTGCTAGCTTTAAGCGTTGGGATTCACCTCCCGAGAGCGTGGGCACAGGCTGCCCAAGCTTCACATACTCTAAGCCGACATCAAGAATAGGTTGCAAAGCGCGGATCACATCGCGATCATTGGCAAACAGCTTGGCCGCCTCGCTGACGGTGAGCTTCAGCACATCAAAGGGATTCAAGCTGCGGCC
>JANMDU010000137.1:0-12549 GCA_031376455.1 Variovorax sp. | reverse complement strand
TCATGATGAGATGCCTTAAAAAATATACATAAAGTTAAAACGGGCTTGCTTTGATGTGCTGATGCCTGTTTCGATAAAGTAGCGCTTGTTGATGAAGCGCAGCATGGGTGTGATTTCGGTGCTGTCCGATAGGCCGCGCATTCGCCTCGCCTCCACAATCAGCCATGGCTGTGTCTCGTCGTAGTCTGTCTCGTAAAACGAGAAGCCTGCTCGCACAGCGCCGTAGTCGTGGTTGATGCCTTTAGCGCGGTAAAGGCGTGCTGTAGCTGAGACATAGACTCGCGCCGTTTCAAAGTCTGCCGAAATCCCCGGCGCGAGCATCAAGCGCGAGCCCGCAAAGCCCGTTGCACCTGGGCCCGTCCCTCGTACAGGCCCGACACCGCCCACAAACCAGATATTTGCTTGCGAATGCTCAGCATTCCATCGCTTGACGAGGCGCGTGTAGTTGACTTCGGCAAACTCGCGCACGACAAGCTTGTCATCTGAACGCATATAGATACCGCCGACTCCCAGTGCGTCTCGCGGCGTCAGTGCATAGTTAACCCAAGCCTCTCGCCAATTCGGTCCTAAATCGCCCATGGCCATGGTGCTGTCTTTGAAGCCCATGGGCCCCGCATAAATTGAGCTGCTGATAGCCGAAGCAAAGATCAGCAGCCACTTGAATAGCTTCATAAAAATCTCCTGAAAATAGAACACAACGCCCCTTCATGAGTGGGCAACTGAGTTGGCTACATCAGGGAAATAGGAATTCTCTGAGGTGGAGCATGCCATAGCGGACGCAAGGCAACATGACTCTGCTGATAAACATGAGAAGCTGTAGGAAATAACCCGTAGATAACTGTCTCAGCCAGCAGTGGCACGGCCGCGCAGATCACCTTTAAAGTGCACTGTCCGTCAGCCTGAGACATGCCTTCACAGTCGGGCATGTCTGTAGTCATTGCTTGTTGACTCATTGATGCCTGCATCCATGGACACCAATTTTGAGCAGCTTGTGCAAAGCGCAGCTGCAGGCACACCGCTATGACTAACAGTTTGGCGACAGACCAGCGCTTGCTTGACTTCATCTCAAGTCTCAGGTTTGAAAATTTCTAACATACGCAGTTGCTCGCGCAATTGCCCTGCAAAATAGCCGATTCCTGCGGCGATCAAGATATAACTTAACCCCAATGGGCAAGGCAGCCAATCGTTCATTTCGTCTCTGCTTTTTCAACGCCAGTCACGACATACGCGCCTTGTAACTGCTCAGCAGTAAATTTGATTTTCTCACCAGAGACCAATTTGTCAAACAGCTTTTCGTCGCGCACTTGAAAGACCATGGTCATGCCGGGCATATCGAGATTTTTGATGGGGCCGTGCTTGAGAGTCACTTTTTTCGCATCTTTATCGACTTTGCGTACCTCTGCCTCGGCCATGTCTTTGATCATGGGTGCAGTAGCCGTTGCGGCTGGAGTAGCAGGCGCTATGGTTTGTGCAATGCTGTGTGCAGCAAATAAAGTCAAGACAGCAGAGAGAATAAGAGTTGAGTTTTTCATGGGTGTTGCTCCGTTAAGTAATTGAAGAATAAGATTGATAAACGCGGTGTGAGCCGCTTTTGAGGACAAGCATGACATCAAATTTGTCACGCTTTGTGCCCATTTCCATACCGGGCGAACCAATAGGCATGCCCGGTACTGAAAGCCCAATCGTCTGCTGGCGCAAGCTCTCGGGTTCGGCCAACAAGCGCTTGATCTCGCTGGCGGGCACATGGCCTTCGATGGCAAAGCCAGCGATCAGGCCGGTGTGGCACGAGCTCATATCGTCAGGTAAGCCCAGCTTGGCACGTATGGACGCTGTTTGCTGCACGTCGTTGGCCTTGACTTCGAAGCCTTCTTTCTCAAGATGCTCCATCCACATCTTGCAGCAGCCACAGGTTGGCGTTTTCCAGACTTCGATGTAAGCCACTGTGCTCGTGCTCGTGCTCATGTTCGTGCTCGTGGGCGCACTCTTCCCGGAGCTGATGTTGGCCTGCGCTTTGTGAGCGGCGTGCGGGTCTGTGGCAAGCGCTGCGCTTGCAGTGGCAGACTCTTTTGCCGTGCAGGCAGCGAGCAGCGAAGCGCCCGAGAGTAGCGCAAGCGTTGTACTGAGCATGCTGCGGCGCGAACGTAAAATTTGATTTCTTTTAGAGGTCATCGTGCTCTTACTTTGAGGCTATCACTTTGATCGTGCCAACCATACCGGTTTGGAAATGGCCTGCGATCAAGCACGCGAAATTGAAATCACCGGGTTTGTTGAACGTCCAGATGACCTCGCCTTTGGTTTTGGGCTTAAGGTGTGCCATGTAGGGCTCATCGTGCTCCATGTTTGGGAACTTGACCATCTGAAGCGCGTGCGCATCAAGCTCTTTCTTCGTGCCGATCACGAACTCATGCATGATTTGGCCTTCGTTGGCCACAACGAATTTGATGGTCTCACCTTGCTTGACTTGAATCTTATCGGGCGTGAAGCGCAGGTGATCTGTCATTTTGATTTGGATCGTGCGTTTGACTTCTTTGGCATCCCCTGCAATGCCCCAATCTGTTTGCTCCTTCTTCACGGGGCTATTCTTTTTGCTGTGATCTGCATTTCCATGAGAAAAAGCACTGATGGCCGGCATCAATACTGCGCAGAGCGCTATGATTTTGAGAGTATTTTTAAAGTTCATATGATGGCTCCTAGTTAATTGAGTTACTTCGTATAGCCACGAAGTGAGGCAAAAGACGCAATCTGCTCACTGCTGAGCAGGGCGGTTTGCTTCAAATGAGTTTGCAGATTTATGAAGAGTTAGAGAAATTTGCGGCAAGTTACCGGAAACAATATAGGCGCTGCCCCACAGAGCAGTGCAAACGATGCTAAGCAGCGCGCCGCGCTGTTCTAGCAGGCGATAAGGGCGATCCAGATTGTGGTAAGTCGTCATGTAATGCCTCGCGCGGTACATATTGAACAGGTTGACAGGCCAGCCCCATAGCCACGGTAGGGTTTTCATGCCCAAGATAACAATACGAGCACCGGGTTTGCAAGCTTTGATCAATTGATCGATTGCCGCGGGCGATTGCAAAACATCCTGCGTGTAGCACAACAATGCAGCGTCGGCTGTGTATAAGTGGCTTGGATCAGCCATGCCTGACGCAGCGATTTTGACACTGCCATCACAAGCAGCTGCACGATTTTTAGCAAACTGTGCCATCTCCGGCGACTGCTCAATTCCAATCACAGTGCCCTGCATGCCAACTTGCTGCGCAAGCAGAGGCAATGCAGGCCCAGTACCACAAGCCACATCCAGCACGGTCTCCCCAGGTTGCAGAGACAGTGCTTTGATGGCTATAAGGCGCAGCTTTTCAATCCGCGTGCATGTGCTGTCATAGGTGTCCGCCAAACGCTGGTAGCTCTGAACAGAGCGACTCGCGTCGGGCTGACTGTCTATATTGTCTAATATTGCTATGCTCATGATTTGACCTCAGTGCTTCATGTCGCCTGCAGGTTTACGGATGTTTACAGTCAGAGGCTTGGCTTCGGGGGCATTGTTCAAGCCGGGTACAAAGCCGTTGTTGGCTTTTTGCTCAGAAAGGAATCTAGCAGGCTCGGGAAGAGCGCCTGTCCATTCAAAAGCCTGCGTACCTGGAGGTTGTTTGTACCAACCCGGGTCTTTATAGTCGCCGGCTTTTTGATCTTTGCGTACCTTGACCATAGTGAACATGCCGCCCATCTCGACTGGGCCATAGGGGCCGGTGCCCGTCATCATGGGCGCGGTGTTCTCGGGCAGCTCCATCTCCATCTCGCCCATATCGGCCATGCCACGTTCGCCCATGACCATATAGTCTGGAATGGCTTGCTGGATTTTTTTGACCAAGCCTTTGTGATCCACGCCGATCATGGTGGGCACGTCGTGACCCATCGCATTCATGGTGTGGTGGCTTTTGTGGCAATGGAAAGCCCAGTCGCCTTCTTCATCGGCTAAGAATTCGATCTGCCGCATTTGACCCACTGCGACGTCTTGCGTCACTTCGTATTGCCTTGCGGACTTGGGTGTAGGGCCGCCATCCGTACCTGTCACTAAGAATTCATGCCCATGCAGGTGAATCGGATGATTGGTCATGGTGAGATTGCCAAAGCGAATGCGCACCTTGTCGTTTTGCCGCACATTGAGAGAGTCGATTCCTGGGAAGACGCGGCTGTTCCAGCTCCAGATGTTTTGATCAAGCATCGTCATGATCTTGGGCGTCATGCTGCCGGGATCAATATCGTAGGAGTTCAGTAAAAAGCAAAAATCGCGTTGCACCTCGTCAATCAGCGGATGCTTGTCCTTCGGATGCGTCACCCAAAAGCCCATCATGCCCATGGCCATCTGCGTCATCTCATCGGCATGCGGGTGATACATGAATGTGCCTGGCCTGCGCGCGATGAATTCATACACGAAGGTTTTGCCCACCGGGATTTGCTTTTGATTCAAGCCGCCCACGCCATCCATGCCATTGGGCAAGCGTTGGCCATGCCAATGGATGGTGGTGTGTTCTGGAAGCTTGTTGGTGACAAACAATCTGACGCGATCACCTTCTACTACTTCAATCGTCGGCCCCGGGCTTTGCCCGTTGTAGCCCCACATATTGACCTTGAAGCCCGGTGTCATCTCGCGCACGACGGGCTCTGCCACCAAGTGGAATTCTTTCACGCCATTGTTCATGCGCCACGGTAGCGTCCAGCCATTGAGCGTCACGACAGGGTTGTACGGCCGGCCTGATTTGGGCGCGAGCGGCGGCATGGTGTCCGGTTTGGCCTGCATCACGGGTTCAGGCAAAGCTGCCATGGCTACTTTACTGACGCTGGCAGCAGTTGCGGCCAGTGCCGTTGCGCCCAGCGCGCTTGAACTGAAGAAATTTCTGCGATCCATTTTTAGTGTCCTTTTGCTTCTGCGCCGCCGCCGGCAGCGCCGGCTTGCAGGCCAGCCAATCCGCCGGGCGATGTGCCAGTGAGGGCGGTTTGTAAGTCGGTTTCAATCAACCAAAAATCGCGCAGCGCATCAATGCAAGCGCTAACTGCCATGATGTTGGTGCGTGTGTCGTTGAAAAGCTCAAACACACCGATCAGCATGCCGTTGTAGCGCAGCAGATTTTCGTCATTGATGAATTTGCGCAGCGGAACAATCTCATCGCGGTAATGCTTAGCAATGTCGTGTGCGGTGCGGTAGCTGTGCCATGCTTCGCGCGCTTCGCTGCGCGCCGTGATGGCGCTCTTGCGCACTTGAGCCACAGACTGCATGTAAGTCGCTTGCGAACGTGCATTGGCCGCACCGCCCCAGTCAAACAATGGAATCGGCAGCTCCAGCTCCCAGCCGCGCAGCCGCTCAATATCGCCCGTGGTTTGGTCAGTCGTCCTCTCGCGGATCAGCGTGAGATCGAGGGCATTGATGAAGCCTGAAGCTCGAACGAAACCTAAGGAATTAGCAACATAACCGGCTTGCATCGCAGCGGCGCGAACGTCTAAGCGCTGAGATAGAGCCTGCGCTTCTATGCCTCGCGAATCGCGCACTTCTTTTGGCAAATCAGGCAGGCGATCTGGCAATTTAAATTGCGTTTGCTCGCCCCACAAGCCCATCAAGCGAATGAGTTTTTCGCGCTCAGAAAAAGCCGTGTTTTCTGACTTGGCTTGCATCGTGGCTGCATCAGCGAGCATGGCTTGCTCTTTGGCTTGATTGAGCTTGCTCCAGTTGCCCACGCGAGCCATGCGCCGCGCTAGCTCGCCGGCAGCCTCGGCGGCAATTTTTGCTTGTGATGCGTATTGAGCCGTTTGCTGCGCTGCCACAGCGCTGATCCAAGCTTTGCGCGTGTCAGCAGCCAGCCGAATCACATCTTGCGCCGCTTGCAGCCTCGCTAATTCAAACTGCTGACCTTGCCATTTGCTGCGCCATGGCATGGAAATGATACCCATGATGTTCAGGCCAATCGCTCGCTCAAGCATCACCTTATCACCCTCCACGGCGCGCATGAACGAGAAATGCGGGTTGGGAAGAGTGGCCGCTTGCACGCGATCTGCCTCGCTGATACGCAACTGCGCCATGCTGGTGCCAATCGCTGGGCTATTGAGCAAAGCAATGCGCACAGCGTTGTCCATTGACAGCGGCACTGCCAGCATGGTTTTGACAGCAGCTTCCGTTTGCTCAGTGGGCGCAGCAGCCAGCTGCGCATCTTGCACGCCATAGGCTTTCAGGCTCAGCGCAGTTTGATCTTGGATGCCGGATGCGCCGCCATCGGGCGAGAGGCTGGCGCAGCCTGCGAGCACGGTGGAGCAGGCGAGTGCCAGAAGTGTTTTGTATGAAGGCATGCTTGCATCCTTAATGTTTGTGAGGCGCAGCTGCGGGCTTTGCGGGCATAGATGTGGGCTTGGGCGCGGTCGTCGGAGAGCTTATGGGCGCTGGTGTCTGCGGCATCGGTTTGCTGTCCATGGATTTCTTATCGTCCATGGCCTTGGCATCCATCTCTTCTTGCTTGAGGATGTCCACATGGCCGCGTGTGAATTTGCCCACATCATCGTTGGCCTTGCGCCAATCGAGCTTTTCTTGCTCAATACCGAGTGATGTTTCGCGGAAGACGCTGCGATAACTGACGGGCGGCACAGTGGTTTCGGCCTTGCTAACGTGATCAGCGAACGCTGCAAAACTCGACAAGCCGATACCAATAAATGAAACTGTAGCCTGCGCTTTGCGGCCTGAAAAAGTAAAAATCATCTGAGTCTCCAAAAAGCTGGGAAGACATCTGCCGTTTATGCAAACAGCAGACGCACCTAGGGCTGGACAACTCAGGAAACAGGTGGTTTTTGCAGGTGGGTGAGATCAGCGCTCACCCAATTTTTGGCAGTTTGACCTGCGTAGACGGCAAGGGTCTTTGCGCTGCTCAGTTGCGCCACCGTCGATTGCAACGCTGGTGAATGGCAAACTTGACAAGCCGTACATTCCGCTGCATTTTGGTCAGCGCCTTCTTCGGCGGTTTTAGAGCTTTCGCTGTGACAAGGCATGGCATCGTGTGAGGTCGGTGCGATCAAAACTGCTGCAGAAGCCGTTGCAAAACGATCTGAATGCTTGCGCGACATTTCAATAGCCATAGAGTCGCCTGCCCAGCCGCGAAGACCGGTCAGCAAAATCAAAGCGATCATGAAATATTTACGCACCTTGCAATGATAGCGCAGCCTTCGGAAAAGTTCCCAGCATCAATAAAAGCGCTATTTCAATAAGCTCTTCAAGCGCATCTCGTCTTGCGCCAATTGATGCCGCATTGTGGCGAGAAAGGCCTGCGCGGTTTGTGACAAAACCTTGCCGCTGGGCAACACCAGCACGCATGCAAACTGCACATCCACCGAGAAGCGACGCACGATCAAGCCACGATCTACATAATCCAGCGCCGTGATCGGGTTCACCAAGCCCACGCCCAAGCCTTGCAAAGCCAGCTCACAGACGCTGGCCGCATAGGGCGTGTGAGCGGCCACTTTAAGGCTGACATCGTGCTCGCGCAAGGTGGCTTCTAGCCGTCGGCGCGAGGCATCTTCAGGGTTGAGCGCAATGAAAGGGATTTCTGTCAATTGATTGGGTGCAATGGTTTTGAAACGCGCCAGTGCATGTTGCGGCGGCATCACCACCACGCCTTGCATGCGGGCAAAAACCGAGTGGTTAATGCCGTCCACTGGCAGCTCATCCGCCATGAGCCCAAAATCACACAAGCCCATGCTCACGCGCGCAAGCACATCCTTGGAGCTTTGCACTTGCAGCGAGACTTGCGGCCAGGGTGAATTTTTAGCTTGGGCCAACCTGGCTTGTAGGCGAGACAAAGCACGCGGCATAAATCCCAGACCAAATGCCGGATAACAGCTAATTTCCAGCCGTCCTAAGCCAAAATCTCGCAGGCTGCGCAGCCGATGCTCAATACTGTCCATGCCAATGAAGGCGCGATCGACTTCCTGCATTAAGGCTTGCGCCTCTGGCGTGGGCACGAGGCGGCCTCCTGTGCGCTGAAACAGCATCAAGCCCGCCTGCGATTCCAAGCGCTTTAGCGACTGGCTCACCGCAGGTTGCGTGATGTGCAGGAGCTGCGCGGCCTTGTGCGTCGTGCCGGTGCGCATGAGGGCGCGGAAGGTTTCTATTTCTGTAAAACGCATGTTGCAAAAGATACTCCGAAACTTATATTGATAAATTATTTTATCAATATAGAAAATAAGAATATTGCAAATAATCATTAGTTGCTTACAGTCAAATCTCCTCAGCACTTATCCGGAGACACAGATGAAACAAGTCAAAGCACTCTTTGCAGCAGCACAAGCAGCATGAAGCAAGCGCTTAAATTGATCGAGACGGCGCCCAACAAGTGATGAGTGTCGTTCGCAAAGAAATGCCATTGCAAGCAACGCCAACCCGGTTGACATCGGGGTTATGCTGTTTGCGTTGTGATGCTTTTTACAAGCCCGACCAAAACCTTCTTGCTTGTGCTGCATGTTGGGTTGATGGCATTCATGTGAGTCTGCGTGCTGACTATGCGGATCGTGTATCAACCCGGGTTCGGCAGCCCTACATGCAGCCTTTTACGCTAGGCGAGGGCAACACGCCATGCGTTGCATCGGATGCGCTGGCGGCTGCGGCGGGCGTTTCCGAGCTGTGGATCAAAGATGAATCGCGCAATCCCACGGGCTCGCACAAAGACCGCATGAGCGCCATCGGCATCACACAAGCGCTGGAGATGGGTGCGCACACCGTGGTGTTGGCCTCTTCAGGCAATGCCGCCATTTCAGCCGCAAGGTATGCGCAAGCAGCGAGCCTGCGCTGCGAAGTGGCCACCTACAATGGTTTGCACAGCGCTTATGCCCAATTGCTGGATGAATACGGTGCCACTCGACATTCTTTTGAAGACAACGAGCGCCGCTGGGCTTTTGTGCATGAGCATGCACGGCAAAAAGGCATGTTGGCACTGACTAATTTCAACCTCCCAGCATTGGGCAGCGCACCTTTAGCCATTGAGGGCTATAAATTGATCGCGCAGGAATGCTTCGATGTCGGCGTATTGCCCACCGATATTGTTGTACCGACGGCGCGGGGCGATTTGGCTTGGGGAATTTTTGCAGGTTTCCGAGATTTGCAGGATTCGGGGTCTGTCGCCCAGTTGCCGCGCATTTGGATCGTGGAGCCCTTCGCGCGTTTGTCCAAAGTGCTGGGCGGCTCGGATTTGCATGCGAGTTACCCGAATCACACGGCTCAATTTTCCACAGCGGGCGCGACCGTGACTTACCTTCAATACCAAGCAGCCACAGCGTCGGGCGGCGGCGCCATCGTGGTGAGCGATGAGGCCGCGCTGACGACAAGAGAAAAGCTAATGAACAGTGGCATTAGCGCAGAGCTGTGCGCAGCGGCTGCCTTTGCGGCGATTGGGCAGCTTCGTGGCGAAAAAAGAATTTCTACGGGCAGTAGGGTGTTGTGGTTGCTCACCGCTAATGCATCGCTTGATCCGAGCTACCGCTCAAATTCTCATTGATTTGGTTTTATTCACAATTTTAAGGAGCTTTTCATGAACCACCATTTTTCCTCATCGCGCCGCGTGTTGCTCAGTGCAGCCGCAGCCACGCTTGCCTTGCCGCGCATGGCGTTCGCTGCCTTTCCCGATAAACCGCTCAAAATCATCGTGCCTTGGGCGCCCGGCGGCAGCACCGATGCGATTGCACGTGCATTAGCGCAAAGTATGAGCGAGGGCTTGAAGCAATCGGTGTTGGTGGACAACCGCGCAGGCGCAGCAGGTCAAATCGGCACAGACTTTGCCGCCAAATCTGCGCCTGATGGCTACACATTGGCAATTGTGGAATTGCCGCATGCCATTGCGCCTGCTGTGGTCGCCAAGCTGCCCTACGATTTGTTGCGTGACTTTTCTCCCATCACCTTGATTGGCACGTCGCCCTTGATTTTGTTTGCTGGCGAGAAAGCGACGGATTTAAAAGCCTTCATCAAAGCATCCCCCGCCAACGCCCCCAGCGCCATCGCGCATAGCGGCTCTGGCACTTCCAGCCATTTGGTGGGCGAGTTGTTTGCACAAGCGAGCAAGACGAAATTCACCATGGTGCCTTATCGCGGCTCAGCGCCGGCGCTCACTGATGTGGCAGCGGGCACAGTCGCTGGCCATTTCGCCACGCTGGCCAGTGGTGCGGCGCTCATGTCCGCAGGCAAGATCAAGCCATTGGCCGTCACAAGCCGCAAGCGCATGGAAACCGCTAGTCTGCGCAATGTGCCCACCATGGCTGAGCTGGGTTTCAAAGATTTTGAGGTCAATCAATGGTGGGCGCTGGTGGCACCTTCCACCACGTCTATTGACACGCTAGAGGCAATCCGTGCGCAAACGCTCAAGAGCCTGTCGGATGCCAAAGTATTTGATCGCTTGTCTACGCTCGGCATTGATTTGAAAGGGTCAACGCGCGATGCTACGCGCGCCTTCATGCGCACAGAATCCACGCGCTGGCAGGCCGTGGCCAAAGCAATTGGGTTGCAGCCTCAGTAACGTAAGCAGTACGTTATTTTTATGCTGTTTTAGGCCACTAGCCGGCGTATTCAAAGCGCGAAGTGCTATAAGATAAATAGCATAACCGCTGCCATGAGCACCATACCCACATCTTCAATGATCGTGACTTGGCTCATCGGCAACTGAAACACTGTGCCTAGGCAGGCGCAGCGAATTTTGGTTTTGTTCAGTACCGCGCGAATCACGCCGATGGCGGAAAAACCCATGATGATGAGGGTGGCCCAATTTGTGAGAACCGGCTGGAAGTTAGCCAGATAGGCGAGGCCCAAAGCCAATTCAACAAACGGATAAATCAAGCCCCAGCCATGCCAACGTGCTGCGAGTAAGTCGTAGCCTGCATAGGCGTCAGCAAAGGCTTTGATATCGAGTAATTTGAAGAACGAAAACGTGAGGAAAAATCCCGCCATGAAGTAGCGCATGGTCTCGTGTGCGCTGATGCTGCTAGCCGTGCTCATGCCGTGACCAGCGTGGAGTCCCAGCTGAACGAGGATGCTTCCCGAGAGCAGATATGCCGCGATCAAAAGCAGAGGGCGGTAGGTTTGAAAGAAACTTGGGGTCTCCTCTTTCACTATGTTTTTCATAGCACTCTGCGCATGTAATATGTCGGCAGCAGGCACTTTTTGATCTAAATTCGTCGAGGAAATCAGCGCATATTTACCAGCCGAGCGCACAGCGGCTTGTAGCTCAGGCAGGGTTGCTCGCGCATCGGTCAGCACAGCTTGCATCGGAGAGAGCGTGACTTGCACTTGGGCTGCATGCGGCGCGAGCGCATCCGTGATGCGGCGAATGCAAGCCCCGCAATGCAAGCCTGTTAAGGGATAAGTTGTTGTGTTCATGTGGCCTCCTTAAGTTCTTTGCGTGCTGACTTAAATACTGCAACAGCCGAATGGATGGCCAGCACACCCATGATGGCTGCAACGAACAAATCAGGCCAAGCGCTTGCGGTGCCGAACACGCCGAGCGCTGCGATCATCACAGCAATATTTGAAATGGCATCATTACGAGAACAAAGCCATACCGATTGCATGTTCGCATCGCCTTCGCGGTAGGCATACAGCATCGCAGCGACACCTAAATTCACGCACAGCGCGAGAAAGCCCACCACACCCATCGTAAGCGCCTCGGGCACAGCGCTATTCTTTGCCACCCAAGCTGCTTTGAGCAGCACAAACACACCAAAGGCCAGCATGCAAGCCGCTTTAAAAAGCGCTGCTTTCGAACGCACAGCCAACGCCATAGAAAGCACAGCGAGCGAAACAGCGTAGTTAGCCGCATCGCCAAAGAAGTCAATCGAGTCAGCCAGCAGCGAGATGGAGCCAGACGCCAGCCCCGCGCTGAGTTCAACAACAAACATCACAGTGTTCAGCGCCAGCGCAATCCAGAGAATGCGGCGATAGCGCGGATCAGCCGATTGGCTCGCGTTGCAAGAATCAGAATGGCAATGGACAGACATATCAATCTCGTTAAAAAATAGGAATGTCTGAATTAAAAACCTTCAAGTGACTTGAAGGTCAAGCCATATAAGAAAGTATTTTCAAGTGTTCTGTTGAGCGGCTTGCGCTGCCCTGCCGCCCAAGCCGAAAGCGCAACTCAATGCCTTACTTCACTTCAAATCGTACAGACACAGCGCTCTTGCCTGAGAGCGTGACTAGGGCGATTCCTTTCGTGCCTTTAGCGACTTTGAATGCGCCTTTGGCTTCTAGCTTGTCACCAACGGGTACCAAGTCAACCTCACTCTTCTCGCTGCCATTGAGTAAAGTAACTTTGGCTTTTGCGCCGTCAACTTTCATCGGCTTGCCGTGGTCGCCTAAGTAAATTTGAATCATCTCTGGCTTCGCAACGATTTCATAATCAATGTGTTTGACTTCAACTACGATTCCGCCGTACTTTGGTTTAGTGTCGTGTTCGCCGCCTGCAATCGCTGCTCCCGAAAAAGCAAAAGATGCAGCCAAAATGAATGAAAGAGAAGTTTTCATAGCGTTTTCCTTAAAAGTTG
>JANMDU010000110.1:0-3817 GCA_031376455.1 Variovorax sp. | reverse complement strand
CGTTCGCTGCCGCCCCAAGCGTTGAACACAACCGTCTGGCCACGCGCTTTTTTCTCAATATCGGCCCAGCTTGATTGGGCGAAGCTGATTTGAGATAACGGCAATGCAGAAAATGCGAGGGCATGTCTAGAAAATTGGCGGCGATTAAGTGTCATGGTGTTAACTATAAAAGTGATTGCTGAAATACGTTAGAAGAGTCGCCTCGGATGCGCAAATCTTACTTTGAACCAGCCTTCAAACGGGCAAATAGATCGTTAAAAATCGCATCGCGCTGCACGGCATAGGCTTCTCGCATGGGATGCGAGTTGGAACGCGGTTCCCAACGCAGATCATCGCCCAAGAAAGGTGTTGCAACAATACGGCTCGATACCCAAGTGGGATCAAGCAACCAAGCTATGTTGATCAGATCCCAAATCACCCAACTGTGCGCCTCGGATGTCGGACGGCCTGTGACAGCCCAAAGTGGATTATCAGCAAACAAGTCGTGCAAATAAGCGCCAATTGCGCCATAAGGCCGCACGAAACGCTCCACCTCAGCCATCGACAGCCGCAACTGCGCACCGACGTGATAGCCGGGCAGATAGACCAATGGCACGCCGCTGTCGTAAAGCCATTGGCTGGCGAGCACGTCTTGCTCAAGGTTGAAGGATTGATTGACATGCGGCGCATGGGAGGGAAAGGCGCTCGTCCACACCACCACGATTTTGTGCATGATCTCGGGTGCGATAAGCAAAGCGCTGGCCACATTGGTGGCGCAGCCCAGTGCCACGACGTACAAAGGTTCATCAGTAGGCATGGCCAGTGCTGTGGCTATCAGGTGCCCAGTGGCTTCACTTTCGATGGGTTGCAAGAGCGAACTGAGATAGCCGGGGCTGCCGCGCAAGGCCGGGGCACGTTTGCAGCCCATCAATTCTTGGACGCGAACGATTTCATGGAAGCTGCGCTCCATGCCAATCTCGGGTGAGTTGAATGGCGCAGCATCTACAGACGCTAATGGATACAAAGCTCTGCGATGCGCAAACGAAAAGGGCGTGGCATAGATGCCGCGAATGTCTAGCTTATCTTGCCTGCCGAGTGCCCAAGCGAGCGCAAACTGATCGTCAATCTCATTAGCGGCATCGGTGTCGATCACCACGCTTACTTTACTGCCGGGCAATCGCAAGCGATGGTGATACCAATCGTTTGGCATGACAGGATGAATCTTGCGAGCAGTGTTCATATTTTGCCTTTCATGGTTTGCCATCGCTGCCAATCTTGCGGCTCATCAACATCCCAAAGTGTGGGTAGTATGGCCATGCTGGCTCTGGATTCGCGTAAGCGTTCTAGCGTTTGAACAAGCACGCGCGGTGTGCTCCATTCGATATTTGAAAACACTTCTTTGTTCATTTTTTTTAAACCTAGCAGCACATAACCGCCATCCTCAGCCGGAATCAGGCATGCATCATGATCCAACAAGCTGCGCGCCGCCTCTTGCAATCGCCCTGGCGACAAGACAGGGCAATCCGTGCCAATGATGAGCAGCGGCAAGGCGTTTACTTGCGAAAAATGATACTCCGCGCAGCGCTTCATCCGCTCGCCCAAATCGCCTTCGGGCTGAGCAAGGCAAGTGACATCAAAGTGCTTTTGCAGAGCGCGAAAGCGAGGATGCTGCGGACAGGGCGCACACCACAGCGCAATGCTGCCAAGTTTCGCTTGCTGCGCAGCGTGAAGAGTTTGCCCAATGAATTGCCTTTGCGCACGCGACGCGCCGTTTGCGCCCAATGCGGGAATCAGCCGCGTCTTGGCCATGCCGGGCACGGGTGCTTTGGCCAAAACGGCGATGCAAGCCGTTGCAGTGGCCGGGCGTGGCGCATAGCCGTATTTCAGGGCTAGGTTTGCCGGCGATGCGCCGTAAAAATACGCCAAACGCAAGCGCCACATGAGCCACACTGTGCGCCAAACACCCGCTCGCTCCCATTTGCGTGCGGAGGTGACGACACGCTCGCGAAGGCAGCAAGGGCGCGATTGTGCGAGCAGGTTTTTAGACAAAGCAATGTCTTCCATCAGCACCTGATCGGGGAAGCCACCGCACGCAAGAAAGGCGGCCATGCTCACAAACATCGCTTGATCACCTGTGGCGATGCTTGTGATGCGTGAGCGCCAATTCATCATGGCGCTAACCCATCGCAAGCGAAAATCTGCTGAATTCAACCGCACATCAAATCGTCCCCATGCATGCTCGCTCAATGCATGACTGATCAGGCGCAAAGCATCGTTGGGCAGTTGCGTATCAGCGTGTAGAAACAGCAAAGCATCTGCTTGGGCTTCGGCTGTATCCGCCGCACCCGCATTCATTTGTGAGGCTCTTCCCGGCGGGCTGCAAATCAGCCGATCTACCCAAGGCAGAGCAATAGCCCAACTGTTATCCGTGCTGCCGCCATCAACGACGACCAGCTCTGCGCCTCCTGCGCGCAAGCCCTGCAAAGCTTGCAGACACGCACGCAACGCGTCGCCCTCATTGAGCACGGGCATCACGATGCGCAGCTTGAATCGACGGCTTGTCATGCGCGCTTAGATTCAGCGCCCATCAGGGTGGCTAAAAACTGAAACTCGCGCAAAACGAGCGCCACACCCTCTGCGCTCAAATAATGGTCGACGCGCCCGCGCACATGCGCGGCAAGCATTGGGTCAAGATTCTCGTCTGACCAATCCTCACCATCAACTTGGGCAGCCGCTACTGCGCGAGAGGCAACCCGCCATTTGGCACACCAAGTCACAGACCAGAGCCACATTGCGCGGCGCAGCGGCAAATGCCACGCAGCGGCGTCTGGCGCCAAAGCAGCGCCCGCATGCTGCTCCCAAGTGTGATAAGTCGCCATGACTTGCTGCGGATTCAAAATGGTGTGGGAATCAACATCCCAAGTGGTCGATGTGTAAAGCGTGGCATGTGCCAGATCTAAGCTAGGGTAGCTGTAGCGGCACTTTTCTAGATCCACCAAATACGCTTTTTCAGAGCCATCAGCTTGTGGTGCAATCACAAAATTACCGGGATGCCCATCAAACGCGATCAAGCGCCGCTGCGGGCGGCTGGCCGCGCTACAAAGCGCTTGAAATTGCGCCAACTCATCTTGAATGTGGCGCAGCACGGCGGGTTCTAAATGCGCTTGCGCGAGATAATTTCCCTGCGCTTGCAATTCAAGCCATAAGGCTTGCAAAGGATCCGCCGCGTGAATTAGGGGTGCAAACGCGCTCTCCATAGGCAAGGCCATGCTGTGCATCGCGGCCATGCTTTGCGCCATGAGAGGCAAATCGTCAGGCAAGCGCGCCGATCTGCCCACAATCTCTTGCACGATCAACGCGCCGCGTGGCAGGCTTTCGCAAGGCTGAAGCAGCTTGATGCAGCGCGGCGCATGGCCCGCTGGGCTAACGCGGTCAAAACAGGCTTGCTGATAGGCCAAATTATCCGCAGCATTCAAGCGCATTTGGCTTTGCTTTGGGATGCGCGCGAGATACCCGCTGCCAAGCAAACGCACGTGGTCATGCGCCAATCCTTTGGCTTTTAGCGGCTCAAGCTGGTGACAGGCAAAGGCAGGCCATTGCTCTTGCAAGGCTTGCCGCAAAGCAGCAATGAGTTTGAAGTCTTGCGGCGTGCTCATGAGCGGGTTGTAGGGGCTGAGTACAAGATCAGAGCGAGAATGCGGGATAGTTTTGGATGCGGTTTGTTTGCTCAAAGTTGCATCCGTGCAGTCGATAGAATGCGCCGATGTTACAGTCAAAATCCCTCACCCATGCCGCACTTCAAGAGATATTGGATCGCATCGCTGTGCAGGCGCAGGCA
>JANMDU010000106.1:0-10114 GCA_031376455.1 Variovorax sp. | reverse complement strand
CACGTTAAACACCGCCTCGCGCCCATCTTCAGTTTGGCCACGCAGCTGCCCGCCCACTTTGACGCCCGGTGGGAATTCGCTTTTCGGAATCTCTTTGATCAAGCCCGGATCAAGCTCGCCGAAAGCCTGCGCTGGCGTGAGTGTGAGGCTGGTCTTAAATCCTGCCTCCTTGCCTTCCAAAGCCGCTTCAATCGCCTCAAACGTATTGCCATAGCCACCATGCAAATAGGCCGTGGGCGCTTTGCTCTGCTCTAGCAAGCGTCCCGAAGGCTCAGAGACGGTGTAGCGGATGGTGACAGCTGTGTTTTTTTCGATCTTCATAGGGGTCTTGGATGGGTTTGATTTATAGATTTGATCATCATCAATTATCCCCGTAAGACAGATGCACGATTCATTTGGGATAATGACGGCAAGAACTTAATTACTCAATGCCAAGAAAGAAACACCATGAGCGACGCATCGAACCCCACCCACAACCGCATTGACGGCCTCGTCAAAGGCAACGACATCGTGCTTTTCATGAAAGGCAACGCCAACTTTCCCCAGTGCGGCTTCTCAGGCCGTGCCATCCAAATTTTGAAAGCCGTGGGCGTAGACACCAAAGGCATCACCACCGTCAACGTGCTCGATGACCACGAGATCCGCGCCGGCATCAAAGACTACAGCAACTGGCCCACCATCCCCCAGCTCTATGTCAAAGGCGAATTCGTCGGCGGCTCCGACATCATGATGGAGATGTATGAGAGCGGGGAATTACAGCAGGTCATCAACGCATAAATGGAATTCTCACTTGACTAAAAGTCTGTCATTTGAAGAAAATTTCTTCAAATGACAGGCTTTTGTTTTGCGGATTTAAAGAGCTGTGCGTTGCAAAGCCTCGTTCACGCTACGCTTTAAAGTCCCAATTCTTCTGCGCCATATACACCGCATTCGGATATGGCGGCTTGCCTCTGGAGCCGTTGTAGCGGCCCAGCGCCATAAACGTGTCGCCGCGCTCGCGTTCTAGGTAGTGGCGCAGGATGACACAGCCGAAGCGGATGTTGGTTTGCATATGGAAGAGCTTGGCCGGATCGCCGTCGCCGATCACGCGGGCCCAGAAGGGCATGATTTGCATGTAGCCGCGTGCGCCCACCACGCTGATGGCGTGTTTGCGGAAATTGCTTTCGACTTGGATCAGGCCGAGGACGAGGGAGATATCGAGCCCTGCTCTTTTGGATTCGTACCAGACGGTTTGTAGGAATTCTTTGCGCGTTTCGAAATCGGTTTTCTTTTTGCGCAGGCGCGTACTCATCTCGCCGAGCCAACGCAAATACGCCAAGCGGCTTTCGGTGTTGTTGAATTCGGGGACGGGTGGCGCGGTGCTGGCAATCGCTGCGCTTAATGCGCCTCGCACAGAATCGGCGAGCGGTTCTTCTAGTTGTCTTCCGGCATGAGCAAGCGTTGGCGCATACAAGGCTACCGTGCCTATCGCACGAGGAATGAAGAGTTGACCGCTCGGAGCCTGCAAAAATAAACGTCGCTGCATGCTCGCCTCAGCCCTTGAACTTAGCCGCAGAGTGGCTCTTGCGCAGCCATTTTGACAAAGGATCTTTCAACTCGCGCTGCGCAGCGGCTCTGGCGAGCCATACCGCGAGAAGCCAAACAACAAAGAGCGTCAGGATCGTGGATGCAGTCGTTGAAAATAAAAACGCAAGCCGTCCGCCCAATACGGGGCTGACACCGATCATCAAGAAAACTGACAAGCCAAGATACATCGTGAGAGTGTAGCGAGCCGCTGGTGCAAGCCACGCCAATGCTTGGGGCATCCCATGTCTAGCTCGCCGCATGAAACAAGCCAGACAGCAAGCCAACCACCAAACACCTGAGGGTATAGACAACACTGCCACCAAACCGAGCTGCGTGAAGCCAGCGCTAGATTTCATCAGAAGCAGTGCATAAACTGCCCAAAAAGCACACAACATGCTGCTGAGCAGCAGTTGCAGCATTCCCAACCGAGCGTGCCAAAATTTGATGGCAAACGAGCGGTAGCTCAGCAGACGCAAACGACAAACCAGCATTCCGGAAATGGTCAGCCAAACATACAGTGGCAAAAAAATGGTCACCGACGCAATGAGGACATAGCTGTAGTATTCAGCCGTCAATGCAAAAAAATCATGCCAGCTGTGGATGCTTGAGTACGACGGTACCAAGAAGACCTCCTCTTGCTTGGCACTCAGAGAAGGCCACACCGCAAGTATGAGCATCAGCACGGAAGCAGCAAGCCACCATTTCCAAATTCGCAAAAGCTGAGATGACTTCGTTCGCTCGACGCCCGTCGATGTGGCCCAGCGCAGAGCGATCAGCCCCGAGATCGCATAGATCGTCAGCACATCGCCAAAGTAAATCAGCAGCCCATGCACGACACCGATGAGCAGCAATTTCTTGTAGCGCGATTGCAAGGCTTGCTGGGCAGAGGAGTTGTTTTGACTGAGCTGCGTTGCCATGCTCTGCAAGCTGTAGCCAAATAGCAGGCACAGAAGCGGCCAAGCTTTCCCTTGGAATAGAAAAAACAACACGCCATAGATTCCAAGCGCTAAAGGGGAGTCTGGCGGGGCAGGTGCGCCCAGCGGAATCGGATAGCTAGGCGCTGTCAAATAACCTAAACCGTTAACAACAAAAACCCCAAAAATCGCAATCACGCGCAAAACATCCGCGTTGGATTCACGCTGATGGAAAAAGGAGGCATTCGCTATCACTTTCACTTTTTTGTGAAGCGATGCGCTCAGTGCGCTATCGGCTTTGCAAAAAACTGCACCTGCGGCAGGCCTTGGTAATCCACATCTTGCGTCCAGAATTGCGCGTTGAATTCCAACGCCATGCTGTACATGGCGGAATCGGCAAATGCAAGGCCGTGGGTTTTTGAGACGTTTGACGCTGCGATAGCGCGAGCATCGGTCAAATCAAGCACGCGGCCTAGGCGCATCACATCGAGGCAGCGGTTGACCAGGTCGGCGTTGAGATTGCGACTTAAAATTTTGTGAACTTCAAAGAGCGCGATGGTGGGGACGAGCAATTGGTTGCGCTGCTCGATCACAGGTTTGAATATCAGGCCATTTGCGCCTGCCAGAAAAAACTCGATCCAACCGGATGAATCAACGACGTTCATTCAAATGTCCGATCCGTTTCTTTTTCCGGCTCAATATCGCCTAAATCGTAGCCTTTGAGCATGCCGTAATAGGCGCTGATTGGCAGCTCAGGTTTAATGATCAGCTCTTGGCCGCGCACTTCGAAATGTATATGCGAGCCGGGGCTGATGCCCAACTGGGTGCGCATTGCAATCGGCAGTGTGACCTGACCTTTGCTGGATACGATGGCTTCGGCTTGCATAAAAGCTCCTAAAAAGTAAAGAATATTTTTTGCTTTACAAATTAAAAGTATACCGCATATGCATACCAAGCGTCTTGCATTGAGATTAGTAAGCCAGCTTCACTGCAAAAATAATAGCACTTAGCGCAGCATCCATCTGTAATAAGAAGCTATTCCCTAATTTTTTGCTCAAACGCTCAGCTTGCTAAGCACGTGGCTCACTGCGTCGGCGACTGCCACGCGGCGGGCTGCGGCATCGCGGCGGTGCTGGTATTCGACTTGGCCATCTTTCAAGCTCTTATCGCCTACTGTAATGCGGTGCGGCACGCCGATCAGCTCCCAATCGGCAAACATGGCGCCAGGGCGCTCGCCTCGGTCGTCTAGGATCACATCAACGCCCTTGGCTAGCAGCTCAGCATAGATGGCGTCAGACGCTTCTTTCACATTGGGGAAGCGGTCTGCGCCCACTGGGCAGATCACGACGGTGAATGGCGCGAGAGAGTCGGGCCAGATGATGCCTTTGTCGTCGTGGTTTTGCTCGATGGCGGCGGCTGGCAGGCGCGTGATGCCGATGCCGTAGCAGCCCATCTCGAAGTGCTTGGGCTTGCCATCGGTGTCCAAAAACGTGGCATTCATGGCCTTGCTGTATTTCGTGCCGAGGTAAAAGACATGGCCGATTTCAATGCCGCGCTCAATGGCTAATGCGCCTTTGCCATCGGGCGATGGATCGCCTTCCAGCACGTTGCGGATGTCGGCGACTATTTCTGGCTCGGGCAGATCGCGCCCCCAATTCACGCCTGTGATGTGAAAATCAATTTCGTTTGCACCGCAGATCCAATCATGCATCGCGGCCACTTCGCGATCTGCCACGATCTTGATGGGCTTCTTCATGTTGATCGGGCCAAGGTAGCCGGGCTTGCAGCCGAAGTGATCAACGATCTCAGCTTCTGTGGCAAAGCGAAAACCTGCCATTCCTGCGACTTTGCTCGCCTTGGTTTCATTGAGCGAATGATCACCGCGCACGAGCAACAGCCAGATTTGCACTTTCTTAACTTCGCCTTTTTCATTGAGCTCTTCAGTAGCTAGCACGAGCGATTTGATGGTGGTGGATAAGGGCACGTTCAGCAAATCAGCTACGGCTTGGCAGGTGCTCGATCCCGGCGTGGGCGTTTTGGTCATCGCTTGCGTGGCGGCTGGCCGTGGGCCGGGTGCGGCGCTTTCTGCTTTTTCAATGTTGGCGGCGTAATCGGAATTGGGGCAGTAAATAATCGCGTCTTCGCCTGTAGCAGCGATCACTTGAAACTCTTCAGACAAATCGCCACCAATAGCGCCGCTGTCTGCCGCTACAGCGCGATAACGCAGGCCAAAGCGATCAAAAATCTTGCGATAAGCATCGGCCATGATTTGGTAGCTGGCTTTCGCACCCGCTTCGTCACGATCAAACGAATAGGCATCCTTCATGATGAACTCACGCCCGCGCATCAGGCCAAAGCGCGGGCGGCGTTCGTCGCGGAATTTGGTTTGGATTTGGTAGAGATTTTTTGGCAATTGCTTGTAGCTTTTGAAATCTTGGCGCGCAATGTCGGTCACGACTTCTTCGCTGGTGGGCTGCACGATGAAATCGCGATCATGGCGATCTTTGATGCGCAGCAGCTCGGGGCCCATCTTCTCAAAGCGCCCCGTCTCTTGCCATAGCTCAGCCGGCTGAATCACAGGCATCGTGCATTCAATCGCGCCGGCGCGATTCATCTCTTCGCGCACGATCGCTTCGACCTTGCGGATCACGCGCAGGCCCATGGGCATGTAGGTGTAAATGCCGCTCCCAAGTTTTTTGATCATGCCGGCGCGCGTCATGAGCTGGTGGCTGGCTACTTCAGCGTCGGTAGGCGCTTCTTTGAGCGTGGTGATGAGGAATTGGCTGGCTTTCATGGGATGCTTCGCGTGCTCTGATGTAAGGAGAAAATTGAAACTAGTGCAAGCAGAAGTCTTGTAATACTTCTCAAGGCGTGCATAATGATTTCAGTTTAAAAATTGGAGTTGATTATGCTTGACCGGGACGGCTTTCGCCCCAATGTCGGCATCATCTTGCTCAACCAGAAAAACCAGGTCTTTTGGGGGAAAAGAATTCGCACCCATTCCTGGCAGTTTCCGCAAGGCGGCATCGACCGGGGAGAGAACCCGGAGCAAGCGATGTTTCGCGAGCTGCATGAAGAGGTAGGCTTGAAGCCTGACCACGTGCAGATCGTTGCGCGCACGCGGGACTGGTTGCGCTATGAGGTGCCTGATCGTTTTATCAAACGCGAAGCGCGTGGCCATTACCGTGGCCAAAAGCAAATTTGGTTTTTGCTCCAGCTGGTCGGCAACGACTGGGATTTAAATCTGCGCGCCACAGACCATCCCGAGTTTGATGCTTGGCGTTGGAATGATTATTGGGTACCACTCGATCTGGTGGTGGAGTTTAAGCGCGGCGTTTACAAAATGGCATTGAATGAGTTGTCGCGCTACTTACCGTTTGGCGATCATCGTTGGCAAAGAGACGTTTCACGTGATTTTGATCGCGACGGTCGGCCCAGCCAGCCGGCGGATTTAGTTTTTGAGCATCCTTCGCAGCGTCGCCGACCTTATGGCAATTTCAGCAGCTTTAATCATGGCGGGGCAGGCCTTGGGCAAGCGCGTCTGGCCGCTGGCGATCTGGAATTGCCACCAGGAGCTAGCTTTGATCCGCATCCCACCGAACATTACGATCATGACGGCCAGCACGACGTACACCAAGCCTTCGTTGCTCACCATCCCGATGATGAGCCGCATGACGCTCATGATGATTTAGGCAGAAAGCATGATGATTAAAAAGTTTCTTAGCTGCGCTTTGCTAGCCATCAGCTGCAGCACGGCTTTAGCGCAATTCATTGCCGACGATCCCGATTGGAAAGAAGTAGAAGTGCCAGCGCCGCCGGCGTTTGACCTCAAGCGCCTTGTGTCGATCGAGATGAGTCTGCAATCTCAGCTCAAATGGGGGATTGATCCCGCAACGGTCAGCATGACAAAAGATGGGATCATTCGCTATGTGATCGTGGCGCAGTCAAACTCTGGTGTCGTTAATGCGATGTATGAAGGCATCCGTTGCAATAAAGCCGAATTTCGTCGCTATGCAAGGCACAACTCTGGTAGTGGCTGGGTGAAATCCACCGATACAGATTGGACACCTTTGCGCAATACCGGTGCATCGCGGCATCCCGAGACGCTCGCCAAAGGCGGTATGTGCGATGGCTCAGCACCACCCTCTTCGGTGGCAGAGGCCATACGGCAATTGAATGCGGGTGTGACTGCTCGGCAATAAAGCCCCAGCGTTTAAGCGCTCTTGAGCACCAAATTGTCTTTGTGTACCATCTCAGCTTCTGCTGTGTAGCCGAGCAAAGCTTCAAATTCACTCGATGCTTTGCGACAAATCAGCCGTGCCTCGAAAGCCGCGTAATTAGCCAAGCCACGCGCAATTTCAACGCCTGCAGCATCCACAATCGCGATCACCGCACCACGCGAAAAATCGCCCTGCACTGCTGTCATGCCCACAGCCAGCAAGCTCACTTTGCCGCCTTGCAGCTTTTGCGCCGCACCAGCATCCACCGTCACGCTGCCAGACAGCTGTAAATGGTCGGCCATCCATTGCTTGCGTGCTTGCAGCTTGGCGGTTTGCGCCACCAGCAGCGTACCGATCAGTTCGCCTTGGCTTAAGCGAATCAAAGCATTGGGCTCACGCCCCCAAGCAATCACCGTGCTCGCGCCTGAGCCGGCTGCACGCTTAGCCGCGAGAATTTTGGTGAGCATGCCACCTTTGCCGATGCTGCTGCCCGCGCCACCCGCCATTTTTTCTAAATCGGGATCGCCCGCTTTGGCCGTGTGAACGAACTCTGCATCAGGGTCTTTGCGCGGGTCAGCGGTAAACAAGCCTTTTTGATCGGTCAAGATCACATACAAATCTGCATCGACGAGGTTAGCGACCAATGCGCCGAGAGTGTCGTTGTCGCCAAACTTAATCTCATCATTAACCACCGTGTCGTTTTCATTGATTACTGGAATGACTTTGTGAGAGAGCAGTGTGAGCAAAGTAGAGCGGGCATTCAGATATCGTTCGCGATGCGCCAAATCTTCATGCGTCAGCAACACTTGCGCACTCGTGAGCCCTTGATCGCGCAGCTTGGTTTCATACATCTGCACCAAGCCCATTTGGCCAACGGCAGCGGCTGCTTGAAGCTGCGAGATATCTTTAGGTCGCGTTGCCCAACCCAGCCGCTTCATACCTTCAGCAATCGCCCCGCTAGAGACCATCACCACTTCGCGCCCGTCATTCACGAGCGCGGCAAGCTGCTCACACCATTGCGCAATCGCCTCCTCATGCAAGCCACGGCCTTCATTGGTGACCAAGCTTGATCCCACCTTGACCACTATACGCCGCGCTTTGCTTAGCGTGATTGAAGCATCAGCAGAAATGGTTTTTTCGAGCATATTAGAAGCATTTTATGCACCTAGCCGGCATAAAACCTGCGCGGAGTGCTATCAAATTAATAGTTAGAGCGATTCTTCTACAAAACGCGGATCAATCTCTACAACCGGCTTGGATGCTTCGTGCACGCGCTTGACATGGCCATAAATCTCACGCGTCAGCGGCTCAAGGCCTTGGCGTGCTAAGGCCGAGATTTCAAACACAGGCAAGGAATCTTTGGCCTTGATTTTGAGCGCCGTGCGATAGCGCTTCACGAAATCTTTGACCCTTGCCTCACGCTCCTCAGCGGGCACCATATCCAGCTTATTGAGCACCAGCCAACGCGGCTTGGCATACAACTCATCATCGTATTTTTTCAGCTCGCCCACAATTGCCTTGGCCTGAGCCACAGGATCGACCGCATCGTCAAACGGCGCCATATCAATCACATGCAGCAGCAAGCGCGTGCGCTGCAAATGCCGCAAAAACTGATGCCCAAGACCCGCGCCTTCACTTGCGCCTTCAATCAAACCCGGCACGTCAGCCACCACAAAGCTTTGCTCCGGGCCCACGCGCACCACGCCTAGATTGGGATGCAAAGTGGTGAATGGGTAATCAGCGATCTTGGGGCGCGCGTTGGAAATCGAAGCGATCAGCGTGGATTTGCCGGCATTGGGCATGCCTAGCAATCCAACATCAGCGAGCACTTTCAATTCAAGTTTGAGTTCTTTGCGATCACCCAAGCCGCCCGGCGTTTTCTGGCGCGGCGCGCGATTGATCGAGCTTTTAAAACGCATATTGCCGTAGCCGCCATCGCCGCCTTTGGCCAACATGCGGCGCTCGCCGACTTCCAAGAGCTCCATGATCACGTCGCCGCTCTCGGCGTCCGAGATGATCGTGCCCACAGGCATTTTTAAAAGGATATCGTCGCCCGCTGCACCAAACATGTCCGAGCCCATGCCGTTTTCACCACGCTTGGCATCGTATCGGCGCGAGAAGCGGTAATCCACCAAGGTATTCAGGTTGTCGTCGGCCACGGCATACACATTGCCGCCGCGCCCGCCATCGCCCCCATTAGGCCCACCAAATTCTTTGTATTTTTCGTGGCGAAACGACACGCAGCCATTGCCACCATCGCCTGCGGCAATGTCAATAAAAGCTTCGTCAACAAATTTCATAAACTTAAAAAATATTGCGTTTCAGGTAAACAAATTTAGAACACGGAAGGCACGGAAGTTGCACGGAATTTACAGAAAAGAAAATCTGATCTAAGTTTCTTTTCCCTGCCTTCCGTGTAACTTCCGTGCCTTCCGTGTTCTAAATATTTTGCCTGAATTCAAAACAAAAGCCCCGGCGAGCGGGGCTTTTGGGGAGACAAGGGAGCTTTAAGCTGCCGCCGTGATGTTCACGGTGTGCTTGTTCAAAGCGCCTTTGTGGGTGAAGCTCACGTGGCCTGCTGCCAAAGCAAACAGGGTGTGATCTTTACCGATGCCCACGTTCACACCGGGGTGGAACTTGGTGCCGCGTTGGCGCACGATGATCGCGCCAGCGGAGATGAGTTCACCACCGAAAGCTTTTACACCGAGCATTTTGGGCTGTGAATCACGCCCGTTTCGCGTCGAGCCGCCGCCTTTTTTCTGTGCCATGACTAGATGCTCCTTATTTCTTCACGCCGCCGACGAGCTCGTCACACAGCTTTTGGAATTCTTCCATCTTGCCATCGCGCAACAAAGCGGCTTGCTCAGCCCATGATGCAGGATTGGCCAAGCTGAAGCGGCCTCCAGATGCTTTGAGCATGGCAGACATGTCTTCGGCTTTTGCTTGCGACAGCTTTGCAAATGTGGTGATGCCGTTGGTGGCGAGCACCGCAGCAATCTTCGGGCCGATGCCTTCGATGATTTCGATGTCATCCTTGCCAGCTTTTTGAGCCACAGCGATCACTGCAGCAGCAGCTTTCATGCTGCCGCCTTTGCCGTCGGTGATTTCGGCAATGTACAGCTCAGTGTAATTTTGACGATGTCCCTGACGCTTTTGATAGTGCTTACGGCGGCGCATTTTGAAAATGCGGACCTTATCGCCTCTGCCTTGTGCCACGATGGTGGCTTTGATTGCTGCGCCAGGAACCAAGGGTGCGCCAATCAATAAATCAGTGCCATTGCTGACAGCTAAAATTTGATCCAGCACAATCTCTTGGCCTATGTTCGCAGCGATCTGTTCTACTTTAAATTTTTGGCCAGCAGCAACTTTGTATTGTTTGCCACCGGTTTTTACGACCGCGTACATAAGAACCTC
>JANMDU010000059.1:0-6462 GCA_031376455.1 Variovorax sp. | reverse complement strand
GCTTGATCATGTGGCCTTGGGTATTCCGAGCGAGGCTGAGTACATTCGCTTGTATTGTGAGAGCACAAAGCTTGCCACGCCAGAGCAACTTAAAGCCGATTGGAATTTTTATCTCGCGTACAACCTGTTTCGCTTGGCGGCGATCTTGCAAGGCATCGCCAAACGCGTCGAAATGGGCACAGCTTCCAGCGCACAGGCAATTGCCTCTGCTGCAGGGGCAAAGCCGCTCGCGCAAATGGGCTGGCGCTTTGCGCAGCAGGCAAGATCTTAAGTTTTGAAGAACACGAAAAGCACAAAAGAACACGGAAGACACAAAAAACACTTTTTCTTTTCCGTGTCTTTCGTGCTTTTTTGTGATTTTCGTGTTCTTAAAACCTGTCTATAAATACTCACTCAACCAGAAAGTAAAAAATGGATTTTTCTTACTCACCCCGCGTTCAAGAGTTGCAAGCTCAGCTACTCAAATTCTTTGACGACCACATCTACCCATCAGAAAAAGCCTACGCCGAAGAAATCGAAGCCAACACCAAGGCAGGCAAACGCTGGACACCGTTGCAAACGATTGAAAAACTCAAGCCCATTGCGCAAAAGCTTGGGCTTTGGAATCTCTGGTTGCCGCGCGACACCGCCGAGATTGCTGGCTTTGGCGGCGATCCGCTCTTCGGCGGCGCAGGCTTGACCAATCAAGAATATGCGCCTCTGGCCGAAATCATGGGCCGCGTACTTTGGGCCAGCGAAGTGTTCAACTGCTCCGCGCCTGATACGGGCAACATGGAAACGCTGGCGCGCTATGGCTCGCAAGCGATTCGGGATCGTTGGCTCAAGCCGCTCTTGCGCGGCGAAGTACGCTCCGCTTTCGCGATGACAGAGCCCGATGTCGCATCCAGTGACGCTACAAACATAGCCACAAAAGTAGAAAAGCAAACCGATGAGACCTACCTCATCAATGGCCGCAAATGGTGGATCTCCGGTGCTGGCGATCCGCGCTGCGCAGTTTACATCGTGATGGGCAAGAGCGACCCAGAAGCGCCGCGCCACAGCCAGCAAAGCATGATCGTGGTGCCCGCTGATGCACCCGGTATCCATGTGATCCGGCCACTCACCGTGTTTGGCTACGACGACGCGCCGCATGGCCATTGCGAGATGACCTTCACCAATGTGCGCGTGCCAGCATCCAACATGCTGCTGGGCGAAGGCCGAGGCTTTGAAATCGCCCAAGGCCGCTTAGGCCCCGGCCGCATTCACCATTGCATGCGTTTGATCGGCTTGGCCGAGCGCTCGCTCGAACTCATGTGCAAACGCGCCAGCAGCCGCACGGCATTTGGCAAATTGGTCTCGCAGCAAGGTGTGACGCTTGAGCGCATCGCTGAAGCCCGTTGCAAGATCGATCAAGCGCGCCTGCTCACGCTGCGCACTGCGTGGCTGATGGATATGGGTGGCAACAAGCTCGCTAAAAACGACATCGCCATGATCAAAGTGGTCGCGCCTTCCATGGCCTGCCAAGTGATCGATTGGGCGATGCAAGTGCATGGCGGCGGCGGGATGTGTGATGATTTCCCGCTGGCGTATTCCTACACTGCGGCTCGCACGCTGCGCTATGCCGATGGCCCCGATGAAGTGCACCGCAATGCGATTGCTAAGAATGAGTTGGGGAAATACGCTTAAATTTGGTTTTAAAGCGTTTTCGGGCTGTAGCCAGCGTATCAATTGCGTGGAGTGCTATTAAATTAGTAGTACACCAAGAGTTTCGTTTTGCGTAAAGCGGCTACGAGTGTGAGGCATGGCCAACGCCCTCATGGTGGAGTACCACAAATCGGTCGTCGGCCATGCCTCACACTCGCGGCCTATTTGTTGCGCTGAAGATCTTGGTGCGAACTCGGTGACGGCCTCAACTCTTTGCAGTGCTCGTATAAAGAACACGCTTCAATACGAGCTATGTGACGGCAGTCGAGCACCTTCGCCGGTCTGATAAAGGGGTATTCGGGCGACCGATTTGTGGTACCCCACCATGAGGGCGCCCGAATACCCCTTTATCAGGCTACAGAGCGCTAATAATCTAACAAATTTCAAGCAAAAATAGCACTTACCAGCCGTATAGACTGCGCAGAGTGCTATGGAATTCATAGTATTTGAAGCGTTTAAAATACGCACATGCTAGACCCAAACCTCCTCCGCAAAGACCTTGATTCGGTCGTCGCCGCGCTGCAAAAGCGTAAAAATCCTCAGCAGTTTCTGGATGTGGCTGCTTATAGCGCCCTCGAAGCTGAGCGCAAAACCATTCAAACTCGCACTGAAGAGCTGCAAAACAAACGCAACACTTTGAGTAAATCCATCGGCCTGCTAAAAGCCAAAGGCGAGAGCGTGGATGCAGTGATGGTTGAGACGGGTGCGATCAAAACTGAGCTCGAAACTTCTGCCGCGCGCAACGACGCGATTGTGGCCGAGATGCAAACCATTCTCATGATGCTGCCCAATTTACCGCATGAGAGTGTGCCTGTTGGTGGTGGTGAGGCGGACAACGTTGAGGTGCGCCGTTGGGGTACACCGAAGACGTTTGACTTTGCGGTCAAAGATCACGTTGATGTAGGCACACCGCTGGGCCTTGATGCGGACACAGGTGCAAAGCTCTCTGGCGCACGCTTCACCTTCATGAAAGGTCAAATGGCCAAGCTGCACCGGGCCCTCGCCCAATTCATGCTCGATGTGCAAACCAATGAGCATGGCTACACCGAGTGCTACACCCCTTACATCGTCAACCGCGATGTGTTGGAGGGCACGGGGCAGTTGCCGAAGTTTGAAGACGATATGTTTTGGGTGACAAGAGGTGGAAGCGCCGCTGAGGGCGGCGCACGTGGCGGAGATAAAGCTGCGCAAAAGCAATACCTGATCTCCACCAGCGAAATCTCCCTCACCAACTCCGTGCGCGACAGCATCTTGGCCGAAAGCGATTTGCCCATCAAGCTCACCGCCCACAGCCCCTGCTTTCGTTCCGAAGCCGGCAGCTATGGCAAAGACACCAAAGGCATGATTCGTCAGCATCAGTTTGACAAAGTCGAGATGGTGCAAATCACGCATCCCAATAAGAGCTACGAAGCGCTAGAGCAAATGACAGCGCACGCTGAGGCTATTTTGCAAAAGCTTGAATTGCCGTATCGCGTGCTCGCGCTGTGTACGGGCGATATGGGTTTTGCGTCAACGAAGACTTACGATTTAGAAGTCTGGCTACCTGCGCAAAACACTTACCGCGAAATTTCATCGTGTTCCAACTGCGAATCCTTCCAAGCCCGCCGCATGCAAACGCGGTTTAAGAATGCGCAAGGTAAAAACGAGCTCGTGCATACCTTGAACGGCTCTGGATTGGCTGTAGGCCGCACCTTGGTAGCAGTCCTAGAAAACTATCAAAATGCAGATGGCAGCGTGACTGTGCCTGAAGCGCTGCAACCTTACATGGGCGGAATATCCACGCTCATGGCATAGGGCCTCAGCACGCGAGCAGTAAAAAAGCGCCTAACGAGGCGCTTTTTTTTGTGCTTTTGGCGGAGGAGGAGGGATTCGAACCCTCGGTAGACTTGCATCTACGCCTGATTTCGAGTCAGGTACATTCAACCACTCTGCCACCCCTCCGCAGTGTGTATGAGCGTATTTTAACATGACTTATGCTATTAATATAATAGCGCCTTGCGCAGATTCTACGCCGGCTAGAGCCCTAAATCGCTTAAAAAATGTCGATCAAACTGGTTTCGGTGCAACAGAGGTGCTTTTGTATTCGTGATCGCGCAGTTGTTCGATGCTGACGAAATCGAGCGCTTTGGCGTGCGTGCTTTCGAGCACGACAGCGGGAGCAACGCCAGCATCGAGCGCTTCCTTCCAACGGCTGGCGCACAAACACCAACGGTCGCCAGCTTCCAGGCCGGCAAACCGATGCTCTGGGCGCGGTGTCATCAAATCATTGCCACGCTCCAGCGAATACACCAAAAATTCTTGCGTCACCCGTGCGCATACCACGTGCGTGCCGTGGTCGTGCTCATCGGTGTTGCAGCAGCCATCGCGGTAGTAGCCGGTGAGCGGGTCGTAGGAGCAGGGCACAAGCGGTGTGCCCAAGACATTATTTGCAGCTGCGCTCATAGATTTTATACTTTGACAGAAGTTGCTTGCGTCATCTTCATCGCTGTGGCGATCAAGGTTGAGACTTGGCTCATGTCGCCGGGGACGACCAAGGTGGTGGTGGCATCAGCGGCCACTTTGCTGTAAGCCTCCACGGCTTTTTCTGCCACTTTGAGCTGCACAGCTTGCAGGCCACCCGGACGCTCAATCGCTTGCGCGACGAAGGCAATGCCTTTGGCTGTAGCTTCCGCAACTGTCGTGATCGCTGCGGCTTGGCCTTCGGCATTGTTGATGGCGGCTTGCTTCTCGCCCTCAGAGCGGGCAATCGCTGCTTCGCGCTCGCCAGTCGCAATATTGATTTGCTCTTGACGACGACCTTCTGATGCCGCAATCAGTGCGCGCTTCTCGCGCTCGGCGGTGATCTGAGATTGCATGGCATGCAAAATTTCTTTTGGTGGCGTGAGATCTTTGATCTCGTAGCGCAATACTTTCACGCCCCAATTCAAGGCGGCTTCATCGATGGCAGCAATCACCGAGTGGTTGATCGTGGCGCGTTCTTCAAAGGTTTTATCCAATTCGAGCTTACCGATTACGCTGCGCAGCGTGGTTTGTGCAAGCTGAGAAATCGCCATCAAATAATTACTCGACCCGTAGCTGGCCAGCTTCGCATCGGTCACTTGAAAATACAAAATACCATCGACCTGCAACTGCGTGTTATCGCGGGTGATACACACTTGGCTGGGCACATCGAGCGGAATTTCTTTGAGGATGTGTTTGTAAGCCACTTTGTCGATGAAGGGAATCACGAAATTCAGGCCTGGTGTGAGCGTGTCGTGATACTTGCCCAAGCGCTCGCGCACCCAAGCGTGCTGCTGGGGCACGATGCGCACCGTACGCGAGATAAAAATGACCGCGAGGATGAGGAGAACAATTGCAATTTCCATGATGCGCTTTCTAAAAATTAAATTTTCTCAACCACCAGCCGATTGCCGATGACTTCTTTCACGCGATGCGCGCCGAGCATTCGATCTGCACCTTGGCTGGCGAGCACCGTCCATTGTGCGCCACGATAGTTGATTTGCGCCGTACCGTCAGCGTTCCACGCATCGACCTGCACTTGCGCCCCGATGTCTTGGTTCACATCTGCATTCAAGGTGGCCGGTGCATTGCCTAGTCGGCTTTGCCGCGCTTTGCTGAAATGCCAAACCAAGGTCGAACCCGCGCCAATTGCCGCAGCAATCAGCATTTGCACGGTGAGTCCTAAGCCAGCGTGCGCCGCCAGCGCGCCTGCTGCCATGCCGAGTGCAATGGCCAGCAAATACACGGTGCCCGTGAGCATTTCGGCAATCACCAAAACCGCCGCTGCAATCCACCAAAGTGTTGACGCTTCCATAACGAATCCCTTTATTGTGTGAGATGCACAACATTTTGGGGCAATTGCTGACTTTTGCAAGGCCTGCCCTGCAAGTTGGTCACAGAATATCCGTACACTTCGCGGTTACCCCATTTACAGGCAAATCGCCATGAAATTCCGCTTTCCCGTTGTGATCATCGACGAAGATTTCCGCTCTGAAAACAACTCGGGCCTAGGCATCCGAGCGCTCGCGCAGGCTATCGAGGGCGAGGGCTTTGAAGTGCTTGGTGCAACGGCGTATGGTGATCTCTCGCAATTCGCCCAGCAGCAAAGCCGCGCCAGCGCATTTATTTTGAGCTTGGATGACGATGAATTCACGCCCGGGCCTGATCTCGATCCTGCTGTGCTCAATTTGCGCCAATTCATTCAAGAGGTGCGCCGTAAAAATGCCGATGTGCCGATCTATATTTATGGCGAGACGAAGACCAGCCGTCATTTGCCCAACGATATTTTGCGCGAGCTCCATGGCTTCTTGCATGCCTTCGAAGACACGCCAGAATTCGTCGCCAAACACATCACGCGCGAAGCCAAGAGTTATTTAGAAGGCATTCAGCCGCCTTTCTTCAAAGCCTTGCTTGACTATGCGGAAGATGGCTCGTATTCATGGCATTGCCCCGGCCATTCGGGCGGCGTGGCGTTTTTGAAATCTCCCATTGGCCAAATGTTTCACCAATTCTTTGGCGAGAATATGTTGCGAGCTGACGTGTGCAATTCAGTCGAAGAACTCGGTCAGCTGCTAGATCACGATGGCATGCAAAATCGATTTGTGGCAATTGCGATCCACGACGACCACGTCGCCAGGCGCTACCGTGTGATGCCAAACCATTTTGTTGGATGTGCTTGTGCCGTTGGTGACGAAGAAGCAATGATCTGCATTGAAAATGCGCGCAGCGTTCTTTTCGCTCTCGCCAATGGCGCCATCATGATCGAGCAATTGGCCCAGT
>JANMDU010000052.1:0-19554 GCA_031376455.1 Variovorax sp. | reverse complement strand
GTCGTCCATGCCCGCAGCCAAGCAAATATCGCGATCTCCTTCGAGTGCATTGGCGGTCATCGCGATAATCCACGGTCGCACGGGGGAGGGGTATTGGCTACATAGTTCCCGGCTCGCTGCGAGGCCATCGAGAACGGGCATCTGTACATCCATCAAAATGAGATCAATGGGTTGATCTTCGCCAATCGCATGCATCACGGCATCCAAGGCCTCTTGGCCGTGAGCCACCACCTGTAACTCATAGCCCAAGCCGTTCAAGATCAGTGTGGCGACGCGCTGATTAACCAAATTATCTTCCGCGAGGAGAATACGCAGCGGCAATTCTTCAGCCAATCGAGGCGGCTTGGCTGAAGGCAAAGCTGAGAACTGCGAGGGTACGCCAATCTCGCGACGATCAAAGAGTCTCAGCAGTGATTCGTGCAGAGCCGCTGCTTTGACTGGTTTTGATAAGGTCTGCGCCACACCCAAGCCTTCACTGCGATCCACACCGCCAGAACCGCTAGAGCTCAAAATTAACACAGGCAATTGAGCCGCACTGAGGCGCTTTCGAATCTGTGCCAATAAAGTGTAGCCATCCATCACGGGCATATGCACATCAAGTACAGCAGCATCAAACACTTCGCCGGCATCGAGCCAAGCCAGCGCTTGGCTAGCACTAGCGGCTGCGCGAGGTTGCATGCCCCAACGCGTGGTTTGTAAAGTTAAAATTCGGCAGTTTGTGACGTTGTCGTCCACCACCAGCAGACGCCGGCCTTCCAAGTTGCTGGTTTTACGCCCATGGTATGAACTAGGAGCAGATGGCACGACCTCACACGGAATTTCAAATTGAAAACTTGAACCCACACCATCTGTGGAATCCACCCAAATGCGCCCACCCATTAACTCAACCAAGCGTTTGCAAATGGCCAATCCCAATCCAGAGCCGCCGTATTGGCGAGTGGTGGATGCATCCACTTGGCTAAATACTTGAAATAAACGATCCATGCGATCTGTAGGAATGCCTATGCCGCTATCGCGCACAGTGCAATGCAACAACACCTTATGTGTCACGGCATCACGCCGACAGGCAAGGGAGGCCAAGACCTCGCCGCTATGCGTAAATTTGATGGCGTTGTTGATCAGATTAATGAAGACTTGCCGCAAGCGAGTCACATCCGCGTAGATCACACGCGGCACTTCATCTTCAATCCAATACAGTAAATCCAAACCCTTTTCCAGTGCAGCACCACTGGTGATGTCCAGCGCCCCTTCAATACACTCTGCCAAATCAACAGGTAGGCGCTCCAGCTCCAAATTTCCGGACTCAATTTTAGAAAAGTCTAAGATGTTGTTGATTAGCCCTAGCAAAGCATCGCCGCTGGTGCGAATCGTCTCGGCAAACTCTTTTTGAGTCGGTGTGAGTGCAGTATCTAGCAGCAAATCGCTCATGCCAATCACGGCATTCATCGGCGTGCGGATTTCGTGGCTCATATTGGCCAGAAATTCTGCTTTGGCTTGCTCGCCAGCAAGCGCAGCATCTTTGGCAGCAATCAGAGCTGCCTCAGCACGTTTGCGCTCTGTGATGTCGCGTCCAATGCCTAAAACGCCGATGCATTGACCCGATGCGTCACGCATCGCAACCTTAATCAATTCAGAATAGCCCTGCAGAGTCGTTGATTTGATGACCATTTGTTCTTGGTAAACCACAGGATGCTCGGAAGCCATTGCCTGCCGGTCGCGCTCATTAAATCTGTCTGCATGCTCGCGGCCAAATAATTGCTCAGCTGTTTTACCGACCATTTCTTCCCGTTTGAGGCCGTGGTGAGCGCAATAAGCTGGGTTAGACAGCAGATACACGCCTGCTGCATCTTTGAGCCAAATCCAATCAGGCAAAGTGTTGATCAACGCACTGAGTTGAACTTGCTTTTGTCGCAGCTCTTCTTGCGTGTTGATATAGCCTGTGATATCCGAAAAGGTGCGTACCGCACCGCCTTCGGTCAAGGGCTGCGTCAGCACTTCCAAAGTGCGGCCAAAAGTCTTGCGAATGTAAGTGCTTGGGCCAAAATGCGTCTTCTCGTCGCGACGATGCCCACTCGCTTTGACCAAAGCGTCGCTCCACACATCCAAGCCGTTTTGTGGCAGTCTCTTACCTTGCGCAATCAGTCGACGAGATTCACTTTCTACCATCGCGCTGTCGTCATCAAAATCACCGCGCGCAATTTGCAGTTTCGCCAGATCTTCAAGATAGGGCTTTGTCGCCATCAACGCTTCAGAAAAGCCGAGCAGCTCGCAGTAACGTTTATTAGCAAGCGAGACGCGGCCACTCGCATCGATCGTGGCCAAGCCCTGATTGGTGTGATCCATGATGAGCTGCAGCGTGCGCGCTTGGTTGAGTTGTTCTTGCTGTGCGTTGTAATAGGCCGTCGCATCAGAAAAAGTTCGCACGACACTACCATCAGGCAAGATGCTGGTTGCAACTTCTAGCACCAGACCGTTGCGGTTGCGCCGTAAATATAGGCCTTTGGTGTAGAGACCCTGGCGACCCAGTTTGAGGTGATCGGATAGCGTCACGCCTGAATCAGTCACTATTTCACTGCCCTCAAAATCACCACGCGCCTCTTGAACTGCGAGCAATTCTTTCACTGTCGGTCGAGATTTGAGAAGCTCTTCAGGCAAATCCAAAAGCTCTAAACAAAGCTGGTTGTACAAAATGATTCGATTCTGCGAATCCACACGCAGGATTCCTCGGCCGGCATTGTCTAAGGTGATTTGCAATTCTTCGGTGCGCAAACGCAGTAAAGCGCTGGCTTGTTCTGCGCTTTGTTCGGCTAGTATGCGCGGCGTGATGTCCTCCACCGTTCCTTCGTGATAAAGCAGTTGGCCCTCGCCATCTTTGACAGAGTGTGCATTCTCGCTGCACCAAAAAGTCTTCCCATCGCCACGCCTCATCTCCGACACAAAATCACGCAAGTTATCTTGCGCGTAAAGTTGCTTCATGAACTCTTCATAACGACCCGGTTGTGCATACAAGCTCTTCGAGCTGAATGTTGTGTTGCTGAGCATGCATGCTTCGGAATCAAAACCAAACATTTGCACCATTGCGTGGTTCGCGCGCAGTAGCTGACCATGGGCATCGGTGCGATAAGCACCAATGGGCAACAATTCAAAAAGACTGAGAAAGTTGTGATCGACAGGCATGAGCAGCAAATGCTTATGAAGTTTGGCGTGTGACAGAGTGAAACCGTACGCTGTGAATTGTCGCAGGAGTTTTTGCTCTCCAGTGAGCCATATTTTTTAACTCTAACGCACGCCAATCGTGCTCTTCTATTTAGCCTACGACAGATACCTGCGCTAATCCCGCATCCACAATCAAGTTATGCCCCGTGATGCCTTCGGAATCATCGCTGGCTAAAAACAAAGTTGGTTTGGCCACATGGATGGACTCCAAGCGGAATTTAAGACACTGGAGCTCGATAAATTTTTTGTCTTCATCGGGGTTGCGCCAGAGCTCGCTTTGTCGTGCGGTGACGATGGCACCCGGCACGAGGGCGTTGACGCGGATGCCGAATTCGCCGAGCTCACGCGCGAGGCTACGCGTCATGCCGCTGATGGCGGCTTTGCTGGAAGTGTAGCCAATCAAATTCGGGCGGCCTCGCATCCAGCTAATGCTGCCCATATTGATAATGGATGCTTTTGCGCCCGCCAGTTGTGCGCGAGCCGCTACGGTTTGTGTTGCAAAGACTTGATGGCGTAAATTGATGTTGAGGCAATTGTCCCAATACTCGGGCGTGAGTTCCTGCAATGTATGCCGATCATCACGGCCTGCGTTGTTCACCAAGACTTGAATCGCGCCAAACTTGTCACACACGCGATGGAGCATGGCTTGCAATGCTGGAATATCGCGCACATCGCAAGGCTCGTAATAGGGCGCGGCATGGCCAGCTTGTGTGATTTCGTCAATCAGAGCATCACCGCCGCCGGCCTTCGTGCCATTGAAGGCGACGATGCTGCCTTGCGCTGCAAATGCGCGCACGATTTCCGCGCCAATGCCTGAGCTGCCGCCCGAGATGAAGACGACTTTGTTTTTGAGAGAGGGATAAATGGTTAATTGTGGCGTGAGCATAGAAATCAATCGACGTAAAAGTTCACCGGCAGTCCTGCTGCGTCAACGCGCATGCTGAACACGCAGCCCATTTGCGGCTCGCGTGCCAACTCGGTTTCATTGCGGTTGTGGCGCGCGCTGGTGAGATACAAGGTTTTCATATCGTCTCCACCAAACGCAGGCATGGTGCAAGTGGTCACTGGCGCTTCGATGCTTTGCAGCTCAACGCCTGCGGGCGAGAGCTGCACAACGCGTTTGCCTTCAAACATCGCCACCCAAAGATTGCCGTGTACGTCCACCGCTGCGCCATCTGGTCGGCCACCATAGCCGCCGTTGTTCGGCATCCCGCTGATCCAGCCATCGGGCTTAGACTCAAACTGTTTGAAGACACGTTGATTCGTCATCCCACAGGTCGTGACATCAAAATCCCATGCCCAGATGGTGTGTTGCGGTGTATCTGCCCAATAGATTGTTTGACCATCGGGTGAGAAAGCCAGAGCGTTGGCAACCATGGCATGGTCTTGCTTGAGTTGCAACGTGCCGCCATCCCAGCAGAGCAATTGCGCGTTATTGGCAGTGCGCGGCTCAAACATCGTGCCGACCCAAAAGCGCCCCGCCGCATCGCATTTGCCATCGTTGCTGCGCGTGGTGGATGCATCGTGATGGATCATTGAAAGCAACTGCAATTGCCCGCCCCAAGCCAGTACACGCACGATACGATCACGCAAAGCAATAATGAAGCCGCCTGATTTTGCAGGAGCAAAGCAACCCGGTTCGCTGGGCATGTCCCAAGTCTCGACATCACCTGTAAAAGCATTCAGCCGATGCACTTTACAGCCCGCAATATCTGCCCAATAAAGCATCTGTTCTTGCGGATGCCAAAACGGGCTCTCGCCAAGGATGGACGGCGCGGTGGTGACGGGATTCCAAGTATTCATGTCAATCTCTCTACGACGCTCTCACAGCAATTTGCATGGAAACCTGCCACGACTGTCCCGCCTCTAGCGTCACCACGCCATGTTTTGCAGATTCTTTTGCGTCACCAGCATTCATCGCATTGTTGGCGTGGCTCACGGGCTCAATCGCCACAAAGTCTTTTTCAGGGTTTGTGAAAACAACAAGGCGGTGCATGTCAGAGCTGACTTCAATCTGCATGGCTTCATCGCACAATGTCGCGATGCCAAGCCAGCCTTCAAAGCAATTGTCCACGGTGAGGCTTGCGCAAGGCTGATGGAGTCCTGTGCTCGCCGCCTTAGCCGTCGGCAGCTTCTCGTCACTCATATGCCACATGTCGCTTGCTTCAAACGCAATGCGCGATCCAATACGTTTAACAAAATAGGGATGCCAGCCCAATCCGACAGGTGCAGCTTGCGATGATTGATTGGTGATGCTCATCGTCATCTCCAGCGCATTGCCGTGCAGGCGGAAGGTTTGCGAAGCATCAAACGCAAACGGCCAAGCCCCGCCGCCCGCATGCTCCAAGCTCAGCATGCAAAAGTTATCCGTTTGCTCTAGCACTTCCCAGGCGCGCTGCCAACCAATGCCATGAATGCTGTGCTCCTCACCGACAAAATTTTTCACCAGCGGATGGCTTGTGCCATTCCACACCAGCTGCGCATGCGCTACGCGATTGGAAAATGGAATGAGGGGATAGCAAGCAGACAGCCGCACATGCTGCAAACCGCCGTCGATCGTTGACCTCAAGACGGGCAGCCCCTTCCACCACAAGCCTTCAATACAGCCGCCCAGATCTGGACGAACATGAAGTGCAAGATCGTCGCATTTAATTGCTATCATATAAATAGCACTTTACGCTTATTCTATGCCGGCTACGCATCATTTTGACTCAGAAATCTACAGATGAGCGGGAATCACATCGCTGAGCAAAACGGGCTGACCAGTCTCCAAGCTGCGATGCGCGGCCATGCCAGTGGCCACTGAGCGCAAACCTTCTTCCAGAGATATCTCCGCAGGCAAGCCTTCGCGAATTGCCTTGGCGAACTTTTGATGCTCAATCCAGCTTGCGCCAAAATGCTGACCTGCATAGCGAATGTTGTTATCCCATACGCGCCGCGTCGCCACGCCGCGCCCTGTACCTGAAGCCTGCCCCCACACTTCACGTTTGCCCCAATCCTCTCGCCGTCCTACACGCAGCGTTAGAGAGGGAATCAGCGATTCGATCTTGCCTTCGCTGCCCACCACGCTGATGGCCTCGTTATCTACGCTGTTCTCGGCAAACATGCACAAATCAAGACTCGCACGAGCGCCACTTGGGTATTCCACGATCACAAACGCGCTATCCAGAATATCAGATGTCTTGCCGTCATAATTTTCATCGAGATGATTTACTCGCTGTCCTCCACTGGCAAACACGCGGGTCGGCTGCTCTTGCAAAATATGATCCATCAAATTGAAATAGTGGCAGCATTTCTCGACCAGCGTGCCGCCGGTATTCGCGGAGAAGCGATTCCAATCGCCCACCTTGGGATAAAACGGCTCGCGATGCTCACGAATCGCTACTTGTTGCAGCGTGCCGCACTCGCCTGCATGCGCGAGGCGAATGAGTTCTGCCACGGGCGGCATGTAGCGATACTCCTGTGCGACCCATGTGACTTTTTTTCGCCCCCCAGCATGGCGTTGTTTTTCGCGTTTGACGAGATCAAGCCCGTCTTCAATTGTTGTGACTAATGGCTTCTCGGCGAGCACATGCACATCAGCAGCGAGCACTTCGCGCAAGATAGACGCATGCGTGAAATTAGGCGTGCCAACGACGACGGCATCACACAGGCCGCTATCTAGCATCGCACTGACCGAATCAAACACTTTGGGTTGCACGGCTGCGCTGCGAAGTAAAGCTAGCGATGCATCAATGCTGGGCTTGTGCGGGTCTTGCAGGGCGGTGATCTGCACATCATCGGTCGAGAGCAAATTCAAAATATGTTCGCGTCCCATGCTGCCGCAACCGATGATGCCGTAACGAATAATTTGTTGAGTCATGTCATTTTCTATTTACAGAGAGAAGAACACGAAAAACACAGAAACTACACGGAAGACACAGAATAATTCCTTTATGTATTTTCAGTGTTTTTCGTGAAACTTCCGAGTCTTCTGTGTTCATTTCTCGATCAAGCTAACCTTTTAATCCACCTTGCGTTAGTCCCCCAACAACACGCTCTTGGAAGATAGCGATCAAAATTGCAACGGGGACGATCGTAACGATCAAAGCGGCAGAAATAATCGGCCAAGGAAACGTGAACTCGCCTTGATACAGCGTGATGCCCACAGGAGCAGTTCGCATCGAAGCGCTGGAATTCAAAGATAGCGCCAGTAAAAATTCATCCCACGAGTTAACGAAGGAGAGGATACCTGCAGTGAAAACACCCGGCGCAGCTAAAGGCACGACAACGCGCCACAGAGCGCCTAACCGCGTGCAGCCGTCAATCATCGCGGCATTCTCTAAGTCCTTGGGGATGCTTTGAAAGAAACCTACCAACACCAAAGTGCAAATGGGAAGATTCAACACGATGTAGGGCAACACCAGTGCCGTGTATGTGTTGAGCAGATTCAACGCCCGCATCGTCTCAAAAATCGGTACCAGCAAGGTGACCAAGGGAAACATGCTTGACGCAACAATGCAGGTGAGAATCAACTGGCGTCGCTTTAAGTTAAGTCGAGCGATGGCGTAAGCGGCAAAAGCGGCAACCAGCAAAGAAGCAGCTGTTGCCAAGAGAGCGACGATCAGACTATTGCCCAAGTATTTGAGCAAAGGCTGGTCCGTGAAAGCCTGCACATAGTTTTGCAGGGTAATATTGTGCGGCAGGTAAGTGATCGGTTTCCTCACCAGCTCGACCTCGGTTTTCAGCGAAGTGAGTAGGATCCATATCGCTGGAAAGAAGCCATTGATGACGACGATGCCCGCTGCAATCAAGATCAGTTGTTTGGAAGTCCAATTTGGTAGTGTCATGCTTGCTGCCCTACACGTTTGAGGTAAATGGCGGTCACCGCGAGAGAGATAAAGAACATAAAGACCGCCAAAGTCGAGCCGTAACCGACATCTAGGTATTCAATAGTTGTCTTGTGGATCAGCATCGACAGCGTTTCAGTGCTGTTACCCGGGCCTCCCTTCGTCATCGTATAAGGGATGTCAAAGGTCTGAAGTGCGGTGATCGTGCGAAAAATGAGTGCGACGATGATGCTCGGCATCAGCATCGGAATGGTGATCTGCCAAAACTGTTGTATTTTGCTTGCGCCGTCCACTTCCGCCGCTTCGTAAAGCGTCTTGGGGATCATCTGTAAGCCAGCGAGCAGAATTAGCGCCATAAACGATGATGTTTTCCAAATAATGGTGACACAAATTGCGGTGAATGCCCAATTGGGACGCAGCAGCCACATGGTTTGTTCTTTCTGGCCAAACATGCGCATCACATCATTGACGATGCCATATTCAGTGTGGAAAAACCAAGCAAAAATCAAACCCGCAAAGCTTAAGGGAAGAGCCCAAGGCAGAAGCAAGGCCAGCCGCACAGGCCACTGCCGCTTGAACGGCAAATTGGCAAGCATCGCCAAACCAAGCCCCACCACAAGCGCTCCGGGTACGGTGATCAGCGTAATGAGCACTGTATTTTTCGTTGCATTCCAAAAGTCTTTGTCCTTCCAGACTTCGATGTAGTTATCGAAACCAATGAATTTGACTTGGCCTGATCCACCGGACAGGCGCAAGTCAAAGAAGCTGTTGTACATGAGCTTGCCAATCGGGTAGACCACGATCAGGGCCAGCAATAAAAATGCAGGCAACAGGAGTAGCATGCCGAGCGTTTTTTCGCTCGGATCTCGCAACTTGGCAAAGCTCATAAACTTAAGCTTTCTTCTACCGCATCACGCGGTTCAAACGGCCTTCGATATCCGCAACGCCTTCAGCAGGTGTCTTGGTTCGCGCCAAAACTGCACTGGTGTTGGTGCGAATGGCATCACTGACCTGGCCATACTGGGTGCTGATCGGGCGCGCTTGCCCCGCGATCACAACATTCGCCGCATCTTTGAACCAAGGCACTGCTTTCACCACATCAGCGTCGGTATAGACCGATGTGTAGGTCGGCAGCAATGAGCCTTCGGCAGCCAAGAATTTGCTGGCAGCAGGCGAGCTCATGAATTTCACGAGATTGGCCGCAGCTGGCTTGCTCTTGCTAAACGCACTCACAGCCCATTGCCAGCCACCCACGCAGGTCGCGCTTTTTCCGCCAGCCATGGAGGGCAGTGGCATCACGCCGACTTTGCCTTTAACTTGGCTGTCTGCATCGTCTTTGAAACGATCCCACGCAAAGCCCCAGTTGATCGCGAACAACACATTGCCCGCTTTGAACTCGTTGACCGTCACTGGCGTCGTCACTTCGGCGATATTTTTCTTCAATACGCCATCGTCAACCATCTTCAGCCACATGCTCAGGCCGCGCTCGGCACTGGCTTTATCCAACGTCATCTTGCCACTTGCATCGTTAAATTGCTTGCCAGCGCTCCAGTAGGGCAGCAAGAAAGTGCAGACAGCGCCTTCAATCGGCGCACCTTGAATCGACAGGCCTTGCAGATTGGGATTAGAGCCTTTTTCTGCAGCCGTCACTTTTTGAGCAGCGGCAGACAACTCATCCCAAGTCTTAGGCTCTTTGATGCCATGCTTGTCTAGTAAGTCTTTGCGGTAATACATGAACATGGCATCTGCAAATGCCGGCATGGCCGCAATTTTTCCATCCACCGTATTGGCTTGTGAGTAAACGGGTAAATACGCTTTGAGCGCATCCTTACCGACATACTGATCCAGTGGCTCGAGCCAGCCTGCGCTGAAATACTGCGCCGGGTTAACGATGTCAATCATGTAGATATCAATGGCGGAATCCTTCGCATTGAGCACGGTTGATAGATATTGGCGTTGCAGCTCGGAAGTTGCACCCCCAGTTTCCATATCAATCTTTACGCTGGGATTGGCCTTTTGATACTCATCAAACAGTTTTCGCATCAGATCAGGGCGTTGGTTGGCACCCCCCGAGAAGACGCGCAGCGAGGTTTGCTGAGCATAGGCGCTCATGCTAACGACAGCGCCAAGCGCTAGAGCCGCAAGAGCAGACAGAGTACGACGTTTCATTAAAGTCTCCTTCAGAAAAAACACAAACAAAAAGAACAGATATACAGCAGCGCTTACTTCTCCTGCAAATTGTGCTGCTTCACAACTTGCTTGAATTTCTCATACTCTGCGAGAGCAAAGCTCTTGAATTGATCACCTGAGCGATAGGCCAATGGTGTAAACGCAGCTTGCGCTCGGGCTTTGTAGATGGTTGTGCCGCCGGGGCTAAAAGGCACAACCATCTGAATCGCGCGATCTGGTAATTTAGGCGGAGTTTGTTGCCCAAAAGACCACGTCGCCGGCATAAAACCTGCGCAAACTGCTATTAATTTAATAGCGATTGATTTCTTCTTCATAGATGCTGTCCTGAGGTTGCATCAAACAGGTGCATGTGTTCCTGCGCCAAGTAGATCGTCATCGCATCGCCCGGTTTACCGGAGAAACTGGCTTCGCATCGAGCGACCATTTCGCTGCTGCCAACTAAGAATGTGGTCAAAGTTTCCGCGCCGAGTGGCTCGGTGATGACTACCTTGGCTGGTACGGCTTCACTACCGGGCCGTGTACTGAGTGAAATGTTCTCGGGGCGAATACCAAAACTCAATTTTTGAGCCGATTTTTCCCGCATAGATGTGGGCAGTGCAACGCGCACACCCGCTCCCAAATCAACCTGCCCTGCATTCAGTGTGCACGTCACAAGGTTCATGGAGGGCGAGCCCGTGAAGCCCGCGACAAAGACAGCGGCCGGTTTGTTGTAGATATCGCTGGGCGAGGCGTATTGCATAACTCGTCCAGCAGACAAAACCGCAATGCGATCAGCCAAAGTCATGGCCTCGACTTGGTCGTGGGTCACATAAATAATCGTTGCACCGAGCCGGTGATGAAGTTTTTTGATTTCACTTCTCATCTCGCCTCGCAGTTGGGCGTCTAGGTTGGACAGTGGCTCATCGAACAAAAATACCTTGGGCTGTCGCACAATGGCTCGGCCAATAGCGACCCGTTGCCGTTGGCCACCCGACAGTGCGCCCGGTTTGCGCTCAAGCATGTGATCAATTTTGAGCAGCTTGGCGGCATCCATCACTCGGCGCTTAATCTCGGTCTCATCGGTGCCGCGTAAGCGCAGACCAAACGCCATGTTGTCGTACAGGCTTTTGTGCGGGTAAAGCGCGTAGTCTTGAAAAACCATCGCGATATCGCGATTCCTGGGCGGCTCATCATTCACGCGTTTGCCGTCAATGAACACGTCACCTCCTGAAATCCCCTCTAATCCAGCAATCATGCGCAGTAGGGTGGATTTGCCACAACCACTGGGGCCGACAAAGACAACGAATTCTCCATGTGCAATTGACAAGTCCACGCCGTGGATGACGTTGGTCTTGTTGTCGTAGGATTTGATGACTTGTTTGAGTTCGACGGATGCCACAGGTTTCTCCTCGTTTTTTTTGGGGACGGCTTAATAGCCCTGCGAATGAATCTTGATGTCTTGCTGCCGAATGGTGGAAAGCGCTGCCGCACAACTTCTCATCATTAAACCCAGATCAGAGGCCACACCGATATAGTCAAAACCCGCACTGCGATACGTGGCTACGGCCTCTGGCGTGCCGCCCACTGTGCCCACGGGTTTGCCTGCCATGTGGCAGGCTTTCACACCTTCAGTCATTAGCGACACCACATCAGGATGCATCAAATTGCCAACATGCCCCATTGCGCCGCTTAAATCGCCGGGGCCGATGAAGATGCTGTCCACGCCTTCTACGCTGGCAATCTCTTTCATGCGGCTCATGGCTTCCGGCGTTTCAATCTGCACGATCACACTGACTGCATCGTTAGCGACTTTAAAGTAATCTTTGACGGTGCCAAAGCGCGAGCCTCTGCTCATGCCGGCCATGCCGCGCACGCCATGCGGTGCGTATTTAGCGGCTGCAACTGCCTTTTTGGCTTCTTCCACGGTTTGCACAAACGGGAACATCAGCGTTTGCGCTCCGGCATCAAGCACGCGTTTCACCGTGACGGTATCGTTCCAAGTCACACGTGTGATTGGCAGCATCGGCGTGCCGGCAATGGCTTGCAGCAGATGAATCACCTCCATCATGTCCAGCGGCGTGTGCTCCATATCCACCACCGCCCAGTCAAAACCCGCGCAACCGATTCCTTCTGCAACCAGTGGCGAGGCGGACATGACCCACGTGCCGACAGGGTAGCCGGCGGGGAGGTCTTTGCGGGCGAGAAGGGCTTTAAAGGGGTTTTGCATGGTCGTCAATCAAAAAATCACGGGTTCAGGCGTGTCGTCCACACCTTGCAAGAAATCGAAATCACAGCCCTCGTGCGCCTGCGTCACATGGGCTTGGTAGAGCTTGGTGTAGCCGCGCAGATAAGGTTGCACGGGCGGCTTCCATAATGCGCGGCGCTTAGTGAGTTCTTCATCGCTCACTTGCAGATGCAAGCGACGTTGCTCCACATTGACTTCAATCACATCGCCGCTTTGCACCAAAGCCAAAGGCCCGCCAACGGCACTCTCGGGCGAGATGTGCAGCACGCAAGCGCCATAATGTGTGCCGCTCATGCGGGCATCAGACAAGCGCAACATATCGCGCACGCCACGCTTCAAGAGTTTTTTCGGAATCGGCAAACCACCCCACTCTGGCATGCCGGGTGCGCCCACAGGGCCAGCGTTGCGCAGCACGAGCACGGTGTCCTCATCGACATCGAGCGACTCATCTGCCATCGCACTCAGCATCTCGGGCTGGCTGTCAAATACCAGCGCTTTGCCGGTGTGTTGCAAATATTTCTTTTCCGCTGCGCCAGGTTTCATCACTGCGCCATGCGGCGCAAGATTGCCGTGCAACACAGCGAGTGCGCCATCGGCTACCGGCTGATCGAGCGGCCGGATTACTTGCGCATCATGCACCTGGGCATGAGCAATATTTTCACCGAGCGTTTTGCCGGTCACGGTCATCTCATTCAAAGATAACTCCGCGCGAATCACGGTAAGCAATGCGGGCAAGCCACCCGCGTAATAAAAATCTTCCATGAGTTTGTTGCCGCTCGGAAAGAGATTGGCAATCACCGGCACGCGGCGGCTCATCGCATCAAGATCGTCAAGCGTGAGATCAACGCCTGCACGCCGCGCCATCGCGATCACATGCACGGCGGCATTGGTCGAGCCACCGAGTGCCATTTGCACAGCGAGCGCATTTTGAAAGCTGCCGCGTGTGAGGATGCGCGAAGGCTTCAAATCTTCCCACACCATGTGTACGATGCGTTCGCCGCAGCTGGTGGCCATGCGCGGATGCGCAGCATCCATCGCAGGAATGCTGCTGCTACCCGGCAGCGTCATGCCCAGCGCCTCGGTCATGCTGGTCATCGTGCTTGCTGTGCCCATGGTGTTGCAGGTGCCGGGCGCACGCGTCATGCGGCCCTCCATCTCTTGCAACTCATCTTTGCTGATATTGCTCGCTTGGTATTCATCCCAAAACATGCGCGTATGCGTCCCAGCGCCAATTGCTTTGTGTACGCCATCACGCACATGCCGATCATTGAGCATGGGGCCTGCGGGGCAAAAAATCGCCGGAATATCCATGCTGATCGCACCCATCAGCAAACCGGGCGTCGTTTTATCGCAGCCGCCGAGCAACACCACACCATCACACGGCAGGCTGCGCAGCAGCTCTTCCGCTTCCATCGCTAAAAAATTGCGATACAGCATGGTGGTGGGTTTGACCATCACTTCGCCCAAGCTCATGGCAGGCAACTCCACCGGATAGCCGCCAGCCATCAAAATGCCTTTTTTCACGCTTTCTGCGCGCTCGCGCAAATGCGCGTGGCAGGGCGAAAGATCGCTCCATGTGTTCAAGATCGCAATCATGGGTTTGCCCATGATGTCTTCGCGCCGAAAGCCCTGCTGCTGCATGCGTTGGCGATGCGCAAAGCCACGCATGCCTTGGTCGTCAAACCAACGGCGGCTGCGGAGATCGGCTAGGGTTTTCATGCTTGAAGAGAAATTTGTTAGCGCTAACATACTCAGCATATTCCTCTCTCCATTATTTGTCATCGTGGCTAACCCTATTCAGTCATCTGCATCACTCAAGGTGTCCAGCTCAGCGGCTGTCGTTGGCCGGCGGGGGCATGGCAGGGTGACCTTGGCCGATGTGGCTGCGCACGCCGGCGTGACGATCATGACCGTCTCGCGTTACTTACGTTCGCCTGAGCGTGTGGCGCAGAACACGGCGCAAAGCATTGTGCAAGCTTTGCAGAAAACGGGCTACAGTCCTAATCTACAAGCAGGAAGTCTTGCGAGTGGGCGCTCACAAGCAGTAGCTGTCATCGTGCCCAATCTGACGCATTCAATTTTTGCAGATACCTTGCATGGTTTAGGTGCTGGCTTGCAATCTGAGGGCTTGCAGATGCTGGTCTCTAGTACAGGCTATTCTCTGGCGCTGGAAGAGCAACAAGTGCGTACAGTATTGGGTTGGGCGCCGGCGGCCGTGGTGGTCACAGGCAGGCGGCACAACGCCATCACGCAGCAGCTCTTGCTTGCTGCACAGGCACGCGGCACGCCAGTGGTGGAAATTTGGGATCAAAGCCCGCAAGGAGAGGCGCACGATTTTCAGCAAATTGGCTTCAATCACGTCCAAGTAGGCGCAGTGATGGCGAAAGCATTGATGGAGCGCGGCTATAAGCAGTTGTGCTTTTTCGACAGCGGCGTGGAAGAGGATTTTCGCGCCCATGAGCGCGCCCAAGGATTTTTAGACACGGCGCAAGCATCTGGCATAAAAGCCGAGCTCATGCAAGCAGCTGTGGGCGATGCGATAGAGATGGGTAGCGAATGCTTTGTGCGTTGGCACGGCCGGCAAGCGTTGCACGTCGCACCGCCTACCAACACTTCATTGTCTTGTGGCTTCGGCTTTGCCAACGACCTGCTGGCCACGGGTGCATTGCTTGCAGCGCAAAAACTGGGCTATGCTGTACCTAGCGAAATCGGCATGATCGGCTTCGGTGATTTTCCTGTGGGCAGGTATTGCTTAGGGGGTTTAAGCACCATGCACATTGATGGCGAGCGCATGGGGCAAACATGCGCTAGTTTCATCACTGCTAGGCTGGCAAAGATGCAAGCCACAAGGCTATCTCACACAGAGCAGGCAAGGCAAGTAATCTTGCAGCCGCAGCTATTGCGGCGCGGTTTTTAAAGGATATTCAAAGCCTTTTAGGCTGTTTGCCGGCGTAGAACATGCGCAGAGTGCTATTAAATCAGTAGTGATCTCTGCGCTCATCCCAGTCAATCATCAAGCCTTTGCTTGCGCTAACATAGTTGCCGCATCGCTCACTTCAAACTTGCCCGGTGCTTCGCGGTTGATGCTTTTGACCACGCCATCTCTAACGAGCATCGAGTAACGATCAGAGCGCAAGCCCATGCCGCGTGCGGTGAGATCAAGCGTGAGGCCGGTGGCTTGCGTGAATGCTGCGCTTCCATCAGCGAGCATGCGCACTTTCGCACCCGTCTTTTGCTCACGCGCCCATGCGCCCATCACGAAAGCATCATTGACGCTGACACACCAAATTTCATCCACGCCAGCGCTTTTGAGTTCTTCAAAGTGTTGCACATAGCCGGGCACATGCTTGGCTGAGCAAGTCGGCGTGAATGCTCCGGGCAGGGCAAACAAAGCAATGGTTTTGCCAGCGCTGGCCTTTGTCGTATCCACGGCGTTCGGGCCAATCGAGCAGCCTTCGCCTTCGACCTCTGAGTATTCCATCAAGGTGGATGCAGGTAGTTTGTCGCCGATTTTGATCATGAAGCTTTCTCCTAATGAATGTGGGATCAATGTTGATTGATGAGCAGAAGTGCATTGTGCGGCATCGACATGATGATGACTGTGCTACAAATGCAAAAGGCTCACCGAGGTGAGCCTTTTTACTTCATCTTGCTTTGCCACAGTTCAAAGATCTGAGCTCAGCAAGAGGAATCGCTTAAACGTCAATCGATTTTTGTACCAAGCGGGTTGCGACCCAATTCTTGGTTTTAGAAATCGGGCGAGATTCAGTGATCTCGATGGTGTCACCCGTCTTGTACTCACCCTTTTCGTCGTGGGCGTGATACTTACTGGATTTCATCACGATCTTGCTGTATAGCTCATGCTTAACGCTGCGCTCGACCAAAACCGTCACAGTCTTGGCGCGTTTGTCGCTGACTACCTTGCCGATCAAGGTGCGCTTGAGGGATTTTTTTGCTTCCGTCATGTGGATTCCTTGATTACTTGGCAGCTTGTTCAGCAGCAATAGTTTTTGCACGGGCGATGCCGCGACGTGTGATCTTGAGTTGACCCGTGTTGTTCAACTGCTGCGTCGCTTTTTGCATGCGCAGTGAAAAATGGGCTTTTTGCAACTCTTTGACTTCTGTCACGAGGCCTGCAGTGTCTTTGGCGCGCAATTCTTTACGATGTTCGTTGGCTTTCATTCGGTGCTCCTTATTGGCCAAGCATGCGAGCCACGAATGTGGTGCGCAGAGGCAACTTGGCAGCAGCCAATGTGAAAGCTTCGCGAGCGAGCGCCTCGGGCACGCCGTTGATCTCGTAGAGTACCTTGCCGGGGCGGATTTCCGCAACGTAGTACTCAGGATTGCCTTTACCGTTACCCATTCGAACTTCGGCGGGCTTAGTGGAGATGGGCTTATCGGGAAACATGCGAATCCAAATCCGACCGCCACGTTTGACGTGACGCGAGATGGCGCGGCGTGCTGCCTCGATTTGGCGAGCCGTCAGACGGCCACGCTCAATGGATTTGAGACCGAAGTCTCCAAAGGCCACCGATGTGCCGCGTGGCGACACGCCGGTGTTACGGCCTTTTTGCTCTTTTCGGTATTTGCGACGAGCGGGTTGTAGCATTTTCTATTTCTCCAAATTTAGGCTTGGCCACCGTCTGTGGAGGCAGGCGCGGCCACTTTGCGAACGCGCTTAACGGTAGTTTTCACTTCAGATGCACCTGCTTCGGCGGGCTTGTCGCTGCCATCAGCTGGTGCGGTATTACCGCCGGCTGGGCGAGCAGGGCCACGGGCAGCACCGCGTGCTGGAGGACGAGCTCCACCACGGTCATCACGACGATCGCCATCACGACGTGGACCGCGTGGCTTGCGCTCTTCGTCGCGAGTCTCTTGCACCACAGGAAGATCGTTGCGACCCAAGGTATCACCCTTGTAAACCCAGACCTTCACGCCGATCACACCATAGGTGGTCTTGGCTTCTGACGTACCGTAATCGATGTCGGCACGCAGCGTATGGAGAGGCACGCGACCTTCACGATACCACTCGCAGCGAGCAATCTCAATTCCGTTCAAACGGCCAGACGACATGATCTTGATGCCGAGAGCGCCGAGGCGCATCGCGTTTTGCATCGCACGCTTCATAGCGCGGCGGAACATGATGCGTTTTTCGAGCTGCTGCGTGATCGAATCAGCAATCAACTTGGCATCGATTTCAGGCTTGCGCACTTCTTCGATGTTGACAGCAACGGGTACACCAAGCTTAGCAGAGAGTTCTTTTTTCAAGTTCTCAATGTCTTCGCCTTTTTTGCCGATGACCACGCCAGGACGGGCGGAGAAAATCGTGATGCGGGCGTTCTTTGCAGGGCGCTCAATCAGAACGCGCGAGACCGATGCGTTCTTGAGTTTGGCTTTGAGGTACTCGCGTACCTTGATGTCTTCAGCTAGCATGCCAGCGAAATCGCTGTTGCTTGCATACCAACGACTGGCCCAATTGCGGCTCACCGAAAGGCGAAAACCGGTTGGGTGGATTTTTTGTCCCATGAGTTTGCGTCCTTCGGTTTAGTTGCCAACAACCACGTAGATGTGGCAGGTGGGTTTGACGATGCGGTTGCCACGGCCTTTGGCGTTTGCGGTGAAACGCTTGAGGACGGTGCCTTGCTCAACGTGAATGGTTTTCACCTTCAACTCGTCGATATCCGCGCCATCGTTGTGCTCAGCATTGGCGATTGCCGATTCGAGCACTTTTTTGATGATCACAGCGGCTTTTTTGCGCGCATAGGTGAGCGTGTTGAGGGCGCGATCCACGGGCATGCCGCGAATCATGTCTGCCACCAAACGACCTTTGTCGGAAGACAGGCGCACGCCACGTAAAGTTGCTTTGGTTTCCATATTGAATCCTTACTTCTTCACAACTTTTTTATCAGCCGGGTGGCCCTTGAACATGCGAGTCATCGCAAATTCGCCGAGCTTGTGGCCAACCATCTGATCAGTGATGTACACCGGAATGTGTTGCTTACCGTTGTGAACACCAATCGTGAGGCCGATGAAATCCGGAAGAATCATCGAGCGACGTGACCATGTTTTCACAGGCTTTTTGTCTTTGATAGCAATCGCCTTTTCGATCTTGACCATCAAGTGATGGTCAACGAAAGGGCCTTTTTTGAGGGAACGTGTCATTTCAATTTACCCTTTACTTCTTACGACGCGAGACGATCATGACTTGCGTACGCTTGTTGTTGCGGGTGCGATAGCCTTTGGTCAGGTTGCCCCACGGATCACGTGGCTCACCACCTGTACCGGTACGGCCTTCGCCGCCGCCGTGTGGGTGATCCACCGGGTTCATCGCCACACCGCGAACGGTGGGACGAATACCCATCCAGCGCTTGACGCCGGCCTTGCCGATAACGCGCAGATTATGTTCACCATTTGCGACTTCACCAATCGTGGCGCGGCATTCGATGTGGATCTTGCGCACTTCACCTGAGCGCACACGCACCTGAGCGTATGTGCCTTCGCGAGCGAGCAAGGTGGCCGATGTACCGGCAGAACGCACGATTTGTGCGCCTTTGCCAGGCTGCATCTCGATGCAGTGAATGGTAGAACCCACTGGGATGTTACGAATCGGCAGGGTGTTGCCTGCACGAATCGGCGCTTCTGCACCGTTCATGAGGGTTGCACCTGGCTCGACACCGCGCGGCGCGATGATGTAAGCACGCTCGCCGTCTGCGTAACACACCAAAGCGATATGTGCAGAGCGGTTGGGATCGTATTCAATGCGCTCAACTTTGGCAGGAATGCCATCCTTGTTGCGCTTGAAATCGACCACACGGTAGTGATGCTTGTGACCACCGCCCTTGTGACGGGTGGTGATGTGACCGTTGTTGTTACGGCCTGCTTTTTGGAATTGCGGCTCTAGCAAGGGAGCATAGGGCTCGCCTTTATGCAGATGCTCACGCGTCACCTTCACCACGGCACGTTGGCCGGGGCTGGTGGGTTTCATTTTGATGATTGCCATGGTGTATCACGCCTTGTTAGGCAGCCTCTCCTGACAGGTTGAGCTCTTGACCAGGCAACAGCGTCACATAGGCTTTGCGAAGGTTATCGCGGCGG
>JANMDU010000051.1:0-4445 GCA_031376455.1 Variovorax sp. | reverse complement strand
ACCTGTCTCCAGCATCTGCCCCCGCTGAAGTGCGCGAGGCCGTCGATCAAGTCATCAGCCAATTGAACAAGGGCCAGTTGCGAGTAGCCACGCGTGAGAGCGTCGGTCAATGGACTGTGCATCAGTGGATCAAGAAAGCCGTGTTGCTCTCTTTCCGATTGAATGACAACGAAATCGTCAAAGCGGGCGATCTCGGTTTCTACGACAAAGTGAAAACCAAATTCGCACACCTCACGCCCGAGGAGATGAAAGCAACCGGCGTGCGCGTTGTGCCGCCAGCGGTTGCTCGCCGAGGCAGCTACATCGCCAAAGGCGCGATTCTCATGCCGTCTTATGTGAACATCGGCGCGTATGTGGACGAGAACACGATGGTCGATACATGGGCTACGGTGGGCTCATGCGCTCAAATTGGCAAAAATGTACATCTCTCAGGCGGCGTGGGCATTGGCGGTGTGTTGGAGCCGCTGCAAGCCGGCCCCACGATCATTGAAGACAACTGCTTTGTTGGCGCGCGCTCCGAAGTGGTTGAAGGCGTGGTGGTTGAAGAGAATTCCGTGATCGGCATGGGCGTGTATCTAGGCAAGAGCACCCCTATTTTCAACCGCGAGACAGGCGAGATGATCTATGGCCGCGTGCCCTCGGGCTCGGTGGTCATCAGCGGCAGCATGCCTAAAACCACGAAGGCGGGCGTGGCTTACAACACCTACGCCGCCATCATCGTGAAAACGGTGGATGCCAAAACCCGCGCCAGCACATCGCTGAACGACTTGCTGCGCGATTGATGACTTATTGCTGGGCGAATGACTTGCCCAGCAAGAGATTTGCAAGCAAAATACGCGTCACTGCGTATTTTCAAGCCTTTTAGGCGTTTAGCCGCCACAGAATCTGCGCAGAGCGCTATTATTTTGATAGTATTCCGTGCAGACATAAAGCGTAAATGAGGAGCACAACATGGGCATGATGGAGCGGATCTTGAAGTTGATGGCCGAGAAAAAGGCCTCCGATGTGTACTTGTCTGCTTTTGCACCTGCCACAATCAAAATCAATGGCCAATCCGTGCCGATCAACAGCCAACCACTGCCCTCGGATGCAGTTAAAGGCTTGCTTGCGGAAGTGCTGCCGCCTACTCGAATCGAAGAGCTAGAAGAGACTCATGAGCTCAACATGGCGCACATGCTGCCAGGTGTTGGTAATTTTCGAATCTCCGCCATGATGCAGCGCGGCACATACGCTTGCGTCATTCGCTATATCGCCACCGATATTCCCCAATTGGAAACCCTCAATGTGCCTTCTGGTTTGGCTGACATGATCATGGAAAAGCGTGGGCTGATCTTGATGGTGGGAGCGACAGGCGCGGGCAAATCCACGACGCTGGCTTCTATGCTGGATTACCGCAATCAACGATTGCCCGGCCACATTTTGACGGTAGAAGACCCGGTGGAGTTTATCTTCACCAACAAAAAATCGATCGTTAACCAGCGTGAGGTGGGCTCGGACACTGCAGCCATGCAAATAGCACTTAAGAATGCCCTGCGCCAAGCGCCTGATGTCATCTTGATCGGCGAGATTCGAGACCGCGAGTCGATGAGCGCTGCCATAGCTTATGCCCAATCGGGCCACCTGTGTTTGGCCACCATGCATGCCAATAACAGCTACCAAGCGCTTAATCGCATTTTGAGCTTTTACCCCGTAGAAGTGCGCGCCACCATGCTCGGCGATTTGGCTGCTGCGCTCAAAGCCATCGTCTCTCAGCGCCTGCTGCGCACCGTGCAAGGCACGCGTACACCCGCGGTGGAGATCATGTTCAACACGAAACTCGTACAAGACTTGATTGAAAAAGGCGATTTCTCTGGCGTGAAAGATGCGATGGAAAAATCCATGACCGATGGCTCGCAAACCTTTGAGCAAGACATTGCCCGTCTGATCATTGAAGGCACTGTGGAGCGCAAAGAAGGCATCAACCATTCCGACAGCCCGACAAACTTGATGTGGCGCTTGGCCAATGATTTTGCCAACGCAAAGAAAGCGGCTGAAGACACCGAAGAAGACGAAGATACAGGCCCTTCGTTCACCGAAATTCAGCTGGATGTAAAGCAAGCTGTTTGAGCCGCAGGCCCGTCAGCGCAGCTCCAACATCGATTGCCGTAAGGTATGGGTGCTCACGGGCTTGTGTAGCAAAGTAGCGGTTTGGCTGGCAGCCTCTCGGATGCGCTGTGGCGCGGTATCGCCGGTGATGATGATGGCAGGCAACTCACGCATATGCTGCGTGCCTGGCCGTGCCGCTTGTTGCTGGCGCACCGCCGCGATCACCTGCGCACCCGTGATGCCCTCGCGCAAGCGGTAATCAGTGATCAAGAGTTGCACCGCAAAATCTTGTTCGCTGCCAAGTGCCTTGACATCTTCCATGCCCTCGGCCACCCTCACCTCGCAGCCCCAGCTCTCTAGCAGCGCCTGCATGCTGATGCGCACCGCCTCCTCATCATCGACCACCAGCACGCGAAGCCCCTTCAGGTTCGCATGGCCAAGCTCATCGTGCAGCCCCTGCGCGACAGGCGCCAGCGTGGCCACCGTCCAAGCGCCCGAGCGCATTGCCAAGCTCTCGCGCACCTCGCGCATACTCTCACGCATGCTTGGCCGTGCCTCATCGCCCGTAGTTTCCACCTGCGGCAAACACAGCGTAAACACCGAACCATGCCCGATGCGCGAGGAAAGCTCAATACGCGCGCCCATGCTCTGCGCCAAGCCTTTGGCAATCGCCAAACCCAGCCCCAAGCCTTTTTGCCGATCACGCTCCTCATTGCCCAGTTGGCGGAATTCTTTGAACACCTCCTCCCAGTGCTCGCGCGCAATGCCCACGCCCGTGTCCATCACCTGCACAAACACCTCCTCGCCCCGCCTGCGCGCGCACACGAGGATGCCACCGCCGCTGGTGTAGCGCAGCGCGTTGCTTAAAAAATTGCGCAAGATCAACTGCGTCATCGTGGAATCGCACAGCGCCCGCAAATCCGTATCACGGGTGCGATAGATCAAGCCCCGCGCGTCTGCCTGCGGGCCAAACTCATCTTCCAGCTCGCGCAGCATCGGCGCTAAATTAACCGTTTGTTTTTTCGCCACCATGACGCCTGCCTCGATCCGCGAATAGTCCAGCAGCGTGTTAAGCATCTCGCGGCTGGCCAAGCTTGCGGTGCGAATATGTTGCACCATCACTTTTTGCTTATCGGAGAGCTCCGTGCCCGAGAGCACCTCCACAAAAAGATTCAGCGCATGCACAGGCTGGCGCAGATCGTGGCTGGCAGCGGCCAAGAATTTGGTTTTGGCCGTGTTGGCCTCTTGCGCGGCGCGCGTAGTCGCGCTCAGTTGCAGCGCTTGGCTTTGCAATTGCTCCACCAGCGCTTGATTTTCATAAGCCAGCACGATAGAGCGGTTCAGCGTGGCCCAAGTAAAGCGGCTAAAAATCAAATCCACGCTGAGCAGCAGCAGCATGGCCGCGCCCAAGAAGCCGTGAAAAGTATCGCCCGTTTGCAGCCCATACCAGCAAAACACGCCTATTTGCGCCACAAAAGGCGGCACAAAAATCATCGCATACAGCACCGGCCGCGTGCCAAAAATCGCCACGCCTCCCGACGACATACCGCACACCATGCACACCATAAACATCGTCACCAGCGGCTGCGCGGGCACGAAGAAAATCAGCGGCGGCAAAGCCCACAGCAGCCCATGCGCACACACAATCAGCTTGTGCCACAAATCGCGCGTGTTCATTGAGGCCAAATGCTGCCCATACATCGCCCACGCAATTACCGTAATCAGCATCAGCGCGGTAAACGCGCCGCCCCATATCAGCGCGGCGCGCGCCAAATCAGGCTCTAGCTGCACCACGACACCTGCCAGCAGCAGAGCAGTGAGCCACATACCCACCGTACCCAAATAAATGAAACGCTCAAAGCGGCGCTGCTCTTCCTGGCGGATTAAATCCGCGCTGCCGCTCACAGCTGTTGGCATACTCTCAAGCAACTGAATTGGCGCAGCGCTCATGCGATCAGCGCTTTCAATCCGTCTGGCCGAATCGTCACCATGCCGCTTTTTTGCGCCGCCATCACCGCCTCCACCCGCGTGCTGCTCGCAAAATATTTCAGCACCGCCGCCACATGGCTGCGCACCGTGTTCTCGCTGACAAACAACTTGCGCGCAATCGCCTTGTTGCTGATCCCCTCACACATCAGCAACAACACATCGAGCTGCCGAGTCGACAGATCGACTCCGGCTGCGCCTTGCTTAGATGCAACAGCCTGCTGACCCGACGCTTCCAAGCCCACATTGCCCAGCGGCGGATGGCCCTGCGCCACCGCCATCACCGCCGCCACAATGCTCGAAGGCGGCGCAGATTTGCTCAAAAACGCCGCCGCGCCGCGCCGCAGCGCCTCCTGGATCAGAGCACTTTCTTC
>JANMDU010000038.1:0-10232 GCA_031376455.1 Variovorax sp. | reverse complement strand
TCCGTCAAAGGGCGGATATCGAGCCATGCCAAATCGCCAAATGCGCCTTGCGCTATCAGCCTGACGGTAGCGCGAAGATCCGCTGTGGTGTATGTATACGTTCCTAGCAGGGTGATTTCAGCGAGCGTCAAGCGGCGCATATCGATTTCACTGCCCCAATCTTGCAGGCCGATGTGCATAATCACACCGCCTGCTTTCACACTGGCAAAAGCAGTGGTGCGTGTGATTTTGGAGCCGACGGCATCCATCACATAGTCGAATGCGTTCTCTGCTGGATTGATTTCTTTGGGGTTGTAGGTGTTGACCTGCGCGTATTGCTCGATTTGCTCGCGGCGCAGCGGATTGACTTCAGCAACTGTGATGTCTGCACATCCATAGTTTTTCAGCAACAGCGCTGCAAGCATACCAATCGCACCGCCTCCTAAGATCAAAACGCGGCATTCCTGTACAGGCCGCACCAAGGCGCGCATCGATAAGTTAATCGCATGCAAGGCGGTGGCCGCAGGTTCTGTGATGGCGGCATGAGTTGATGGCATATCTTGCGGCATGTCAATCAGTGAAGCAGCAGGAATGGACATATATTGCGCAAATGCGCCAGGCCGCGTCATGCCTACCATGGTGCGGTGGCTACACAGGTTATTTCGGCCTTGCACGCAGTATTCACACACACCGCAGGTGATAAGCGGATTGCCAGTGACGCGGATGCCTTTGGCGTATTGCGCTGAGGCGGATTCCAGCACGGTTCCGCAAAACTCATGTCCCAAAATCAGCCCGGGTTTGCGGCGTGGATCATGGCCGTGATAGGCATGCATATCCGAGCCACAGATACCCACCGCTTCGATTTTTAAGATCACTTCGCCTTGTTCGAGCACCGGATCGGCACGATCAAGTAACTGAACTTCGTTGGGCTGGGTATAGACAAGTGCTTTCATGGATAACTTCTCAATTTAATGGACTGTCTTTGTCATTTTGCTGTGAAACCACCATCAATCATGATGGTTTGACCGGTGATATAACTCGACGCATTGCTTGCCAGAAACACGGATAAGCCATACAAATCGGTGAGCTCGCCGTTGCGACCCACGCAGGTCTGGCTGGCATTTTTCTGTACGGCAACAGGATCACCAAACACGGGAGCGGTGAGCTGTGTTGGGAAAAAACCGGGGCCTATGGCATTGCAAGTGATACCCTTGGCCGACCATTCCTGAGCAATCGCACGGGTGAGTTGCACCACGCCGCCTTTGCCAGCGCCGTAAGGGGCGCTGTTGCCAAACGCACGGTAGCTTTGCAGGCTAGCAATATTGATAATGCGGCCCCAGCCGCGCTCGGCCATCTGCGGCGCGAGCGCTTGCGTGAGGAAAAATGGCGCGCTCAAATGGAGATTAATTTGAGCTTGCCATGCGGCTGGAGTCACCGCCTGAAACGGCTCGCGTGAATTCACCCCGGCTGCGTTGATCAAAATATCAATCGGCGCAAACTGCATCAACCGCTTGGCCGCATCTTGCGTCGCTTCAATATCCGCCAGATCGCAAGGCAAGCAATCTACCGAAATGCCTTGCTCTTTCAATCGAGCTGCCGAGGCCATGAGCGCATCAGTGCGACGCGCTCCGAGCACAAGCCGAGCGCCGGCAAGCCCAAGCGCTGTAGCCATCGCCTCACCAATGCCGGAGTTTCCTCCGGTGACGAAAGCCGTGCGCCCTTTGAGGCTGAAGAGAGCGGAAATATTCATGCTGTTGGTTTGGTTGAGACAATTCGTGCAACTTAGGCTGTGACAGGTTCGCCAAGCTCAAACTTTTGGCCAGGGAAATATTTGGCTAAGCGATCATCTGCCGTTCGCGCGTGTGCTTCCATGCCTTCGAGGCGTGAAATGCGCGCAGTGACTAAGCCAATATCTCGCGCCGCATCGCGTGTCATTTTCTGCCAAGTCAATGTCTTCATAAACTTATGAACAGACAAGCCGCCCGAGTATCGGCCTGCGCCTTTGGTGGGCAACACATGGTTCGGTCCGCTGGCTTTGTCGCCATAAGCGACGGTTGTTTCTTCGCCTAGAAAAAGCGAGCCATAGCAGGTTAAATTCTCCAGCCACCAATCCAAATCTTGGGTGTGAACTTCGAGATGCTCGGAGGCATACTGGTCGGAGATCTGTGCCACCTCTTCGCGGGTTGAGCACAGAATCACCTCGCCGTAATCACGCCATGCGCAGCCCGCCGCATCGCGTGCAATCGGCGGCAGTGCGTCAATCAAAGCCGGGATGCGTGCCATCACGTCACGGGCGAGCTTCTCATCCGTGGTGAACAGCCATGCGGGTGATTCATGGCCATGCTCAGCTTGGCCGACCAAATCACTGGCCACAATGGCGGGATCTGCCGTTTCATCTGCGATCACAGCCACTTCGGATGGGCCTGCAAACACATCAATCCCTACTTTGCCAAACAAGCTGCGCTTGGCCTCTGCGACAAATTTGTTGCCGGGGCCAACAATCACGTCCGCCGGCTTGCCCGTGAACAAGCCATAGGCCATGGTGGCAATCGCCTGCACGCCGCCCAGCGTCAAAATGACATCAGCCCCAGCTTTGTCAAAAGCGTACATAAGGTAGGGGTGCATTGGGCCACCACGAAACGGGCCAGAACAAGCGATGATGGTTTTCACGCCTGCCGCTTTGGCCGTTGCGACGCCCATGTAAGCCGAGGCAATATGCGCATAGCGGCCAGCAGGCGCATAGCAGCCAGCTACGTTGACGGGTAACACGCGCTGCCCAGCTGTGACGCCGCTGTGCAGCTCCGTGCAAAATTCACTTAAGGATTTTCGTTGTGCTGTCGCAAAGTCAAAAACCTGCTTGATTGCGAAATCAATGTCGGCCTTGACGGTCGTTGGCACAGCCTTGGCATTGGCTTCCAGTTGAGCGCGAGTGATGACGAATTCACCCTCCCATTGATCAAGACTCTTGGCATAGCTGCGAACTGCAGCCTCACCATTTTTCTGAATTTCAGACAGCATGTCGCTCACCACGGCTTGCGCGGTGGCTGTTTCAGACTCAGGCGTCTTCGCAGCTTTTTTAAGATATTGAATACTCACAATCACACCTTGAGGAATATGCAGCAGCTCATTCGGCAGCGAAATAGCTGTCGTGTGCGAGTGCTGGCTTAAGTTAAATGCTTACTTGCTGTTATTGGCGAAATCGCGCAGCTTCGGATCAGCCTGCACCATGTTCATGTATTCGCTCGTGACGAAATCTTGCACTTGCGGAATGGTGGGCAATGCACCCGTCTCGCGCATGAAGACGGCGATTTGTGCAAACCATGCATCCACTTGCGAATTGCTATTTTTCCGATCCATCATTTTGATTTGTTGGCCAAGATCAAATGTCGGACGCGTAGAGAATTCTTTTTTCATCGAGGCTTCACTGATGACGACGCCACCTTTTGCATAGAAATCTTTCATCATCGCAATGGCTGCTGGCTGGTTTGCGCCCATCCATTTCCAAGCGCGCAAATAGACCGCCAAAAATTTAGCGACGTTTTGCGGATTTTCTTTCGCGTAATCGCCACGTGCAATCAATGCGCCGGGCACGACTGCGCCGCCTTCTTTGCCGCTACACAACACCTTCGCTCCGGCCTTTTCTTCCACGGTGTAAATGTTCGGTGCCCACATGCCAGCCAGATCAGTGTTGTTCGATGACAAAGCAGAGATGATTTCCGATTGCCCCATATTTTTCATCACGACATCAGATTTTTTCAGGCCATAGCGCTTCAAGCATGCCTGCACGGCGAAGTCAGCGGTTGAATTCTGCGTGAGTGTGATGGTCTGGCCGCGCAGAGCAGCCGCTGGATCTTTTGCAAATTCAGCGGCTTTCTTGCCGCTGGCCACCAGCGCATTGCCGGCTGACTCATCGTTGGACACGCCGATGGTTTTGATGCCAAAACGCACATGGCCGAGGACAGCAGGCACACCACCTGTGCCGCCCACATCCCAAGACTTGGCTGCCGATGCGGCGATCTGCGGCACGCCCGCAGGGAAAGTGCTGAACTCAGGCGCTAGGCCCACTTCCTTCCACCAGCCTTTCTCCGTAGCGACGTGAAATGGCAACGCCCAATACAGTGAGGGCTGATAGCTGATTTTGATGGGCGTGAGGGTTTGCGCAAATGATGAGCCCAAAGCCATGGCAGCGGCAAAGCCGATAAGAGTTTTCTTCAACATAAATGTCTCCTGAAGGTTGTGGTGAAAAGGGGAGGGGTCGTCATCAATGCTCGGTCGAGCCGTGTTCTTCGCGCAGTGATTTCCAAATCCGTGTGCGTAAATGAACGAAGGAGGCCAAATCCATCACATCTTCGATGCGCGGATGGGTGTCCCAGCCGTCCGCCTCTCGGATGCTCTTGATATCTAAAATTTCTTTGATGCGCCCGGGGCGGCTGGTCATGACGACAACGCGATCCGCCAGATAGACCGCTTCTTCTACCGAGTGCGTGATAAACAAAACCGTGCGTGGATTTTTGCGTGCCAGTTTGACCAACTCTTCTTGCATCACCACGCGCGTTTGTGCATCCAGCGCACCAAAAGGCTCGTCCATCAGCAACACATCAGGATCGAGCGCATAAGCGCGCGCAATCGCTACGCGCTGTTGCATACCGCCCGAGAGCTGATGCGGATAGGCTGACTCGTAGCCTTTGAGGTTCATCAAGCCGATGTAATGCGTGATGATTTCGTGGCGCTTTTCCTGAGCTAAGCCTTTGGCACGAAGGCCAAAATCAATGTTGTCGTAAACCGATTTCCATGGAAACAGTGCAAACGCTTGAAACACCACAGCGCGCTCAGGCCCTGGGCTCTTGACTTGTTTGTCTGACACCAAGACATCGCCCGTGCTGGGGAACTCTAGCCCAGCTACCATTCGCATGCAGGTGGTTTTGCCGCAGCCCGAAGGGCCCACAATCGCTACGAACTCCTGATCATTGACTTTAAGGTCAAAGCCATCGATCGTAAGAAAATCTTTACCATCACGCTTGAAAACGCGGGTCACATTTTTGAATTCAATGGTGCTCATATTTCTTTTGGATTTAGACCACTTATTGACGATGACGGAGCAAGTGTGACTCGACTTTGCGAATCGCGATATCGATCAACACGCCCACGAAACCAATCGACAGCATGCCCGCCATCACGATATCTGTGGCAATCGCGCTTTGTCCTTTGACAATCAAATAGCCCATGCCGCTAGACGCAGCGATCAGCTCTGCACCCACAAGCGACAACCAACCCAAACCAGCACCGATGCGCAGGCCCGCGATGATGGATGGCACGGCAGCAGGGAACAACACTTCAGTGATCGTGCGTAAGTGCCCGACGCCTAGCATGCTCGCAGCTTCGGTGTAGCGAACATCCACGCTGCGTGCGCCGCGATAGGCGTTGATCAAACAAGGCGGGAAAGCGCCTACAAAGATGATGAGGGTCGGGCCGCCGATGCCTGTGCCAAACCAAAGCGCTGCAAAAGGCACCCATGCAACCGGCGCAATAAAACGCACCGCATCAAACAGCGGCGTGACGATGTCGTCCAGCCAGCCGAACCAGCCCATCAAGAGCCCCAAGGGCACGCCGATGACGGCTGCGAGCGTGAATCCGTAAGCATAGCGTTGCAGACTCGACGCCATGTGCTCGTGCAAACGATAGCCAGCGAACGGCGTTTGCATCAAATCAAAGAGCTTGAGCACGACCTCATGCGGCATGGGTAAAAATTGTCGTGGAATCCATTGCGCAAACGCAGCGAGATACCAAAAGCCAAAAAAAGTGCTGATGCCGATCAAGGACAGCATTGATTTCGATGGTGTCCATGGCTGCGAGCTGCTCATGAAGACGCCCTCTCGCGCCGCCAAGGCATGGCTTTGCTCTCGATGTAGCCCAAAATCGCCGTGGTGATCGCTCCGCATAGACCCACACACACCATCGCCACCAAAATCATCGCTGGATAAATATCTTGCGCGCCTTGGTTAAGAATGCTACCCAAGCCATACAAAGCGCCTATCAACTCAGCGGCGACGAGGGTCGTCCAACTGGCTTGAAGCGATAAACGCAGGCCGGTGAAAATCATTGGAAATGAACCGGGGATCAGGACTCCGAATATCAGCTTTGAGCCACGTATGCCCAGCATCTGCGCAGCTTCCAACACGGGCTTTTCAATATTGCGTACCCCGGTATAACTGTTGATCACGGAAGGAACAAATGCCGCGACGAAGATCACCAAAATTTTTGCAGCATCGCCTAAGCCGAGCCATACAATCGCCAAAGGAATCCATGCGAGCGGGGGAATCGGGCGCAGAAGTAGAAAGGCCGGATTGATCAGGCTCTCTGCTGTGCGCGAGTAGCCCATGAGTAAACCCAGTGGCACACCCACAGAAACTGCCACAGCAAAGCCCATCAGCACCAGCTGCAAACTGTGAAGCACATGCTGGTGCAAGCGACCGTTGCCATAGCCTTCGGTCGCGATTTGAACAAGGGAATCACTCACCTCTTTGGGATTGGGAAAACGTGCAGGAGAAATCCAACCCGTCGCGGAGGTAAATAACCACCAAGCAGCAAACAACAGCAAAACAGTCAACGCGCCGAGCCAAGTGCGGCGCGAAAATCCTGCGAGACGACCGGATGAATCCATGGCTGTGGCTCTGAAGAGTAACTTTTAGAGGGCGCTAAAAATGTAAGCGCTTTCATTTATGTTGGCACAGCGGGTATTCTTCGTCAAGCGTTGCCGAAAAAAAATAGCGATTTAACAGGGTAAATCCTGGGTTTTATAAATTGTGATGAACCAAGCGCAATGCAAGCGTTTGCAGTTTGTTCGGGTTTGCGCTATCTTCTGGCATGCGTAATAAGAGTCGGATTGAGGATGTAGCCTTGGCAGCTGGCGTGTCAACGGCAACCGTTTCTCGGGCGCTGTCCCAGCCTGATCGGGTCAGCCAAAAAACACGCGATTTGGTGCAAGCTGCGGTGGAGCAGCTGAGTTACGTGCCTGATGCTGCTGGCAGAGCCTTGGCCTCAGGCCGTACGAAAACGGTGGGCTGCGTGATACCTACGCTGGATTTAGCGATCTTTGCGCGCAGTACCCATGCCATGCAATTGGTTTTGGCCGCTGCGGGCTATCAGCTTCTCGTGGCCAGCCACAACTACGATCCGTTGGCTGAGGCTGAGCTGATCAAAACCATGCAACACCGAGGCGTGGATGCATTGGTTTTGGTGGGCGCGCAGCATCATGCGCAGGCTTGGAGCAATCTTAAAAACTGGAATAAGCCTGTGCTGTTGACTTGGGTGTGCGATGAGAGATTGCCTTCGGTGGGCTTCGATAACCAAGCCATCGCGGCGATGGCGACGCGCCATTTGCTCGATTTAGGGCATCGCGAGATCGGCATGATTTCTGGTCATACGCAACACAATGACCGTGCGGCGCAACGCTCACTGGGCTTTCTGGCCGCAATGCAACGCGAAAATCTGGCCGCCAAACCAGCAGCCGTGAGCGAGCAAGAATTGAGTATTCAAGGTGGACGGCAAGGCCTACGAACGCTTAAGAAGCAAAATCCGAAGCTAACAGCATTGGTGTGTGGCAACGACATGGTGGCGATTGGCGCGATGCTGGAGGCGCAAGAGGCGGGCTTGCGTGTGCCACAGGATATTTCCATCTGTGGCATTGATAACCACGAGCTGGCAGCCGAGATTAAACCGGGACTCACCACAGTGAGTTTGCCTACGCAGGATTTAGGTCGGGTGGCGGCCAAGCAAATTTTGCAAATCCTGAGCGGCGAGCCTGTCGCACAACAATCGTTGCTGCCGTTTCATTTGATTGAGCGTGGCTCGACAGCGCGGTCTTTGCCAAAAAAATGCCGCTAGCGGAAGAATGCGCTAGCTTGTAAATCACATGGCCTTGAAAAGCGAGGCGTAAAGCCTGCTGACGGGGAGTTTTTCAGAGCGGCCATGCAGGCTGATGCTCAGGCGGCCTGCCTCATCGCGGTGGACTGCTTCGATCATGCTCGCTCGCACAAGGGTGCTGCGGTGGATTTGCCAGAATTCTTGCGCGTCAAGTTGAGGCAGTAGGTCTTTGATCGGCGTGCGGATCAAAAGCTCTCGCTCTTGCTTTGCCATACCGGTGAGCACGCGAACGTATTTGTCCGCAGCCTCGAAATAGGCCACATCCTCCATCTGCACGATGACGATTTGGCTGCCAACGCTGGCTTGGATGCGTTGTAGGCGAGGAGCCGCTGCTGGGGTGGATGTGTGGGTCGGTGCACTGCCTGCAATGGATCTGCTTGCGAGCACGCTGCCCAGAGGCGTGCGCAGCAAGGTGCGCAAGGCGTTGAGCATCAGCACATCGGCATCTGTGTTGCTGACATTTGCTATGTATTCAGTAGCGCTTTGCGCAGGTTCTATGCCGGCTAGAGGCTTAATTCGATCTAAAGTTTGCTGCAGCCGCTCTGTTTTGACAGGTTTGACGATGTAATCAACCGCCGCTTGCTCGAAGGCTTGCACGGCGTATTCGTCAAACGCCGTGACGAAGATCAGCAGCGGCAAACGCTTGCCATGCGGCCAGCGCTCGGCGATCTCTTGCGCCGCCTCTAAGCCCGATTGGCCAGGCATGCGTACATCGAAAAACAAAACTTGAGGCAGCATAGCGAGCGCTAATTCAACGGCTTGCAAACCGTCGGTGGCGATCTGCGTTTGCAGCTCAGGCCAGAGCGTTGCCAGTTCACGCTGCAAACTGGCGGCGAGCAAAGGCTCGTCTTCAGCGATCAGGGCAGTGAGGGTGTTTATCGGCATGGTTCGGCGTTCAAGTGCGAAGTGGCAGCAGCAACGTGACTTCGCAGCCTGGTGTGGGCTCGGGCGCATCCGGGAAGGCATTTTTTATGTTAATCGAGCCTATGGCCGGCGTATTCATTGCGCTAACAGCTATGAAATTGATAGTTTCTTGGCTGCCATACCAGCTTTGCAAACGCTCGCGTACTTGAGCCAGGCCGAATCCTTGGGCGGCTTGGTCTTGAGCGGCTTCAGTATCAAAGCCGATGCCATCGTCTCTGACTTGCAGCATGAGCTGATCCTCCTTTTTTGAGGCCGTGATCCACACCGTGCCGCCGCCCACTTTGGGCTCTAGGCCATGCACAATTGCGTTTTCCACCAAGCTTTGCAAAATCAAAGTGGGCACTAAGATCCGCGTCAGCTCTTGCGGCAAATTCAAGTGAAAACGCAACCGCTCGCCCAAACGGATATGCATGAGCGAGAGATAGTCGCGCAGCCGATCAAATTCTGCTTGCAGGCTGTGTTCGTGCGCCCTAGAAGCGCAGAGCGTAGCGCGCAGGAAATCGCCCAGCTGATCAAGCATTCTCACCGCGCGATCTGGCTCTTGCGGAATCAGCGCGCGCAGATTGGCCAGGGTGTTGAAGAGCATGTGTGGATCGAGCTGGCTTTGCAAAAGCTTAAGCTTGGCCTCAGTGGCTTGGCGCTGCGCTTGCTCGCGCTCGCTTCGCGTATGCATCAGCACTTCGCGCGACATAAAAAAATACACCAACGCGCAGCCTGCTGCCAAAGAGAGCAGCAAAAAGCCCGCCATCCGCTGCGGTACTTTTTGCCAACCGATCAAGGGTGGATGGCCTTGCACCATATCGCCCGCTGCAGAGCCCAAAAAGTAGCCCGCTACGCAGCCCAGCAAAGTCACCACGATAGCTTGCCGCAGACTGATCTGCCCCAACGGGTGCAGCCAAAAGCGCCCAATGTCAATCAATGCCCAAATCGACAGCCCAATCAGCTGCGAATACAACATATTGACAGCCAACTTGTCTTTGCCAAAGGCGGTGATCGCAAGTGCGATGGCTGCATTGAAGGCAGCAGCCATCGAGGCATGCACGAGCAGACGTCGCCGAGTTTGAGGTGAGAGCATGACTGGAGTATGCCTCGCGCTCACCAAGGATCACGCTTTGCCTCTAAGGCTTTGCGCTCGTTTTGAAGCAGATGCTCATGCAAAGCGCTGCCAACTCTGCCAAGCCAGACGGCAGCGCCATGAATCGCCAAACCCAGAGCCCAGCCGGCCAAGGGGAAGATGGCCCAAGGCTTGCCATTGGCGAGAGAAATCGTCATGAGCAAGGCGTTGACGCTCATGAACACGGCGGCATGGATGAACCAACCGAGCTTCGCTCCTGCGCGGCGGCGGGCGAGGCGCTCGATGTCTGCTGGACTCAAAGTCGCTGTTTGGGCAAAGTATGGCGTGGAGG
>JANMDU010000034.1:0-1993 GCA_031376455.1 Variovorax sp. | reverse complement strand
CTGACGTAGCGAAATAAAGGGGGAGGGCCAGCCGTAGGCCAGCCTGGAGGACATTCGCGGAGTCGGATACCCAAATCACAGCGCCTCAAACTCGCAGCCGTCGCATCAGGAAAGCAATCTTTGTAATACTACTAAATTAGTAGCACTTTGCGCAATAAACACGCCGGCTAGAGCCCGATTTTGCTTATAAAAGCATCAATCCCGAAAATTATTAAACGACAGCGGAATATCCGCCATGTCTTTCTTGATCATCGCCATCGCCGCCTGCAGATCATCGCGCTTCGCACCTGTGACGCGCACCGATTCGCCTTGAATGCTGGCTTGCACTTTGATTTTGCTGTCTTTGATCAAGCGCTGGATTTTTTTGCTGTCTTCTTGCGCAATCCCTTCGCGCACTTTGATCACTTGCTTGACCTTATCGCCACCGATTTTCGTAGCGTCGCCAACATCCAAGAAGCGCACATCCACGCTGCGCTTCGTCAACTTGGCGCGCAAGATATCGTCGATCTGCGTGAGCTGAAAATCAGCGTCGCCAATGAGCGTGATCTCTTTTTCTTTGAATTCAATCGATGCGCCTGTGCCCTTGAAATCGAAGCGCGTGCCGATTTCTTTGGCGGTGTTTTCGACCGCGTTTTTCACTTCAACAAGATTGGGTTCACAAACGGTATCAAAACTGGGCATGGCGCTCTCGATTCAGGTGAATTTCAGGACTGTTTTTGAGGTGAGACAATCGCTCTATGTTAATTGAAAAAAATGTTCCACTGCAGCGCTACAACAGCTTCGGCATCGTCGCCAAAGCGATAAATTTAGCGCGAATTTCCAGCGCTGAGGCCCTGCAAGCAGCTTGTATAAGCCAAGATTTCGCATCTCAGCCGCCTTTCGTGTTGGGCGGTGGCTGCAATACGGTGCTCACCGGCGATGTGAAGCCACTGGTGTTGAAAATTGAGATCATGGGCAAGCGATTGCACAGCGAGACAGCCAAACATTTCATCGTCGAAGCTGGCGCGGGTGAGGATTGGCATGAATTTGTGGCTTGGAGCGTGAAACAGGGCTGGGCGGGGCTGGAGAATTTGGCGCTGATTCCGGGCAGCGTGGGGGCAGCCCCGGTGCAAAATATTGGCGCCTATGGCATTGAGCTGCAAGACCGCTTTCACAGCTTGGATGCGGTGAATCTGCATACCGGAGAGATATTTACGCTGGAAGCCTCGCAATGCGCGTTTGGCTATCGTGATTCGGTGTTTAAGCACGATACGCAGATTGGCCTGCTCGGAAAAGCTGTGATCACGGCGGTGCGCTTTGCTTTGCCCAAAGCATGGCGGCCTGAGCTCTCGTATGCCGATATCCGCCGAAAATACACCGATTTTTTAAAGCAAATGGGCAGTGAGCCGGCATATAGTCTGCGCGAGGCGCTATTGAAACAGGAGCAAATCTCGCGCAGCATGTGGCGCGATATGCTGCCCGAGCTGATTCCTTCAGCGCAGCAGATCATGGATTGGGTGGTGCAGATTCGCCGCGCGAAGCTGCCTGATCCCAAAGTCATCGGCAATGTCGGTAGTTTTTTCAAAAATCCGTTTGTGACGCAAGAGCAATGCGCGGATATCGTCGCGCGCGAGCCGCGCGTGGTCAGCTACAAAATGGCCGATGGCTCGGTCAAGCTCGCTGCGGGCTGGCTGATCGAGGCCTGCGGCTGGAAGGGGCGCGGCGTGGGCAATGCAGGCGTGTATGAAAACCAAGCACTGGTGCTGATTAACAAAGGTACAGGCACGAAAACGCCCGCCACCGGCGGCGAGGTGATGACGCTGGCCAAGGCGATCCAAACCAGCGTTTATGAGCGCTTTGGCATCATGCTAGAGCCTGAGCCGGTGGTGGTTTGATCTCTGCTGCAAGCCGTAAGTGCTTGTTGTAGCTTGACTTTTTGAATCAATATTGATTAAAATTCAATCAATATTGATGCAAGGAGAATGTCATGGCAGTACAAATTGCAAATCCTAAT
>JANMDU010000014.1:0-7460 GCA_031376455.1 Variovorax sp. | reverse complement strand
TTCGCGATGCGCTGGATTGCTATTGCACCGGTAGCAACTGGTGCTACGTCGCCGCGCACAGCGCGGGCAATTTGCAAATTGGCTATGCCATGTCGCTCTACGGCGGCTCAGCACGCACGAAGAAAACGGGCATCGTCTCTGGCGGTCAATGTGGCAATGTGGATGGTTCCACGCAGACCGGCTGGAACATCAAGTGGGTGAATGTCGCTGCAGGTGCTGCTGGCGGCAGCGAATTGGCAGATTTGGGCAGTTGGGCTGTGTCGGATGCGCTCACCAGTGATCTCAAAACAGCGACAGCCCGCGCACTCTATGATCACAACCAAACCCGTGCGAAATGGTTTTATATGTTTGCTGGCGCCAGTGGCGCCGTGCAGTCTGGCTTGATGCCCGGTCAAGATGATCAAGCCGTGGCTTACCACTCATCGGGTGGCACGGCTGGCTCGGGCGGGCGCGGCCTGTGCAACCCGAGCGATTGGTTTTGCAACGATTTGAATCTTGGGACTGCGGCCAACGAAGGCGGCAGTGTGAAATGGACGAACCACACCGTGCAATTCCGCGACAACAACCAACAATACAACCACTACACCAATGGCAATTGGGGTGGCGTGGTCGGGCTGGTGCGCGCAGATATGGTGACGAACGCGCAGTAGTGCTTTTCCTGCGATGCAAGCGTTCATAGCGGGCTCATGCCAAAGCGTCCTGTATTAGCTTGGGCGCTGGGTGCGCTGGCAGTCGCTTCGCTCGCGTGGTGGCTGTTTGCGGCTGATCAAGACGGTGCTGTGGCTGGGCCGGGCGCGAGCACGACAGACGCGCGCGGCTTAGCGCAAGGCAACAGTGGATCATCGCTTGCCAGCGGAGCAGGTGCTAGCGGTGGATCAAACCCGCCCGGCGCACCGCTGAGCCCAGAAGGTCTCAAGCTACGTGAAGAGAAATTTGCTCAAGCGCGCGCCCGCTTTGAGCGCGCATCCCAAGTCTTCAGCACTTACCGCGATGCAACGCGCTATCCGCACGAATCTCGCCCAATCGCAGATGCACCAGATCAAGTGCGCCCATTTGACGCGATCGTGGAAGAAAAAACCATGCGTAATGAGCGTGGCGAGCCTGTGGCGGGCATCACCCTTAAAACGGGTCAAGATCGCGTGTTTCTGTCGGGTCAAGACGCAGTGAAATTGACGGTACAAGCCACAGATAAAAACGGCAAAGTGCTGCCGCTTTTGATCACCCGTGCTGCGGCTCAATCTGTGCCCGATGGAAAACAACTCGCGCAGCTGCGCACGGCAAATCTGGAGTTTTCAGATGCAGGATCAGGCAGTGCCGGTGCAGTGGATGATGTGGCGGGCGATGGCAATTTCAGCGCACGCCTCTCGCCCTCGACACAAGGCTTTGCGGGCTTCGCTGGCACGATTCGCGTCCTGGTCTTTGTGCGTGCTGATGGCAAAGAAGGCGTGGCACATTTCGATGTGATCTATACCGAAGACGTGCCTGCTGTTTGGGGCACGGTGCGCGAGGCGAACGAGGCGGGCGCTCTCAATTTTTATCTCAAAGCCAATGTGCGCGTGGCAGGCCGCTATGTGGTGAGCGGGCGTATTGATGATGCGCGAGGTCAGCCGTTTGCCTTGGTCACGTTCAATGAAGAAGTGGCCGCTGGCGTGCAAGAGTTCAAGCTGCATCTGTTTGGCGCGTTGATCCGCGATAAGCGCCCGATCTTTCCGCTGAGGCTGCGTGATGTGGATGGTTTTTTACTGATTCCAGACAAGTTCCCAGACCGTCTGATGATGGTGCGCCGAGCAGGCGTGGTACACGTCAGCGGCAGCTACACGGCAGAAAGCTTTTCGCCCAGCGAATGGAGCAGCGAAGAGCGCAATCGCTATCTCGCAGAATATGGCCGTGATCTGGATGCAGCGCGCACAGAGCTGGAGCGGCTGGGCGGACGATAAATCCTTTTATCACTTATTTTTAAGCCTTTTGAGCATCTAGCCGGCATAGAATATGCGCAGAGTGCTATTGTTTTAATAGTAACTCTAGCTGCGTGATGAAATGTGTTGCCACATCCCAACCGGTTTGATCTTTGATTTCTTGGAAGCAAGTCGGGCTGGTGACGTTGATCTCGGTGAGCTGATCGCCGATCACATCAAGGCCAATTAAAAACAAGCCGCGCTTGGCCAGAATGGGGCCGATGAATTCTGCAATTTCGCGATCTCGTTGTGTGATGGGTTGCGCCACGCCTTTTCCGCCTGCCGCTAAATTGCCGCGAACTTCGCCGCCCTGTGGAATGCGCGCGAGGCTGTAGGGAACAGGTGCGCCGTTGATCACCAAAATGCGTTTGTCGCCCTGCTCAATGGCGGGAATGAACTTTTGCACCATCACGCTCTGCGCGCCGTCTTTGTTGAGCGTCTCGATGATGCCGCCCAAATTGAGGCCATCTGCTTTCACGCGGAAGATGCCAGCGCCACCCATGCCATCGAGTGGTTTCAAGATGATGTCTTTGTGCTCAGCGTGAAAGCGCTTGATGTCCGATGCATCGCGCGTGACCAATGTGGGCGAGACGAACTGGGGGAACTCCATAATCGCCAGTTTTTCGGGATGATCGCGCAGCGCGCGCGCTTTGTTAAAAACGCAAGCGCCTTCTCGCTCGGCTTGTTCGAGCAAATGCGTGGCGTAGAAATATTCGCTGTCGAAAGGCGGATCTTTGCGCATCAGCACAGCGCCGAAATCTCGGAGTGCTTGAGGGCGTTCGTTGGGTTTGTGTTGCTTTGCCGTGAACCAATGCTCAAGCTCGCCAGACAGCTCAATATCGCGCACATAGGCAGTGACTAGCCCGCCGCTTTGCCACATGATGTCTTTCGGCTCGCAGCTGCTTAACGTGTGGCCGCGAGCCGCCGCTGCGCGCATCATGGCAAACGTGCTGTCTTTATAGGTTTTGAAAGATTCGAGCGGATCGGCGATGAAGAGGATGTGCATGGATGTTCTCAGACTTGCTTATTTGGTGACGGCCCGGTAGTTTTGCACAAACAGCGCCAAGCTGCCCGCCACCACGCCCCAGAAGGCCGCGCCGATGCCAGCGAGCGTCACGCCACTCAATGTGACGAGGAAAGTGATGATGGCGGCATCGCGGTGCTTGTCGTCTTGAAGTGCGGAAGCCAAGCCGCCAGCAATCGTGCCTAGTAAGGCGAGACCGGCAATCGCTGCGACCAACTCTTTGGGAAACGCTGTGAGCAAAGCCGTGACGACGCTGGCAAACAGCCCTATGAAAATATAAATGATGCCGCAGACGGACGAGGCGATGTAGCGTTTGTCGGCATCAGGATGAGCTTCTTTGCCCATGCAAATGGCGGCGGTAATTGCAGAGAGGTTGAGTGCAAAAGCGCCGAAAGGCGCGAGCAAAAAAGTCGCCACGCCCGTCATACTGATGATCTTGGAAAGAGGCAGCTGATAGCCTGTCGCGCGAATGGCCGCCACGCCCGGCAGATTCTGCGAAGCCATCGTCACGATAAAAAGAGGCAGCGCCAAACTTATCGCTGCGCTCCATGTGAACTCGGGCATCACAAATATCGGTTTTGCTAAGGAAAAAGTGATGTTTTCCGGCATGGAATCTGCGCGGAACGCTACAAAAACTATAGCGATTGCTAAAGTGAGCACAACGGCATAGCGTGCATTCCAGCGTTTACCCAGCAGATAGGTGAGCAGCATGAGTGCCACCAGCGGCCAATCTGTTTGCGCGGCCACAAAGCCTTGCATGCCAAATCTCGCCAGCACGCCCGCAAGCAGCGCCGCAGCAATTGCTATTGGAATGCGATCCATGAGTTTTTCAAACATACCCGTCACGCCTGCGAGCGTGATGAGCACAGCGCAAATCATGAAAGCGCCTACCGCTTCATTCATCGAGTAGCCGGCGCCTGATGCGCCCGCCACACCAGCGACTGCCAACACCGCCGCACCGGGTGTGCTCCAAGCGATCATCACGGGCTTTCTCAGGATCAGCGACGGGATCAGCGTGCATAAACCCATGCCCAAGCCCAGCGCCCACATCCACGAGGTGAGCTGTTCAGGCGTTGCTTTAAAGGCAAGCGCCGCAGAGAACACGATGGCTACCGAGCTGGTGAAGCCTACCAGCACAGCCACGAAACCTGCCGTGGCTGCAGAGAGCGAAAGGTCTTTAAAAAACGCCGTCAACACGTCATCTATATCTCAACCTTGGAGCCAAGCTCGACCACCGCATTGCTTGGCAATCTCAGAAAATCCGCCGCGCCACTGGCATTGTGGTGCATTTGGGCAAATAGCTTCTCGCGCCATTGGCTCATGCCGCCGCCAATGGTCGGCACCACGGTATCGCGTGAGAGAAAATAGCTGGTCTGCATCGGATCGAGCTCGCAGCCACGACTGGTGATTTGCTGCAAGGCCTCAGGCACGTCTGGATCGTTTTTGAAGCCGAAGTTCAGCGTCACTTGCCAACAGTCATGCCCTAGCGGCTCAATTTGTACGCGTTTGTTCAGACCAATCCATGGCACCTCGTGGCTTTTCACAGTCACAAATAAATTGTGTTGATGCAGTACCTTGTTGTGTTTCAAGTTGTGAAGCAGTGCATTCGGCACTGTTCCTTGGTCGCTTGTTAGAAATACGGCTGTGCCCTCTACGCGCACCGGCGGGCTCACAAACACCGCATCCAGAAAACTGTTGAGCTCGATGCCATCTTGTTTGGTTTTCTCGTGCAAAAGCTTGCGTCCTTGCTTCCAAGTCATCATCAGCGTGAAGATCGCAGCGCCAATTAAAAGTGGGAACCAGCCGCCATCGAACAGCTTGAGCATATTGGATGCCCAAAAAGCGAAATCGACCAAAAAGAACACGCTCGTTGCTGCAATGCAAAGCCAGAGTGGATATTTCCACGCATGGCGGATCACGAAGAAAGTGAGAATGGTGGTGATCAACATGTCTGTTGTCACAGCAATGCCGTAGGCCGAGGCCAATGCGCCCGATGACTTAAACATAACGACTGCCAACACAATCGCCACGAACAGCGCCCAATTCACGAACGGAATGTAGATTTGCCCAGTCTCTTTGGTCGATGTGTGCAGCATGCGCAGGCGCGGCAAAAAGCCGAGCTGCACGACTTGTTTAGTGACCGAGAATGCGCCCGAGATCAGCGCTTGAGAAGCGATCACTGCTGCCATAGTGGCGAGAATCACCAACGGAATCAGCATCCAATCAGGCGCCATCATATAAAACGGGTTCTTGACCGTCTCAGGCCTAGCAAGCAGCAGTGCGCCTTGGCCGAAATAATTCAGTGTGAGTGCAGGCATCACAACTGTGAACCACGCAATCCGAATGGGGCGTTTGCCAAAATGCCCCATGTCGGCATACAGCGCTTCCGCCCCAGTCACACACAGCACAATCGCCCCCAAGATGATGAAAGCTGTGCCGGGGTTGTGCCACATGAAAAGTACAGAGTAATGCGGACTCAGTGCTTTCAAGATCACAGGGTTGCCCGTAATATGAAAAATGCCTAAGCCAGCTAGAACAGCAAACCACACCAGAGTGATGGGTCCGAAAAATTTACCAATGCCTGCCGTTCCGCGCTTTTGTACGAGAAACAGAAAAAATAAAATTACCAACGAGACGGGAACCACATATTTTTTAAACTGAGGTGAGATGATCTCCAGCCCTTCCACGGCGCCCAGCACGGAAATCGCCGGTGTGATCACGCCATCACCGTAGAAGAGGCAAGTGCCAAAGATGCCAACAATCAGCAACACGCGGCGCAACTCAGGCTTGTCGCTGACCGCACGTGAGGCCAAAGTGAGCATCGCCACCAGCCCGCCTTCCCCTTCGTTGTCTGCGCGCAACACCAATGCCACGTACTTGACGGACACGATCACTGTCAGCGTCCAAAAGATCAGCGACAAGATGCCATAGATGTTTTGTGGCGTAAATTGCACATGTCCAGATCCAAAGACCTCTTTCATTGCGTACAACACACTAGTTCCAATGTCGCCGTAGACCACGCCTACAGCGCCGATGACTAGGGCGGTTAAGGAGGTTTTTTGTTTAAGCATGTTCTTTGTTCCGGACTCAGTTTATACCCGTCCCTATCAAAAATGCGCACTACATTATTTATTTCATACTTAAATCAAATTTCTTTTTATGGCGTGACGCTTACAGTTTTTATTTGCTTAATCTGTCATAAATTCCATTGAGCCAAGTTTTTAGGTTACATTTTGTTAACTAGAATGATTTCTCGGAACTTACCCGGAAAAAATCGTATGGTATCAACAGTTTATTTCGGTAAACTCATGTCGAGTTGATATGTCAATTCATTTATTAGGTACTGTCGTTGAAATTTTGTAAGCAGAAGGTACTCAACCTTCTTCGAACTTCATTGCAGAGATTGCGTAAAGCGGGCTTGTTTCTAAGCTGCTCGATTGCGCTCGTCTTTCTTTTGGCGGCTCAAACGTCTGCGTCAGCCCAAACTCAAGTCACTAACACAGCATTTATTTCTGTTCCCTCGGGTGTCACCAACACAGGCTCAGGGCTTAACTGTTCAACGGGCACGTGTACTGCGGCTGATGTCGATGTGGTAACGCCCAGCCGCCCAATAATTTCTAAGTCCTTTACGCCGTCGACGATCAGTGCGGGTGGCACAACTCTCTTGGTCATTACGTTTACAAATACGCATGCTTTAGTTTCTGCAACATTTACTTCTGCATTTGTCGATAGTTACCCTCCTGACATTAGTAACTCTGCCTCGCCTTTGGCATCGACAACTTGTGCCAATTCTTCGGTTGCAGCGACACCTGGCGCTGGATCACTGAGTCTCAGCTCGGGTACTGTGATCCCGCCGGGCGCATCCTGCTCCGTGTCAGTGGTTGTCACAGCGCTTCAAAGCGGGACAAATACTATTCCGCCGGGTTCGCTAACCACTTCAGTCGGTGACAACACTTCTACCGTAACGGCCACATTGACCGTCAACCCAAGCGCTGACTTGCGCATCAGCAAAACCGCCAGCGTCACCACCGTCAACGCCGGGCAGACATTTAGCTACACCATCACCGTCTTCAACGCCGGTTCGAGCACAGCGGCCAACGTCACCGTCACCGACTTGGTCTCAGCCAGCCTCACCGTGGTCAGCGTCAGCGGCAACGGCTTAGCGGCCACCAACGCACTCAACCAAGTCACCGGCACAGCAGGCACGCTGGCGGCCAACACCACCGCCACCTTGACCATCGTGGTCCAAGCCAACGCAGCCACCAGCGGCGCGGTAGGCAACGTCGCCCAAGTCACCAGCACCACCACCGACCCCACGCCGGGCAACAACAGCGGCACGGTGACTGTCACCGTCAACCCAAGCGCTGATCTACAGATCAGCAAAACCGCCAGCGTCACCACCGTCAACGCCGGGCAGACATTTAGCTACACCATCACCGTCTTCAACGCCGGTTCGAGCACAGCGGCCAACGTCACCGTCA
>JANMDU010000119.1:0-7382 GCA_031376455.1 Variovorax sp. | reverse complement strand
TCTTGCATGGCGATGCGGGCAGCGAGACGTTTCTCTCCGAGATGTTCAACCCAGCCAGCTTCCCAGCGCGGCATATGAGCATGGATGGGATTTATGAATATGGTTCGCGAGCAGGCGTGTGGCGCATCTTGCGTGAGTTTGAAAAGCGCGGTTTGCCGCTGACGGTGTTTGGCGTGGCATCGGCCTTACAGCGCTGCCCGGATGTGACCGCTGCATTTAAAGAACTTGGCCACGAGATCGCTTGCCACGGTCTTAAATGGATTGCTTATCAAAATCTGCCCGAAGCGATGGAGCGCGCGCATATGCAGGAAGCCTTAGCGATTTTTAAATCGCTGGGCATTCAAGCACAGGGCTGGTACACCGGGCGCGACAGCCCGAATACGCTGCGCTTGGTTGCTGATCAAGGCTTCGCCTACGGGAGCGATTACTACGGTGACGATCTTCCGTTTTGGATGAGGCTGCGCAAGAGTGATGGCGCGGATGCACATCAGCTTATCGTGCCCTACACGCTCGATTGCAACGACATGCGGTTTAGCTTGCCGCAGGGTTTCTCGCATGCCGATCCGTTTTTTCAGTACCTCAAAGACACTTTTGACGCGCTGTATGACGAAGGTGATCCGGCGGGTTTGAATCAGCCAAAGATGATGAGCATCGGCATGCACTGCCGCTTGCTCGGCCGGCCGGGGCGGATTGCAGCACTGCAACGTTTTCTCGATCACATCGCGCAATTCAAAGATGTGTGGATCGCCAAACGCATGGATATCGCTCAGCATTGGGCAAAGCTTCACCCACACGGTTTTCCCGCACCATGATCACGCTCCTACACATCAATACTTTGCCGCGCGATGAGGCGGCTGCGCTGCTGGAGGGCACGTATGAGCATTCGCCTTGGATCGCTCGCGCGGCTTTAGATCAGCGCCCTTTTGCAACGCTTGCTTCGCTTAAATATGCGATGACACAAGTCGTCACGCAGTCCGCTCGCGATCAGCAAATCGCTTTGATCCGTGCTCACCCCGAGCTTGCTGGCAAAGCGATGGTCAGCAACACCTTGACCGATGAATCCACCAACGAACAAAGCAAAGCAGGCCTCACGAATTGCAGCGCCGAAGAATTCGCAAAGATCCAAAAACTCAACGCGGATTACAACGCCAAATTCGGCTGGCCTTTCATCCTCGCCGTGCGCGGGCCGCGCGGCATCGGGCTAACGCGCGAGCAGATCATCGGCACTTTTGAGCGTCGCCTGCACGGTCATCCTGATTTTGAATTGGCCGAGTGCTTGCGCAATATTCACCGCATCGCTGAGATTCGCTTGAACGATAAGTTCGGCATGCAGCCAGAATTAGGCAGCGAGCTGTGGAATTGGCATGAAAGCCTCGCGCAGCATAGCGACCCAGGTTTCAAAGAGAACGGCCAGCTCACCGTCACTTACATGACCGATGCTCATCGAGCCTGCGCAGCCGAGATTGCCGCTCGCATGCGCGAATGCGGCTTTGATTCGGTGGAAATCGATGTACTGGGCAATGTGGTTGGTCGCTATGAAAGTGATAGCTGGTTGCGCAATAAACACGTCGGCGAAGTGCCAAAAAGGCTTCAAAAAGCACTCCTGACGGGCAGCCACTACGACACGGTGCGCAATGGCGGCAAATACGATGGTCGCTTGGGCATTTTTCTGCCCATGATGTGCGTGCGCGAGCTGCACAAGGATGCCAAGCGCTTGCCTTTTGGCATCGAGGTGGTCGCGTTTGCAGAAGAAGAAGGCCAGCGCTACAAAGCCACTTTCTTAGGTTCGGGTGCGCTCACTGGGCATTTCAATCCTGCATGGCTGGAGCAGGCCGACAAAGATGGCATTTTGATGAAAAATGTGCTGTTTGCCGGCACAACATCTGCGCAAACTGCTATTGAAAAGATAGCATCTATGAAGCGCGATCCCGCAGAGTATCTTGGCTTTGTGGAAGTGCATATCGAGCAAGGCCCCGTGCTCAACGTAATGAATTTGCCGCTCGGCATCGTTACTTCCATCAATGGCAGCGTGCGTATGCTCGGCGAGATCATCGGGCAAGCCAGCCATGCGGGCACGACGCCGATGGCCACACGGCGCGATGCGGCAGCCGCGCTTGCAGAGTTCAGTGTTTATATGGAAAGCCGTGCCACGCGCGACGGTGATTCGGTGGCCACGATTGGCATGCTCCATGTGCCCAGTGGCTCGATCAATGTCGTGCCCGGCAAATGCAATTTCAGCCTCGATCTTCGCGCGCCCACCGATGCACAGCGCGATGCCTTGGTCGCTGATGTGCTCATTCAATTGAAAACGATTTGTGAGCGACGCGGCGTGAGCTATTCCGTCGAAGAAACCATGCGAGCCGCCGCAGCGCCATCTGATGTTGTATGGCAAGCGCGCTGGGAAAAAGCCGTCTCTTCAACAGCTTTGCCGATTTTCAAAATGCCCAGCGGTGCAGGCCATGATGCGATGAAGCTGCACGAAATCATGCCGCAAGCCATGCTCTTCGTTCGCGGAGAAAACTCCGGTATCAGCCACAACCCCCTCGAATCCACCACGCAAGACGATATGCAATTGGGCATCGATGCTTTCATGAGTCTTCTTGAAGATTTGGCCACTGACATTTAGAACACGGAAGGCACGAAAACACACGAAAGACACAGAAGTTCAACGAGACTGCTTGATTTCCATTTTTCATACCTTTGTTTTTTCCGTGAATTTCGTGTTTTTCTGATCCTGCCGTGTTTTCTATTTATTTGACCTAAAACCCTCACCCCATGACCACAGAACAACAACTAGACCAATGGATCGACGAGCACTTTGACGAGCAAGTGCAATTTCTGCAAGAGCTGATTCGCGTCCCTACGGACACACCGCCCGGCAACAACACACCCCATGCACTGCGTGCCGCTGAATTGCTCCAAGGTTTCGGATATGTTGCGGAGCAGCATGCACCGCCGCAAGCAGCTGTCGATGCGGCAGGCTTGCAAACGATCACCAATTTGATCGTACGCAGAAAATTTGGGCGCGGCGGCAAAATCATTGCGCTCAACGCCCACGGTGATGTTGTCCCGCCGGGAGAAGGCTGGAGCGTCGATCCCTACGGCGGCATCGTGAAAGATGGCTTCATCTATGGCCGCGCTGCAGCGGTGAGCAAATGCGATTTCTCTACCTTCACATTCGCATTGCGCGCGCTAGAGGCTGTGGCCAAGCCAAGCCAAGGAAGCGTGGAATTGCACTTCACCTATGACGAAGAATTTGGCGGCGAAGTCGGCCCTGATTGGCTGTTGAAAGAAGGCATCACCAAGCCCGATTTGATGATTGCCGCAGGCTTCAGTTATCAAGTCGTCGTGGCGCACAACGGTTGCTTGCAAATGGAAATTACCGTCCACGGCGAGATGAGCCATGCTGCCATTCCCGACAGCAGTATCGACGCGCTGCAAGGCGCAAACCACATCATGAGTGCGCTCTACGCGCTCAATGCCGATTATAAAAAAATCACCTCAAACGTTGAAGGCATCACGCATCCGTATCTCAACATTGGCATGATTGAAGGCGGGACGAATACCAACGTCGTACCGGGAAAAGTGACGTTCAAGCTCGATCGTCGCATGATCCCCGAAGAAGATGCAGCTCTCGTCGAGCAAAGCATTCGCGACACAATCTCAAAAGCTGCAGCCAGCTACCAGCCACCACGCGGTTCGGGTGCAATTCAAATTGATATCAAGCGCCTGCTTCTCGCCCAAGCCATGAAGCCTTTGCCCGGCAACGCGCCTCTCGTACAAGCCCTGCAAAAGCATGGCGCCGATGTGTTCGGCGAACCGATCCCCGCTTTGGGCACACCGCTTTACACGGATGTGCGCCTTTATGTCGAACGCGGCATTCCCGGCGTGATTTATGGCGCAGGCCCGCGAACCGTCTTGGAATCCAATGCCAAAAGAGCCGATGAACGCTTGGCGCTTGTTGATCTGCGTCGGGCTACGAAAGTGATCGCCCGATCCTTAAGCGATTTGCTTCGCTAAAGGCCTCCGCAGTCAGATCCTGAGCGCGCCTCATTACGGGTTTTCGCGCACAGATTTGCGCACCAAACTGTATACAATCTGCACGCAAACAGGGCGCAATGACTCTGCGAGCACTGCCAAAACGCGGCACTTTTCTTGCATCGAATGACGCTGTCAGTATTCTCAACCGCTCTTTTCTCATTTTTCGGAGTTTTTTATGAACAAACGTTTGACCTTCAAGGCACTTGCCGCCTCAACCCTCGCTGCAGCGACACTGGTGGCCACCGGCGCGTTTGCTCAGGCCAATACCCCCATCAAATTTGTGCTCGACTGGCGCTTTGAAGGCCCTTCAGCCTTGTTCCTTTCCCCAATAGCGAAAGGCTACTTCAAAGACGTCAAGCTCGATGTCAATTTGGACGCAGGCACGGGCTCAGGCGCAGCCGTTCAGCGCGTCGCCACGGGCGCTTATGAGATGGGCTTTGCCGATATGGCGGCGCTCATGGAATTTCACGCCAACAACCCCGATGCGCCCAACAAGCCAGTCGCGGTCATGATGGTCTACAACAACACGCCAGCCGCTGTGCTGGCGCTCAAGAAAAGCGGCATCACCAAGCCAGCAGACTTGGTGGGCAAAAAGCTCGGTGCGCCCGTGTTTGATGCCGGCCGCCGCGCATTCCCCATCTTTCAAAAGGCCAACGCTGTAGGTGCAGTTAATTGGGTCACGATGGATCCGCCCCTGCGCGAGACGATGCTGGCGCGCGGTGATGTGGATGCGATCACAGGTTTTTCGTTCACCTCTTTGCTCAATCTAGAGGCGCGCGGCGTCAAAGCTGAAGATGTCGTGATCCTGCCTTACCCAAGTTATGGTGTGAAGTTGTATGGCAACGTGGTCATCGCCAGCCCCAAGATGATCAAAGAAAATCCTGCAGCGATCAAAGCATTCCTCTCTGCGTTCACCAAGGGCGCAAAAGAAGTGATGGCCAAGCCTGATGTCGCGATTCAGTACGTCAAAAATCGCGATGGCATCATCAATGTCGAACTCGAAGAGCGCCGCCTGCGGCTGGCGATTGATTCCGTGATCAACAGCCCTGATGCGCGCGCCGAAGGTTTTGGTCAGATCAATCCTGGCCGCATGTCGCTCATGGCATCACAGGTCTCCGATGCGTTCAACACGAAGAGCCGCGTAAAGGTAGACGATGTCTGGAATGGCAGCTTTTTGCCCACCAAAGCCGACCTCAATATTTTGCCTGCGGTTAAAAAATAAACGCCTCAAAGCTCCCTAAATAAGCCAGAAGAATCCATCAACTCTTCTGGCTTCTTGCTATTTAATAGTGAGCACTATACGCAATAAGTATGCCGGCTAGGTGCCGATTTGGTTTAAAAAATGAACTCTCCCGCCAACGCTTCTGCCGCACGACCCTTCGTTGATTTTCAAAACGTCTGGCTCGCCTACAACGACGAGCTTTTGGCACAGGGCAATTTTGCTGTTGAAGATATTTCGCTGCAAATGACGCAAGGCGAATTCATCGCCATCGTAGGGCCCTCAGGCTGCGGCAAATCCACCTTCATGAAGCTCACGACGGGATTGAAGATGCCGAGTAAAGGCACGATTCATGTGGATGGCAGCCCCGTCACAGGACCGCTCAAAATCTCCGGCATGGCATTCCAAGCGCCATCACTCCTTCCATGGCGCACAACGATTGATAACGTGCTGCTCCCGCTTGAAATCGTCGAGCCGTACCGCAGCAATTTCAAATCCAAGCGCAAAGAATATGAAGAGCGTGCCTCCAAACTTTTGCAATCGGTGGGTCTCGGTGGCTACGAGAAAAAATTTCCTTGGCAGCTCTCAGGCGGCATGCAGCAGCGCGCATCGATTTGCCGCGCCTTGATTCATGAGCCGAAAATGCTGCTACTTGATGAGCCTTTCGGCGCGCTTGATGCCTTCACGCGCGAGGAGCTGTGGTGCGCCCTGCGCGATTTGCATGCCGCGCAAAAATTCAATGTGATCTTGGTGACGCATGATTTGCGCGAGAGCGTGTTTCTTGCTGATCGTGTGTATTGCATGAGCAAGAGCCCAGGGCGATTTATCGTGCAGCGCGATATTGATCTGCCGCGCCCGCGTGATTTGGAAGTGACCTATTCACCCGAATTCACGGCGATTGTTCAAGAGCTGCGTGGGCACATCGGTGCCATCCGTCACGGTGCAGGTAAAACGACGGCTGTTGTTCAGTAAAGCGAGCCCATCATGATGACCAAAAACTTTGAGCGCTTCGCCCCGATTGCTGTGTTGATCTTGATCGTGCTGCTCTGGCAAGCCGTCGTCAGCTTTTTTAACATCGCCGAATTCATCTTCCCTAGCCCTTTGCAAATTGCCAAAGAATTCGTGGAATTTAAAGAGCCTTTGCTCAAAGCTGCATGGCAAACCTTTTGGGTCACGATGGTCGGCTTTGCAATAGCGATTGCTGTGGGCGTGTTGCTTGGCTTCATCGTCGGCTCATCACCCATGGCCTACGCTGCTTTTTATCCTCTCATGGTCGGCTTTAATGCCGTGCCGAAAGCAGCCATCGTGCCGATCCTCGTGGTGTGGTTTGGCATCGGCGTGGGCCCTGGCATCTTGACGGCTTTTCTGATCAGCTTTTTCCCCATCACGGTGAACATCGCAACAGGCTTAGCCACGCTAGAGCCCGAGCTGGAGGATGTCTTGCGCGTACTCGGTGCCAAGCGTTGGGATATTTTGACGAAGATCGGCCTGCCGCGATGCATGCCGTACTTTTATGGCTCGCTCAAAGTAGCGATCACACTCGCTTTTGTGGGCACAGTGCTCGCTGAGATGACAGCAGGCGATTCAGGCATCGGCTCGCTGATGCAAACCGCTGGTAGTCAGCAGCGCTTGCCGCTTGCTTTTGCAGGCTTGGTGCTCATCAGTGTGATGGCGATGGCGATGTATGAGTTCTTCTCGTACATTGAAAAGCACACCACGGCGTGGGCGCATCGTGGATCGCAGAATCACTGATTTATTTTCTATTGGCTAAGACCGGCCTCGGCTGGGCGCTCATCAGCTTGGCTCATGAGCCGTCTCGGGAGCTACGCGACACCCGTCGCTTGAAATAACGAAAGAAACGCACTTGCGTTTCTAGAACCCTGCGCCGCCAAAATCGCCAAGCTGCTGAGCGCCCAGCCGAGGCCTACATGCAATGCAAAAAATCTTCGCGCGAGCATTGTTCGCGTTGCACTAAACGGGTCTGTGGGAGCCGTATTTGGGCGGGCGATTTTCGCAGCACAGGGACCGTCAACGCGCAGCCTTAACATCTTCATTTCAGGCGACAGGTGTCGCCACTTTCCCGAGCCGGGACCATGAGCCCGCCCAAATACGGCTCCCACAG
>JANMDU010000074.1:0-35553 GCA_031376455.1 Variovorax sp. | reverse complement strand
GGTCAACTGCGCAGCCATTCCCGATACCTTGTTTGAATCCGAGCTCTTTGGGTATGAGCGCGGTGCGTTCACGGGCGCTCAAGCGGCGCGCGCGGGATGGTTTGAGCAAGCGGATCGCGGCACGATCTTTTTGGACGAAATTGGCGAGATGCCACTGGCGATGCAAACCAAACTGTTGCGCGCGCTGCAAGAGGGTACGGTTGTGCGCCTAGGGGGCAAGCGAGAAATCAAAGTCTCGGTGCGCTTGGTGGCTGCGACCAATCGCGATTTGGCAAGTGATGTGGAGCGCGGCTTGTTTAGGCGGGATTTGTTTTATCGGCTCAATGTGATTCCGATTCGCTTGCCATCACTGCGCGAGCGCTCCCAAGATATTCGTGAGTTAGCGCTGCATTTTTTAAACCGCGTCAACCAAGGCAATCAGCGCAATGTGAGCTTGTCGCCCGAGGCTTTGGCGTTGCTGGAGCAGCACCCATGGCCGGGCAATATTCGCGAGCTGGGCAATGTGATTGAGCGCTTGGTGTTGCTGACCGATAGCGCGATGGTGCAGCGCAAAGAGATGCTGCAGTTTTTGCCTACTGCTGGCACGATTAGCGTGAGCACTCAGAGCGCGCATGTGCAAAGCAAAAAGCCAGCAGCGCACCAAACTCAGCCATCGCCTGCAGCTTGGGTACGCGACTACCAAAGTGCGCAATCCCATAGCGCTGAGCAATTGCAACAGGCTTTGCAGACGCATGGCGGTAATCAATCGCGTGCCGCACAGGCCATGGGCCTCACCGCGCGGCAATTCGGGTATCGCATGCGCAAGCTGGGCTTACACATTGCCGACAATTTGTAGACATTGCGTTGGTGGCCTTCATGCGCATTAGCTGGCTCTAGAGGAAAATTGCTATTAAATAAATAGCGGCTTGCGTATATAAATTGCCGGCTAGAGAGCTAAATACTCTTTATTTAAGCAAATCAAACCAACTTGGCATGCGGGTTGCAAATGCAAGTACACGGTATGTACCGTGAATCTAATTGGAGAATGCCATGACCACCGCTTCTATGCTTTCCACCCCCACCCCCACCTCGGTTCTTATTTCTCCTGAGCAATTGACCGCTCTGCAAGCTTCGGAATCCGTCGTCATCATTGACACACGTGATGCAGATACTTATGCAGTGGGGCATATACCGGGTGCATTTAATATGCGAGAGATATTTACTTTTCTGGCAACTTCTACAGCGGAAGGATTGCAAGCGCTCAAATCCACCTTTGCTGAGCATTTTGGAGCGGTTGGTTTATCCGGCGCAGAGACGGCTGTGTTTTATGAAGACGCTTTGAACAGCGGCTACGGCCAATCCTGCCGTGGCTACTATCTGCTGACCTGGCTGGGTTATCCCAAAATCAAAGTGCTCAATGGAGGTTTTTCTGCATGGAAAGCAGCTGCTATGCCCGTGAGCACCGACAAGCCCGCGTCTGTTGGCATGACCTTTCCCTCTAACCTGACGGGCGCAGACGTGATGATCACTAAAGATGATGTGGCCGCAGCGTTGAACACCGATATCAAGCTACTGGATGTGCGCGATATTGACGAATGGACCGGCGAGAGCTCCAGCCCTTACGGTAAAGACTTTGCGCCACGCAAAGGCCGTTTGCCCGGAGCGAAATGGATTGAGTGGTATCGCTTTATGAAGCCAACGAGCGCAGGGCCAGTTTTTAAATCACCGCTTGAAGTACAGGCTGAATGTGCGACCGCAGGTATTTCTACATCCGACACTGTGTATCTCTATTGCTTCAAGGGCGCACGAGCATCCAATACTTTCTTGGCCTTGAAGCAAGCTGGCTTTTCAGATGTGCGTATGTATTTTGGCTCATGGAATGAATGGTCGCGCGATGAATCGCTTCCTATCGAGACGGCTGCACCGATCATCAAACCCAAAGCGGACAACACAGCTTCAACACAAGAATTGGCGATGGCCGCTTGAACATTATTTAGAAAGTCACACACTATGAGCACCACTGTATTAGAAGCCCCTACCTCAACTCCCACCATCCTGAAAACTTACTTGAAGCCCATTGACAGCGAAGGCCTAGCCGCATTTGCTGCTAAAGGCTGCGCCAACCCTGCCTCACGCGGCACGAACAAAGTGAAAACCGTGATGCAAGGAATGTATCGCTCGCTTAGCTATGTGGGCAATCATGCGCCAGTGGTGGTGGATGAGCCGCTGCATTTGTTTGGCGAGGACACAGCACCTGCACCGGGCGAGATCGTATTGTCTGGCTTGGGCGGCTGCCTCGCAGTGGGCATCACGGCTGTGGCCACTTGGAAAAAAATCAAGCTCAGCAAGCTGGAAATCTTCATGGAAGGCGACATCGGCAACCCAGCTGCTTGGGGTGCAGGCGGCGCAGAAAAGCTTGCGCCCGAGATGGGTTTTCAAGCGATTCGCGTGAAGGTGGCAATCGAAGGCGATGCTTCGCGCGAAGAGCTCGATGAAATCGTGAAGCAGGCCAATTTTTATTCGCCCGTGGCTAACACGATGCGCAATCCAATTGCATTTGAGATTGCGTTGGCCTGAAGCCCAGCCTTATCGAATTTTCGCAAGGAGTAAGTATGGAAGTCCTCGAACGACCGGTTGCTGATGTTGCACCCGAGCTTGATTTGATTGCCGCTGTACGCCAGCTGGCCAATGGCCCGCTGGCAGAGCTGGCGGATGATATTGATCGCCGGGGCATTTACCCAAAATCAATTTTGTATAAGCTTGGTGAGCTGGGCGCGCTTAATGCGCACATTGCCGAGCCCGGCAAAGCTGCCAACTATGGTCAAGCGATTGCAGCGATGGCGGAGGTCTCGCGCATTTGCGGCGCAACGGGGTTTATGGTGTGGTGTCATGATGTTTGCGGCGTGTATATGGAGCAGTCTGGCAACCCCGCATTAATGGGCGAGGCGCTGGTTCTGCATGGCAAGGGCCAAACCTTGGGCGCTACAGGCATGTCGAACCCGATGAAAACTTTTGCCGGCATTGAGACCTTTTTGTTGCATGCGAGAAAGGTCAGTGGTGGTTATGTGGTGAACGGCAATCTGCCTTGGGTGAGTAATTTGGGACCCGACCATTATTTTGGTGCGGTGGCTGATGTGGTCACCGAGGGCGCTGCGACGACGGAGATTATGTTCATGGTGCGTTGCGATGCACCCGGCGTTGAGTTGCGCAATTGCCCTTCGTTTTCTGCCATGGAAGGCACGAACACTTGGGCTGTGCGGCTAACGGATTATTTTGTGGGTGCAAAAGACATCATTGCCGATCCTGTGCGGCCGTTTATCGGGCGCATTCGTGCTGCTTTTATTTTGCTGCAAACGGGCATGGGCTTGGGCGTTGCGCAAGGTGCGATTGATTCGATGTGGACGGTTGAGCGGCAGCTGGGGCATGTGAATGCATTCCTCGATGATCGCCCCGACGATCTACAAGCCGAGCTAGACGATCTCACCGCGCGCATCATGAAACTAGCTCAAACACCTTTTGCATCGGATCAACAATTCGTGATTGATGTGCTGGATGCGCGCGCGCATGCCTCCGAGCTGGCTTTGCGCGCTGCGCAGTCTGCTTTGCTGCATCAAGGCGCGCGAGGTTATTTGATGAGCTCGGATGTGCAGCGGCGTGTGCGCGAATCGCATTTTGTGGCCATCGTGACGCCAGCAGTCAAACATCTACGTAAAGAGATTGCGCGTTTGTCTGCGATGGAGACGCCAGCGTGAGCGCTCGCGTAGGCGAATTAGCGGAAGTAGGCCACGACACTCGCGCAGCTTGGGCGCGCTACATCTGCCGAGCTTGCGGCCTGATCTACGACGAGAGCAAAGGCGACGAAGACAGTGGCTTGGCCGCCGGCACACGGTTTGCGGATATTCCAGAGGATTGGGCTTGCCCGCTGTGCGGCGTGACCAAGGCCGATTTCGAGTTGTATGTTGATGAGCCGATGATCAGCAAGCGAGCACGCGCTCGCCCATTGTTGGTTGCCAAGCGCTCTGCAGGCACGGTGATCATCGGTGCTGGGCGTGCTGGCTGGCAAATCGCGCAAGCCCTGCGCGCGCAAGATGCGGCCATGCCGATCACGATGGTCACGGCTTGCAATGGCGATGTGTACAACAAGCCGTTGTTGTCTGTCGCTATGGCGCGTAGTGTGGACGTGGATAAATTGCCGCGTGAGGCTGGGGCGCTTGCTGCGCAGCGGCTCAACATCCGATTGCTTGCCCACACGCAAGCCATTCGCATCACACCCACGTGCTGCCAGTTGCGCACGAGCCGCGGCACGTTGCGTTACCAGCATCTGGTGCTAGCACACGGCGCTGAGCCCAGCGCCATGCCGCAATATCCGGCGGCGCTGTGTTGGCGCATCAACCACTTGCAGACTTATGCGAAATTTCGCTCTGCTTTGAGCAAAAGTGGCAGTGGTGGTGGTGGTAAAAGCATCGCGGTGATTGGCGCTGGATTGGTGGGCTGTGAGTTGGCGAATGATTTGGCGCTGGGTGGCCACACTGTGACCCTGCTTGATGTGGCGGAGCGTCCTTTGGCAGCTGCGATCTCTGCAGAGCAATCTGCGCAGCTTCTTAGCGCTTGGCAAAAGCTTGGCTTGCGCTTTATTGGCAATGTGCAGATCAGCGCTGTAGAGCAGGCGCAGGCGGCGGATGAGAAAATAATCACGACAGCTGCCGGCGATGAGTATCGTGTGGATCATGTTGTTGTTGCCACTGGGCTGCAAACACCTAGCCGCTTGGCGCAAAGCGCGGGTTTGGCTTGGAACAATGGCATCAGTGTGCATGCTCAAACGCTCGCCACCAATATCCCGAATATTCATGCTCTGGGTGATTGCATCGCGATTCATGGGCAGGTCAGCCGCTACATTGAACCGATTGGCAGGCAAGCAAAAATCATCGCGGCCCGGATCACAGATCAGCCGTTTGCGCCTTATGTGAATGCGCGTGTTCCACTGCGAATAAAAACCACTTCTTTGCCCTTGACGATTTAAACTAAAATCTACTGTGTAAGTTATTAGGCTTTACTTTAAGCCTAATTTTTAAGCCTTTTTAGTCACTAGCCGGCGTATTTAAAGCGCAGACTGCTATTGAATTTATAGTGCTTGACGGGTTTCCTTGCGCTTATTTAGAAAGCGCTTGATTGTATAAACCGCAACGTGAAGCTCGCCAGTAAGCCCGCGACAAGGCAATCGAAGGAATAAATCCTGTGCGGTGCTAGGCTTCTGTCTCTAGCAACGTGTCTCATTTGCGCGTGGGTGGATCGCAGTGCGCATCTATGATGCACGACATGAATTCAAATACCTCTTCTGCCTTTATTGCAACGTCTCACCCGCTTTACCCACGTCTTTTAGCCCCCCTCGATCTCGGCTTCACCACGCTTAAAAACCGTGTGCTCATGGGCTCGATGCACACGGGGCTGGAAGAGGGGCGGGATTTGAGTCGCTTGGCGGCTTATTTCCGCGAGCGGGCTGAGGGCGAAGTGGGGCTGATGGTGACTGGCGGGTTTGCGCCGAATATTGCGGGCTGGACGAAGCCGTTTGCGGGCACGCTTTCTACCTCGCGTGCGGCTAAGCGGCATCGCGTGGTGACTGATGCTGTACACAGCGCGGGCGGCAAGATTGCGCTGCAAATTTTGCACACGGGGCGCTATGCGTATCACCCGCTGGCTGTCGCACCTACGCGATTGAAATCTCCGATCACGCCGTTCACACCGTTTGAGCTGTCTAGCAGTGGCGTGGAGCGGCAGATCAAAGCGTTTGTGAACTGCGCTGCGAAGGCTCGGGAAGCAGGTTATGACGGCGTGGAGATCATGGGCTCGGAAGGGTATTTGATCAACCAATTCCTATCGAAAGCCACCAATCAGCGCGACGACGAATGGGGCGGCGATTATTCCAATCGTATGCGGCTGCCGCTAGAAATTGTGCAGCGCACGCGGGAGGCTACTGGCAAGGATTTCATCATTATTTATCGGCTGTCGATGATTGATTTGGTGCCGGGCGGGAGCAGTTGGGATGAGATCGTGACGCTTGGCAAAGCGGTGGCGCGAGGCGGCGCGAGCATCATCAACACCGGCATCGGCTGGCATGAAGCGCGCGTGCCCACCATTGCCACCAGCGTGCCACGCGCGGCTTTTGCATGGGTGACGCAGAAGATGAAGGCGGAGTTTGCTTCCGCAGGAATCACCACGCCGCTGGTGACGAGTAATCGCATCAACACGCCCGAGGTGGCTGAGCAAGTGCTCTCTGATGGCTGCGCAGATATGGTTTCGATGGCGCGGCCACTTTTAGCGGATCCGCATTTTGTGAAGAAGGCGAGGCTCTCGCAGGCTGATCAGATCAATACTTGCATTGCTTGTAATCAGGCTTGCTTGGATCATGCGTTTAAAAATAAGTTGGCCAGCTGCTTGGTGAACCCGCGTGCTTGCCATGAGACAGAGCTGGTGTATCGCCCCATCAAAGCGAATGGGGCGAAAAAGCGCATCGCAGTGGTGGGTGCAGGGCCTGCGGGCTTAACGGCGGCCACAGTGCTGGCCGAGCGCGGGCATGCGGTGAGTTTGTTTGATGCAGCAAGCCAAGTGGGTGGCCAGCTCAATATGGCAAGCCGAGTGCCCGGTAAAGAAGAGTTTCACGAGATGCTGCGCTACTTTAAGCGGCGGGTGGAAGTGACCGGTGTGGATTTGCACTTGGACAAGCGCGTGGCAGCAGTTGACGTGAAAGATTTTGATGAAGTGATCATCGCCACAGGCGTGCTCCCGCGTGATCCGAAGATTGCGGGGCAAGACCATGCGAAGGTGCTGAGCTATATCGAGGTGTTGCGCGAGAAGAAGCCTGTGGGCAAGCGCGTGGCCATCATTGGGGCGGGCGGCATTGGTTTTGATGTGGCTGAGTTTTTGGTGACCGGTGGGCATTCCACCACGACGAATTTGGCTGAGTGGCAAGCAGAGTGGGGTGTGACCGATCCTGCTGCTGCGCCGGGCGGCTTGGCTGCTGCTGGCCCGCAAGTTGAGCCTCCTGCGCGGCAAATTACCTTGTTACAACGCAAAGAAGGCAAGCTCGGCGAAAACCTGGGCAAGACCACCGGCTGGATTCACCGTACTGCACTGAAATGCAAGCAAGTGCGCATGGTGGGCGGCGTGAACTATGAGCGCATTGGCGATGAAGGCCTGATGGTGAGCGACGGCGAAAAGCGCGAGAACCCCCGCTGGATTGAGGCTGACACCATCGTGCTCTGCGCTGGGCAACTGCCCTTGCGCGCGCTGGCCGATGAATTGCAAGCGCTGGGTAAGCACGCGCATGTGATCGGTGGCGCGAAGGAGGCCGGTGAATTAGATGCGAAGCGGGCGATTGACCAGGCGGCGAGGTTGGCAGCTCGGTTGTAGTTTGCTCTTTGCTCAGCAGCCCTCATTGCCGCCAGCCGCAAAGAGGCTTTCGGTGCGAAGTCAATGATGATAGATGCCAATATCTCAAAAAGATAAAATCATGCCTGCTGTGTAAAGCCAACAATCCAATGAGTTACGTCCTCACTGCCAAAAACCAAATTACTGTGCCCAAAGCCGTGCAGCTGGCTTTGGGCGTGAAGCCGGGGCAAAAGATTGACTACGACATCAAGCCTGATGGAACGGTGATCATGTTCGCGGTGAAGCAGCCTAGCGTGCCCAACAAGAATGCTTTGGGTGCTAAGAAATGACAATTGTTGACGGTAGAGGCCACATCGATGTGCCAGACCGTGGCCGCACCAATTTTCTTGAATTGAATTGACCTTTCCCCCCAATGAAATACCTCTCCACCCGTGGCCATGCTGGCCGACTTGGCTTCTCTGACATTCTTCTCGAAGGCCTCGCGCCTGATGGCGGGCTTTACATGCCTGAGACATATCCGCAGATGAATGATGCGAAGCTCACTGAACTGCGTGGTGTGCTTGTATCGCAGGGCTATGCCGCCTTGGCGTTTGAAATTCTCTCGCTCTACATTGACGATATTCCCGCTGCTGATTTGAAGCGACTTTGCGAGAAGACTTACACGCAAGAGGTGTACGGCACGAAAGAGATCACGCCTGTCTCGCAGCTGGGCGAGTCGGGCTTGCATTTGCAGGCGCTCTCCAATGGCCCGACGCTCGCTTTCAAAGACATGGCGATGCAGTTGCTGGGCAATTTGTTTGAATACGAGCTCGCGCGGCGCAATGAGACTTTGAACATTTTTGGCGCCACCAGCGGCGATACGGGAAGCGCGGCGGAATATGCGATGCGCGGCAAGAAAGGCGTGAAGGTCTTTATGCTCAGCCCACACAACCGGATGAGCCCGTTTCAGCAGGCGCAGATGTTTAGCTTGATGGATGAGAATATTTTTAACATTGCCGTGGAAGGCGTGTTTGACGATTGCCAAGACATGGTCAAAGCCGTGTCGAATGATTTGGTTTTCAAGAAAAAATACAAAATTGGCACGGTCAATTCGATTAACTGGGCGCGGCTCTTGGCGCAGGTGGTGTACTACTTTGCTGGCTATTTGTATGCAACAAGCTCGAATGCACAAAAGGTGAGTTTCACTGTGCCGAGCGGCAATTTTGGTAACGTCTGTGCGGGGCATGTGGCTCGCATGATGGGGCTGCCGATCGACACTCTGGTGGTGGCTACCAATGAAAACGACGTATTGGATGAATTTTTCCGCACGGGCGTGTATCGCGTGCGCGGCAGCGCGGATACGCATGAGACGTCTAGCCCGTCGATGGATATTTCCAAGGCGAGCAACTTTGAACGCTTTGTTTTTGATTTGATTGGGCGCGATGGTGCGGCATTAAAGGATTTGTTTACCGCGCAGCTGAGCGCCAAAGGCATGTTTGATTTGAGTGGCGATGCGCGCTTCGCACAAGCCGCAGGCAAATACGGTTTTGCCAGCGGCAAGAGCACACATGCGAATCGTTTGCAAACCATCAAAGAAGTGTTTGAGCAACACGGCATCATGATTGATACGCACACGGCAGATGGCGTCAAGGTGGCTTGCGAGCATGCCAAAAGCGGCGTGCCGATGATCGTTTTAGAAACTGCGCTGCCGATCAAATTCGCTGCGACGATTGTGGAGGCGCTAGGGCGCGAGCCCTCGCGCCCTGCAAAATTTGAGGGCATTGAAGCTTTGCCCAAGCGCGTGATGGTGATGAAGCCTGATGTTGATCAAGTGAAAGCTTTGATCGAGAAGCATTCCTGAGAATTTAAGAGAAAATAGCACTCTGCCGGCGTATTTACTGCGCAGCATGCTATCAAATAAAGAGCAATATGAAAGTCATTGGATTTGCCGGTTACTCCGGTTCGGGCAAGACGACGCTGGTGGAAAACCTGATCAGCGCGCTCAAATTGCGCGGGCTTCGCGTCTCTGTTGTTAAGCATGCACACCATGCGTTCGACATCGATCATCCGGGCAAAGACACGCATCGTCATCGCGAAGCTGGCGCGTTTGAAGTGGTGGTGGCTTCCAGCCGCCGTGTGGCTTTGATGCGAGAGTTTGAAAAAGAGACTCAGTTGTCTGTGCATCATTTACTCGCCGAGCTTTATGAGGGCGTGGATTGGGTGCTGGTGGAAGGCTTCAAGCAATCGGACATTCAAAAAATCGAAGTGCATCGCCCCAGCGCGGGTAAGCCAACGCTGTATGAAGTGGATGATTTCATCGTAGCGATTGCCACCGATGCACCGCAAATCTTTGAAGGCAAAACGCTGCGGCCTGTTCTCGATGTCAACAGCGCAGATGCCGTGGCGCAATGGCTCATTGTTCATGGCGACCGTTTTGAATATGTGGCGAGCCATTACAGTTAACCGTTATGAATGCTCCAAAATTCCCGTCGCTGCGAACGCTAGAAGAAGCGCTTGCTGAGCTTTTAGCGGCTGCCGAGCCGCTTTGTGAGACAGAGACGGTTTCTACGTTTGATGCAGATCGTCGCGTGCTGGGCGCTGATGTGGTGAGCCCGCTCGATGTGCCGGGCTTTGACAATTCGCAGATGGATGGTTATGCGATGCGAAGCGCCGATGTGCAGGCAGCAGGCGTTGCGTTGCCTGTGTCGCAGCGCATTCCTGCGGGGCATTTTGGTGAGCCTTTGGCTGCGCAGAGCGTTGCAAAAATTTTTACGGGCGCGCCCATGCCGCTGGGCGCGGATTGCGTGGTAATGCAGGAAGATTGCACGGCTTTGGATACGGAGCATGTGCAGGTGAATGTGATTCCCAAGACCGGGCAATGGGTGCGGCTGCACGGTGAAGATGTGAAATTTGGCGCAAAAGCGCTCTCAAAAGGAGAGCTGCTTGCGCCCGCTGCGCTTGGGCTAGCTGCTAGTTTGGGTATGAACCAATTGCTGGTGAGCCGCCGAGTGCGTGTGGCGTTGTTTTCTACGGGCGATGAACTGGTCATGCCCGGCGAGGTTGCTCCGCATGCGTTGCCGCCCAGCGCAATTTACAACTCTAATCGCTTCTTCCTGCGAGCGATGTTGTTGCGCGCGGGTTGCGATGTGACAGACTTAGGTATCGTGCCTGATCGACGCGAAGCGACAGTGCAAGCGCTGCAAATAGCAGCTCAATCGCATGATTTGATCTTGACCAGCGGTGGCGTTAGCGTGGGCGAGGAAGATCACGTCAAGCCTGCTGTGCAAGCCTTGGGCAGCTTGGATTTGTGGAGCATATCGATGAAGCCGGGCAAGCCGTTTGCTTACGGGCGGGTCAGTCGAAACCAGCCCACCGTTCGGCCTGAGCCTGTCGAAGGCTTGGCTAGCGCGACCACTTCGACAAGCTCAGTGCGAACAGATCATGGATTCGCACATTTCGTCGGCTTGCCCGGCAATCCTGTCTCCAGCTTCGTCACTTTTTTACTGCTTGTGAGCCCGCTGCTGGCGCGTTTGTCCGGACAAAGCGGTAACCTATATGCTATTCATTCAATAGCGCTCCGCGCAGATTTTACGTGTGCTAAAGCCGATAAACGCCGTGAATTCTTGCGGGCTAAGCGTAATGCGCAAGGCGGCTTGGATCTTTTTCCGAATCAAAATTCGAGCGTGCTCACATCCTGCGTGTGGGCCGATGGGCTGATTGATGTGCCAGCAGGACACAAAATCACGCAAGGTGATATCGTGCGCTTTATTCCTTTTTCTGATTTGCTATGAAGAGCGTTTCCATCAAATATTTTGCCTCCGTGCGCGAGGCGCTGGGCACAAACGGCGAGCAGCTTCAAACCGCCGCGCCAACTGCTGCCGCATTGCGCGACGAGCTGATCGCTCGCGGCGGTGCGTTTGCCGATGCGCTCGCGCGCGGCCAAGCGTTGCGCGTGGCGCTGAATCACACGATGGTGGAAGAATCAGAGATGCTGACTGAAGGCTGCGAAGTGGCCTTCTTCCCGCCGGTGACGGGGGGATAAGTGCGATGAGTGCGATGAAGCCGCGCGTCACATCAAGAGTTGTGATTCAAACTCAGGATTTTGATCTTGCGACTGAAATTGCAGCGCTGCGCGCAGGCGATACGAGGGTCGGCGCAGTTTGCAGCTTTGTGGGCACGGTACGGGATCGCAATGACGGATTGGATGTCAGTACCTTGGAGCTTGAGCACTATCCGGGCATGACGGAAAAATCTATTGAGACGATGATTGACGATGCGTTTGCTCGCTTTGATATCTATGCTTCTCGCGTGATTCACCGGGTTGGCGTGATGCAACCGCTGGATCAAATTGTGATGGTGGCAGTGACTTCTGCGCATCGGGGGATGAGTTTCCAAGCTTGTGAATTCTTGATGGATTACTTGAAAACCCAAGCACCTTTTTGGAAAAAGGAACTGACGCCTTCTGGGGCAAGATGGGTCGATGCGCGGGTGAGCGATGATGCCGCGCTGGCCAAGTGGGGCGTTGCGGCGGCAAATGTTGCTGGTGGTACGAACCCCACATCAGTTAAAAATAGCGCAGGTGGTTCCTGATCAAATCTCTTCAAGCGATTTCACCTTCATCGCTTTTTGCGAGCGTGGCGGCCAGTACCTTTTTGAAAAAATCAACAGCCGCTAGTGGGCTCATACCTCCTAAAACGCCGATCATGCTGCAAGCTTTGCAAGGGGTTTCTACAGTGGCTTCAAACCGCTAAAAGCATCCATATAACCATACAAGGCCACTGCGCCACCCGTGTGCAAGAACACGACGTTCTCGCCTTTCTTAAAATGCCCTTTACGACACAGATCAATGAGGCCAGCCATGCCTTTGCCTGAATACACGGGGTCGAGCAAAATGCCTTCTAGCCTCGCCATCATGGTGACGGCTTCAATCATGCCGGGCGTGGGCACGCCGTAGCCGCCGCCTACGTAGTCGCAATTGGCCATGACGCTCTCGCGGCTTACGCTGCCGTGTACGCCTAGCAAGTCAGCGGTTTTAACGGCCAGGTTGTAAATACTGGTCTCTTGCGCTTCTTTGGGCGCGCGCACGCCAATGCCGAGTACCGGGATTTGGCTGCGTGCGCCTTCTAGGCCCACCACCAAGCCCGCTTGCGTGCCTGCGCTGCCCGTGGCATGCGTGATGCAACTCACATTCAGGCCGAGATTGTTAAATTGATCCACCATTTCAAGCGCGCACACGACATAACCCAAAGCGCCAATCGGGTTCGAGCCGCCGCCGGGGATGATGTAGGGCTTTTGGCCTTTGGCGCGTAGCTCATCGGCCAGCTTGGCCATAGCGACATTCATGTCGGTGCCACCGGGCACTTCTTGCACATTCGCACCATACAGATGGTTTAAAAACACGTTGCCAGATTGCTTATAGTTGTCAACTTGCGAGCCCGTGCGGTCTTCTAGCAAGATCTCGCATTTCATGCCCATCTTGGCGGCAATGGCCACCGTCTGTCGCGCGTGATTCGATTGCGTTGCGCCTTGCGTGATGATGGTGTCAGCGCCGTGTTTTGCCGCATCTGCCATTAAAAATTCAAGCTTGCGGGTTTTGTTGCCACCCGTGCCCAAGCCTGTGCAGTCGTCTCGCTTGATGTACAGGTTGGGGCCGCCTAAGGCTTCTGTCAAACGCGGCATGAACTCCAGCGGTGTGGGGCCGTGGGTGATGCGAACGCGGGGGAAGTTGGTGAGTTTCATGGTGTTTTTTCTCTATGTTTTGAAATGAAAAATGTAGGAGATTTACCCAACAACGAGGCAAAGTTCAGTGGGCAGCAGCGATCAAACTGGCGGCTGCCACAATGCGGCCGATCAACACGCAGTCGTCATCAGTGAGCGAGAGCGGGGTGCGTAGGTCGAGCAACTTATTCAAGATGCCCATCGATTGAGGAACGTTTGGCTCGCTGGTCAGATATCGCCAGTGCTCATAATTGCTGGTAAAAGCCACGGGCGCGGGCGTGCCAAACCACTTGATATAAAGGCCACGCAAATCACACTCTTTGAGGAAACGCTCTATTTGCGGTGGAGATAAATGGAGCGTGAACTGAATCGAGCTGGCGATAAATTCTTCTTTAGCGTGGCGTGCGGGCACAGAGACGTGTGCAGCCTTTGTGAGCTCGCGCTCTAGCGCAGCATAAATGTGATTCCAGCGCCGCCCGCGATCAGCCAGTTGGCTAATTTGCGGGCGCAGCAGACTTGCCGCCAAGTTCGACATGCGCATACTGAAATTGGGGGTGACGTATTTCCAGCGCTCAAACACTTGCGACTCTGGCTTCAAAATATGCTGGTTGTACATCATGTAGCAGCCCGACATCAAAATTGCTTGCGCAGCCACATCGTCGTCATCCGTGACGAGCAAACCGCCTTCGCCTGAGTTGATGTGTTTATAAGTCTGCGCGCTGTAGCAGCCCACTTTGCCCCATGTGCCGGTGTGCTTGCCGTCCCACTTTGCGCCCATGGTGTGGGCACAGTCTTCAATGATGGCGATGCCGTGTTTGTCGCAAATGGCGCGTATTGTCTCCAAATCGGCAATATGGCCTCGCATGTGGGACAGCAAAAATACTTTAGCGCCACTGGTCGCTGCTTTGTGCTCCAAGTCGTGCAAATCCGTCATGTAATCGGCGGTGGTTTCAATCAGCACGGCCTCGGCCGCCGCATGCGCAATGGCACCTGGCACTGGCGCTAGCGTAAAGGTGCTGGTCAGCACTTTGTCGCCCGGTTCGACGCCCAGCGCCTTCAGCGCAATGAACATGGCTGCACCGCAGGAGCTAATTGCCACGCAATACTTACTGCCCACATAAGCAGCATAGTCTTGCTCCAGCAATGAAGGCTCGGGGTAACCTGAGCCTTGCTCACCGTAGCGATGCAACCTGCCTGTGCGCATCAACGCCACCGCGCGCTCTATCGACTCCTCGGAGATCGGTTCGGGTGTGCTCAGGTCTTTGCCAAACCACAAGCCGTCTGGCGCACGGGCTTTGTTGGGTGTTTTCATCGTTGCAGACATCTTGAAATCAATGCTGATGGCCAGCCAGTGTGCCCAATTCAAACGATTCTTGCGGATAGTATTTTTTCAACCGGATATCACCCGTTCGCGCATGGCCTTCCATGCCTTCAAGGCGAGAGATTCGAGCCGCAACTTGACCCACTTCGCGGCTCGCTCCACGCGTCAGGCGCTGGTAGGTCACAGTTTTGATGAACTTGCCCACACTTAAGCCGCCCGAATAACGCGCAGCACCACGTGTTGGCAAAATATGGTTTGGGCCTGCACACTTGTCGCCATATGCCACGGTGGTTTCTTCACCTAAAAAGAGAGAGCCGTAGTTGGTCAGCTTCGATAGCCACCAATCCAGGTCTTTGGCCAACACCTGCAAATGTTCGGGCGCATATTGGTCGCTGATCTCAACTATTTCTTCACGGCTGCCGACCAGCACCACCTCACCGTAGTCACGCCAGGCGGCGGTGGCTGCATTGCGTGCCAGCTCCGGAAGAGCAGCAATCACTGAGGGCATGATCTCAATGACCTTGAGCCCCAACTCGCGTGAGGATGTGTACAGCCACACAGGTGAGTCAGGCCCGTGCTCGGCTTGGCCAGCAAGGTCAGCCGCCACCAAATTCACATCGGCGGTTTCGTCGGCAATGATCGCGGATTCGGTCGGCCCTGCCACTACATCAATGCCAATGCGGCCAAATAGCGTGCGCTTGGCCTCAGCCACAAATCGGTTGCCGGGGCCGACAATCACGTCCGCCGGCTTGGGTGAATACAAGCCAAACGCCATCGCGGCAATGCCTTGCACGCCACCCAATGCCAAGACGGTGTCTGCACCACAGAGCTTCATGGTGTGCAAAATGGCGGGGTTGACGCCCGCCTCTTTGTGGCCCGGCGATGTGGCCACGATATTCGGCACACCAGCAACCTTGGCCGTACATACGCTCATGATGGCGGATGCTGCATGGGCGTAGCGACCACCGGGAACGTAACAACCCGCCGTGTTCACAGGAATCAGCTTTTGCCCAGCAATCAAGCCGCTAATCAACTCGACTTCAAACTCATGCAAGGACTCGCGCTGGCGCATGGCAAAGTCTTTCACGCGTGAATGCGCAAAAGCAATGTCGTCCTTGATACCTTGGCTCAAGGCTTTGCTGGCTTTGGCAAAGTCATCTTCGCCGAGCACAATCGGGCCATGCCAGCCATCAAAGTCACGTGCATATTTTTCAACGGCCGCGCGGCCATTTTTTTGGATATCAGCTAAGAGTCTTTCAACAGTCTCGGATGTCGCATTGTCAATCGCCTCTTGTGGCGGTGTCGCTTTCTTCAAATACTCAATCGTCATGGAATGACTTTCTCTCAATTAAATTGACTTAACCACGGCCTTTCCAAGGCACAACGCGGCGCTCAACAAAGCGCACCAAGTGATCAAAGGCATAGGCAATGATCGCAATCACCACAATCCCCATGATCACAATCGGTGTCTGCAAAAATCTGGAGGCTGACAATACCGTGTAGCCCAAACCAGAGGTGGCGGCGACCATTTCTGCAGCCACCAGTGTGGTCCAACCAAACCCAATACCAACTCGCATGGCCGTAAAGATTTCAGGCATAGCAGATGGCAAGATCACCATACGAACCACCTGCCAGCGGGTTGCGCCAAACGAATAGGCTGCATGAATCTGCTCAATCGCCGCCGATTTCACGCCAGCACGCGCGCCCAAAGCCATTGGTGCCAAGACCGACAGAAAAATCAGCAAAACTTTAGACAACTCATCAATACCGAACCAGATGATCATCAGTGGTAGGTAAGCCAGCGGTGGAATCGGACGGTAGAACTCAATCGGCGGGTCAAAAATACCGCGTGCCACGGGGCTCATCCCCATCGCGATGCCAAGTGGGATTCCGATCACACAGGCCAACAGAAACGCGCCAAAAACCCGCAGCGTGCTGACCCAGGTGTGTTCCCAAAAGCTAGCACCGGTAAAACCATCTCGGAGCATGGTCAGAAAAGCGTCGATCACGGCCATTGGGGAAGGCAAGAAAAGCGGCTTGACGAAGCCGACATAGGTGACGAGCCACCAGACAAAGATCAACCCGGTAATGACGACGGCGCTGATTTTGAGGCTCTCGCCTTGGCCAGGTACGCCATATATTTCACCCGGCTTGGCGGGTTTGGCTTTCATCAAGCCGGCCCAGAGGCCATTACCAGTGGTTGGGCCATTTGCAGTGCGGGGTTCACTCATGATGCTCTCCTGCTTCGTCAGCGAAGATGATCTGCAAAATCTTTTCTCTGAGGCTAATAAATTCTGCGGATGCTTTGATCTCGCGCGCATTTCCCGTCTCAAAATAGCGCTGGCTAAATGGCAAGTCGAATGAGTGCGAAATGCGCCCCGGGCGAGGCGACATCACAATCAATTTGGTCCCCATGAACAGCGCTTCTTCCACGCTGTGGGTGATAAAAAATACCATCTTGCCTGTGTCGCGCCACACTTTCAAAATCAGCTCTTGCGCCCGCTCGCGGGTGAGCGCATCGAGCGCGCCCAGAGGTTCGTCCATCAGCAAAATGGCGGGGTCACTGGTGAGCGCCCTTGCAATGCCAACGCGCTGCTGCATGCCGCCCGACAGCTCATAAGTGGCCGATTGCTCAAACTGCTCCAGCCCCAGCAGCTTAATAAAATCTCGCGCAATGCCCTCGCGCTTGACTTTGTCGTGACCCTGAATTTTCAGACCGAAAGCCACGTTATCCAGCACGTTTAACCAAGGCAATAACGCATGCTTTTGAAACACCACTGAACGGTCCGCGCCTGGCCCCGTGACGACGCGGTCGTTGAGCGAAATTTCACCTTCGCTAGGTGCCATGAATCCGGCAATCAGGTTCAACAGGGTTGATTTTCCACATCCTGATGCACCCAAGGCCACCACAAACTCTTTTTCATGGATGTCGAGGTTAATATTTTTAAGCGCGTGAACAGGCGGTTTACCCGCAACCGGGTAAAACACAGACGCATTTTTGATGCTGAGTGCTGACATGGTGAACCTCAGGGGTTGATGGCGCGTGCTGACCCTTTGCCTGCACAAGTCAGGTCAGCACGCGATGTGCGCAAGGCGAATTACTTGCCAGCAGCAGCTTTGGCGAACTCGGAATTGACAAACTTGTTGTAATTGTCTGCCGTTGCACTAATACGACCCGCGCCCTTCAGAAATTCAGCCGTCGACTTGATCGTGGCAGCTGCGCCGCCGCCCATCCAAGCTGCTGACATGTTCAAATCGCCATCAGGGTAAGTGGTGCCGTCCAACATGGACACGACAGCAGCTGGCGTGACGCCTACGCTAGCAGCGACAGCCTTGATTTTTTCTGAGTCGGCGTTCCATGCGGTTTTATTTTTGTGATAGTCACCGTTAATTTCATTCATCGCCTTGAAAAAGTTAACGATGCCTGCGCGATTGGCCGGCGTTTGGAACTTGTTATGCACAACCCAGCCATTGAATGTATTAAAGCCCGTTTTGGCAACTGCACCAGCAGTCACCATAACCTTGCCGTTTTCACGTAATTTGGCTTGAACAGGAACCCAAACAAAAGCCGCATCAATCGCGTTTTGCGCCCATGCAGCCGCAATTTCTGGTGGCGACATACCAAGAACGGTGACCTCTTTTTCTGTCAAGCCGTACATTTTTAAAGCGCCCATCAGCGAGAAGTGCGCGGTGGAACCAATGGGCACAGCAATTTTCTTGCCTTTCAAGTCGGCTCCCTTTTCAATACCAGATCCATTTCTGCTCACCAATGCCTCTGAACTATCAATAACTTTGCCCACCGACACCATCTGATAGTCGATGCCAGAGCTGAGACCAGCAGACAATGGCGAAGAGCCGATTTCAGAAATTTGAATGCCGCCAGAGGCCATAGCCGCATTGACTTCGGCACCCGAATTAAATTGACGCCACTCAATCGTCCAGCCCGTTGCTTTTTCAAGCGCTCCGTTGGCTATCAGCGCTTTATAGGGCACAGGATCGCCAAAATGGCCAATCACCACCTTGGTTTGAGCAACGGCCTGTGAGACCAAGCTAAGGGTGAAGGCCGTGCCAATGAGCAGTGTTTTAAGCAGGTGTTTCATGGTGTCCATCCAGTAAAAGAAATTGCAGACGCAGTAGGTTTGAAAGGGGCGTACTTGCCGACTGGCAAGTGACCTGAGGCAATGGTAGGCAAATTTATTTTTGAATAATAGAGCCAGATTGATTTTATTTTGGTGCCAAAATGAAAACCCCTACGACTTTTCTTCGCGCTGTAAAAAACGCACCAAGTAGTCGCCAAGGATTTCTCGGGATTACCCTTGATTGGTGCAAAACACCAAGAAGGTGCGCTGGAATAATTTTTTTCGACAGGATCGCAACATGAGACAAAAGCAAGAGATCACGGGCATCTGGGCCAAGCTCTTTCCACAATTCTCGGGCAGCAGCGCAACACTGCAAGGCCGGGTCAAAGAGATGATGGTGTCTTCCATTTTGATGGGCTTAGTACCTGCAGGTACCAAAGTGCCAACGAGTCGCGCGTTGGCACAGGCCTTGGGTCTGTCGCGCAATACGGTCTCGCTGGCCATGCAAGTGTTGGTGGACAAAGGTTTTTTGATCGCCACACCTCGCAGTGGTTTGGTGGTTAATGGCGATATCTTGTTGGGGCAAGCTATCCAGTCCTTACCCCAAGTAGCCACACACACGGGCATTCAGTGGGATGCGCGGCTTGTTTCTCGTGCAGGGCATCAGCGCAATATCGTTAAACCTGCCAATTGGCAAGACTACACCTATCCATTTGTGTATGGTCAGTTTGATGCCAGCCTCGTGCCGCTCAAAGATTGGCGAGCATGCGCACATCAAGCGCTGTTTGTCCCTGCTGTGAAGAAGTGGGCGCAAGACCATATCAACCGCGACTCAGATGCCCTGCTGGATCAGATCCAGCACCGGCTGCTGCCCGCGCGAGGCATCATCGCCAAACGCGATGAAATTTTGGTGACTGCGGGTGCGCAGATGGCCTGTTATTTGTTGGCCCATGTGCTGCTGGATCGCAAGACGGTGGTGGGCATTGAAGACCCCGGCTATCCTGATGCACGTAACAATTTCTTGCTGCGAAGTGACCACGTTAAAGCACTGCCGATTGACTCGGATGGCTTGGTCGCCTCGCGCGCCATGAGCCAATGCGCTTACGTGTACGTCACGCCCAGCCACCAGTGCCCCACCACGGTCACCATGCCGTTGTCGCGCAGGCATGAGATTTTGGCCTTGGCCAAAAAGCGCGATATGGTGCTTTTTGAAGATGACCATGAAAGCGAACTGAACTTTTCTGGCAGACCACTGCCCGCACTGAAAAGCCTAGATACAGATGGCCGCGTGATCTACTTGGGCAGTTTGTCTAAAACTCTGGCGCATGGCTTGCGCATCGGCTACATCGTGGCACCTGCCGAGCTGATCCGCGAACTGCGTGCCTTGCGACGCCTCATCATGCGGCACACGCCAGCTAATAACGCGCACACTGCCAGCTTGTTCATTGCCCAAGGTCACCAAGATGCATTCATTCGCAAATTAAACGCGACTTACCGAGAGCGGCGCGAGCTGCTGAACAGTGCCTTTGCCAAGTATCTACCGCATTTTCACATCACACCTTCATTGGGTGGTTCGGGTGCGTGGGTCAAAGGCCCCGATGGATTGAACACGCAGCTACTGGCTGAGACCTGTGCAGCGCGCGGTGTGTTGATTGAGCCAGGGGATATATTTTTCAAAAAATCATCCACCGCTGCTCAGACGCATCTGCGCTTAGGTTATGCGGCGATACCCGGCCATCTGATTGATGCGGGAGTGCAAGAGCTGGCTCGCGCGTATGCTGAGTTAAGGGAATAAACATGCATGCAGGGTGCTATTAATTTAGTAGCACTTTGCGCATATTTGATGCCGGCTAGAGGCTACTTTTGCTTAAAAAATGGCTGCTAACTATGTGAAGCATCTGCAATCTGCTGAGCCAGCCGCACTAAATGCATGTCACTGCCAGCAGGGCCGAGCAACGACAAGCCCAACGGCGCACCTTGGCGCTGGCTCAATGGAAGTGATATTTGCGGAAAACCGGATAAGCCTGCGATACACAACAATTTGATCGAGCGATTCCGATAGTCATCCATCACCTCGACGCTAGCGCTCCTCAAAGGCGCAATATCAGCGGCAGTCGGTATCACCAATACGCCATCCGTACCCAGCAAACCGGCAAGATGTTTTTTGAACCGCTCGCGGTTCAAACCAGCAGCGGCATACTGCTCGCCCGTCACAGCCTTTGACATAGCAAATCGCTGCGCAATACCAGGCCCCAGCGGTGGATGAAAGCGTTCAATGAATGGGCCATAAACCTTCCAAGCCTCATAGCCCATGAGATGCCTAAAGCACATCGTGAGATGCTCTGGCTCATCCATGAAGACTTGAGTCGGCGTGGCCTTGCCGAGAACCGCCTCAATGCGAACGAGGGAGTCGGCATGCGCAGCCACCACGTCTTCGCCCAGCATGCCCCACATGTCAAGAGGTTTCAGCAGCTGAATTTTTGTAGAAATGGGCAACGGATCATCGCCCAGCAAGACGGCAGATACTCGTGCAAAAGTCTCCATGTCGCGAGCGAAATAACCGCAAGTGTCTAGGCTCGGTGCCAACTCTAGAGCGCCCTCCAAACTGATACGCCCAAGCGTGGGGCGAATGCCATAGAGGCCGCAATGATTCGCTGGAGCGCGAACTGAGCCACCTGTGTCGCTGCCGAGTGCAAAGTCACACAAATGATTTGAAACCGCTGATGCCGAGCCAGACGATGATCCACCCGCATTGCGGCTAGGTGTTGCGCCATTGATGGGCGCACCGAAGTGCGCGTTGTCACCGTGCATCGAGGAGGCCAACTCATCGGTCACGGTTTTGCCGACAAACCTCGCACCAGCATCGAGCAACATCTGCACAGCCGGAGCAGTATTTTTTTTGATGCCAGACATCGCCAATAACAGCGGCTGTCCGCCGCCTGTCGGGTAGCCGGCTATATCAAACAAATCTTTCACACCAAAACTGAGCCCTGCTAACAAGCCAGCGCCAGCATGAGGCACGTATGCATCAGGGTAGGGCAAAAAAGCATGGGCTGTGTCATTGGGCAGTGGCATGGTCAAATCCAAGTGTTAGTTCAAATACCTTGGCCGCTCCCCGCCGCCGTTCATGCTTCCATCGCCCGGCAGAGTTGGCGGTTGCGCAGCCACCGCCGAAGCACTGGCCCACTGAGATGTATCAACGGCCTTTTGCAGCAGATGCACAAAACCATGCACCAATTTTTGCTCCAGTGCCACGCGAAAGCCGCGTGGGTTGGGATGGGGTTGGCCGTTGTTTAGCGGCAGCTTTTCGTTAAACGCCATTTGTAATTGGCCTGAGGGCAGGGGCGTGATGCTGATCTCGGTCACGAGCAGAGGCTCAGCGCCTAGAGGCAAGGCGTTTGGCGCTTTGTAGGGCGTATGGAAATCTGATTTTTGCAGGGATTCTTCGCGTTTGAAATCGGCCAGCAAGCTTTTAGTTTGTGCATCGGCAGATGCTGCTGGCATGGTTAAGGGCGATTTAACAGTTTCTTGCTTTGCCACCCATTCGGCCACAATTCTTTGCGTCATCGGCATGAAATCCAGCGTAAGCCGCCGGGTGAACCACAGGCGCAGCTCTTGATCCGCCGTCGTGTTGATGCGCACCAAGATGCGGTCTTGCTCTTGGATGTAATTGACAGAGAGTTGATGAATATCCACCCGTCTATTTTATGACTTGAAATTTCGCGTATGACGCCCACATAAATCTAAGCAAAACAATGAGGGTTCATCATGAGACTCGACAAACTCACCACAAAATTTCAAGAAGCGCTGTCTGAAGCGCAAACGCTGGCGCTCAAGGGCGACCATGCTTATATTGAGCCGGCACATGTTTTGGCGGCGATGCTCCGGCAAGAAGACGGGCCGACGGCGCTGCTGCAGCGCGCTGGCGCGAACGTCGCTGCGCTCGCGGCAGTGGCAGATCACAGCATCAAAAAGTTGGCAACAGTGCAAGGCCAAGAGCAGGTCACCGTGGGGCGCGATTTGGTCTCGCTAATTCAAGCCGCAGAAAAAGAAGGCATCAAGCGCGGCGATCAGTTCATCGCTGGCGAATTGTTTTTACTTAGCTTGGCCGATAGCAAAACGGATTTAGGCAAAGCAGCGAAAGAGGCCGGCTTGTCACGCAAAAGCTTGGAAGCGGCGATTGACGCCGTGCGCGGCGGGCAAACGGTCAATAGCGCTGACGCTGAGGATCAAAGGGAATCACTCAAAAAATATTGCGTTGATTTGACTGAGCGCGCCCGGATGGGCAAGCTCGATCCTGTGATTGGGCGCGATGATGAAATCCGCCGTGCGATCCAAGTCTTGCAGCGCCGCACGAAAAACAATCCGGTGTTGATTGGCGAGCCTGGTGTGGGCAAGACGGCGATTGTCGAAGGCCTGGCGCAGCGCATCGTAGCTGGCGAAGTGCCTGAGTCGCTCAAAGGAAAGCGCGTGCTCTCGCTGGATATGGCCTCGCTGCTTGCGGGCGCAAAGTTTCGTGGCGAGTTTGAAGAGCGCCTGAAAACGGTGCTCAAAGATTTGGCCAAAGACGAAGGCCAGACGATTGTGTTTATCGACGAGTTGCACACCATGGTGGGCGCGGGTAAAGCAGAAGGCGCACTCGATGCAGGCAATATGCTCAAGCCAGCGCTGGCTCGCGGCGAGCTCCATTGCGTTGGCGCGACGACTTTGGATGAATACCGAAAATACGTGGAGAAAGACGCTGCGCTGGAGCGGCGCTTTCAGAAAATCATCGTCGGCGAGCCCAGCGTAGAAGCCACGATTGCGATTTTGCGTGGCTTGCAAGAAAAGTATGAAGTCCATCATGGCGTGGAGATCACCGATCCAGCGATTGTGGCCGCCGCTGAACTGAGCCATCGCTACATCACAGACCGTTTCTTGCCCGATAAAGCGATTGATTTGATCGATGAGGCGGCAGCCAAAATTAAGATCGAGATTGACTCCAAACCCGAGGTGATGGACAAACTGGATCGCCGCTTGATTCAGCTGCAAATCGAGCGCGAAGCGGTGCGCCGCGAGAAAGATGATTCGTCGAAAAAGCGCTTTGAATTGATAGAGGTGGAGATCAACAAGCTCAAAAAAGAATCTGCCGATCTTGAAGAGATTTGGAAATTTGAGAAAGCGCAAGCCCAAGGCAGCGCGCATATCAAAGAAGAGATTGACAAGCTGCGCTTCCAAATTGAAGAGCTCACGCGCAAGGGCGATTTCAATGCGGTCGCTGAGCTGCAATACGGCAAACTGCCTGAGCTTGAGAAGCAGCACAAAGCGGCCATCGACAAACAAGCGAAAGATGCCAAAAAAGGTAAGAACGCGGATGCTGGCAAACCGCGCTTGCTGCGCACGCAAGTGGGCGCAGAAGAAATTGCAGAGGTCGTCGCGCGCGCCACCGGCATCCCCGTGGCTAAGCTGATGCAAGGCGAGCGAGATAAATTGCTTGTGATGGAAGATCGCCTGCATGAGCGCGTGGTCGGCCAAGAGGAGGGCATCACGGCAGTGGCCAATGCGATTCGCCGCTCGCGGGCGGGCTTGTCAGACCCGAATCGCCCCACCGGCAGCTTTCTCTTCCTTGGCCCCACGGGCGTGGGCAAGACGGAGCTTTGCAAAGCGCTGGCGGGCTTCCTGTTTGACAGCGAAGATCATTTGATTCGCATCGACATGAGCGAATTCATGGAGAAACATAGCGTCGCCCGCATGATCGGCGCACCGCCCGGCTACGTGGGCTACGACGAAGGCGGCTATTTGACAGAAGCCGTGCGCCGCAAACCGTATTCCGTCATCTTGCTCGATGAGGTGGAAAAAGCGCATCCTGATGTGTTTAACGTGCTGCTTCAAGTGCTCGATGATGGCCGCTTGACGGATGGGCAAGGCCGCACGGTTGACTTTAAAAACACGGTCATTGTGATGACGAGCAATATCGGCAGCCCGATGATTCAAGCGATGGCGGGCAAGCCGCACAGTGAGATCAAAGATGCCGTCTGGGATGAGCTCAAAAATCACTTCCGCCCCGAGTTTTTAAACCGCATTGATGAGACGGTGGTCTTCCACGCGCTGGATGCGAAAAACATCTCTGCCATTGCAGCCATTCAGCTCAAAACGCTCACGCAGCGCATGGCCAAGATGGAGTTGGAGCTTCAGGTCTCCGATGCGGCTTTGGCTGAGCTGGCTAAAGTAGGTTTTGACCCCGTCTTTGGCGCGCGGCCGCTCAAGCGTGCGATTCAGCAGCGCATTGAAAATCCGCTGTCCACCTTGCTCCTACAAGGCAAATTCCCACCCAAAAGCGTAATCGCCGTCAGCGTCGATCCGATTCATGCGCCGGGTGTGTTTCAGTTTGCTGCGGGCATTACAGCGAAGGCTGCTTGATCTGAGACACTGAAGCCTATGAATTTTTTACTGCGTTTGATTCTTGTCATCGCCGGCTTGATCTTTGCGGCTAGCTTGATGATCGTCATGATCATCCTACTCACTGTCTGGAGCATTCGAGCGATTTGGTGCAAGCTGACGGGGCGGCCGTTGCTGCCGTTTGCGATGCGGATGAATCCGCGTGCGGGGTTTGAGCAGGTGTTCAAAAAAGCGCAGTCGCATGCTGCGGGCAACGCTAAGCCACCGCGTCGCCCGTTGGATGATGTGACCGATGTCGAGCCCAAAGGCTAAGCGCAAGGTTTTTTCGCGCCTTGCCCCAAGCCCAGCGTAGGAATAAGATGCTGGCAGTTCTTCGTAGGAGACGCTATGCCGCAACTCATCACCACGGTAGACGGTGTGGAAATCCACCGAACCTACCTCACCCGGATGCGCACCACGCTGGGCCGCAAGCCAAGCAACCATATTGTGCTCACCGATTTGGCGGTGAGCGGCGAGCATTGCGTCTTCGAGCTCTCAGGTCTGATGGATGTGGTCGTCATGGATCTTGGCAGCACCAACGGCACGTATATCAATGGCGCGATGGTGCGCATGCATTTGCTGCAAGACCGAGACATCGTCTCGATTGGCAAATTCAAAATCCAATACTTCAGCGCCAACGAACTCACCGATGAATGCAAAACGGTTGCCATGCCTCTGCATGAGGGGCACGCATCCGCAGCAACAGGTGCCATGCAGGCCAGCCTCAAACTCTTGAGCGGCACATCTGCCGGGCTTGAGCTGCCTGTCTCAAAAGCCGTCTCCACCTTCGGCCACACCGGCATCGCGCTCATTGCCATTGCGCATCGCAGGCAAGGCTATTTTGTCTCGTGCATGGAAGCCACGCAAACGCCCAAACTCAACGGCATGGACATCACCGACGAGCCCGTCTTGCTGGCCGACCGTGATGTGATCGAGCTGGCAGGCAGCGCTCTGGAGTTTCTGCTCAAGGCTTGAGTTGGTTGCTGCGCAAGAGCGCCAACCCTTGGGAGCGGATAAGCTTTGCTGTATGTCTGACGATCACCGCCTAGCATCGATGAATTTGCTGATTAACCGCCCTAAAGCTTCACGCCTGCGCCTTTGACGGTGGGCGCAAGTGCGGTGACTTGATTGCGCACATAGCTTGCAAATGCAGCAGGCGAGCCGGGCGTGGCGGTGATGCCGAGATCGAGCATGCGCTTTTTGATGTCGTCTCTCGCCAAAATCTCGTTGCATGCGGCATTGATCCGCGCCACTATGTCAGCCGGCATTTTGGCGGGGCCCGAAATGCCAAAAAAGTTATCGAGCACGAGCTTGCGGTATGTAAACAGCTCGCTGATGCTCGGCACATCGGGCAGCAAAGGCGTGCGCTTGGCAGAAGTGACGACCAGGGGAATGAGCTGGCCAGATTTGAAGAACGGCAAATAAGCTGTGACAACATCAATGCCCACAGGAATCACGCCCGCAATCAAATCGGTCGACATTGGCGCACCACCGCGATACGGCACATGCACCAAATTGAGCGCGAGCTCTTTCTTCATCAGCTCGCCATAAATGTGGCCAATGGATGCCGGCCCGCCTGAGCCGAAATTAAGCGAACCCGCTTTGCGTGCTTGCGCCTCTACATCGGTAATCACGCGCAGGCCAGAGGCTGGATTGGCCATGACGACGCAAGGCGCTGCGCCCACTGAAGCAATATGCGTAAACGCTTCAACCGGGTCATAGGGCTGCTTATCCAGCGCGAAAGGGCCAATGGAAATTGGCGTGGAATTGGCCAGCAGCAGGGTGTAGCCGTCGGCGGGCGATTGCGCGACCAGCGAGCCGCCCACGCTGCCGCCCGCGCCCGGCCGGTTGTCCACCACGACGGCCTGCCCCAAGCTCTTGGCTAGCTGCTCGGCCATCAGCCGCGCTACGATATCGCTCGCGCCACCAGCTGGAAAAGTCACGATGATTTTGATCGGCTTGTCCGGCCAAGCGGCGAAGGCGGGCAAGGCAAGCGATGCTGCGCTGGCAGCTAGTAGCTTGAGTGAGCTGCGACGCGATGGTTGAGTACATTTATCGAGTATTTTCACGGAAGCCTTTCGTTATTTGGATCAAGAATTTTCTATTGCGATCTATGCAATTAGTATGCCGACCTATTCGTAACTTCACTCTACGCCAACGTGTGGCAGGCTAAAAAATACTCATGGGGCTGTTGGAGATAAGAGGTCGTGGGCGGTGGCAGCTTGATCTTGAAAATTAACACCAGGCAGTGTGAGTGCCCCGTACTCCATGCGACTCGTAATGGTGGTGATTAGTTCTCTCGCTGCGCCATACACAATCGCCAAACCGTTGACAAGAGCTAGCTGCTCACGTCGGTCTTTGGCAAGTTGTGTGTTGACTGCTATCGAACTGAATAATTCAACATCGACGCGATACGGACACTGTTTACCTGTTTCGTTTTTTACCATGACACGCAGGCTGAGGATGAATCGAGCTGCATCTTGGTCAGCGTCATCTGCTTGATAGCAACCAGTGGCTGTATCTAGCCTAACACCACTCCAATCAAAATCGAAAGCATTTAGGTTCACATCAATCAAGTTCTCTGCCGTGAGGTATGGCGTAATCTCTACGCGACGATAGACGATGGACAGCGTTTGTACTGGGCTTGCTTGCATGACTGAATTTCTTCAAGCTGCTAAAGGAAGCTCGCCGCTGGCAGTTTGCTGATAAGTGAAAGTTTTTTGTGTCGTCGTAGGTTTAATCCATCCCTTATGACGCTTCTGGAAATGCAGAATATTCGAGATTGGTTTCATATCCTCCCGGTGAATATCCAGTTTCACATCAGCCTTATCAACTTGTGCATCAAACGTCGTAGCTTGTGCCACATCTTGAACAAACGTCACACGTGGCACATAGCCAAGCGAACGGCCCATTTTGACGAGCGTCTCCAATGTAGGATTGCCCAGACCGTTGAGTACGCGAGAGACTTGCGGCGGCTTCACGCCGAGCTTGGCAGCGTATTGCTCTTGATTCATGCCGGAGTAGGCAAGCAAATCTTGCAATTGCGTGGCTGCATGGAGCTTGACGCGGCCAAACCAATAGCCATCGCCGTTGCGGGCGGTCTGAAGTGTTTGTGCAAAGTTTTCCATGTGTATTCCTAGTTTTTTATTCATTGACTATCTTGATGTGGCCGCTTTTTGCAGCTTCTTCATATTTGTATTTGAGTGCAATCAATTCTTTTGCAAGCTGTTTGGGTGTCGCGTTCGTTTGCTTCAATGCGCCTCGCGCCAAAATCACAATACTCTGACCTTGCCCATAAAACCAATGCACTCTCAATCTACCTTGCTTGAATTCAAAAATCTTTTTTCCTGCCACGGATTCGTGGCATCTTGGTGTGCCAATCCATCGCTGCGGGCCTTTCTCGTCATAAACCATGTCGTCCAAAAAAGCGAGTAACTGCTGAGCGGCACTGATTTGCCCTCCTTGAAGTTGTTCATGCAAGAATTCCTCTACAGAACAGCTGCCATCGCTTTCAGCTAATGCATACAAATTCCATTGTCGCGCCTGCCCCGAAAAGCTATCTGCCGATGAAAATGGGAGTTTGCGCAGATGCATGAATATTAACTTCTAAGTTAATTTAAATCTTGAGGAGTTACCCCAATCCACTGATTTGGTGGGGTTTTTGGAAAAAATGAGACGATTCATGTGGAAATATACATGAAATCTAAAATGCGTACAACTTTGCAAGTGCAGTTTTAGCGCCAGCTAGGTACTGAATTCGTGGTTCGTTGCGCTTTGCCTAAAGCGGCCAGCGTTTCTAAGATGCGGGGCAGGCTGGCCTTCCAAGCGCCTCGGCCTTTGAAGTGGGCTTCGATCTCGGGCAGGCTCAGGGCTTGCGGGGCGCTGCTGAGCACGGCGGCTACGGCGAGGATTTGTGCGGATAGATCGGCGGGCCAGGCTTGTGGCTTGCCTGCGGCAGCGGTTGCGGCAAGGCTGCCTGCGGCTGCTGTGGCGAGGCGGCCTGCGGAGGGCGCAGCGCCTTGCGCTGGGGGCGCTGCATCTTCTTCAATTTCTAAGGTTAAATCGGCTTGTAGCCGGCGTATATATTGCGCAGAGTGCTCATCTTTTGATAGTGAATCCGTGCTCGCTGCATGGCGTCGCGCGGGATCTTGGAAGCTGGGGCGCAGCCAGCGAATGCGGCCTGCGGCTTCCTCAGCCGCGCGGCGGGCGTTGAGCTGCACCAGCGCTTCCAGCAGGGCATCGGTATTGATCTGCTCGGGCAGGCCATAGGCTGCGAGCACGGCGGCATCGAGCTCGTCGTGCAAGCTTTTGAGCACGGCCACCAAGCCTTGGGTGTGGATGGTTTGCTCTTTGGCAGTCAGGGCGCGGCCTTCGCTACCCCGCTCATTACCGCCTCGTTCGCCCAGAGCTTGGCCTGTCCTGAGCTTGTCGAAGGATCGAAGGGCTTCCAGCACGTTGTACATGCCAGTCAGCGTGAGCCCGGGGTGCGCGGCTTGCTGGCGCTTGCGGTGTGCGTCGATCTGCTCGGCGAGGTTGGCAATCGTCTCGCGCAGGGCGGGCGTGAGGCCGGTGTCGTCATCGGGGAACGGGAAAGTTTCGAAGCAGCGGGATTTGACGTACACCGGATCGTTGCCCACACCGAGCCAGCTGCCCGCCGCCAGCGCCCAAAGCCCATGCAAGTGGCTGGCGAGAATGCCCAAATGGAAGGCATCGGCCGTGGCAATCGCAATCAGTTTGTTGTCGGGCAAGATGCTCGCATCAAGGAATTGGAAGGTGCGGTGCTTGGCGGTTTCGACTGTGGCGATGTAGCGGGGCAGGCTAACTAGCGATGCTCTTAAATCTTCGCGGGCTCGGCGATGCAGCCACCATTTGTCTCGCACCGTTTCCATCCTGTTGACATCGCGCTCAGGTTTGACACGCTCAAAAAGGTGCTGATAAAGCATCGGCAAATTTGTGCGCAGTTGATCTTCTGTAAGGCCGTGTACGTCAATCACTTTTACGCCTCTTGGCGTGTCAGTCAAATCACGACCGTTTCGGTATTCGCGAATGTAGTGCTCTAAGCCTTTCATGCCGCCCAAACCAAGTGCTTCAGCTACTTGAACTGTCACGATGAAACCCGCGCTGCCTAATTCGTGGCCTCGGTTTGAAAGTTTTGAAGTTGCTTGCAGGCTCTGCGCGGTGGCCACATTCGCCCCCACACTCAAATCCGCATGAATCTGCCCTTGCTTCTCGGTCAGCGTCACATCCACTTCGCCATACTCACCCGTTTCTTCGCGCATCACGCTGAGCAAGCGGCCTTGGGTGGTGGATGCTGGATCGCTGCGCCGCCCCACAGTCATCGCAATGCGCACGGCTGCGCCATTGGCGTTGTCCACCCAAGGATGGTCTGCAATGGCGAAAACGATGGCAATGGGTTGAAACGTTTGAATTGTCGTATTTCGGGGGGGGGGGGCGACAATTTATCGTCCTGGCTAGGCGATTTGCCCAAACCATCAAGCGCAGTCTGGACAACGCGGCGGTTAAACGTCTGGCGCAGGCTGTTGGTGGTGATGAGGCCGAAGCTTTTGGTTTTGTTTTTACTCACGAGGCTCGCGGCGCGACTCCACCAATGCATCACAAAATCGGCGCTCTCGGGCACTTCGGGCCACACTTTCCGCAGCGCGAGCACATAGCCGTCGCCCAAGGCGGCGCGCAGGGTGCTCGCGCCAATGAAGGGCGGGTTGCCGACGATGAAATCGGCTTTCGGCCAGAGTGCTTGGCGCGGGACAATGTAATGCCATTGCGGGAGCAGGGCGGCATCATCGGGCACTTGGCTTCCTGTGGTCGGATGCGTCTTAAACGTCTTGCCATCCCAGCGAGTGAGCAGCTTGCCGTCTGCATCTTTGGCCAAATCCAAATCATCCCAGGCGAGCACGGCATCGCGGCATTCAATATTCCCAAAATCATGCACCACGGGCTCGGCCACGGCTTTGTTGCCACGGGTGCGAATATGCCATTGCAAATAGCCAATCCAGAGCACGAGCTCGGCTAGCGCGGCGGCGCGTTCGTTGAGCTCAATGCCTAGAAGCTGGCGGGGGCTGACGGTCTCGCCTTCCATGCCCAAGCTGCTTTGAGTCTCGCCTAGCGCTTCAAGCTGGTTGATGACCTCGCCTTCTAAGCGCTTCAAATGCTCCAGCGTGACATACAAAAAATTGCCGCTGCCGCAGGCGGGGTCGAGCACGCGCAGGGTACACAGCTCATGCAGGAATTTTTTGATTTCATTGCGCGCCTCGATCAGCTTGGCCTCATGCGCTTTGCCGCTCAATTCGGCTGCCTCGCTTGCGAGCACGAGGGCGCTGGCTTGCGCAATCTTCCATTGTTCGCGCAGTGGCTCGATCACGGCTGGCAGCACAAGGCGCTCCACATAGGCGCGCGGCGTGTAATGCGCTCCCAATGCGTGGCGCTCGTCTACATGCAGGGCGCGCTCAAGCAGCGTGCCAAAAATAGCAGGCTCCACTTCGCGCCAATTGCTCTTGGCAGCTGCTTTGAGGCGCAGAATTTGCTCTGAATTTAAGAGCAAAGAATAGCCATCGGACGCCGGGGACTTGAATAATTTGCCATTGAATTTGAGCACCTGCGTGGCCAACGCGGCGCTAAAGCCACCACTGTCCATACTTGCCCACAGCGCTTGCAGCATCATTTGCAGCGTGGCGGGCTGTGCGCCATGCTGCTCGATCAATCCGACGAAGCTGCCCTTGGGCAGCAGATCCACATCTTCGGCAAACATGCTGAAGAGGCAGCGCGTGAGGAAGGCGGCCACATGGTCGGCGCGGTGGCCGGATTGTTCGAGCGATTTGGCAAGTTGCGCCAATTGCTCGGAGACCTCGCGCGTCACGCGGGCGCTGGCGCGGCTGGGGTCGAGCTCTAGCGGATTGAGCCAGATTTTTCTTAAAACGTCGCGGATCGCCTCATCAGAGAGATCGGCTAGCTTGATGCGATGGTGGCGTGGATCGGGGAAGGGCGTGTAGGTTGCGCCGCTGCGGGTGAAATCGGCGTAAATCTCCAAGACGTTGCCCACATCGGCCACGATGAGGAAAGGCGGGCGGCCTTGGGCGATTTCGCTGGCTGGCAAAGCGCGGGCGTAGTTTTCAGCTTGGGAGCGGGCGGTGAGCAGGGCGACATCAAAGCGCTTAGTGGTTTGCTCGCCCAAAGTGGGCATGCGCAGCTTTTTAGATTCCCAAACGAAATGGCCGCGCTTGTAGCAATCGATCCGTCCTGCGCTGCTACTTCCATCGCCATGCGCAAACGTGATTGGGCGCTCAAACATGTAATCCTGCGCAGCGGATGGCAGCGGCGCGGGCAGATCAAGCAAAGCGCACAGCTCAAGAATGAAGGTTTGCGAGCTAGACAGTTCGGTGGCTCGCGTCTCGCCGACGCGCTGCCAGCGCTGGATGAAGTCTGCTATCAGGTTGGTCATGGATTTGCTATTATTTTAGTAGCTGCTAGCGCAAATTCTATGCCGGCTAGAGGCTGATTTCGCTTAAATTTGTTGCCTGCCCTCTCATGCGGCAACGCCAAACCATGAGCCGATCAAGGCGGTGATGCCCATGGCCAATGCGCCCCAAAAAGCGACGCGGGCGGCAGCTTTGAAGACCGGTGCGCCGCCCATGCGGGCCGAGATGATGCCAAGCAGAATCAAGAAAATCAGGCTGGCGCCTGAGATGCTGGGCACTAGCCATGCTGCGGACACCTTGGACGTGGACACAAGCATGGCAGCGCCCAGAGGCAGCAACGCGCCGCAGGCGAAGCTTGCAGCAGATGCGAAAGCCGCTTGGCTCGGGCGAGCGGCTGTGACACCCGACAAGCCCAGCTCATCTCGCATGTGCGCGCCGAGGGCATCGTGAGCCATGAGTTGCGCGGCAACTTGGTTTGCCAAATCTGGGCTCAGGCCGCGAGCGAGGTAGATGCTGGCGAGCTCTCGCCGCTCATGCTCGGGCTGCGCGGTAATCTCGGCGCTTTCGCGGGCGAGATCAGCGGCTTCAGCATCGGCTTGAGAGCTGACGGATACATATTCGCTCGCCGCCATCGACATGGCACCACCTACCAAGCCCGCCACGCCTGTCAGCAGCAAGGTTTGCGTGCTAGCGTTGGCTGCGGCCACGCCAGTCATCAAGCTGGCCGTTGACAAGATGCCATCGTTAGCGCCCAGCACGGCGGCTCTGAGCCAAGCGATGCGATCCGTGCGGTGTTGTTCAGAGAGAATGTTGCGAGGCATGTGGGGATGATAGCTATCTAGCTAGCTCTGGCGCTGATCGCTGCTTGTGGATGGACACATCCCCACCCGCATGTGAAAATTGGATTGTATTATTAAAACAAATATTGTTTTAATAGTCTATTTGCCTTATCATTAATGTTATCAGACCACCTTCAATACAGGAGCGCAAAAAATGACCGCCGTACTTGAGCATCAGCGCCCCGTATCGCAAGACCGGGGCGCTCTGGCCAAAATGGTGATGACCTTGCTTGATCACTGGAAGTTGCCCACCGAAGATCAGGCGATGCTCTTGGGCATTGCCACAAGCAACCGCGCTGCACTGACGCGCTACCGCAAAGGCGAGCCCATTGGCACCAGCCGTGATCAGTTTGAGCGCGTGGGCCATCTGCTGGGTATCCATAAGAATCTGCGTTTGCTGTTCCCGCAAAACCGTGACTTGGCTTACCGCTGGATGTCGACACGCAACAAGGCATTTGACAACTTGACGCCTGTGGACATCGTCAAGGAGTGGGGCTTTGCTGGTTTGTTGATGGTGCGCGCGTATCTGGATCGGGCGCGCGGTGTTTGACGGCGTATTTTTGATGGATCAGTTGTTCTCTCACCTCACGCTAGCGGATGTTCACTGCAACGTCATTCGTAATATTGTCTCGATCAGAGCCTCACAAGACCTGTTTGACGACTTGACCAGCAACCCGCAAGAGTGGGCACTTGCGCAACACATTGAAGATGAGGTGAAGCCGCCGCCCTATCAGTCTCGAACGCCTGTGATTCACAGGCCGTTTGAAGATGCTCAATGGTTCAATGCGATTGGCTGGCCCTTCAAACACTGGCAAGAGAGTCGATTTTCAGATGGGTCTTTTGGTGTTTGGTATGGCTGCAATTCAGCGGAGACTTCGGTCTATGAAACCGCATACCACTGGTTCAGCGGATTTTTAACGGATGCTGGATTTGAGCAGGAGAGCGTCATTGGCGAACGCAAGCTGTATGAAGTTGCTTGCGATGCAGCGCTGGTCGATTTGCAGCCATTGACCAACACCTACACAGGCTTGATGCACACGACAGACTACCGCTTTGCACAATCTGTAGGCGCAAGACTTCACCGGGAAGGACACCCCGGATTGGTGACGACATCCGTGCGACATGCAGCAGGGCAAAACTATGTCATATTGAATCCTAACGTGTTGTCTAACCCTCGGGATCATTGCCAATTGACCTATTGGCTCGATGGCCGTCGTATCGTGATTGAAAAAAAGCCTGGCGTGACTTGGATGGAAGTCGCAGTCTCTGAGCTTTGAATCGCCATGCTGATTTAACTCTAAACCTATGCCACTATGAATGCTTCTGCAACGATTGATCCGACTTCTAGTGCGCAAGTACCTCTCGCACAAGATGCGAAGGTGATGAGTTTGGTCGGTCTCGCGCATGCGAGCTCGCATTTTGGGCATATGCTTTTGCCGCCGCTGTTTCCGGTGTTTATGCAAGAGTTTGGACTTTCCTTCGCGCAGGTGGGGCTACTGATGAGCGTGTTTTTCGTGGTCTCGGGGGTGGGGCAGGCGACCGCTGGGTTTGTGGTGGACAAGCTGGGCGCGCGGCCTGTGTTGTTTGCGGCGCTTTGCATTTTTATGCTGGCATGTATCACGGCGAGCAACGCGCAGGGCTACTCTTGGTTGATTGCAGCGGCTGCTTTGGCAGGGCTAGCCAATTGCCCGTTTCATCCGATTGATTTTTCGATATTGAATCAGCGTGTCTCCAGCTCGCGCTTGGGTTATGCATTCAGCGTGCATGGGCTGTCGGGCAGCTTGGGCTGGGCGCTCACGCCGATTTTGTTGGTGGGTTTGATGGGGTTGATTGGCTGGAGAAATGCGTATTTGGTGACGGCGGGCGTGTATGCGGTGGTTTTTATTGTGCTATTTCTCAACCGCAACAACCTAGTGACGACGGTGGTGCGCAAGCAAGAGGCGCATGAGGCTTCGTCTTTGGACTTCTTGAAGCTGCCAGTGGTGTGGTGGTGCTTCGCTTTCTTTTTGCTTTCGACCATCACGCTGGCTGTGGTGCAAAGCTACAGCGCGTCGATTTTGAAGGCGATGCATGGCGTATCGCTGCAAGCAGCCACCGCCACGCTAACGGCTTACATGCTCGCCAGCGCAGCGGGGATTTTGGTGGGCGGCTTTGTCTCGGCGCGCGTGGGCGCAGGCAAGAGCGATAAAGTGATTGCTGTTTGCATGAGCACGGGCGCCGTGCTGATGATGCTGGCCGGTACGGGCTGGCTGGGTGCATTTGGCTCGATGGCTTTGCTGGCGGCCACAGGTTTTGCTGTGGGCATTGGCGGGCCCAGCCGCGACATGATGATCAAGCGCGCCACGCCGAAGGGCGCAACAGGCCGCGTTTACGGCACGGTGTATTCGGGCCTGGATGTGGGC
>JANMDU010000042.1:0-61910 GCA_031376455.1 Variovorax sp. | reverse complement strand
CTTTCCCAACCCATCATCCAAACAACGCCACATCATCCATCGGGTAGTGCTTGCGGTTAAGCGTCCACAGCGGGCAGCGGTGGGCGCGGGCAGTGGCAGCCAGCAGGTAGTCTTCTAGCGCGATGCCTTGAAAAGCCTTGGCGTATTGGTTGGCGTACAAGCCGGCCATGCGCCCGGTGTCGCTGTCCATGTCCACGCGTTGGCACAGGTCAAACAAGGCCTCCACGTCTTTATGCTCACGTTTGAATGCGCCTGCATAGACCTCGGCCACCACGATCGGGCTGATCAGCATGGTGGTTTGCGCCTCTAGCAGCGCTAAAAAGCGCTCTACGACAGCGGATTAACTCAATGGCCGCCGATAGGCCGAGTCAGCCTGCGACTATCAACGCCGGGGACTTTGTGGTCATGGTTTGCTCCCCTCATCCGCTGCTTCACGCGTGTGGATCAACACTTCTGAATGCAGGGTTCGGTGCACAGGGCATTTATCTGCGATCTCGATCAGGCGCGCGCGCTGCGCTGCGTCGAGCGCGCCTTCGATATGCAGCACCCGCTCGATGCGGTCGACACGTCCTTCGCGCGTATCGCATTCTTCGCAATCGGCGGCATGGACCTTGTCGTGCTTCAGATCTACGCGCACACTTTCCAGCGGCCACTTCTTCTGATCGGCATACATGCGCAAGGTCATCGCCGTGCAGGCGCCGAGCGCGGCCAGCAGCAAATCGTAAGGCCCTGGACCGGTATCCGCACCGCCCACACTGACCGGCTCGTCAGCGCGCAGCCGGTGTCGGCCGGTTGCGATGTCGATGGTGAAGCGACTCGCGTCCGCCTCACTGGACTGTTGGCGCGATAAAGTGGCGCGCACGCCAGGCACGGGTTCGGTTGCAGGCGTGGCCGGCGACAAATCCGTTTCTACCGGATCGAGGAAGCGTGAAGCCCAGGCGGCTATCACTTCGGCTGCATAGGCCGCGTCCTGTTTGCGACTGAGCAGATGGTCGGCATCGTCGAGCGAGACGAAGCTCTTCGGGTGCTTGGCCCGCATGAAGATCTCGGCGGCGTTGTCCACCGGCACTGTTCGGTCACCCGGGGCATGCATCACGAGCAAGGCCTTGCGCAACGCACCGATGGACGCGCTGGCGTTGTGTCGTTCGAGGTCGTCAACAAAAGCGCGATTGATGCGAAACGGCCGCCCACCGATGTCGACCACGGCCTCGCCCTGAGCCTCGATCTCCTCGTGGCCCGCGGCGAAGAGGTGCTTGACATGCGCGGGGTCGCATGGCGCGCCTATCGTCGCCACCGCGCGAACGCCGGGCAACTGGCCTGCCGCAGCCAGCACCGCCGCGCCGCCCAGGCTGTGGCCGATCAGGATCTGCGGCGGCGCGAACTGCGCGCCCAGGTGTTGCACCGCCGCGATCAGGTCGGTGACATTTGCAGAGAAACTGCTGTCGGTGAAACTGCCACCAGACTGGCCGAGCCCGGTGAAGTCAAAGCGCAGCGTTGCGATGCCGCGCAAGGCAAGCGCTTGGCTCACGTAGGTGGCCGCTTTGGAGTCCTTGGAGCAGGTGAAGCAGTGCGCAAAGACTGCATAGGCGCGTGGTTCGCCGCTTGGCAAGTCGAGCCGGGCGGCCAATTCGACGCCTGAAGCGCTCAAAAAGCTCAGGGTTTGGGTGGGCATGGTAGGGGTCTCCGGTGTTGTGCGATTCAGTCTGAGCCGCATTTCGGAGCATACAGGGTTGGGAATTGGAGTTACCTCAGAATCTAATGAATCTCTGTGTACGCTATTGATATAGGAGCTTGTTGCGCACATATTCATTGGCCTGCGGCCACTTTTCATGGTGTAGATAGCCAGTTTTCGAGGTCAAAAATCCAGCAGGTGCTACGAATTTAATAGTAAGCAACGACGCGAAGCAGGCGAGCGGGTCGCGTGAGACGCGTCAACGCCAAGCCATTCAAAAGAAAGGCAAGCTCAGGCCGGCAGCACAGACTGTAAAAAGCGGCTGATGTCTTTGATTTCTTGGGGGTGCAGGCTGTGCGGCATGGGGTAGGTGTGCCATTGCACGGGGTGGCCGAGCGCGGCAAGTAGCTCGCGCGAATCTTCGCCGCGCGCGACTGGGACGACAGGGTCTTGCGTGCCGTGCGCCATGAAGATGGGTGTGGTGGCATTGGCGGTGTGGCGCTCGGCGGCAAAGCGGTCGGCCAGCGGCAGGTAGCCCGACAGAGCCATGATGCCCGCAAGCTTACGCGGAAAGCGCAAGCCGGTGTGCAGCGCCATCGCGCAGCCTTGGCTAAACCCGGCCAGCACGATGCGTTCATATGCAATGCCAATAGCCGCTTGGTCTTCAATCAGCGCCACGATCTCGCGCTCTGATTTTTGGATGCCAGCGGCGTCTTGCTTACTCAAGAGATTCGCGCCAAAAATGTCGTACCAAGCCGGCATCACATAACCGCCATTGAGCGTGACCGGTATGCTGGGCGCGTGCGGGAAGATAAAGCGAATCGGCGCGCAGCCTGCCAAATCAATTTCCGGCACTAGGCCAGCAAAATCGTTGCCATCGGCCCCTAGGCCATGCAGCCAGATCACGGCGGCGGTGGGGTTGGGGGCGGATTCGACTTTGATGGCGGGGAGAAGTTTAGCGTTGGGTTGAGTCATGCCGCAGATTATCGCGCGGCAGGAGGGCTGCCTTGGCGTGGGGAAGGTCGCCATGCGTAAATTACGCATGAGTAAATGCGTTATGATTAGTAGAATTTCGGAGACTGCTATGCACGTCTATGCCATCCCAGAAAACCTGAAGGCTTCTCTGCCAGCCCCCGCGCAGGTGCAACAGTTGCATCACTACGCCTACCGCGCCCGCGATGCGGAAGAGACGCGCAGCTTTTATGAAGATATTCTCGGTCTGCCGCTGTATCACATCATTCAAAGCGATATCGTGCCCTCGACCGGGGAGTTTTGCCCTTACACGCATTTCTTTTTTCGCTTGCAAGATGGCAGCTTTATTGCATTTTTTGATCTGGGCGACGATACCGCTGCCGAGCCGAGCCCGAATACGCCTAAGTGGGTCAACCACATTAGTTTTCGCGTGAATACGGTGGCCGATTTAGAGGCGATGAAAGAGCGGCTGCAAGCGGCAGGCGTGGATGTATTGGGCGTGACGGATCATCACATTTTCAAAAGCATTTATTTCTTCGATCCCAATGGCATTCGCTTGGAATTCACGGCGCAATTGGCCGATGAATTCCAGATGCTGCAAGAAAGCAAGACAGCGCACGCCAGATTGCACGCGTGGAGCGCTCGCAAGCAAGCCTGGCGCTTAGAACGAGATGCAGCTCTAGCCGCAGGAAAATCTGCGCCAGCGCTCAAACCGCAGAGCAATGACCGGCCTGAATTGCTTCATCGGTAGTCACGCAAGGCGAGATCAGTCTGGCTAATGGTGCATGCATTGCTTGATTCTTGCGCGAATACCCTGTGTCCATCTTTTACATTGGCAACTAAAGTCAATATTTTGACAAATGAACCCTATTGAACGAAGGAAATTGAGTATGTTGAAGTCCATTCACACAACGCGTCGTCGAATCTTTGGAGCTGCCTTGGGGTGGTTTTGCCTAGCGCTGACGGTTATGACTGCGCTGAGTTTGGCCGCGCCTGCTGCTGCGCAAACTTTTCCGACCAAGCCTGTGCGCATGTTGGCCAATTTTGCTGCCGGTGGTGGGTCGGACGTGATGGTGCGGCAGGTCGGCTCGCAGATGGCCAGCCAACTCGGGCAGGCCGTCAATGTAGAGAACAAGCCCAGCGCAGGCTCGCTGCAAGCGGCCAAAGAGGCGGCAACTGCGCCAGCAGATGGCTACTCTATCTTCGTGGCAGACAACGGCGCGTTGGTGTACAACCCTGCGCTTTATAAAAAGCTGCCCTACGATCCAGCGGTTTTCGCGCCCATTGGCGTGATGGCACGCGCGCCGCTTGTGCTGGTCTCGCATCCGGGCGCAGGCTTCAAGCATGTCAGGGATATGCTGGACAAAGCCAAAACGCAGCAGCCTAAGCTGGCCTATGCCTCGCCGAGCGCCGGCAGCCCGTTTCATGTGGCGATGGAAATGTTTAAAAACCGCGCCGGTGTGCAGTTTGTACGCGTACCGCTGGGTAGCGATGTGGCGGCGCTTAAAGATGTGCTGGCGGGGCTGGTGGATCTGGCGGTCATTGATTTACCGAGTGCCTTGCCCCACATCCGATCGGGCAAACTGCAGGTGTTGGCGACATTTGCCAATCGCCGCTTAAGCGCTGCGCCAGAAGCGCCTGCCCTGAGCGAGTTGGGCTTCAAAGATATTGAGGCTTACTTGTGGCAAAGCTTGGCCGTCGCCGCTTCTACGCCGAAAGAAGTGCAAGCGCGCCTGAGCCAAGCGATGCAAACTGCTATGAGCCAAGGCGCACTGCGCAAAAGCCTCACAGACAGCGGCTGGGAAATTTTAGCCAGTGATCCTGCTTTGATGAAGGCGTTTATTGCTGCTGATGCCAGTGTCTGGCATCGCCTCATCAAAGAGGCCGCTATTTCAGCGGATTAGTAAGGAATTGACGCGTTATGGCCGAACAACAGTCACACACTGATTGCTATTATTTCTATAGCATTGTGCGCTTATTCTACGCCGGCTAACAAACAATATTGTTTAAAAAATGAGCCTCACGCTTGCCGCATACAACAATGGCTACGAATTTAGCCAAGGCTCGGGGTATGCACTGCCGCAATACGACGCGGTGATACCGCCAGCTGTAAAAAGCGGGGCCGTTGAGCATCACCGCATTTTGATCGTGGGCGGTGGGCTGGCGGGCTTGACGCTGGCCTGCTCGCTGGCACAACTTGGCGTGGATTGCGTGCTGCTGGATGAAGACAACACGGTAGGCGTCAAAGGTGCATCGAGCCGAGGCATTTGCTATACGCAAAAATCGCTGGAGATTTTTGACAAGCTGGGAATTTACGAGCGCATCAAAGCCAAAGGCATTCAGTGGAGCGTGGGGCGCACATTTGCTGGCGTTGATGAAGTCTATAGCTTTGATCTGAAAGCGCAGGGCAATTTCTCGCTCAGCTCTCAGCCGGCCTTTGTGAATATTCAGCAGTTTTATAACGAAGGCTTTTTGGTGGAGCGTACCCTGCAGTTGGGGCATGCGCAGATTCGCTGGAATAACCGCGTCACAGCGTTTGAGATTAAGGGCTCTCTCGCTACGTTTTCTATCGCTACTCCCGCAGGTCAATACTCGGCCACAGCCGATTTTGTTATTGATGCGACAGGCGCGCGTAGCCCGTTTCATGAGTGGCTGGGCATCAAGAAGACGTGTAAAAAAGGCGATGACCGTTGGTGCATCGCCGATGTGCGCTTCAACACGCATCCACCCAAAGAACGCCACACTTGGATCGAAGCGCCGTTTAATGAAGGCCGCGCGGTCTGGCAGCATTTGATGGCTGATGATGTGTGGCGCATTGATTACCAAATGGCGCCCGATGCGGATGCGGCCTATGTGAGCCGAGAAGATGTTGTCCGGCAGCGGCTGGCTAAGCAGTTTGGCAAAGACACACAGGTGGATATCGTATGGGTCGGGCCGTATGCTTATCGCAGCGAATGCGTGGATCGCATGATCGCAGCTGCGGGCAAATCGCTCGTGTTTCTTATGGGTGACAGCGCGAAGGTGGTCAGCCCGTTTGGCGCACGCGGCGGAAACACGGGCATCGCCGATGCGGATAATTTGGCTTGGAAGCTGGCTGCCGTCGTGCAGGGCAGAGCGGATGCGAATCTGCTGAAAAGCTACCATGCCGAGCGCCATGAAGCGGCTCTGACCAATGTGCTCGTGACTAATCGCACAGCGCGATTTTTGCGCCCCAAAGACGGCATGGAGCGCATCTTTCGCAGCGCCACCATTGATCTGGCAAAAAAGCATGCTTTCGCTCAAGGCCTGATCAACACGGGGCGCATGGCGGTGGCCAATCCGTATACGTGCTCGCCGATCACAGCGCTTGATCTGGCGCAAAGCCATTCGGTGCAAAACGTCTCTTTTCAATGGGCGGATGGTAGCGCGGGGCGGCTGAATCTTTTGCTGCAATGGGCCGGTGGCCTGCCCTTGCTGTTGCTCTGGCCAAACGCGTCGCTTGCGACAGTCAAAGCTGCTCAGCGATTGGCGGCAGCCGGGCAGCTTCGAGCTGTGGCAGTCAGAGCGAATCACACCGCGCACAGCTGTTGGCGTGAATGCATCGTTGATGCACCCAACCGCATTCAGCTCTCTTGTAGCGCGGCTGCGCATGAAGGCTGGGCATTGATTCGGCCCGACAGTTATTTGGCTGCGCGTGGGCGCAACAGTGCTGAGCTCAGGCGAGCGCTCGCAACATTTCAGGGCATCAAAGCATGAAAACGCCTGTTCTGCTTAATCAACTGAGTGATCCTGATGGTTTTTATGAAGCGCTGCTCGATGCGCACGAGGGCTTGAGCTCGGATGAATCGATGGCTTTCAATGCGCGCCTGATTCTGATCTTGGCCAATCAAATCGGCTGCTCTGAGTTGCTTGCACAATGCCTCGCGCTGGCTAAAAAATAGCTCCGACCTGTTGCCTTTGTACAGGCATGCAGCGCATTGTGTGGCAAGGTGCGACGCCATGAAATGTCAATAATTATAAAAAAACAGACATTTAAGCGCATTTTCGTGAGATTCATCACGCAAAAACTTATGACACAACCTAAACATGCGACCAAGTCAGCGTCAAAATTAAAGGAATGTTAAAACGCTTTTGAAACAGCTATCCCTTTTCAAAAAAGCGACCTTCTATCTGCCAAAAGCGGATCCCCAACACATCATCAGTGATCCTTACTATGGTTAAATCTTCTGGTTCAGAGCGCCCCGGCGATAGCCGAAGCCCCTCCAAACCCTTCAGTTTTTCGATTCCTTTTTTGCGCAGCAAATCTCAGGCTGAGGCCGAGCCAAAAAAGATGAGCGTGTCTAAAGTCAAACTGAATGCCGAATTGTGCTTTCAGGATATAGAAGGCACAGATGCTGAGCGCTTGCGCTACAAAATTCGCGGCGCGCGCGAAGTCAAGGATTTGTGGATACTGCGCAGCGATATCCATCAACTGATCTCCCACAAGATCAGCCAACAAGAAGCCGCCAAGCGCATCAATGCGCTTTTGCCCTGCTTTGAGCATTGGATTCCCGCGCAGGCGTTGGTGAAAATTTAAAACTTGCACACAAAACAAAAACCGCCCTTCGTGAGAAGAGGCGGTTTTTTTCGTGTTGTGGTAGGCCCAGAGGGACTTGAACCCCCGACCAAGGGATTATGAGTCCCCTGCTCTAACCAACTGAGCTATAGGCCCACGCCTTGAATTATCGCAGGGATCGCGGCAGAATTATCACTATAAAAATAATAGCACTCTGCGCAGATTCTATGCCGGCGAGTGGCCGATTTGGCTTAAAAATCTTTACAAAAATCGCGCTCCAGCGAGTTTTGCACCGGCGGCCAAGGCTTGTAGCTTTTGCATGGCTACTTCGCGGCTCATGGGGGCTAAGCCGCAATTGGTGCAGGCAATCAGCTTGTCGCTGCGCACATATTGCAAGGCTAGGCCAATCGTCTCGGCGATTTGTTCGGGAGTTTCGATCACTTCGCTGGCCACATCAATCACGCCAACCATGACTTCTTTGTCACCCAACAACTTCATTAGCTCAGGCGGCACATGGGAATGAAAGCACTCTAAGCTGACCTGATCGATGCTGCTGGCCGCGAGCGCTGGGAAGACTTGTTCGTATTGTCGCCATTGCTCGCCCAGCGTGGTTTTCCATTGGTTATTCGCCTCGATGCCATAGCCGTAGCAAATATGCACGGCTTTCTTGGCGGTGATGCCTTGGCAGGCGATTTCTAGTGCTTTCACACCCCAGTCGGCGGCCTCGGCCATGTAGACATTGAAAGCAGGCTCGTCGAATTGAATGATGTCCACACCGTCAGCTTGCAGCGCTTTGGCTTCTTGGTTGAGCAGCTCAGCAAAAGCAAAGGCCATCTTCACGCGATCACCGTAGAAGCGATCCGCCACGGTATCGACCATCGTCATCGGGCCGGGCAGGGTGAACTTAAGCTGCCGCTTCGTATTAGCGCGGCAAAATTGCGCCTCTGCCGCATGCACGCGGCCTTTCAACTTGAGCGGCGCAATCACTTGCGGCAGCATGGCCTTGTAGCGGTCATTGCGGATGCCCATCTCCACCTTGTTGGCGAAATCGATGCCTTCGACTTTTTCTAAAAAACCATGGACGAAATGCTGCCGCGATTGCTCGCCATCGCCGATGACCGACAAGCCTGCATCTTCCTGCGCTTTGATCCAAAGTAGCGTGGCATCCAGCTTGGCTTGGCTCAATTCTTCGCCTTGGAGCTTCCATTGCGGCCAGAGTTTTTGCGTTTCAGCGAGCCACGCGGGCTTGGGCAGGCTGCCGGCGATGGCTGTGGAAAAAGTTTTCATGAATGTGTCTTCTCAGTTAAAAAATGGTTGAGTCAGCGTTGCTGGAATTGTTCGGCAATGATTTCGGCGTAGGCCTCTGGATCGAGTTGGATGCGTATTTTTGCAGGCAGGTATTGCAAGCTAGGCGCAAGCCACATACTCATTGTGATCTTGCCGCGTGGATTGACCAAGGCGCGAGGCCTGAGCTCATGCACTGTGACAGGGCCAATGCGCGGTAGATTCATGGTCTCGGCTGCGCCAATGTCATACGTCCATTCATCGAGCCCGCCGGGGCGGCCCAGCCAAATGCGCACGGTCTCGCCTTCTTCAAACTTGGTGCGACCTTCGCTGAAGCGATGCCCCAAATCAAGGAATTGGCTCACCGCATCTTGCACGGCAAGGGGCTCGGCTGCGGGGCGAGCAATGCGTTGCTTATTTTCTAAGATAAGCGAGTCCGCTTCAAATTTCAAAGGGCGGATGCGCTCTCTGGAGAGGATTCGCTTGGAATACTCTTCAAACGCCTCGGGTTGCAAACCATTGGGGCTGATGAGGCCAACGCTGGTCATGCGCAGCTCGTACAGGCCGGCATCGATGGTCACGCGCACTTGGTAGCGCTCGTTGTGGTCTCCCGTGCGTGTCCATTGCACTTCGCCGCTACCAAACAGTTCGCCTTGGAAATAACCCGTGAGTTTGTAGTTGACGCGCGTATCCGATGGCCACCGGCCTGTGATCAACAAACTGTCTGTGTTGCCAGCGGGCTGGGCGCTGAGCGTTTGTGAGGGCGTGGCTGAGGCGACTTCTGTGGGCGTTGTCAGGTCAACAGTGGCTGGTGGTGCGGCTGGCTCAGCAAGCTCGGCAGCAGCGGTTGCTGGCTCAGGTGTTGCCTCAGCAACAGTCACAGTTTCTGAGACCACGGGCAGACTCATCAGCGCCGCGCTGGGCGCGCGAGGTGAGCGCGGCGGAGCGCTCTTGGGAAGTTCAGGCGGTGGCGGCTCGGGCTTTTCCGCTTGCGCAGAGGCCGCTTCGATCGTGCGCGTGAACAACGGATCGTTTTTTTGCGCCAGCGCGGAGCTATGCTGCATTTGCGTGCCAATGCCGATCAGGCTTAGCACATGCAGCAGCAAAGCCGCAAGCAAAGCCAGTGCGAGAGGTTTTAACCAAGCAGCCATGCGCTCAGGAGCTCATCTTTGGAAGAGCGCAGCATGAAACTGCTGCTGGCCTCCTGTGTCGTCGAAGGCAGCGTGAGCGGTAGGCGCATCAAGCGCTTGTCACGCGAGACGGTCGCCACGTTGGTGACCTGAGAGGCGGCCGTGGTTTGCAGGGTGGGATCGCTCAATAGGCTCAGATCTTCTAAGCGCTGAATGCGCCAATCATCGACCGCGAGCCATTCATCACCCGCGCAGAAACCGGCTTTCTCAGCCAAACCACCACGCAACACGGTCTTGATCATCAGGCTGCCACTGGATTCGCTCACGCGTAGCCCCAAGCGCTGCGCCATGGGGAGCGAGGCACCGGGCTCGGGTGTGGCGTTCACGCCATGCAAGCTCAGCAATTCTTGCAAAGGCAACTCAGCCGTGCTGTGTACCCAAGCTGCGATTTCTTCTGCATAGGAACGGCCTGAGAGTTGGCGCAAAGCTGCAGCGAAATCCGCCTGCGTGATGCCGCCTTTCCCCTTTACCGCAGCTTTGGATTTCTTCCAGAGCAAGCACATCACGGCATCGAGCGATGTTTTTTTAGCGCTGTTCGTGCCGTTCGTTCCATTAGCGCCGGCACGCAAACTCAAATCAAAACACAGCGCCACGAGTGAGCCCTTGGTGTAATAGCTCACGGTCGCATTCGGCGTGTTCTCATCCTGTCGGTAGTATTTCACCCAAGCATCCATGCTCGCTTGCGCGACGCTTTGAATGTGCCGTCCCGGTGATTGCTGAACCTGATTGATTGCTTTGGAGAGCAAACGCAGATACTGCGCTTGATCAATCAAACCCGCACGGCGCAGGATCAGATCATCGTAGTAGCTGGTGAAGCCCTCGAAGAACCAGAGCATCTGCGTGTAGTTTTCTTTTGCGTAGTCATATTTGACGAACTCTGCAGGTTTGATGCGCTTCACATTCCAAGTGTGAAAATATTCATGACTGATCAGGCCAAGCAAGGTGATGTAGCCCTCTGTTTGCTTTTGTACGCCTAAACGCGGCAAATCTCGGCGACTGCAAATCAGCACTGTGCTGTCTCGGTGCTCCAAACCGCCATAGCCATCATCGACCGCGTTGAGCATGAAGACGTATTTTTCAAAGGGCGGCTTGCTGTTAGGTTGATCTTCATTGCCATGCCAAAACGACATCTCGGCCTCAACGATTTTTTTCACGTCAGCTAGCAATCGCTCGCCATCAAATGAAGCTGCTGCCCCGCTGACCGCAAACTCATGCAACACACCGCGCACGGTAAAGCTGCCGTGCCAGAAATTGCCGATTTCAAACGGTGTATCGGCCAAATGATCGAAATCGTCAAACACATAGCAGCCACGCAGTTTTTTTGCCAGAGTTTTTGAGAGTTTTAAGCAGGTAGCCGGCGTAGATACTGCGTGAAATGCTTCTAAATTAATAGTAGAAATAGACAGACCATGAGGTTTGTTCGTTTGGCCTTCGACACGTAAACACAACGACGTCGGATTGAAAAACGCGCGTTGAGCATCCAACCAAGCCGTGCGCACGGAGTTGTCAAATGCATAGACCTCGTAGCAGATCTCCAGCGGTTTAGTTGCCGCATTATTGATGCGCCAAGTGCATTTGTCGATTTGCTCCACAACGCATGCTTTGCCGCCCTGCGATGCCTTCAAATTTTGCAAGTGCTTAGCAAACTCTCGCACCATATAACTGCCCGGAATCCACACGGGCAGGCTCACGGTTTGCAGCCGCGCTGGCTTTGCAATCGTTAGCGTGACGCGCCACAGATGCGCATGCACATGGGCTGCTTCAACGAGGTAATGAACCGGCATATCTCTCATCATTGATTACCTTTTTAGCAAAGCGCGGATTTTTAACCCAGCTGCCCAGCATGCTCCGAAATAAATAGCACCTGACGCAATCAATACGCCGGCTAGAAGCCCGATTCTCTGCAAATAGTTGCTCTGCATCGCGACCCAATCGACCGCCTGCGCGCTCCACAACAAAAACACCGCCAGCAAGCTGCTCGCCGCAATCACTTGCAAGGCAAACACGCTCCAGCCCTTGCTGGGTACATAATTTTTGCTGCGCAGCAAACCCACCAAGAGCCACAGCGCATTGAGCAGCGCACCCAAGCCAATCGATAGTGTCAGCCCCGCATGCAGCATGCGCGGCACGAGGAACACATTGAGCACCTGCGTAAAAATCAACACCACAATCGCAATCTTCACAGGTGTTTTGATGTCTTGCCGCGCGTAGTAAGCCGGTGCGAGCACCTTGATTGCCACCAAGCCCAGCAGCCCGGTGCCATAACCCATCAAAGCGAGAGCGACTTGGGCTACATCCGTGCCTTTGAAAGCGCCATAGTGATACAGCACAGCCACCAAGGGCTTGGCAAAGCAGAGCAGAGCCACCATGCAGGGCACAGCCAGCAACACCACCAAGCGCAACCCCCAATCAATCATGGCGGAGAATTTTGCCCTGTCGCCGCTGGCTTTGGCCGCAGCCAATTGCGGCATCAAGACAACGCCTAAGGCCACGCCAAGCATGGCAGTGGGAAACTCCATCAGTAAATCGGCAAAGCCTAGCCAGCTCACCGAGCCCGATTGCAAATGCGAGGCGATTTGCGTGTTGATCAGGAGTGAGATCTGCGCCACGCTCACGCCCAGTAGCGCAGGCAGCATCAGGGTGAGTATGTTTTTGATAGCAGGCTGCGCAATAAATGCGCCGGCTGCACGCGGATTCCATATAAATTTCGGCAACAAAGCCAATTTTTTCAAAGCTAAGAGTTGCATGCCCAGTTGCATCATCCCGCCTAGCATCACGCCTGCAGCCAGCGAATAAATCGGCTCAATTCCGCGCAATTTCAACTGCGGCACAAGCAGCCATGCGGCAGCGATCATCGCCACATTGAGCAGCACTGGCGTGGCTGCTGGAATGGCAAATTTCTTCCACGTATTCAACACGCTGGAGCAGAGCGCCACGAGCGACATGAAAGCAATGTAGGGAAACATCAAGCGCGTCATGAGCACGGAGACTTCAAACGCGCGCGGCGTTTGCTGCAAGCCGCTGGCCATGGCCCAGACGAGGAGCGGCGCAGCGGCGATGCCAATCACGCAAGTGATGATCAGCGCCCAAAGCAACACGCTGGCCACTTGATCGATCAACACGCGCGTGGCTGCTTCGCCATCACGCTCTTTGCTGGCTGCGAGAACGGGCACGAAAGCTTGCGCAAACGCACCTTCGGCGAACAAACGGCGCAGCAAATTCGGGATACGAAAAGCCACCATAAACGCATCCGTCATCGGCCCGGCACCAAACATCGCCGCAATGATGAGCTGACGCACCAAACCCGTGATGCGCGAGGCCAGTGTCCACAGGGAGACGACGGAGGCGGATTTAAAGAGTGACATGCTGGCTGAGAATTCACCTTAAGTTTACCCGCGCCGGGCGGGATGAAGATGCTACGTGGCCACCGTATTTCCTGCGAGACAATCAAGCCATGTTCAACGTCATCCTCTTCCAACCCGAAATACCGCCGAATACGGGCAACGTGATTCGTTTGTGTGCCAACACGGGCTGTGCTTTGCATTTGATCGAGCCGCTGGGCTTTTCGATGGAAGACCGCTATATGCGCCGCGCCGGGCTGGATTATCACGAATATGCCGCTGTGCATAAGCACGCTTCGTGGGAGGCTTTTCTATCCACATGTCAGCCGCAACGCAGTCGCATCTTCGCCTTCACCACGCGCGGCAGCCACAACGTGTATAGCCAAAGTTATTTACCCGGCGATTGGCTGCTTTTTGGTTCGGAGACGGCGGGGCTGCATGCTGAGTTGCGCGACGGCTTTCCAAGCGAGCAGCGCGTTCGTCTGCCCATGATTGAGGGGCAACGCAGCTTGAATTTATCGAACGCGGTTGCAGTGAGCGTGTTTGAAGCTTGGCGGCAGAATGGTTTTGCTGTTGGATAAGCAGCGATTCAAAAGGGAGAACTCGGAAGGCACGGAAACTTCACGGAGATCAAAGCAAAAACCAAAAGAGCCTTTTCAGTGATTTCCGTGTAATTTCTGTGTCTTCCGTGTTCTTTTCTTGTCGAGAGCAATGAATCTGTCAACGAAGACGAATTTAAATTGTCGCTTCTTCCCTCGCATACCGACGAATCAAGCTCAGCAGCTCTTCTTCGTTGTACGGCTTGCCAAGATAGTGATTTGCGCCTAATTCAAACGCATATTCACGATGCTTTTCAGCGATACGCGATGTGATCATGATCGTAGGCAGGTGCTTGTATTTGGCATCGCCGCGCACATTTCGCAGCAGATCAAAGCCGTCCATACGTGGCATTTCGATGTCGGACAAGATCACCGATGGCAGTTCTTCGGCCAAGCGCTCGAGCGCCTGCAAGCCATCAGCGGCCATCGTCACGCGATAGCCTTCGCGTTGCAACAAGCGCTGCGTGACGCGGCGCACGGTGATGGAGTCGTCCACCACGAGCACCATGGGAATTGCTGGCGGCGAAATCGAAGCCGGGTTCGCGGGTACGAGGGGCACGACTGGGGCTGCATCAACCGACAAAGCGCGCGGCACGGCGTCGGAAATATCCAAGCTGCCCAGCTGAGAAGCTGAACCGAGCGAGCCAAGTGATTCCAACGCATGCGGCTGCGCAGGATCAAAGCTCATGGCTCTGGCTTGCGTGCCATACACCGTCGCGAGCGCCACCGGGTTGTAGATCAACGCGACAGCGCCCGAGGCCAATACTGTCACGCCGGCTAAGCCAGGTAGGCGTGATAGCTGGGGCCCAAGATTCTTCACCACCACCTCTTGGTTGCCCAAGACCTCATCGATGTGCATGACAATACGCTGCGCTGCTGAGCGGAACACAGCAATCGGCATCGTTTTCGTGGCAGGTTCAGCACTGGCAGCTGAATGTTGCAACAGCGCGCCTGCCCAAAAGAAGGGCAAGGATTCGCCGTTGTATTCATACGAGCCGCTGTTGTAGGCCGATTGCAAATCTTTGGAGCTGGCGCGGCGCACGATCTCAATCAAGTTGGCTGGCACGCCAATGGAGAGCTGGCCAATACGCATCATCACCACCTGCGTCACAGCAGTGGTGAGCGGCAAGACGAGCTTGAAGCTTGTTCCTTGACCGGCCGAGGTTGAGGTTTCAATCCGGCCGCCAAGCGCCACCACTTCGGAGCGCACCACATCCATGCCCACGCCCCGGCCTGAGAGCTCAGTGACGGTAGTCGCTGTTGAGAAGCCCGGCGTGAAGATCAAATTAGCGGCATCGTTGTCGGCCAGCGCAGCATCATTGCCGAGAAGGCCTTGCGAAATCGCTTTCTCGCGGATGCGGGCGATGTTCAGGCCCGCGCCATCGTCGCGGAATTCAATCGAGACGTCATTGCCCTCTTGGTGCAGCGTAATCACGATTTCGCCACTTGAAGCTTTGCCTGCTGCTGCGCGCGCCTCAGCGGCTTCGATGCCGTGCGCCACGCAGTTGCGCAGCAAATGCTCGAAGGCGGGTGTCATGCGATCCAGCACGCCACGATCCATCTCGATCGTGCCGCCCAAGATATCGAGCTTGACCTGTTTGCCCGCATCTTTGCCCGCTTGACGCACCACGCGATACAAGCGCTCCGAAATACCTTCAAACTCCACCATGCGTGTGCGCAGCAAATCGCGCTGCAAATCACGGGTCTGGCGCGCTTGCATCACGAGATCGTCTTCGGTGGATTCAATCGTTCGCTGAATATTACGCTGCACAGTCGCCACGTCGTTCACCGATTCGGCCATCATTCGCGTGAGCTCTTGCACGCGGGTGTAGCGGTCGAATTCGAGCGGATCAAAGGAGGCTTCGGTTTCTTTCGTTTGCTGCAAACGGGTTTGCATTTGCGATTCGGCTTGCACATCAAGCTCGCGCAATTGGCCGCGCAATTTCTCTAAGTTGCTGCCCAAATCCGTGAGCGAGCCGCGCAGCTGCGACAGCTCTGCCTCAAGGCGCGTGCGCGTGATCATCACCTCACCGGCTTGGTTCATCAGACGATCGAGTAGTTGCGCGCGCACGCGCACAGTTTGGCCAGAGCCGCTGCGTATGATGCCTACAGGGGCAACCATGCCCGTAGCAGCTGCAACCGCGTTTGCTGGACGAAGTGGTGTGACGGATGATGTGGATGCTAAAGCTGCAATCGTTGGCGCTGCGGATGCCTGCACAGAAGGCTTGATGGATTCGATCACCAGAGCAGGATGACGCAACGCTTCAAAATTGTGTTGCATGCCATCAAGTTGTGCCATCAGCGGATCAATATCATTAGATTGAGCACCTTCATGCGGCACGCTCTCTACACTCGATTCCATCCGGTGAGCCAGCTCGCCTAAGCGCATCGCACCCGCGAGTCGGGCACTGCCTTTAAGCGTGTGGAGGCCACGCAGGACTTCTCCTCGCGCACTCATGTTGTTAGGGCGCGCTGTCCATTGGCGCAGCGCGGAGGCGGTCGCGGGAAAGATCTCGAGTGCTTCTTCTTCAAAGATTTCAAACAAATCAGGATCAAGTGCATCTTGCACATCAATCTCGTCATCGATCTGATCTTGCGCGAATTGCCGGCTGCGCACCGCGAGCACAGGCGCCTCTTTAAGGCTGGCTGCGCTTGGTGGAAATGATGGCGTGACGCTTGCAGAATCTAGCGTTGCTTCAAACACTTTCACGGGCTCGGCGCTTGAGGCAACTGCTGTAACAAATCCGGCTGCTGCAGCAACGATGCTGACGGGTGCCAAAATTTCTGGCGATGCCCAGCTTGGAGTTGGAGCGGGAGCGGGTACGGATTCAGCGGCAGGCATCGGCGCGGCTACCGGCTCAGACAACGCCGCTGGTATTGACTCAACGCTGACTTCAGATGGCAATTCAAATGCTATTGAATCAGAAGCGCTCTGCGCAGCATCCACGTCGGCTACTGTCTGTTCTTCGTCAAGAAATACGAAACCAGACGAATCAGTTGCTGTGAGCGTTGAATCGATGGTAGAAAAAGGCGCTTGCATGCAATGCAACAAATCGTTGGTGATTTGCGGCGAACTGTCTTTGAGAATGCCAGCTGCAAACTGATGCAACAGATGGCGAATTTCTTCTGCAGCGCCTACGAACAAGTTGGCATGAGCGTGCGAATCATACTCACCGTCGACTTCAATACGTTGCATGTGAACCAGCGTGTTTTCGAGTGATCGAGCCAGCTCAGAAAGTGCAGAAAATCCTACAGTGGCAGAGCTGCCAGCCAGCGAATGCGCAAACGCAACGGCATCATTGGGCACTGGCGCATGTGGCTCCATCGCCCATTCAGCCATACCACTGGCGAGCCGGCGTGACCACTCATCGGCTTCGTTGAGATACACGTTGTACAGCGGTAAGCTGACGCGCAAAGGGCCAATCGCTTTGAGTTGCTCCTCAGCGGCATACGCCCCCATATTTGGCACACCCATAGAGGCGAGTAATGGCTCAGGCGCAGTTTGGTTGACAGCAGCGGGCAAGGTGATTGCCGCGCCTGTAGCACCTGTAGCACCTATGGCGCCTGTAGCAACAGAGGGCAACAGATCGCGTGCATCGCGCTCGAAGGCAAACCCCAAATCTCCACGGCCACTGCTCATGGGCGAAAGCATGACTGGCGTAGGGGATGCGTTGAAAAATTCGGCATCTGCTGCTAAGCGAAGGCCGTCAGCATTAGGCAACGCTTGCGGCATGGTTTGTAGTGACGTTGCCATCGCTGTGGCAGCATAGTCTGATGCGAACGAACTTGGCTTGCGCACAGCAGCTGGGATGGATAGTTTCTCTAGAGCTTCCAAATCTAGCCTGCTGATCACAAAATCGTCGGGCGAAGCGATATCGTGATCTTCACTAGGCGGGAGATGGGTTACGGGAACTTCATCAGCAGGAGATATTATCGGCGTGTCGGTTTCAGGCAGCGCCATCATGGCGCGCTCGAAGGCGGCCATCTCTTCGTCGGTGATCAATACGTCTTGATCATTTGCTGTCAGCGACTCCATCGGAAATTCAACGCTTGAGCCAGCATCAGCAGTCAGCGTATTTACTGTCGCTGGCTCAGCGGAAGAGACTTGCGTTGCGATGGTCACTATCGGCTCAGCATCTAGCATCGCGCTTGGATCGTGAATACCGAACTCGAACGACACATCCGACTCTGAAGGCAATGGCGCGGTATCTGGGAGCGTCAACTCGGGCAAGTTCAATTCCGGCAAGTCGATCTTTGTGAAAGATCCTTCGAAAGCTGCGATTGCAGCTGTGGCCGTGAATGCGGCCGTCGAGGCAGCAGCTAGCGCCGACTGATCAGCTTCGGCAGTCTGCGTTACAGAATCTGCGGGTAGCAATGTGCTGCCAGCCGGCGTATCAAGCCGTTCAGCAGAGGCCTGCACTTGAGGCGCAGGCTCATTGAATGCAACAACAATCTGCGCGTCCGATGCGATCGGTAGAAATTGGCCGTGTAGGCGCATCGCATCTGCGCTCTTGCGCAAAGGCAAAGCGCTGCGCTGCTGGCCAGCACCATTTGCAATTTCTTCAATCCAAATTTGATGCACATGTAAGGCTTGGGTGAAAAGCTCACAGAGTTGTGGTGAAGCAGGCTTTTGCTCGGCCAGCCAAGTGTTAAGAACTTGTTCCATCGACCAAGCGGCTTCACCAAATACGTTGAGCCCCACCATCCGGGCGCTGCCCTTGAGGGTGTGGAAGGCGCGGCGCAACGTAGTCATCTCACCAATGTTGTTGGACTCCAACATCAAAGCTTGTGTTGCGACGAGGCCATTGCCTGCGACTTCGCGGGCTTCCTCCAAGAAGATATCGAGCAGCTCAGGATCAACCTCGGCAGCGTCCACTATGACAGGAGCTGTAGCGGTGACCATTCCGGTATCGTTCGGCGCAATTGGAGTTGCAATTGCAGTCTTTGTGGATTGCGCAGCGTTCGCTACAGTTTGTGCGGAATTTTGAGTCAATTGTGGAGCTTGCTCCACAATGGTGCGACCCATCAGTGGCTTGAGTTCGCCTTCGATATCGTCGTAGACAAAAAGCTTCTTTGCCAACACGGGTTGGTAACTCAGCATATCAATCAAAAAGCCTAAAGCGCCAAGATTATTACCGAGTTGATTGAATAGGCGCGTTGCATTTCCTTCGTCTGCTTCGAGGTTGGTCACCAGGATGTGTTCAACGCTCTCGCGCATGCGAGTGACAGCCAATTGCGCATGATCCAAACCTAATACCGTGAGGACGCCGCGCACCTGCGCGAGCTTGCCGGGTACATTGGTGAGCAAAACCTTGTCTTGTGGATCACGAAAAAACGCATCCAGCATCTTTTCAAGCTCATTGAGGGACAGCTTGAGTTCTCCGACCACAGAGCCCATGGTTGAGCGATCACTCACCCGACGATAAAGCTCCTCCATCCATGATTCGAGCGGTTGGCTGATCGAGCCACTGCGCGCATTTTGCAATCGCAGCGCCAAATGGTCCATGCGCTTGCTCTGCTGCTTATCTTGCGGATCAAAGTCTTCGAAGCTCGCCTCTAAATACAAAATGGCAGTCGCTACTTCCATGCCGAGGGCAGCTTCTGGCGGCTTTTGCTGGCGCGCAGTGCTGTCGATCACCTCATTCAATGCACTAGACAAGCCAGCGCCTGTTGTCGGCAATAGCTTGGTGATTGAATCAACCAACAATGACATTTGATCCTGCACAGGCTTAGCCTTGCTGATCTCACCTGCCGTGAACGCGGACCAAGACTCCTTGAGTTGACCAATTCGCTTTCGTGCTTGCACCAGAAAAGTCGGGTCAAAATGGCCGTAAAAACTTCGGGTGTAGTCCACGGGGGTGTGACTGGCAAGTCCATAGGTCATGCGAACTTCGCCCAGTAGGGGTGTCATGCCATTCGGAGTCGCTTGCGCGCAGAAGAAAAGCAAATCTTGCGCGAGTCGTTCGGGGACTGAAAGGTCGCCCTTGATATGTGTGGCCAGTTGAATCAGCAGGCGCGATATGGTGCGCTTGATATGCAAATCTGGTTTGAGCGATGACGTGGCGACGGCCTCTAAGACGCCAGCCGCAATGCGCCAAAACACACGGAAATGTGCGTCAACTTCAAGTTTCGTTTGATTGGCAAGCCCAGCGCTCAGCTGAGCCAGTTCGTCGCAGGCTGCCAAGTCTGCAGTTTTAACGACTGTCAGTGCCAATCTATCGAAACGCGCACGGAAGTCAGCAGTTAATTCTGTTGTGATGGAAACCGTGCTGTGCAAATCGCGCCATTCCCATGGCGTCGTCCATAGATCGGCGGGGTGGATACGGGTCGCACCGGCGAGTTCTTGTACATCGGCATACTGACTAAAAAGCTCGACAGCGGATGGTTGTTTGCCAGTCAACAAGGCTTCTAAATAACCCAGCAAGGCGAAACTTGCACGTTCGAGTTTTCCTGCGGCTGCATCGGTACAGAGCTCTGGCTTGGCGATAAATTTTTGTACGGCACCTTCCATGCCGCGAAGCATGGAGGCGGGCGATATGAAGCCCACCATCTCAAGCGCGCCGACAGATTGATGGAGTTGTTGACGCGCAATGCGCAATTGGCTCGCATCAGCCGCGTTCAGATCAGAACCTTTGGCTAGCTCGACATCTCGCACATAACGTCGCAGTGCCTTGGTGGCGGAATCGAGTGATTTGCGAAGTTCATCAAGCACCCACGCCAAAGGCCCGAGATCATGATTGACGCCAACATCAAGGTCTACAGTGTTGGCAGAGTCCGCAGGTGCGTTAGGAAAAGTGGCCATAGAAATCATCCTGTTGCTTTGCGCATTCACTAGGCAGCAGCATTATGCTGACACCCATTGGCATCAGCCAATTTTGAATCGCGATACCGACTGACGCAGTTCTTCGGCCACCCGAGATAGATCTCGCACCTGCTGCACCGTGGAACGTGTACCTTCTCCGGTTTGCTCGGTCACCGCGAAAATGTGTTGGATGTTGCCAGCCACCACGTTGGCCGAATCAGCTTCGCGAGAGGCTGATTTGGAAATGTCTTCAATCAGCTCGGCAAGGCGGCGAGACACAGAATCAATCTGCACCAGCGCCGTACCTGCATTGTCAGAAAGTTTTGCGCCCTCAACCACACCCTGCGTCGAGCGTTCCATAGCGGCCACAGCATCTTGTGTGTCGGTCTGAATGGCTTTCACGAGTGCCGAAATCTGCTTCGTCGCTTCGGCGGAGCGCTCAGCCAATCGCTGCACCTCTTCCGCCACCACGGAGAAGCCTCGCCCGGCTTCACCAGCGGAGGCTGCCTGGATGGCAGCGTTGAGCGCCAACACGTTCGTCTGTTCAGTAATGTCGGAAATCAGCTCGGTGATCTCACCAATCTCCTGAGAAGATTCACCGAGGCGCTTGATACGCTTAGAAGTATCCTGAATCTGGTCACGAATGGCGTTCATACCGCCGATGGCGTTTTGCACAGCCTGCAAGCCAGATTCAGCAGCGGACAGCGATTGACGCGCCACCTGAGCAGATTCTTGCGCTTGGCCGGACACTTGGTTGATTCGGCCTGCCATATCGAGCACGGACTGGCCCGTTTCACGAATTTCGCGCAGCTGCTCGGTCGAAGCCGCCAGCAGTTCGGTCGAGGTGCTTTCCACCACAGCCGTTGTTTGTGCCACGCGGGTCGCTGTGTTTTGCACGTTACCTACCAGAGAGCGCAACTCCTCCACCGTGTAGTTCACGGAGTCGGCAATCGCACCTGTGATGTCCTCGGTCACGGTGGCTTCTTGCGTCAAATCACCTTCAGCAACCGACTGCAGTTCGTTCATCAAGCGCAAAATAGCCGCTTGATTGGCATCATTGATACGCTTAGCTTCCTGCTCTTGGCCCTGAGCCATCAGTCGTTGTTGCTCAGCAATGGATTGTCCTTTTCGGCTTTCTGCCAATTGGACACGCGCCAATCCCAAGCCAGCCAACACAGCAAGCAAACCCATCAAACCCAAAACGATGAGCGGTATCAAGCCCAGACCGGTTTGACCCGACAAGCGACCTTGTAAATCTTCAAGTTGGCGTCTCAGCGGCTCTGAGTCTGCCACGATGGCTGATTGCGCTTCACGTGCGGACACCAAGCCCTGCAAATTACCCAAAATCGCGCCCGCTTGACCGCGAGTTTCTTCGTATTGTTTGAGCAAAGCTTCTAAACGCTCTCGAGTTTGCGGATCTTTGGTGGCTGCTAAGCGCAGCTCAGGGCTGCCTTCAAGCAGGCCTTGAGCGATTTCCTTGAACGAATTCAAATCTTTACCCAGCAAAAACACAGCCTCGGGGCTCACGCCTTCCATGGTCAAGAATTCGTTGGCCGATTTGCCAATACGCTGCGTCAACATCACGAGCTGGCCAGAGGCCGAAATTTCGGTCGCTGGTGCATTTTGTTGGAGCTTGAGCGAAGAAACAGTCTCGGCGACTTCGAGCAGATCAGACGATTGACGATTGATCGTACGCAAAGCGCTGCCCACCTGCGTCAAAATCTTTTGCTGAGAAAGTACTGTGGCTGCATTTTTCTCTGCACGTTCTACCAAAGGCATGGCTTTTTCGACGTCTTCTGTCAGCACAGGAGCCACTTGCGTCAGTCGCAATTCATCATCGCCAGCCTTCAGGCCACGAACGTTTTTTGCCAACGCGCCTGCACTTTCCGACACCTCGGTAAAAGCCTGTGGCGAGCCCACCAAGGCTTGGGAGACTGATTTAGCTAAACGCTGCGATTGCATCAAGGATTGGCCCGATGCACCCACTTGCCGAGCCACGTTGTCAGCTTGCGCTAGCGCGAAGAACATCACTGCCAAAAACACCACCAAGGCCACAATCAACAATACCGTCAAAATGCGTCGGTGTTCGGCAGAATCGCGTGTGCCAAGAACAGGCAAACTCACTGCAGAACCAGACTCCGCCGCACCGCGGTCGCTGCTCTCTTCTCCGGCACTGACAGCAACAGATGGAAATGCTACATTGACTTGTCCGATCGCGTCAGCCTCATCCTTCGTTAAACCAACCTGCGTAAATATAGACGGCTCCGCTGAGGATTGGCCACGCTTGAAGAGACTGGAAATTCTTTGTGCTAAGGACATGATGCGGCCTCTATGTGGTTCTGGGCTGAGAAGGAAAATCGAAAATTTAGAAATTCAGGCTGCTGCGAGTGCTGCAATGCCTAGAAATCCTGGGGAGCTGGCCAATTGTTGCAAATCCAACTCGATCCAAGATTGGCCGGTTTTATCAACATACTGTGCAGACATGAAAGCAGGCGAGCCTGCAGGCGCTTCATCGCGCGAGACAAAATCGGCCACGCCGCGCAAGCCGCCTAAGCGATCAATCAGAACAGCGCAATTGATCTCCATGGCGCTGTTGAGGGCAACCAAGCGCGCTTGCTCGCGAATACTGCCGTCGAAGGTACGGTGCAAAGTTGTGCCGGAGATGAAGCTGGAAAGATCGACAATCCCATACAGGCCTCCGCGTAAGTTGGCGACGCCCATGAACCAATCGTGCGTGTAGGGCACTTTGTGTACGCTTGTGATTGGGAAAATCTCGCCAGATTGAGCCAACGGGAGCAAGTAACGCTCTCCTGAGAGTTCTATAGCCAGCCAACCCGCAGCGACGCCTTCGGTACGGGCTTGTTGAAGCCTAGCTGCTAATCGCGTTTGCAATTCTCGCAGTGCTTGCCGGTTTGCCATTTCTGATGTTGTCCTGCTTTATTTGTTGTATTGCGACAGGCAATGCTTAGCCAAGCGCCTTGATCTTGGCCATCAATTCATTGGCGTCTACGGGTTTCGTCACATAATCCCGCGCTCCCTGTCGCATCCCCCAGACACGATCCGTCTCCAAATTTTTGCTGGTACACATGATGATGGGCACATCAGAAAAAGCGGGATCTCGAGAAATTGCTCGGGTGAGCTGAAAGCCATTTTGGCCGGGCATCACGATGTCCATCAAAATTAGCTCGGGTTTCTCCTCAGCAAGCTTCTTGAATGCATCGGCGGCGTTTTCCGCACTGCGCACTGAGAAACCGTGCTTACTCAACATATCGGTGAGGTACATGATCTCAGTTTTCGAGTCGTCAACAATGAGTACTTTGTTAATTGGCATAAGTGGCCTCTAGATGGCTGTCGGTTAAAGTTTGCCAAATTGCAGCACGGCTTGTAGCAATTGGTCTTTGGTAAAGGGTTTGGTTAAATATTCCTCGCTGCCCACCATGCGGCCACGAGCTTTGTCAAATACGCCGTCTTTTGATGACAGCATGATGACCGGTGTTGTCGCGAAATGGGCGTTGCGTTTGATAATGGCGCAGGTCTGATACCCGTCTAAGCGGGGCATAAGAATGTCACAAAAAATCAAATGTGGCGCAAAATCATTAACTTTTGCGAGTGCGTCGAAGCCATCTTCGGCGAGCATCACGTCATGGCCACCTTGCTTGAGAAAAATCTCAGCGCTGCGCCGAATCGTGTTGCTGTCATCAATGACGAGAACTTTGAATCCACTCGATGCGCTCACATTGCGCTCCAGCTTAGGTCATTGAACGTCATGAGGATGTATTTCAAAATAGATATTCAAAGGCTAGATTAACTTAAATTTGCACCATTTCAAAATCTTCTTTGCGCGCACCGCATTCTGGACAGGTCCAATTCATAGGAACGTGGCTCCAAGCCGTGCCTGGAGAAATGCCATGATCCGTCGCCCCAGAAGATTCATCATAAATCCAGCCGCAGATCAGGCACATCCATGTTTTGTTCGCAAGGGTCTCAGTCATGCTCAAACGCGTCTTTCTTGAAAAGCACCATAGAATCAGTGTGTTAACAGTCTTACATTGTATCGACACGCTGACGCGGGAGATGCAAATCCGGCGCAGTGGTCATATATGGCAAACCGACGGTTAGGCGGGTTGCCGATCTTGAGTCCTTTTACGAAGCATTTGCATGTCTTTCCAGCCCAGCGTCGCCCCGGTCACTTCTGAAGAGGACGATGAGGGCGAATCTCCAATCTGCGTGATGAGCTTCAATGTGATGGATGCGAGCGGCGCGAGCGGTTTGTCTGCGGATCAAATCGCAATTACTTCGTCCGGCGGGCATGCTTTGCCTGTGACCACTGGGATTTTGGTGCGGGATACGTCCACCATTTTTGAATTGATTGAGCTCGATGCGGATGCTGTAGAAAGCCAGGCGCGCACGGTTTTGGAAGATATGAACGTGGAAGTTTTCAAAATCGGCTTCGTCGGCTCGCCTGAGGCACTCGCTGTGGTGGCTGAGATCACGGCTGATTACGAAGACATCCCCGTGATCACGCAGATCACACCGCTTTCGTGGTGGGAACGCGACAAAATCGAATCCTACCTTGATGCTTTGACGGAATTGATCTTGCCGCAAACCAGTGTTTTAGTGGGTAATTACGATATTTTGTGGCGTTGGCTGCTTCCTGAATGGACGAGCGATAAGCGCCCCAGCCCGCGCGATATTGCAGCCGCCGCTGCTCAGCACGGCGTGCCCTATGTGGTGATTACGAGCGCGAATGTGCAGGTCGAGACGACGGATACCGTGGCTGCATCACCCGAATCGATCATCACCAGCATCTCGCTGGATCGCTATGAAGCGGACTTTGTGGGCGCGGGCGATACGTTTTCAGCAACTCTCGCCACATTGCTTGCCAGCGGTGATGAACTGGCCGAGGCCGTGCGCGAAGCCAGCATTTATGTGAATGGCTGTTTGCTGGCGGCTTTTCTGCCCGGCATGGGTGCGGCGATTCCTGATCGCATGTTTTGGGCGCAAGTAGGAGATGACGATGACGAAGAAGAATCAGAATCAGAATCAGAATCTGATGCCGATCAGGATCTGCTCGGCATGCCCCCAAACGCCACCCGACACTGAATTTCATTTTTAATACGATTTATGGATCTGAACCAAAACCTTTTCGAGCGCGCCCAGATAAGCATTCCCGGCGGCGTCAATTCCCCCGTTCGCGCGTTTCGCGCAGTGGGCGGCACCCCCCGTTTTGTCAAGCGTGCCCAAGGCGCGTATTTTTGGGATGCCAACGGCAAGCGCCATATTGATTACATCGGCTCTTGGGGCCCGATGATCTTGGGGCATGGCCACCCAGCCGTTGTTGAAGCCGTGCAAAAAGCTTTGCTGGACGGCTTCTCTTTTGGCGCGCCGACTGAGCGCGAAGTCGAGCTGGCTGAGGAAATCTTGAGGCTCATGCCCAGCATGGAAATGGTGCGCCTCGTGTCTTCGGGGACAGAAGCCGGCATGAGCGCGATTCGCCTCGCGCGCGGCGCAACCGGCCGCAGCAAAATCATCAAATTTGAAGGCTGCTACCACGGCCATGCCGATGCCTTGCTCGTCAAAGCAGGCTCAGGCTTGGCAACATTTGGCAGCCCGACCAGCGCCGGCATTCCTCCTGAAGTCGTGCAACACACGTTGGTACTCGAATTCAACAACATTCCCCAGCTGGAAGAATGCTTTGCCTTGCATGGCGACGAAATCGCCTGTTTGATGATCGAGGCCATCGCCGGCAACATGAATTTCGTGCGCTCCTCGCAAGCCTTTGCGCAGCGCTGCCGTGAGCTGTGTACGAAGCATGGCGCTTTGCTGGCCTTTGATGAAGTGATGACGGGTTTTCGCGTGGCGCTCGGTGGCGCGCAGCAAGTCCTTGGCATCGTGCCCGATATGACCGTGCTGGGCAAAGTGATTGGCGGCGGCATGCCGCTGGCGGCTTTTGGCGCAAGCAAAGAGGTCATGAGCAAGCTCTCGCCGCTCGGCCCTGTCTATCAAGCCGGTACATTGAGCGGCAACCCAATCGCCACAGCTTGCGGCTTGGCCACGCTCAAAGAAATTCAAAAGCCCGGTTTTTATGAAAACCTCGGGAAGCGCACTCGTGCCTTGGCTCAAGGCATGGGGAGCGCCGCGAAAACCGCTGGCGTTCCATACAGCGCCGATAGCGAAGGCGGCATGTTCGGCTTTTTCCTGCAACCCCAGCTCGCGCAAAACTACGCACAAGCCGTCAAAACCGATACCGCCGTCTTCGCCAAATTCTTCCACGGCATGCTCGACCGCGGCATTTACTTCGCCCCCGCGTTGTACGAAGCCGGCTTCGTGAGCGCAGCGCACAGCGAAGCGGATTTGGAAGAAACGTTTGCGGCAGCTAAAGAAGTATTCTCTATGCTTCTTTAAGCGATTTTGGCATGTAGCCGGCGTATTTACTGCGTAGAGTGCTACCGATTTAGTAGTGTCTACCCGTTCGTCCTTAGCTCCGCCTGTCCTGAGCTTGTCGAAGGATCGAAGGGTTCTGCTTTCTACCGGTTTCACGCGAATTTTTGTACAAGCGGCCTACCGTTGGGCAGTCGTCTCGGATAATTTTTTTGAAAAACACACGCGATTGAGATCGTTGTTAACCAACCCTCTCCCCGCGCGCCTTCCAAAAAAATTTCCGATCCGACTACCCAACGGTCTACGCTGGATAGAAAGTTAGCTTTTCGAAAACGAGAGCGGTGTATGTCGTGCAATTTTTGCAATCGCATAAGTTCCCAAAAACCCACCAAGGAGTAATTTTCATGATCACATGCCATCTTCGTTATGTCCTTGATCCAGCCAAGATCAAAGAATTTGAACATTACGGCAAGCTCTGGATTCCACTGGTCAATAAATTTGGTGGGGTACATCACGGATACTTGTTACCCTCGGAAGGCGCGAACAACATTGGACTCGCATCGTTCACGTTTTCATCGCTGGCGGCGTATGAAGACTACAGAACCAAGTCGTTCGAAGACCCAGAGTGTCAAGCCGCCTTCAAGTATGCTGAAGAGACACGTTGCATCCTCAGCTATGAGCGCACTTTTTTCCGTCCAGTATTTAGTTGAAACAGCAGCACGATAGCGACTTGTAAGTCAACCAAAGTGGCTTGCGGAGACCGTTGGGTGTTTGGATCAGAAATTTTTTGGAAGACGCGCGGGGTGAGGGTTGGTTAACAACGATCTCAATCGCGTGTGTTTTTAAAAAATTGTCTGAGGCAAATGCCCGATGGTAGGCCGCTGGTACAAAAGGTTGAACGAAACGGCAACCAAGCAACCCTTCGATCCTTCGACAAGCTCAGGACAGGCGGAGCTCAGAATGAGTGGATACTTACTACAAATTCGATAGCGCTTTGCGCAGTAAGTACGGGCGCTAACTGCCTAAATCACTGTGAAACTTTGCGTCGAGGTAGCTTCAAAGTCTGCCCAATCGCCATCACGTCAAATGCCTCTTGCGGCAGCTTTTTCGCCGCGCGGGCTGCGGCTAAATCTTTGGGGGGCTGATCGAGCGACTCGTCGGTTAAATCGAATGTGCCCCAATGCACGCCAATGCTTCGCTTCGCTTGCAAATCGAGGTGGATTTGCACGGCCTCGGAAGGGTTGACGTGCTGCTCTTTCATGAACCAGCGGGGCTCGTAGGCACCGACTGCGATCAGCGCCATATCAAAGCCGCCGCCTAAAGCCTCCGTCTGGCGTGCGGCGAAGTGCTTTTGCGTATCGATGAAATCTCGCGAATAGCCGGTGTCGCCGCTGAAATAGGTATGAAAGTCTTTGGCAAACAGCGCGAAGCCGCCCCAGAGCGTGGCGCGGCGGTCGCCCAAGCTGCGGGCGCTCCAGTGTTGTACGGGGGTGAAATGCACTTCGACTTGTCCGGCCGCTGCACCTTTGACGGATGTGACGGTCGTTTTATCCCACCAATCGAGTTGCTGGACATTCGTGATGCCCTCAGCAGCAAACCATTTTTTGACACCTAGCGGCACGACAAAGAGCGGCGCGCCGCCTGCTTGCGCGTTCAAAGCTTTGACGCTCGCCGTGTCTAAATGGTCGTAATGGTTGTGGGAAAGCAGCACCACGTCGATGCGTGGCAGATCTTTGAGTGCAATTCCGGGCGCTTGGTAGCGCTTAGGGCCCGCAAATTGCACGGGGGAAGCGCGCTCGGAGAAGACGGGGTCAGTCAAGATATTGAGCCCGCCCATTTGCACGAGCATCGTAGCGTGGCCGATCCATGTGATGGCTGGCTCTTGAACGAGGCCGATGTTTGCGCCCACAAACTTCATGTCTGCCGAGATGACAGCTGTCGGCTTCTCGGGCGGCTTAGGCAGGCCAGCGCGAGCGCGCTCCCACTGCCAGCGCAGCAAATCTACGCGGGATTTGTCGGTGGCATCGGTGTAGTTATTCTGGAAGCCTTCCGGCCGATGGTGCTTCTTGGTGGCGTTGTAATCGTCGTTCACGGTGGCGCAGGATGCTAGGGTGAAGAGGATGCAGAACGCTACTATTTTAATAGCGCTTTGCGCAGGTAATACGCCGGCTATTGGCCGATTTGGCTCAAAAAATGACATGAAAGCAGCTCGCAGATGGTCATAACAGCCGTACAGAAGCCACCGATGCGATGCCCAAAGCAAAATTAATCACGACCATTTTGTGAATCAGCGCAGCTTTGGCTGCTGCCACAGGCCAGTTAGCGGCCGCTACAGCGCGTTTCAAGCCCTTAAATCCCGCAAAATAGATGTGGCCAAAGACCAGCATCATGGCGATGCCGAGACCAAACATCAGATGCCAGCCCAAGGGAATGCTGCTCATGCCCACAGCTTTGGCGCCCGCACCATACAAATGCAAGCCGCTCAGCAAAAGCACCGCGATTGCTCCTATTACGATAGCAAAGAAGCGTTGCAGAACATGCGTGAGAAAGGTTAGGCGCGCTTGGCCTTCGAGCTGCGCAATCAATGCAGGTCGCAATGCAAACAACATGAAGGCCATGCCGCCGAGCCAGACGATGCCGGCAAAGAGATGAAGGAGTTTGATAAAAATGGTCATTCTTAGATTGTGCCCTCGCTAATAAGTCAGTACGGTTGTGTGGCTTTGTGTGGGTTTGTACGTAGTTTCAATCTATAATCGTGAGCTTTGCTGGAATCGTCGCTTAGCGCAGGAGCAGGTTACTTTTGTGAAAACATTGCCGCCGCCCCTGCCGTTTGATGAGCCTAGTCAAGAAGAGTTAGACAACCGGGCTTTTCGCCGCTGGTCGCATGAAGATGCTGCCCAGTTGCGTAGAACCCAACCCGCTATTTCTCCCTGGCGGATCGTGCGTTGGATGTTAATGGTTGCCGTGGTGCTTGGATTGCTGGCTTTTGCCGCGTTTGATGCTGCCACAGCCCTGTCAACAGCTTATGGTAGTTTCTGTGTCGCTATTCCCTCAGCAGTGCTTGCGCGGGGCATGACTTCTCAGCTGTCGCGCATGAATGCAGCAGCGGGCGCTTTGGCGTTCATGGTGTGGGAGATGGTCAAGATTGGTTTGAGTATCGGTATGCTGATGCTCGCCCCGGGCCTGATAGCCAATCTAAATTGGCCAGCGCTCTTGGTGGGATTGATCTTAACGATGAAAGTGTATTTCGTGGCAGCGATTGTGAAACCCAAGCCAGCGGCTGGTGTTTGATGATCGAGGCAAAAAATTGTATTGGCTTAGAGACTGAAAAACATGGCAACCAGCGGACAAGCTCCTACCTCCGGTGAATACATTGTTCACCACCTCACGCATCTGCAAAACAAAGTGCAGACAGAAGTCGTTGACTTTTCTGTCATCAACATCGATTCCGTGTTTTGGTCAATCACGTTAGGCGTGATCGCTTGCGCATTTATGTATTTCGCAGCGCGCCGCGCGACTTCTGGCGCACCCGGCCGCCTGCAAGGACTGGTCGAGATGATCTATGAGATGGTCGACAGCCAAGCTAAAGGTATCGTTCACAGCGCCAAGAGCCGCGAATTCGTCGTGCCTCTGGCCATGGTGATCTTCATTTGGATCTTCTTGATGAACTTCATGGACATGTTGCCGGTAGATTTCATCCCCCAGATTTGGCATACCGTTGGCCCTGCGGTTGGCGCGAAAGATTACATGCGCGTCGTGCCCACCGCCGATTTGTCCATCACCATGGGCATGGCTGTGGCGATTCTTTTGATCTGCATTTACTACAACATCAAAATCAAAGGCGCTGGCGGTTGGGCGCATGAGTTAGTGTCCGCCCCATTTGGCACCAGCAAGAATCCTATTTTTGCCATCATCCTTGGTGTGATCAATTTCGCCATGCAGCTGATTGAATTTGTCGCCAAAACCGTCTCGCACGGCATGCGATTGTTTGGCAATATGTATGCTGGCGAATTGATTTTTATGTTGATCGCCTTGCTCGGCGGCTCATTCGCGCTCTCAGGCACTGGCCTGTTCGTCACATTCATGCATATCGTCGCAGGCTTGGCTTGGACGATCTTCCACATTCTGGTGATCACGTTGCAAGCGTTTGTATTCATGATGTTGACCTTGGTGTACCTTGGTCAAGCGCATGATGCACATTGAGCCGAGCAGCACATTTTCAGAATAAATTTTGTTTTTAGTTTTCGTTTCTTCAACCTTTTCTTTATCCCTCAGGAGTCATCATGGAAGTTATTAGCTTTGTCGCCCTCGCCGCTGGTTTGATTATTGGTCTCGGTGCAGTAGGTGCATGTATCGGTATCGGCATCATGGGCTCGAAGTATCTTGAGTCAGCTGCTCGCCAGCCAGAACTCATGGGTGAATTGCAAACCAAAATGTTTTTGCTCGCTGGTCTGATCGACGCCGCGTTCATTATCGGTACTGGTATTGCGCTGTGGTTTGCTACGGCTAATCCATTCCTCGGCCAAATCGCTCGCTTGGCCAAGTAATCAAGTTGTTTTTTGGAATGCTGCAGGCTCGCGCTTGTTGCCAGCGCATCTGATAAAGATGCAACCCGAATAACAAACCGCCAAGGAATTAGTTGTGAATATCAACGCCACCCTGATCATTCAGATCATTGTGTTCCTCATGTTCGTGTGGTTCACAAAAAGCTTCGTCGTCCCGCCGCTCAAAAAAGCGCTCGATGATCGCGCCTTCAAGGTACAAGAAGGCTTGGCCGCTGCCGATAAAGCCAAACTCGAACTCTCCAGCGCTAACAAGCGCGTGGAAGAAGAGTTGGTCAAATCGCGCAACGAGTCTGCAACGCGTTTAGCTGATGCAGAGCGTCGTGGACTCGGTATCGTGGAAGAGGCTAAAGCCAAAGCTAACGATGAAGCCGCCAAAATTATCGCCGCTGCAAAAGCTGAGGCCGACCAGCAAACCATCAAAGCACGCGAGGCACTGCGTGAGCAAGTTGCTGCGCTAGCTGTCAAGGGCGCTGAGCAAATCCTGCGCAAAGAAGTCAACGCTTCTGTGCATGCTGATTTACTAGGCCGCTTGAAGGCTGAGCTGTAAGGACTGGACACCATGGCCGAACTCGCCACTATTGCTCGTCCTTACGCGGAAGCTTTGTTCAAAGCTGCTCGCGCTGACTTAGCTGCCGCTGATGCTTGGTTGCAGCCTCTGGCGCAAGTCGCGTCAAATGAGCAACTGCAAGCTTTTGCTGCCAATCCGAATGTGAGCGGCGTACAAGTGTTTGACATGCTCTCAGGCGTGGCCAAATTAGCGTTGCCTGAAAACGGCAAAAACTTCCTGCACACAGTGATTGACAATGGCCGCGTTAGCGCCTTGCCCGAGATCGCAGCTCAGTTTCGCGCCTTGAAAAACGCGCAAAGCGGCAGTTCCGATGCGGTGGTGCAAAGCGCTTTCCCGATTGAAGGCGCAGCGCTGGCCGATGTCAGCGCTTTGCTTGAAAAACGCTTTGGCCGCAAGCTCAATGCCAAGGTACAAATCGTGCCCGAGCTGATTGGCGGCATTCGCGTGGTGGTGGGTGATGAGGTGCTTGACACTTCCGTCCAATCTCGCCTCGCACAGATGAAAACAGCGTTGTTGGCTTAATTAGCCAGCGACGTAACTTGAAAGAAAAAGGATAAGTGCCATGCAACTCAATCCCGCAGAAATTTCCGAACTGCTGAAAAGCCGTATTGAAGGATTGTCTGGTAACACAGACGTCCGCAACCAAGGCACTGTGGTCTCTGTGACCGACGGTATCGTCCGCGTGCATGGTCTGTCCCATGCCATGCAGGGCGAGATGCTCGAATTCCCCAGCGCACCCGATGGTAGCGCCTCGTTTGGCCTCGCGCTGAATTTGGAGCGTGACTCCGTAGGCGCGGTGATTTTGGGCGCTTACGAGCACATCTCCGAAGGCGATGTGGTCAAGTGTACCGGCCGTATTTTGGAAGTGCCGGTCGGCCCTGAGCTGATTGGCCGTGTGGTCAATGCGCTCGGCCAGCCGATCGACGGCAAAGGCCCGATCAACGCCAAAATGACCGACGTGATTGAGAAGGTTGCACCCGGAGTGATCGCCCGTCAGTCTGTGGATCAGCCGATGCAAACTGGCTTGAAGTCGATTGACTCCATGGTGCCCGTGGGCCGTGGTCAACGCGAGCTGATCATTGGCGACCGCCAGACCGGTAAAACCGCCGTAGCAATTGACGCGATCATCAACCAAAAAGGTCAGAACATGACCTGCGTTTATGTCGCGATTGGCCAAAAAGCCTCGTCGATTAAAAATGTGGTTCGTGCGCTGGAGCAAGCTGGTGCAATGGAATACACCATCGTTGTAGCGGCTTCTGCTTCTGAGTCTGCCGCCATGCAATATGTGTCGGCCTACTCGGGCTGCACCATGGGCGAATACTTCCGTGATCGCGGCGAAGACGCATTGATCGTGTATGACGATTTGTCCAAGCAAGCCGTAGCGTATCGCCAAGTGTCTTTGCTCTTGCGCCGCCCACCCGGCCGTGAAGCGTATCCTGGCGATGTGTTTTATCTCCACAGCCGCTTGCTCGAGCGCGCAGCTCGCGTGAATGCCGATTATGTCGAAGCCTTCACCAAAGGCGCGGTCAAAGGTAAAACGGGCTCACTGACTGCCTTGCCAATTATTGAGACGCAAGCTGGCGACGTGTCAGCGTTTGTGCCCACAAACGTGATCTCGATCACCGATGGCCAGATCTTCTTGGAAACCTCGTTGTTCAACGCTGGCATTCGACCTGCGATTAACGCGGGTATCTCCGTGTCTCGCGTGGGTAGTGCAGCTCAGACCAAGATCATCAAAGGCCAATCCGGCGGTATCCGTACCGATTTGGCACAGTACCGTGAATTGGCCGCCTTCGCGCAGTTTGCCTCTGATTTGGACGAAGCCACCCGCAAGCAGCTTGATCGCGGCGCGCGCGTGACCGAGCTCTTGAAGCAAAAGCAATACAGCCCGCAATCCATCAGCACGATGGGCGCGACCCTGTTTGCTGTGAACAAAGGCTTTATGGACGATATCGATGTCAAGAAAATCTTGTCGTTTGAAGCTGGCTTGCAAAGCTACTTGCGTGACAAGCATGCACCGATGCTTGCAAAAGTCGAAAGCACCAAAGCGCTAGATAAAGAAGGCGAAGCTGAATTGATGGCTGCAGTTGCTGCTTTCAAGAAAACTTTCGCCTGAGCTCCATTCTTGACAGAAACCTAACACCCTAGGAGTCAACAATGGCATCAGGCAAGGAACTACGCACCAAGATCAAATCGGTGGAAAACACCAAGAAGATCACCAAGGCCATGGAAATGATCTCGGTCTCTAAGATGCGCAAGGCGCAGGAGCGGATGCGCGCGGCGCGGCCTTACAGCGAGAAAATTCGCTCGATTGCCAACAACCTCGGGCAAGCTAATCCTGAATATGTGCATACCTTCATGAAGAAGAACGACGGCAAGTCGATCGGCTTCATCGTGGTGACTACAGACAAAGGTTTGTGTGGTGGTTTGAACACCAATCTGCTTCGTGCTGTCACCGTTAAACTGCGCGAAACACAGTCCAGCGGCAAAACACCCAAAGCAGTTGCCATTGGTGGTAAAGGCTTGGGCTTTTTAAACCGTGTTGGCGCAAAGGTCGTCTCGCACATCACGCACTTGGGAGATCGTCCGCATCTGGACAAATTGATTGGCCCGATGAAGGTCATGCTTGATGCCTATGCGGTAGGCGAAGTCAGCGCGGTTTATCTCTGCTACAACAAGTTTGTCAGCACGATGAGCCAAGTGCCCACGGTGGATTTGCTCTTGCCTTTGTCGGCAGCGCAAATGCAAGCGGAATCGAAAGCGGCGGGCAATCAGCATGCGTGGGACTACATCTACGAGCCCGATGCACAAACCGTGATCGACGATTTGCTCGTGCGCTACGTTGAAGCATTGGTTTATCAAGCAGTTGCAGAAAACATGGCTTCCGAGCACGCTGCTCGTATGGTAGCCATGAAAGCCGCGACAGATAACGCAGGTAGCGTCATTGGTGAATTGAAGCTCGTCTATAACAAGACGCGCCAAGCAGCGATTACCAAAGAATTGTCGGAGATCGTCTCGGGGGCAGCGGCCATCAGTGGCTAAACCTTGAGTCAGTCGTCACAACATTTCAACAATTCTCAAGCAACAAGTTTAATTTTATTGGAGCAAAACAATGGCTCAAGCTAACTCAGGTTCAGGCGTTCAAGGCAAAATCGTTCAGTGCATCGGCGCTGTGGTTGACGTGGAATTTCCGCGCGACAAAATGCCAAAAGTTTATGACGCGCTCAAGATGGACGGCACGGCGCTGACCCTCGAAGTGCAGCAGCAATTGGGCGACGGCATTGTGCGCACCATTGCACTCGGTTCATCCGATGGCCTGCGTCGCGGCATGGTCGTGACCAACTCTGGCGCATCCATCATGGTGCCCGTGGGCAAGGCCACACTCGGCCGCATCATGGACGTGCTGGGCAACCCTATTGATGAGCGCGGCCCTGTGAATGCCACACTCACAGCTTCTATTCACCGCAAAGCACCGACGTATGACGAACTCAGCCCTTCGCAAGAATTGCTAGAGACAGGCATCAAGGTGATTGATTTGGTCTGCCCGTTCGCCAAAGGCGGCAAGGTGGGCTTGTTCGGCGGTGCCGGCGTGGGCAAGACCGTGAACATGATGGAACTCATCAACAACATCGCCAAGGCGCACAGCGGCTTGTCCGTGTTTGCCGGCGTGGGCGAGCGTACCCGTGAGGGCAACGACTTCTACCACGAGATGGCTGACTCGAAAGTTGTGGATCTTGAGAACCTTGAGAACTCCAAAGTAGCCATGGTCTACGGCCAGATGAACGAGCCTCCAGGCAACCGTTTGCGCGTGGCGCTCACGGGCTTGACCATTGCTGAATCTTTCCGCGATGAAGGCAAAGACGTGCTGTTCTTCGTAGATAACATCTACCGCTACACGCTGGCCGGTACGGAAGTGTCAGCTCTTCTGGGTCGTATGCCTTCCGCTGTGGGCTATCAGCCTACGCTGGCTGAAGAGATGGGCCGCTTGCAAGAGCGTATTACCTCCACCAAAGTGGGCTCGATTACCTCGATTCAGGCCGTGTACGTGCCTGCTGACGATTTGACCGATCCATCACCTGCCACGACCTTTGCTCACTTGGATTCCACCGTGGTGCTGAGCCGTGATATCGCCTCGCTCGGTATCTATCCTGCCGTTGATCCACTCGATTCCACAAGCCGCCAGCTCGACCCATTGGTCGTCGGTGCAGACCACTACGAAACTGCACGCGCAGTGCAGGGTACGTTGCAGCGCTACCGCGAGTTGCGCGACATCATCGCCATCATGGGCATGGACGATTTGGCACCTGAAGACAAGTTGGCCGTTGCACGCGCTCGCAAAATTCAGCGCTTTTTGTCGCAACCTTTCCACGTCGCTGAAGTGTTCACCGGCTCACCCGGCAAATACGTCACGTTGGCTGAGACGATTCGCGGCTTCAAGATGATCGTGAACGGCGAAGCCGATCACCTGCCAGAGCAGGCCTTCTATATGGTCGGTGGTATAGACGAAGCGTTCGAAAAAGCCAAGAAATTGGCAGCGTAAAGCGGCGTGATGATCTGCCATACGTCGTTGGAGTGCTCGCTGTACTATTCGTACAGCTGTGCGCTCCGTCTAGTCTGACAGTCCATCGCTTGCTTTCCACAACCAATTTCAACTTTTTTAGGAATTAAACATGAGCACCATTCACGTTGATGTGGTCAGTGCCGAGCAGTTGATCTTCTCGGGTGAAGCCAAGTTCGTGGCTTTGCCGGGCGAAGCAGGCGAGTTGGGCATTTACCCACGCCACACGCCGCTGATCACCCGCATCAAGGCAGGCTCGGTGCGCATTGAAAAAGCCGATGGTAGCGAAGAGTTTGTCTTCGTGGCTGGTGGCATTCTCGAAGTGCAACCCGGCTGTGTCACGGTCTTGTCCGATACCGCCATTCGCGGCGACGATCTTGACGAAGCCAAAGCAAATACCGCTCGCCAAGCCGCTGAAGAAGCATTGAAAAACGCGAAGGGTGAGCTCGATTTGGCCAAAGCCCAGGGCGAGCTAGCTATCATGGCAGCACAGCTTGCGGCTTTACGCAAATTCCGCCAGAAGCGGTAGCGATAGCGGTAGCGGCAACGCTAGCCTTCGACTTCGAACAAGCCTTGCATGGGAACATGGAAGGCTTTTTTTGGTTGTCACGAATCACAATAGAATGTAACGATGCCCAACGATATTGATGCAGCGCCGAGAATCTCTGAGAAGGATGCGGCTCGGTTGCTGATGACCAAGACGATTTTGGGCAGTTTTAGTTTAGACGAGGCTCTGAAAGTCATCGCCTATATGCGACCCAAACGCATCAAGGAAGGCAGTGTATTTTTACGTGAGAACGACAAAAATAACGTGGATTTTCTGATGATCGTATTAGACGGTGAAGTCAGGGCGGAGTGCAAAATGGGCATCAGCTCGCAGGCGCAGACTCTTTACGTCATCGGCGCTGGTAGTTTGCTTGGTGAGGTTGCGATGTTCAAGGGGGGTGGGCGTACTGCAAGCTGTGTGGCAATCACGGACGTCGCGGTTGCAGTGATGTCCCTAGATTCCTTGGCGCAAATGATGAAAAATGAGCCAACACTTGCCAGTCAATTCCTCCTTGTCGTTGCCAGTCGAATGGCAGACCGAATCGCTGAAACGACCACCAAGCTCAAGCGCTTCATGCAGCTCAATGATGTGCTGCACAAAGAGGTCTATACATTGATGGACGCTCAGCCGACGAATAGGTCGGTCAGCAAAGCAAAGCCAGCGTTTGAGGCAACTGAACCCATGTCATTGGATGCGCTGCATTTACTCAAGACTGGGTTGACGGGGCAGGATGGCCCAGCGATTGCCAGACGCCTGAATAAAGCGAAAACTAACTTCGCAGATTTATAGACTGGCGCGCACCACAATGAGCGCACGTATCCCTCCGATTCAATGCCTGTTGACCTTTGAAGCGCTGGCTCGCTTGCGTAGCGTCACGCAAGCAGCAGAGGAGCAATGCGTCACACCCAGCGCGGTGAGCCATCGGGTGCGGCAGCTGGAAGAATTGTTGGGCGCAAAGCTCTTTGGCCGGGCGGATTTTTCTCTGACGACCGAAGGCAGCGAGTATCTCGCGCATGTGCGCGAGGGATTGTTGTCGCTGCAAAAATTTCCGAGCAATGAGGCGCAGCAGGGTAAACGTAAATTGCGTGTGGCTGTCACCCCCACATTCGCACGCTCGATTCTCATGCCGCGCCTGAAAAGCTTTACCGATGCATATCCGGAAATTGATCTGACGCTGCAGGTGAGCATTCCACTGTTGGACGTGGTAGCCGAAGACGCGGATTTAACAATTCGCTTTGGCACGGGACGCTATGCAGATGTAGAGCATGTGTGTTTGTTTAAAGATAAAGTGACACCGCTGGCATCGCCCACCTACATTAGAAGCCAAGGACCTTTTGAATCGATACAAGACTTAGAAAAAGCCAAGTTGCTGCGCAGTCCGCTTGAGCCATGGCGCACTTGGTTTGCGGCGCATCAGCTCGATTGGCCTGAGCCGCTGGATGGCTCCAGCTTTAACGACATTGGCCTGATGTGCGATGCAGCCGCCGTTGGCATGGGCGTGGCGCTGGTGCGACTTCAGCTCGGTGCACCATGGCTTGCCAATGGTTCGCTGGAGCGTTTATTTGATGAAGATGTGCCCAGCCCGCATGCGCACTACCTCTGCTGGCGTACCGGATCGCTTGATCGCTGGGAGGTGGCGGCGTTTACCGAGTGGGTCAAAAAAGTTTGTATTTTTTAAGCAAAAATGGTAAGTAGCCGGCATGGAATAAGCGCAGAATGCTATTGAATTTATAGTATCTGCGTAATCAGTGTTTGCTTGACAACATGGCAACTGGCTGCACGCGCTTTTTTTTCAAATGCTGCATGAGCAGATTTCATGCGAAGCATCTTGCGTTATCTAGGCAAAACGCAGTGGCTACCGCACAATCTAAGAGCCATGAAAATCACCGTGCTCGATATTCAAACCGTTCTCGTTCCCCTGCCCGAGCCGCACCGCACAGCTTCTGGCGTGGTGGCTTCTTCGCCTTTGGTCTTGATCACGGTGAGCACCGATGCTGGTGTAAAAGGGCAGAGCATTTTGTTCACCTATACGCCTGTGGCGCTCAAGCCAGCTGCTGAATTGCTCAAAGGCATGGAGGAAATGATTGTGGGGCAGGAGCTGGCGCCTGCGAGCCTATGGCAAAGCTTGCATGCGCGCTTTCGATTGCTCGGTACACAAGGCATAGTGGGCATGGCGCTATCGGGGATTGATATGGCGCTGTGGGATGCACAGGCGCATGCGCAGCAACTGCCATTACATGCGCTGCTCGGCGCGCAGCCTAAGCCGATTAAGGCGTATGGCGCGGTGGGCTATGACGGCGCTATCGGTTCAGCGAAAGTGGCTGAGAGCTGGGCGAAGCTAGGCTTCCTCGGCGTGAAGGCCAAAATTGGTTATCACACGTTGGCAGAAGACATCGCCACCGTCCGCGCGATGCGGCAAGCCGTGGGGCCAGATGTAGCGATCATGGTCGATTACAACCAATCGCTTTTGCCACTCGATGCAGCGCAGCGCTTGACTGCGCTAGATGCAGAAGGACTGACCTGGATTGAAGAGCCTGTGCTCGCGCACGATTACGCCGCCTTTGTGCAACTTGCGCAGATCACGCGCACGCCGCTGCAAGCCGGTGAGAACTGGTGGGGTCCGCTGGATTTTCGGCATGCGTTCAATGCGGGTGTGCGTGAGCTGGTGATGCCGGATGTCATGAAGTGCGGCGGCGTGACGGGCTGGCAGCAGATTGCTGCGATGGCCTCAGTCTATGGCGTGCCTGTGTCCAATCACCTCTGGCCAGAGATCAGTGCGCATTTGCTCTGCGCCACGCCCATGGCGCATTGGCTGGAATACGCTGATTGGTGGAATCCGATTTTGAAAGAGCCTTTACGCATTGAAAATGGCTTGGCGCAAGTTAGCACCGATCCCGGCAGCGGCATTCGCTTTGATGAAGCTGCTGTGCAGCGCTACACTGTTTGAAAGAAACACACACCATGAATGCACCCGTTTCAACTCATTTGCTACAAAAAGCAGAGCGCCTCGCGCAGATTATTCGTCGGCTAGAGGTCGTTTTGCCTAAACATGCCATCCTTCATTCGCAAGAAGACACCACGCCGTATGAATGCGATGGTTTGACGGCTTACCGCCAGCGCCCACTGTGCGTGGTGTTGCCTGAAACGTATGCGCAGATTGCTGCTGTGCTCAAAATTTGCCATGAGTTGCAAGTGCCCGTGGTGGCGCGCGGCGCGGGTACGGGGCTCTCGGGCGGGGCGATGCCGCACGCGCTGGGTGTGACATTGTCTCTGGCGAAATTCAACAAAATACTCAAGATTGACAAGTACAGCCGCACGGCGGTTGTGCAATGCGGTGTGCGCAATTTGGCCATCAGCGAAGCTGTGGCGCAGCATGGTTTGTATTACGCGCCTGATCCAAGCAGCCAAATCGCCTGCACGATTGGCGGCAATGTGGCAGAAAACTCAGGTGGTGTGCACTGCTTGAAATATGGGCTCACCTTGCACAATGTGATGAAGGTCAAAGGCTTCACGATTGAAGGTGAGAGCGTGGAGTTTGGCTCGGATGCGTTAGATTGCGCGGGCTTGGATTTATTGCCACTCATCGTTGGCTCTGAAGGCATGCTGGCGATCACCACCGAGGTTACCGTCAAGCTAACGCCCAAGCCGCAACTGGCGCGCTGCATCATGGCTAGCTTCGATGATTTGCGCAAAGCCGGCGATGCAGTAGCCGCCGTGATTGCGGCCGGCATCATTCCCGCAGGCTTGGAGATGATGGACAAGCCGATGACGGCAGCAGTAGAAGATTTTGTGCATGCGGGCTACGACCTCGATGCTGAGGCGATTTTGCTGTGTGAATCAGATGGTACGCCCGAAGAAGTTGAAGAGGAAATAGGCCGGATGGCCGGCGTATTATCTGCGTCGGGTGCTACTAAAGTTGTAGTGAGCAAAGATGAGGCTGAGCGCTTGAAATTCTGGAGCGGTCGCAAAAATGCCTTCCCCGCCAGCGGCCGCATGAGCCCCGATTACATGTGCATGGACAGTACCATTCCGCGCAAGCGCCTCGCTGATATTTTGCTGGCCATTGCCGAGATGGAAAAGAAATATCAACTCCGCTGCGCCAATGTTTTCCACGCAGGTGATGGCAATTTGCATCCTCTGATTTTGTTTGATGCGAACGACGCAGATCAACTTCGCCGCTGCGAGCTCTTCGGCGCAGAAATTTTAGAAACCAGCGTGGCGATGGGCGGCACGGTCACAGGCGAGCATGGTGTGGGCGTAGAAAAACTCAACTCGATGTGCGTGCAGTTCAGCGCGGCAGAGAATGAGCAAATGTTTGGCGTCAAGCGGGCGTTTGATCCAAGCGGTTTGCTCAATCCGGGCAAGGTGATCCCCACCCTCAATCGCTGTGCAGAGTATGGGCGTGAGCTGGTGCGCGCAGGCAAAGTGAAGCATCCTGATTTGCCGAGGTTCTGAGGATTAGATTTCGGAGTACCCAATGATCTCGGCTGCGGTTGGGTAATCTCCCGCAGTGAAATAAAGGGGGAGACGGCGAAGCCGGCGGAGGACATTCACGGAGGGGGATAGCCCAAGCGCTGCCGAAGCCGCGCAGGAATCAAGCCGCCTTGCGCTCTTCCCCAATCCCCAGCATATCCAATGCATGCGCCAAATGCCCCACCGTGCGATCTACGTTGTGCCATTTGTCTAGACCGAATAGGCCAATGCGGAAGGTCTTGAAATCTGGCCCTTCGTCGCATTGCAGGGGCACGCCCGCAGCGGTTTGCAAACCTTGCGCAAGGAATTTTTTGCTGGATTGCAATTCAGGATCGTTGGTATAGCTCACCACCACACCAGGTGCTTTGAAGCCATCTGCAGCGACGCTTTGGATGCCGCGCGATTCGAAGAGAGCGCGAACTTTTTTGCCCAGATCGATTTGCTCTTGGCGCACTTTGGCAAAGCCGTAGCTTTGAGTTTCTTTCATCACAGCACACAATTGTGTGAGCGCATCGGTGGGCATGGTGGTGTGATAAGCATGCGCGCCGCCCTCATAAGTTTCCATGATTTGTATCCACTTCTTCAAATCGGCGGAAAAGCTGCTATTTGTGGTGCTATCAATAGTAGAGCGGGCTCGCTCGCTCATCATCACCATGGCGCAGCAAGGCGAGCTGCTCCAGCCTTTTTGTGGCGCTGAAATGAGCACATCCACGCCTGTGGTTTTCATATCGACCCACATCGCGCCAGATGCGATGCAGTCGAGCACGAAGAGGCCGCCCACCGCATGCACGGCATCAGCGACTTGTTTGAGATAGTCATCGGGCAAGACCATGCCAGCAGAGGTCTCAACGTGGGGCGCGAAGACGACGGCGGGCTTGAGTTCAGCGATTTTGGCGACGACCTCATGAATTGGAGCGGGTGCCCAAGGCTGCTGCACGCCGCCTCGGATGGGGCGGGCTTTCATCACGGTGGCCTGCGCGGTGAGCTTGCCCGTGTCGATGATTTGCGTCCAGCGGTAGGAAAACCAGCCGTTGCGGATGATGATCACAGGTTGGTCTGCCGCAAACTGCCGCGCTACAGATTCCATGCCGAAGGTGCCGCTGCCAGGCACCAGAGCGACGCTGTGAGCGTTGTAAACCGTTTTCAGCATGCTGGAGATATCGCGCATCACACCGCCAAATTGCTGGCTCATGTGATTGAGCGAGCGATCGGTGTAGACGACAGAAAATTCGAGTAGACCGCTGGGGTCAATGTTGGGCAGTAATCCGGGCATGTCTATCTCCTCAAAACCCTTATAGGGCAATCAGATTAGCACAACCTCCGTGTGAACGCACGCTAAATTAGTACGCTGTTTTGATACGTTCGCGTGCAGCCGCCAAGCGCTCATCAATCACAGCACCAACGAAATCAGCCGACGCCACACCTTCGATGCGTGGCGCGATCTCTTGGCCGTCGCGGTTGAAGAATAGCAGTGTGGGGGTGTTTGTGACTTTTAGAGCCGCGCTGAGCGCAGCAGGCGTGATGCTCTGGCCTTTGAAATCTTGCAGCTTCTGGCTGCGCTCATTAATCATGAATTCAAAGGCAGGCAAACCCTCAGCGGCCATGGGAAGCAAATAATTTCTACGCAATAGCTCACACCACGGGCAACCGGGCAGGCTGACCATGAGCACCAGCGGCTGATTGGCTTTCGCAGCCAGACGCGCGGCGGCGCTGAGGTCGCTGGGGAAGGGGAGAAGCGGCTTTTTAGGACGATTCTGACTGATTGCCGGCACTGAATAAGCGCAGAGTGCTACTGAATAGATAGCATTCTGCGTGAACGCGCGGCGAGTGCTCATGCTTCTACTCGGCACAGCGCAACAGAATTTGCGCCAATTCAGCCGGTGCGCTCACCATCGGATCATGCCCCGTGTTCATCACCACGAGGCCGCTGTTGGGCAGCCAGTAGCCATCCCACGTGGCGGCGCTTCTGGCGCGTTCGCGGCTGGCGTTGATCGTGGCCAGAGGTGGGTTGACGCAATCGATGAAGGTGCGAGGCACTGCACCAAGGCGCACCATGTCGAAATGGAGCGGATCGGTGTAAGGCCCGAAAGGATGGGGCGTTTGGCGGCGGTTGACCCATGCGGCATCTGAGCCTTCCAAGCCAAACACGCTGGCATCGGGTGGGGTGAGCGCATTCAGCGGCTGTAGCGCAGCGGCGGCAGCGCGAGCAATGCGAGTGGCCTCGGGATGCTTATCGCCCCAAGCCTCGCCCGGCTTGGGCACGCTGGCATCCAGATACACCAGATGGCGAAGCTGATGTGCAGCCGTGAGCAAGCGATCCGCCGCCCCCGTGACCACCATGCCCGCATAGCTGTGGCCGACTAAAACCACATCTTTCAACTCTTCCGCTTCAATCAGATTCACGACATCGGTGATGTGCGTTTGCAGCGAGATCTCACGCGATAGCAAATGCGCCCGCTCGCCCACGCCAGTCAGCGTGACGGCATGCGCTGTGTGCTCGCCCATCCTGAGCAGCGGCAGCACGCGAGACCAACACCATGCGCCATGCCAAGCGCCGTGAACTAAGACGAAATTTGCCATAAGAAGATCTTCTGAAAGACGTGTCAAAGGTGACTAATAGATGTATTTTCCGTCATCAACGCAATCTTGGATAATCAAACCATGTTTAATAGAGAAAAACAGTGCTTAGCTGGCGTATTTACTGCGCAAAGCGCTATGAATTTAATAGTTATTTTGATGGGTACAGTAGCCATGACTGCCTGTACACCTGCTTTTAATTGGCGCGAAGTGGGCTTTGATCAAGCTGGCGTGACGGCACTTCTTCCTTGTAAGCCAGATCGAGGCACGCGTGTTGTGCAGTTGGGTGGGCAAGCGGTGCAGATGAGCATGGCCGGTTGTGAATCAGGCGGGGCCATGTTTGCGGTGTCCTTGGTTGAAGCGCCGACGAGTGTTGCGGCTGGCAGTTTGCAGGCTATTGCACAAGATTTGAAAGCCGGTAACAAAGCGACGCACAGTCGGCAAGTGGCGCATGGCCGCTATGTCGCACAAGCCGCAATTTACGGCGAACCCTCGCAAGGCAGCGATGGCCCGGGCGCGCTCTCAGCCCAAGCGGTGGAGACGTTTTTGAGCAACTTGAAAATGGCAGGTGCGAAGTGAGTGTGGCCACAGAATTGGATCGGGCTGCGCAAAGCAATGAAGTAGGCATCACGCGCAGCATGGCTGTGCAGGTATTTTTGGCTTTCGCACTGGCCTACTTCATGTCAGCGCTGATTCGCGCGATCACCGCAACGCTCTCGCCCACGCTGGCGAAAGAGTTTTCCCTCTCATCAGGTGATTTGGGGCTGCTCGCAGGAGGCTATTTTCTGGGTTTTGCACTGACGCAGTTGCCACTGGGGCGCTGGCTAGATGCGTATGGCTCGAAGCGCGTGATTTTGTGTTTTTTAAGCGTCGCGGTGCTCGGCTGTGTGGCGTTTGCCCTCGCCCCCAATTTTGCTGCGCTGCTGGCCGCGCGCGTCCTCTGCGGCATTGGCGTGAGCGCTTGCTTGATGGCGCCGCTGACGGCCTATCGTTTGTGGTTCAAGCCCGAGAGCCAGCTTCGGGCCAATTCTTGGATGCTGATGACGGGCTCACTCGGTATGGTGGCCTCCACGCTGCCAGTGCAGTGGCTGCTGCCGCAAACGGGTTGGCGGCCACTGTTTGGCTTGCTTGCGGGGATGGTATTGCTGGCCATCGTTGTCATCGCTTGGCGGCTGCCACAGGTGGCAAAAAAGCCCATTCAGACCCAAGAAGGCCTGTTGGAGAGCTATCGTGACATTTGGCAGCATCCGTATTTCAAGCGGCATCGGTGGATGGGGTTTTTCAGCTACGGCGGGTTGCTGGCGATGCAGACACTGTGGGCGGGGCCTTGGCTGGTGCAGGTGAGTGGGCAAAGCGCGGCGCAAGCCGCTACTGGGTTGTTTTGGATCAACGTATGCATGCTGGGCACATTTTGGCTCTGGGGCACGATTAACCCGCATCTGAGCGCACGCGGCTGGCATGCAGATCGGCTTCTCGCGCGAGGCGTGCCGCTGGCTTTGTTGATGACGGCGGTCATCGTCGCCTCCGGCAGCGCGGTGACTTGGTGGATGTGGGCACTGTTTTGCATAGCGTCGAGCTTTATGAGTTTGGCGCAACCCGCTGTGGGCATGGCATTTCCGGCGGCTCTGGCTGGGCGAGCACTGAGTTTGTACAACTTGGTGATTTTCAGCGGCGTGTTTGTTGTGCAATGGGGCATGGGCTTGCTGATTGATGCGTTTGCCAGCTTTGGCCTCAATAGGCCACAAGCCTTTCAGGCCGCACTTGGGGTATTCCTGATTTGCTCGATGGCGGGATATTTGCGCTATCTTCTGGATAATCGCAGCATTAGCTCTTCCTCATCAACATCAACTTCCACGTGAACCAAATTCTTATTATTGCCCACGCGCCTCTGGCCTCAGCATTGAGAGCTTGCGCTTTGCATGTGTTTCCTGACTGCGATTCAGCCGTCTCTGCGCTTGATGTGCCGCCGAATATGCCGCCTGCTGAGAGCGCAGCGCAAGCGCGCGTTATGCTTCAGCAAGGCAGCTCAGACACGCTCTTGCTCACCGATGTATTTGGTGCGACACCGAGCAATATTGCCAAGCAGCTCACCGACGGCGTACGCACGCGCTTGCTCACGGGCGTGAATCTGCCGATGTTGCTCCGCGCTGTCACGTATCGGCACGAAAAGCTAGACGTGTTGGTGCAACGCGCGCTCGCTGGCGGCGCACAAGGCGTGATGCAAGTGGCCGTCACCGCTCCTCAAAATCAAACTCTCAAAAAACATGATTCAAACGACCATCAAAGTCAGCAATAAATTAGGCCTGCACGCGCGGGCATCGGCCAAGCTCACCAAATGCGCAGGAAGTTTTCCGTGCGAGGTGTGGCTCTCGCGCGGAGAGCGAAAAATCAATGCGAAATCCATCATGGGTGTGATGATGTTGGCGGCTGGTTTAGGCTCGGAAGTAGTGTTGGAGACGAGCGGTGATCAGGAGCAGGCGGCATCAGACGCCATCAATGCGTTGTTTGCCGATAAGTTTGGAGAAGGTGAGTGACCTTCTCCATCCACGGCATCGCAGTCTCCAGCGGTATTGCCATTGGCCGCGCTGTTTTGGTGAGCTCGGGGCGGGCCGACGTCGCACATTATTTTATTGATGAGCTCCAAGTGGCTGCAGAACTGGCGCGGGTGAAAGACGCGAAGAATGCCGTGATTGATGAGCTGATCCGCTTGCAACACAGCGTGGCACGGCGTGAGGCGAAAGATGCGCCAACAGAGATTGCCGCCATGATGGATGTTCACATGATGCTGCTGCAAGATCAAACCTTGCAAGATGGCGTGTTGCACTGGATCAACGAGCGCCACTACAACGCGGAATGGGCACTTGTCACGCAATTCGAAGTGCTGGCTAAGCAATTCGATGAAATGGAAGACGAATATCTTCGCGAGCGCAAAGGCGATTTGGAACAGGTGGTCGAGCGGGTGCTCAAAGTCTTGCAGGGCAAGCCTTCTGCGTTGCCGCATATCGCAACTGGACAGGGCGACAACGCTGCTTTGGTGTTGATCGCCCATGATCTCTCGCCAGCCGACATGCTGCAATTCAAAGATTCTGTGTTTGCTGGTTTCGTGACTGATGTAGGCGGCAAAACATCCCACACAGCAATTGTGGCGCGCAGCATGAATATTCCCGCTGTGGTGGGCGCGCGAACAGCCAGCCAATTGATCGCGCAAGATGATTTGATCATCATTGACGGCGAGGCAGGCGTGATTGTGGTCGATCCTTCGCCACAAACTCTTGCGCAATATCGCGATCGCCAACAAATCGCGATGTTCGAGCGCGAACAGTTGCAGCTGTTGCTGCACACGATCACTGAGACGAAAGACAGCCAAAAAGTAGAGTTGCTGGCCAACATTGAGCGGCCTGAAGATGCGGCCGTTGCCTTGGCAGCAGGGGCAGTTGGCGTAGGCTTGTTTCGCAGCGAATTTCTTTTCATGGGGCGCGGCGGTAAGTTGCCTGATGAAGAGGAGCAATACGCGGCATACAAACAAACCGTCGAAGGTATGCAAGGCCTGCCTGTGACGATTCGCACGGTGGATGTAGGCGCAGACAAGCCGCTGGATTCCACCCATTCAATATCCTCGACGCGTGATGCTTCGCATCTCAATCCTGCGCTGGGCCTGCGTGCGATTCGCTGGTGTCTGGCCGAGCCTGCGATGTTTCGCACACAGCTTCGTGCGATTTTGCGAGCCGCTGTACACGGTCAAATCAATCTGTTGATTCCCATGCTGACCTCGGCAAAAGAGATCAAGCTCACCATAGAGCAAATTGAGTTAGCGCGGCAGGAGCTCGATGCGCGGGGTGCAATGCATGGCTCGGTCAGACTAGGTGCCATGATTGAGATTCCTGCTGCAGCCATTGTGTTGCCGATGTTCTTACAGTATTTCGATTTCTTGTCGCTCGGCACGAACGATTTGATTCAGTACACGCTGGCAATTGATCGTGCAGATGAATCCGTGGCGCATTTGTACGATCCGCTGCATCCTGCAGTTCTGCATTTGATTGCCAACACGATCCGCCAATGCAATGAAGCGGGCAAAAGCGTGAGCGTGTGTGGCGAGATGGCCGGCGATGCTAGCATGACGCGCTTACTGCTGGGCATGGGACTGCGCGTTTTTTCCATGCATCCGAATCAAATTCTGACCGTAAAGAAAGAAGTGTTGGCAGCCAATACTAGAATTTTGGCCAAGCTCGCTTGGAAAGTCCTTCGCAGCGATGATCCTGCGGCATTGCTCAATACCCGAGCCACTTCATAGGCATGTTCATGGATTCAAACGCAAGCGCTGATGCGCAGCAACTCCAGCGTCTTCAAGCCTTGGTCGATACCATCACCGATCATGTGTGGATGATGGATCGGACAGGGCGCTATGTGGTGGCCAATCCTGCGTTTCTCGCTGTGAATGACTTGCGAAAAATGCAAGTTCTAGGCAGTACACCTGCAGAGATTTTTAAATCTGGCATGTCTGCAAAATACATGGCCGCAGATTTGCAGATGATGCAAGACAAACAGCCCGTTTTGCGAGAAGACAGATTTACAGATCCGATCACTGGAGAGCTCATCATTACTGAGCTTTCTAAAACACCCTTGCTTGATGCAAGCGGCGAATGTATTGGCTTGGCTGGTATTGCGCGCGATGTCACAGCTCGCCAGCGAGCAGAAGATGCTGTGCGACACAAAGAAGCGCAGTTGTCTGCCTTGATCCACAGCATTCAAGACCATATTTGGGTGATTGATCGACAGGGCAGGTATCAGATGGGCAACAAAGCCTTTTTGGAAGCGCATGCATTGCGCCTAGACGATTTGGTAGGCAAAACGCCCGCTGATATCTTTGGCGTTGAGCGTGGCCAACGGTATTCAGCATCCAATGCTGCTGTGATGGTGCGTGGCCAGATGGAGACGAGAGAAGATGTTGCGCCCCATCCCCAAACCGGCGAGCCGATGTATCTGGAGCTGATCAAAACGCCTATGCTTGATGCGCAAGGGCGTTGCACAGGTTTGGTCGGCATTGCACGAGACATCACGCCGCGCAAACAAGTCGAGGTGGCGCTGATGCAGGCTAAGGACAGCGCTGAAGCAGCAGAGCGCGCCAAAGCAGAATTCTTAGCGAATATGAGCCATGAAATCCGCACACCGATGAACGCTGTGATCGGCATGAGCGATTTGCTGCTGGAGACAACGCTGAGCGATGAGCAACGCGAGTTTGCAGACACGATCCGCACGAGCAGCGATCAGCTACTCTCACTCATCAACGATATTTTGGATTTCTCAAAAATCGAATCGGGCCACCTCTCGTTGGAGCATGTGCCTGTGGCCTTGGGCGATTGCGTAGAAACAGCGCTTGATCTCACCGCCAAGCCCGCAACCAATAAAGGCCTTGATTTACTGTATTGGATTGATGATGAAGTGCCTCGTACCGTGCTTGGTGATGCCACTCGCCTGCGCCAAGTGTTTGTGAATCTGATCAGTAATGCGGTGAAATTCACGCAAGCCGGCGAAGTGGTCGTCACGCTCACACGCCGCGTAGCAGATCACGGCGAGCCGCTGCTGCATGCGAGCGTGCGTGATACGGGTATTGGCATTCCTGCAGATCGCTTGGATCGCCTATTTCAGGTTTTCAGCCAAGTCGATGCCTCGACCACGCGCCACTATGGCGGCACGGGGCTGGGTTTGGCGATTTGCAAGCGCTTGGTTGGCTTGATGGGCGGGCGTATTTGGGTGGAATCCGAAGTGGGTGTGGGCAGTAATTTTCAGTTTGAAATACCGCTTCATGCCGTGCAAACCGGGCCGATTGCTTGGAGCAGTGCTGGCGATCAACAACTCGCTGGTAAGCGCGTGCTCGTTGTTGACGATAACGCCACCAATCGCCGCATCGTGGATTTGCAAACCACGCGCTGGGGCATGCATCCGTCAAGCGTGGCCAGTGGCGATCAAGCATTGGCATTGTTGGCCAGTGGTGAGCATTTTGATGTGGCGCTGCTCGATGTACAAATGCCTGGCATGGATGGCTACGAGCTAGCTGCACGAATTCGCGCTAGCTATGATGCCGCCTCAATGCCAATCCTCGTGTTGACCTCGCAGGGAACAGATGGCGCGCGCAGCCGCGAATTGGGCATCGCGCAAACGCTCTCCAAGCCGATCAAATCAGCACACCTGATGGCAGCGCTGTCGCGCGTGCTCGATCGCCCTGCTTCTCGCTCCGTATCTGTCACTCAGGTACAGGCCGCGCAGGCCTTGAGCGTGGCTCAAAGCGCGCCGACAAGTGTTGACGCCAACGCGCCGCTTAGCAAAGGCAAGCTCGCTGATGCGCATCCAATGCACATCTTGCTGGCTGAAGACAATTTGGTGAACCAACGCGTGGCCACCCTTATTTTGCAGGGATTGGGCTACACCATTTCAGTGGCTGCAAATGGTGTCAACGCTCTGCAAATGATGCACGAATCGGCCGCAACGCACCCCTTCGATCTCGTGCTTATGGATGTGCAAATGCCGGTGATGGATGGGCTGGAAGCCACACGCCGCATCCGCGCTGAGCTGCCTGCTGCACTGCAGCCGCAAATCGTGGCCATGACAGCCAATGCCATGGAAGGGGATCGCGAGATTTGTTTGAATGCAGGCATGGATGATTACCTCAGTAAGCCGATCAAGCCTGCAGCCTTAGCACAAGCCTTGAAAGAAGCGGCGATGCGGCGTAAGACTCAAGCTGAACCGGCTTCGTAAGACGCAACGTGTCACTTCCTCCCCCTGTGCCCCCATCCCCTGCTTCATGGCGCGAGCGTTTGCGTCGATCTTTGCCCACGCGCGAGGAGCTGGCCAAGCAGCCGTGGCTTGCGCCAATCGCTGATCGCATTTTGGATCGCAAGCTGTGGACAGCACAGCACGAAGCTGTGGCGCGTGGCGTGGCGATTGGAACGTTTTGGGCGTTTGTGATTCCGTTTGCGCAGATCATTTTTGCGGCGGCACATTGTGTGTGGTGGCGAGCGAATATTCCTGTGGCTGCTGCTATCACGTTTATTACTAATCCCTTCACGGTGGGGTTTTGGTTGTATTTGGCCTACAAGCTGGGAAGCTTGTTTATCGACGCGCCTCCTCCTGTCAAGCTAGCGGACGGCGGCAGCATCTTGCAATGGCTCTCCAGCATCGGCTGGCCGGCGGTGCTCGGCATGGTTATCTTTGCCGTGGGCGGGGCAATAGGTGGCTATCTGCTTGTCAAACTTGGCTGGCGTTTGAATTTTTGGCGCAAGCAACGCATCAGGCATGCACGAGCAAAATGATCAGCGCTGCGACTGCATCTCATTGCGCAGCCAATCTCTCAAACTAGCAAAGGCAGAGTCGTTGCGCATCAGTGGCGATTGTGAAAGATAGTAGCCGCCTGGTGCTTGCCATGTGGTGGTGGACAAGCGCGTTAAGCGACGTGCTTTGACCAACGGTGCAGCCATAAAATCTGGCAGCAATGCCATACCTAGGCCAGCCACGGCAGCATTCATCGCCATGAACAACAGATCGTAGCGCGGGCCACCCGCAACGTCATTCGCCACATCATTTGCAATATCCTGCGCAATGCTGCGGCTCTGATTGGCGAGCCAGCCATTCCAAGCCAAGGGCAGGGTGGTGTGTTGCAGCATCGCGCTGCTGGGCATACTGCTGCCGTGCTGGCGTTTCCATGCTGGAGAGGCGTAAGGCGCGAGCACCACGGGCATGAGGAATTCAGATGGCATATCGCTGCGCGGCGATGTGCGGTATTCCACGGCGGCATCGATGTGCCGCTGAGAAAAATCTGCAGCGCCTATTTTTGTCAATACGTTCAAACTGATGTCAGCGTGCGCTTGTGTGAAACCGCCCAGACGAGGAAGCAGCCAATAGTTACCCCACGAGGCGGGGATGGAAAGATTCAGCACACCACCTTGGCCTTTGAGCGCCATCACATTGGATGTGGCGCGCTCTAGCAGGCGAAGCGCAGGCTCGATTTCTCGAATGTAAGCTATACCAGCAGGCGTGAGCTGTAAGCCCGCTTGGCGGCGCACCAGCAGCGCAAAGCCCAAACGTTGCTCTAGCGTGATTACTTGCCGGCTCACGCCGCCTTGCGTCAGATGCATTTCTTGCCCTGCGAGGGTGAATGATCCTAACCTTGCGCTGGCTTCAAAGCATTGCAAAGCTTGGGTGGAGGGGATGCGATTCATGGGTTGAACGGAGTGGGATCTTGTGTCTTGGGTTGAGCTGAGGTCTAGGGTTCACCCGCATTCTGCATGAGAAAAACTCATGAAGCAATCGCTAGCTGTCGCTTGTCTGATGCGCTTGTGCATCGCATCATTCGCCACTTCCTACTTGACGGCATCTGCTGAATGGTCTTTTGAAAGCAATACACCATGAAACTTGATCTATCCCAAAATTTGAGCCGCCGCAGCCTGATACAAGCTTTGGCTGTCAGCACTGCGGGCGTGCCCTTGATCGCGCGAGCTGCTTGGCCAGATAAGCCGATTCGCCTCGTCGTGCCCTCTGCTGCAGGTGGTGCGCCCGATGTGATTTGCCGCATCTTGGGTACGGAGCTGGCTAAAGCATTGGGCTCTGGCGTGATCATCGACAACAAGCCGGGTGCGGGCGGCGCGATTGGCATCCAAGAAGTGACCCGCGCCGCGCCTGACGGCTACACCTTGGGTTATGGCAACGTCGGCACACTCGCGATCAATCAATCGCTCTACAGCAAACTGCCCTACGACGCAGACAAACAGCTCGCCTCAGTGGCCTTGCTCGGCTATGTGCAAAATGCACTCGTGGTGAACAACAACGTGGCCGCAAAAAATGTAAAAGAGCTGATCGCGCTGGCCAAAAGTCGCCCCGGCAAGCTGACCATGGGCTCAGCGGGCAATGGCACCACAGGGCATTTGGGTGGCGAGCTGTTTAAAAATATGACGGGTACGTTCATCACCCATGTGCCTTATCGCGGCAGCCCACAAGCCATTCAAGATTTGATCGGCGGTCAAGTGGATTTGATGTTTGACAACATCAGCTCGATCTTGCCGCACATCAAAGCGGGCAGGGTGCGCGTGCTTGGTGTGTCGGGTGCGCGGCGCAGCCCGGCTTTGCCTGAAGTATCTACGATTGCAGAAGCAGGCGTAGCTGGTTACGAGACCACGGCATGGGGCGGCATTGTTGCACCTGCTGGCACGCCGCGCGAGATCATTGGCAAGCTCAATGCAGAGATCAACAAAATCTTGGCCACGCCCGCCGTGGCAGAGCGCTACAGCCAGCTAGCTTTTGAAACCACGATTGCGCCACCAGATCGCTTGTTTGAGCGCGCTCTGCGCGAGCGTCCGATTTGGGCAAAAATCATCCAACGCTCTGGTGCGAGAGTCGATTAATGCATGACTTGTTATTTCGAAATGCCCGCCTGATTGATGGCACAGGCTCTGCTTCGCGTATGGCCGATGTATTGATCGATGGGGATGGCATCACATCGATCCTCAATCCAGGGCAAGCAAACTTAGCCAGTGCGAGGCAGTATGTTGAATGCGATGGCTTGGTGTTGTCTCCCGGTTTTATCGATGTTCACACGCATGATGACGCGTTACTGCTGCAAAACGTGCGAATTGGCGATTTCCACCCCAAGCTATCTCAGGGTGTGACGACGGTGATCACGGGTAATTGCGGCGTGAGTCTTGCGCCGTTGAATGCTAAGGACGTGCCTGCGCCGCTAGATATTTTGGGCTCTGATGCGTTTCGCTTTGCTTCGTTTGCAGATTACTTGGATGAACTGCAAGCATTTCAGCCTGTTTGCAATGCTGCTGCGTTGATCGGTCATACCACTCTGCGTATCAAACACGTGGCGGATACATCGGTTGAAGCGACTCAACAGCAATGCGAGTCAATGGCGCGAGATGTGCAGGCGGCTCTCGATGCGGGAGCTTTCGGCTTGTCAACTGGCGTGTATTACCCACCTGCACGCGCCGCGACCACGCAAGAAATGATCGCTGTGGCCATGCCGCTGGGGGCGGTTGGCGCGCCCATCACGATGCATTTGCGAGATGAGGCCAATGCAATTGACGATGCCATGCGCGAAGCGTTTGCTGTCGGCAAGGCTGTGGGTTGCCCGCTCGTGCTTTCGCATCACAAGCTGATTGGCCACGCGAATCATGGCCGCTCCGTGCAAACGCTTTCTCTGGTGGAAGAAGCCGCGCGAAGCATGAGCGTGTGCATGGATTGCTACCCGTATGACGCATCGAGCACGATGCTGCTGCCCGAACGCGTGGCCACTTCACGCGATGTGCGCATCACTTGGTCGCGGCCACAGCCGCTCTCTGCTGGGCGTTCGCTGATGGAGATGGCCGCTGAGCGCAACATGAATCCCGTAGATCTTGCGAAAGCATTGATGCCCGCCGGCGCGGTGTATTTCGCGATGGATGAGGGCGACGTGCGCCGCATCCTCGCGCACCCGCTCACCGTGGTCGGGTCCGACGGCCTCGCGCATGACGAAAGCCCGCATCCGCGCTTGTGGGGCAGCTTTCCGCGCGTGCTCGGGCACTACAGCCGTGAGCAAAAACTCTTTTCGCTTGAAACTGCAATTCACAAAATGACCGCGCAAAGCGCACGTCGCTTCGGTTTGGATCGTTCAGGAAAAAACGGGCAACGCCCGCGTGGCCAGATCACGCCCGGCATGGCCGCCGATCTCGTGTTGCTCGATCCCGCCATTGTGAGCGACCGCGCAACCTACGCTGCACCGACCCTGCCCAGCATTGGTATTGAGCGCGTTTATATCAACGGATGCCTAGCAGCTGTGAACGGACAAACCGTAGATGGTCACGCCGGGCGCGTGCTGCGCCGCCCTTCTTTCAAACCATGATGTAATTAAACGATGAATACTTCTCTCCCATCTTTTCCTTGCTACTTAAGTCAAAACGGCCACAGCGAATACACCACGATTGATCAGGCCAAGATCAGTGTGATGGATCGCGGGTTTATTTTTGGCGATGGTGTGTATGAAGTGTTTGTGGTCTACGGCGGCAAGCCGTTTCGCCTTGCGCAGCATATGGCGCGACTGGAGCGCTCATTGGCCGAATTGCGCATTCCGAATCCGCATACGCAGGCGCAATGGTTGGAAATGGTGGAGAGTTTGATAGCTCCTAAATTAGTAGCAACTTACGCAATCAATACGCCGGCTAACCTCGATATTCCTTCAAATGACTGGCTGATTTATCTGCAAATCTCGCGCGGCGTAGCTCTGCGCGATCATGTGATGCCACCAGACATTGCGCCCACTGTATTTATGATGCGCAGCCCGCTGAATATGCCATCGGCTGCGCAGCGAGAGCGCGGTGTCGCTTGCGTGAGCGCTGATGAATTTCGCTGGGAAAAGGCGCATATCAAGGCCACGAGTTTGCTGGGCGCGGTTTTGTCGCGGCAAATTAGCTTTGACGCGGGTGCGGTAGAGACAGTGATGTTTCGAGATGGCTTTATGTCGGAAGCTGCAGCTAGTAATGTGTGGGTCGTGAGGGATGGCGTCGTGATTGGCACACCGAAAGACAATCTGGTGCTTGAAGGCATCCGCTATGGCTTGATTGAAGAAATTTGCGCAAAGCAAGGCATCCCTTACCAGCTGCGCCGCGTATCGCGAGATGAAGTGTTTGCAGCGGATGAGCTGATGCTCTCATCGGCAACGAAAGAGGTGTTGCCCATCACGCAGCTGGATGGCAAGCCAGTAGGCCATGGACAGCATCAAGGCGCGCCGGGCCCGATTTATCAAAAGCTTTACGCCGGCTACCAAGCTGCGAAAATAGGGGCATGACCACGCCTGTATCGCCCCATCCTTCCGCTAAATCTTCCGATATTTCCTCAGACATTCCGCCCGAGCAGTCGCTCATTAAATATCCGAGCTTGTTTCCCATCAAGGTCTTGGGCACGAAAATCGATGGCTTTGAAGCAGCGATTGCGCATATCGCCAAACAGTTTGATCCGACGTTTGATGCGGCAACGATTGCTAAAAAGGACAGCTCAGGCGGTAACTACTTGGGCCTCACGATCACGATCACTGCCACGAGCCGCGAACAGCTGGACGAGTTATACAGAACGCTATCGACGCACCCGATGGTTAAATGGGTGATGTAATCAACGCACTCATTTTAAAAACCCATCCCAAACTAATTTGCAGCCCGTCAGAAACATGCCTGTATAGACGATGCGATAAAACAGCGCGGGTTGAATTTTGCGGGCGATTCTCACGCCAATCCACACGCCAAGCGGCGCAAAGGGCAGCAGCACAAGCGATGTGGCGAAGTTGCGTAGATCGAGCAAGCCCAACCAAGCGTACGGTATCCATTTGCTCAAATTGATGAAGAAGAAAAAATAAGCGGCCGTGGCGGTAAACACGATGGGCTGAAGCCGCTGCGCAATCATGTAAGCGTTAAACGGCGGGCCGCCAGCATGCGCCACAAAGCTGGTAAAGCCGGAGACAGCAGTGAGCATCGCGCCCAACCAGCGCGGCGGGGGCGGGGCATCTTTGCTGGGCGGAAAGAGCAGGCGCTGCGCGAGAAAGGCCAGCGTGATGATGCCCACGATGCCGGCGACCAGCTGGACAGAGATGAGTTTAAAAAGTAGCGTGCCGATCAGTGTGCCAACCAGGCCGCAAGGTATTAAAAATCTCAACAATCGTTTGTCAAAGTCTTTTCTGAAGGCCGCGATACCTTGAATATCCATCACGAACAGCAGCGGCATCATCACCGCCGCCGCCTGCGGCACGGTGATCACCAGAGCCATCAGAGGCACGGCCAGAGAACCAAAACCCGCACCAAAGCCAGATTTGGAGATGCCCATCAGCAGCACAGCAGGAATGGCGGCAGCGTAAAACCAAGGATCGGCAATCAGCGGGAAATTCATAGAGTGAGACAATTGTGGCTATGTTTACACCGAGCCAAGAAGATGTACGCCGTTTTATCTGTACGGTGTATGCGAAGCATCAAAAAAATCTACCGATGGAGGGCGTTGAAACACTCGCTGCGCTGTGGATGGATGAGCATCCAGAATACCATGCAGATTTTGCGGATATGGATGCGGCTTTGCTCACGATGTACGACATAAGCGATGCAAAAACGAATCCCTTCCTGCACCTATCAATGCACTTGAGTATCAGCGAGCAAAGCAGCGTTGATCAGCCACGCGGAATTCGCCAAGCAGTGGAGCTGCTGACAGCGCGGCGCGGCGATTTGCATGAAGCGCATCACGAGGTGATGGAGGAGCTCGGCATCATGATCTGGGAAAGCCAGCGCGCGGGGCGACCGCCAGATGGGCAGGGCTACATTGACCGCGTGCAGCGCCGAGCAACGCGGGATTAAAGATCGACGCGGGAATAATATGCAACGCGGAATTCAGCTTTGACACATCGCATCTTGATCGCAGGCGGCGGAATTGGCGGGCTGGCTGCAGCATTGGCTTGCGCGCAGCGCGGCATAAATGTGACGGTGCTCGAAGCTGCCAAAGAATTTGGCGAAGTCGGCGCGGGCATTCAGCTCGGGCCCAATGCGATGAAAGTGATTGCCGCGCTGGGGCTGCAGACGCAAGTGATGCGTGTGGCTTGCTTGCCGGAATCCATTGTGATCGCAGATGCGGCCAGCGGCAAGCAGATCTCGCGCATGTTGCTGGGCGAAGCTGTGCAGCAAAAGTATGGCGCACCGTATGTCAGTTTGCATCGCGCTGATTTGCATGCTGTTCTGTTAGCCGCTGCGCAGGCTGCGGGTGTGAAGCTGCAGCTTAATCAATCGCTATTAAAATATGAGCACTCTGCGCAGGTTGTACGCCGGCTAGATACCGATTTCGATCAAAAACATGATGCATTGATAGGCGCAGATGGTCTGTGGAGCCAAGTGCGCTCTCAGATGCGCAATGATGGCGCGCCGCGCTCAACTGGCCACGCCGCGTTTCGCGCATTGATTCCCCTCGATGCGATGCCTTATGCGCTGCGCACACCGCATGTGCGCACTTGGTGGGCGCGGGATGTGCATGTGGTGAGCTATCCAGTCAGAGCCGGGAGTTTGTGGAATCTGGTGGTGCTCGCTGAGATGTCTGATTCTGATGCGAGCGGTTGGAGCTTGAAAGCGTCGCACGAAGATGTGATGCGCTTGTTCAAGCGCACTGAGCCGCAGTTGCGAGCTTTGCTCGACGCTGGTGGAGCGCAAACTATTGACTCGCACTCTAGTGGCTGGAAACGCTGGAATTTGTTTGATCGCAAATCCATCGATGCCGCTCAAATGGCGCAAGGCCGAGTTGCTCTACTAGGCGATGCGGCGCATCCGATGCTGCCCTATCTCGCGCAGGGTGCGGCTATGGCGTTGGAAGATGCTTGGGTGCTTGCGCAGTGTCTATCGGCGAATGGTGATGCGCCGCACGCGCTGCAAGCCTATGCGAGCGTGCGTGCGGCTCGCTGCGCTCGCGTGGTGCGCACTGCGCAGCGCAATGGTCAGATCTTTCATCTCTCAGGAGGGCTAGCCATCGCACGCGATGCCGTGTTGTCGCTGAGTGGCACCTCAGTGGTCGGCATGCCTTGGCTCTACGGCCATTCAGTGATCTAGATGGTCTAGGTGTCTAGGCTGGGCAAGCCATGCCGAGCTCTGGCGCTCTCACATGCATCCGAGCCCATCTCCAGTTCATGGCATGGCGATGGCCGCCATTCGTAAATACCGCAACTGGCCTTGACGCCGATGTGCCCCATGAGCGCTGCGCAGCGCGGTGGCAAATGATCCGTGCCGCGCATCCGGCAAGTATTGCTGGTCACTTCGACGCTCAAACCCTCTGGCACTGAGCCGCCTTTGCTTTGCGATTCATGCACGCTGAAATCAACGCGGTAGCTTGCGCAACATGCGCCGCAGCTCAGACACGGATGCACTGAATGGCCCACGTCTTACGCAACAAAAAAATCAACTCACCTTGCCGAGCAATAAATATTCCATCAACGCCTTTTGTACATGCATGCGATTCTCGGCTTCATCCCACACCACGGATTGCGGGCCGTCAATCACCTCGGCGCTCACTTCTTCGCCGCGATGCGCAGGCAGGCAATGCATGAAGAGGGCTTCGGGTTTGGCGGCTTTCATCAATCGTGCATCAACGCACCAATTGGCAAAAGCTGCTTTGCGTTTTTCATTCTCTGCTTCAAAACCCATGCTCGTCCACACATCGGTGGTCACCAAATCTGCACCTTCGCAGGCTTTGAGTGGATCGCTATAAAAAGCGTAGCACTCTGCGCTTTTTCCTTGCCGCTGATCGGCTGATTTAATACCGGATTTCTCCAATAATTTCTGATCAATCTCATAGCCAGCGGGCGTGCTGACATTGACCTTGAAGCCGAGCAGGCTGGCTGCTTGTAGCCAGGTATTGGCCATGTTGTTGCCATCGCCAATCCAAGCCACCGTTTTGCCTGCAATGCTGCCGCGCTGCTCAATAAAAGTGAAAACATCCGCCAAGATTTGACAAGGATGAAATTCATTGGTTAGCCCATTGATCACGGGCACGCGGCTATTTGTAGCAAAGGCTTCAATCTTCGTTTGCTCATAGGTACGAATCATCACCAAATCGACCATGCGGCTGATCACCTTGGCACTGTCTTCAATCGGCTCAGCTCTTCCAAGCTGGCTGCCCTCAGTCGTCAAATGCACCACGCTGCCGCCCAGCTGATACATCCCCGCCTCAAAGCTCACGCGCGTGCGTGTGGAAGCTTTCTCAAAAATCATCGCGAGTGTGCGGTCGGCCAGCGGATGGTATTTCTCATAGGCTTTGAACTTGCGCTTGATTTCAGTGGCTCTGGCGAAGATGTGGGCGTACTCGTCTGCGGTGAGATCGTTGAATTGGAGGTAGTGTTTCATATGGTTTTGCCGCCTAGGGACAGAAGATCAAGCAGTCTGATGCAAAATACACAAACGCGATATCCCAATAAAAAAAATAGAGGACTGCAAAGTTTTTTAACACGGAAGACACGGAAATTTCACGAAAAACACGGAGAAGAAAGATCGCTTGAATTTTCTGTGCTTTCCGTGAAGTTTCCGTGTCTTCCGTGTTCCGCTTTACTCGCTGTCATTTCACTCTTTCAACTTAATATGTCCCGAATCAGCGGCACAAGAATAGAAACAATTTCATCGGCCTCAGCCTCCGTCAAAATCAGTGGTGGCACTAAGCGGATCACGCTGTCTGCCGTCACGCTGATCAGCAAACCCTTCTCCGCACATTGCCCCACCAGCGCGCCACAAGGCTTATCCAGTTCCACGCCGATCATCAAACCGATGCCGCGAATTTCTTTTACGCCTGCCACACCTTTCAAAGCGTGTTCAAGACCCCCTTGCAAATGCTTGCCCACCTTCTCAGCATTCGCAAGAATCCCATCTTCTTCCATGATGCGAATCGTCTCCACGCCCGCGCGCATGGCCAGCGGATTGCCGCCGAATGTCGTGCCGTGATTACCAGGCACAAAAATATTTGCCGCTTTCGGCCCCGCCACCACTGCACCAATCGGCACGCCCGAGCCCAAGCCCTTGGCCAGCGGCATCACATCGGGCTTGATCCCCGCCCACTGATGCGCAAACCATTTGCCGGTGCGCCCCATGCCGCATTGGACTTCGTCAATCATCAGCAACCAATCGCGCTCGTCGCAGAGCTGGCGCACATCCTTCAAATAATCCATGTGAAACGGATTCACGCCGCCTTCGCCTTGAATCGCTTCAAAGAACACCGCACACACATTCTTGTTGCCCTCAGTGGCTTTTTTAAGTGATTCAATATCATTGACCGCGACGCGAATAAAGCCTTCCAGCAGCGGGCCAAAGCCATCTCGCACTTTCGGGTTGCCGGTGGCGCTCATGGTGGCCAAGCTGCGGCCATGAAAGGCTTTTTCGTACACCACGATCTCCGGCGCTGCGATGCCCTTGCTCACGCCGAATTTGCGCGCCAGCTTGATGGCCGCTTCATTGGCCTCTAAGCCTGTCGAGCAGAAAAACACATTGGTGAGCCCGCTGCGCTCGACTAGCATCGCCGCGAGCTTTTCAGCATTGGGGCAGAAATAATAATTGCTCGTGTGGATGAGCTTAGTAAGCTGATCTTGCAGCGCGGGCACAAGCTTTGGGTGGTTGTGCCCCAGTGTGTTCACGGCAATGCCGCCCAGCGCATCCAAATAGCTCTTGCCATGAATATCCCACACGCGCGAGCCTTGGCCAGCGACAAGCTCAATCGGCACGCGACCATAGGTGTTCATCACATGGGGCTGGGAAGGCAGAGCGGTCGTGATCATCAGGGGCATCTCCAAAAAAGGCAAAGCGACTTGAATGAAGCCGCATTTCTTTGATTTTAGAGGCTTGCGGGAGCGACTTTGTCGTTCAATTCGCATTGCAGCCATGCGCCCTAAGAGCTTGTACATCTGCGCTTGTATCTCAGCGCTTGAGTCTTGCCGCGCCAAGTCTTCTATAAGATTAAGATAAAATTATTGTTGCATTGCAGCATGCGTCATTTGGGTGTGTTGAAATGTCATGCAACTGTACATTTCCTCACATGGTCACACCCCCTTCTAAGCAATTTTTCATCCAAGGCGTGACCAAGGATGGCAAGCCCTTTCGCCCCAGCGATTGGGCTGAGCGGCTGGCGGGTGTGATGAGCCCTTATCGCCCCGGCGGCGCAGTGCCGGGCTCACATTTGAGCTATTCAGAGTGGTGTTTGCCCACCAGCATGCAAACCGAATGGGGCGATGTGAAATGCGTCGTCGTTCACACGGATTTGCGTGAAGACCATGTCATGGCTTGGGATTTCGTGATGAATTTTGCGAAAGACAATGAGCTGCAAGTCGTTGAG
>JANMDU010000139.1:0-5066 GCA_031376455.1 Variovorax sp. | reverse complement strand
TCCAGCGCCGCGCCGAATTGGCCGTTGGAATCCACACTCAGATCGATATTGCGAATGGGCTCGAGGCTAGGGCGCTTGATGACGTAGTTGACCAAGCCGCCCGGGGCGCTTGTGCCTGCTTGAATGCCGCTTGTGCCTTTTAAGATTTCAACGCGCTCTTTGTTACCTAGATGAATGGCCGTGTCCCCAGAGATGGGCAGACCATCGCGGCGATAGTTGAATTTGTTGTCGATACGAAAGCCGCGCACGGTGGCGTAGTCGATGTAGCCGACGGCGTTGTAGGCATCGCTGACCGAAGCATCGAGTTTGTAGAGATCCGCAAGGCGCTGCGCCCCGAGCGCTTTGATGTCCTGCGCCGTGATCACCGTCGCGGAGATCGGCTGCTCTGCCAAGGGCGCATCAAATCCGCCTACGGAGAGCTGTTGGCGTGCAGCAGGTGTGCTGATCACGATCGGTTTGAGGGTTGCCTCTGGCGCTGCCGTTTGTGCAAAACTGGCTGGCAATACGATTAGGGTTGCTACTAAAAAAGTAGCGCTTTGCGCAATAGATACGCCGGCTAAAAGCCGATTTGGTCTAAAAAAAGACGAATTTTGGATGTGTTTAGTCATAGAGCTTTCCTTCGCGAGGATTACCTCAGTCAGGTTCAAGGGTTTGATCTCAGCCGCTCGTCAGAATTAACGCGCAGCACCCCTAGCAAGGTGCAAGATAGCACTGGCAGTAATGTACTTCATCTTTAAATAGTATTTAGCTATTGAAGAATTAAGAATAATCGTCTTTATTTATTTTGGAATGAAGAATACGATTCATAGGTCTTCGGATGAGGGTGTCTCCTTATCTCCCGGAAGTCTTTCTTTTTTAGGAGTTAATCATGTCTCAAGCTAATCTTGCCCCGACCAGCGAAAGCTCAGGCCAGTGCCCCTTCTCGGGTGGCGCTCGTAAAAACGCCATCGCCAACGCCACATCAAACGCCTCTTGGTGGCCAGAAAATTTGAAGCTCGGCATCTTGCACCAGCAGTCTTCCATGACCAACCCAATGGGCGAAGATTTTGATTACGCATCAGAGTTTCTGAGCCTCGATCTCGATGCTGTCGTGAAAGACCTGCATGCGCTCATGACGGATTCACAAGACTGGTGGCCAGCCGATTACGGCCACTACGGCCCTTTCTTCGTGCGCATGACGTGGCACGCCGCCGGCACTTATCGCATCGCTGATGGCCGGGGCGGCGCGGGCACAGGTGCGCAGCGCTTTGCGCCACTCAACAGCTGGCCCGATAACGGCAACCTCGATAAAGCGCGCCGCTTGCTCTGGCCGATTAAGCAAAAGTATGGCCGCAAGCTCTCTTGGGCTGATTTGATCGTGCTCGCTGGCAACGTGGCGATGGATTCGATGGGCTTTAAAACGCTGGGCTTTGGCGGTGGCCGCGCAGATATTTATGAACCCGAGCAAGACATTGATTGGGGGCCGGAGACGACTTGGCTGGGCAACGCGCGTTACCAAGGTGATCGCCAGTTAGACCAGCCGCTGGCTGCTGTACAAATGGGCTTGATTTATGTCAACCCACAAGGGCCGGATGGCAACCCCGACCCGCTGGGCAGCGCGCGCGACATCCGCGAGACCTTCGCCCGCATGGCGATGAACGATTACGAGACCGTGGCGCTTACCGCTGGTGGCCATACCTTTGGCAAAGCGCACGGTGCGGGGCTCGAATCGCATGTTGGCCGCGAGCCCGAGGGCGCGAGCGTTGAAGAGCAGGGCTTGGGCTGGAAAAATTCTTTTGGCAGCGGCAAAGCTGGCCATGCGATCACCAGCGGCATTGAAGGCGCTTGGAAACCCAACCCGACGAAGTGGGATATGGGCTACTTGGAGACTCTGTTTGGCCACGAATGGGAGCTCACCAAGAGCCCAGCAGGCGCGCATCAGTGGCGGCCGAAGAATGGCGCTGGTGCAGGCACAGTGGTAGATGCGCACGACGCGACGAAGAGCCACGCACCGATGATGACGACTGCTGACATGGCGATGCGCATGGATCCTGCTTACGAAAAAATTTCTCGGCATTTCTTGGCGAATCCGCAAGAATTCCATGATGCTTTTGCACAAGCTTGGTACAAACTCACGCACCGCGACATGGGGCCGAAAGCGCGTTATCTGGGCTCCCTTGTGCCAAAGCAAGAAATGATTTGGCAAGATCCGATTCCTGCGGTGAATCATGCCCTGGTAGATGCGAACGATGTGGCGCAGCTCAAAGCCAAAGTGTTGGCATCAGGCTTGAGCATTTCAGAGCTGGTCAGCACCGCTTGGGCATCCGCATCTAGCTTCCGGGGCTCTGACAAGCGCGGCGGTGCCAACGGCGCGCGCATCGCCTTGGCTCCGATGAAAGATTGGCAGGCCAATCAGCCTGCGATGCTCGCCAAAGTGTTGCCAGCGCTACAAATGATTGCCAACGATTTCAATTCAGCGCAAAAAGCGGGCAAGAAAATCTCGATGGCCGATCTGATCGTGCTGGCTGGCAGCGCCGCAGTGGAAGCGGCAGCGAAGAAAGCTGGGCAAGACCTTGCCGTGTCTTTTACGCCTGGCCGCATGGATGCAACGCAAGAGCAGACCGATGTGGATTCATTTGCTGTGCTCGAACCCGCAGCGGACGGCTTTCGCAATTACACGCGCAAAGGCTTGGAAAAGCATGCTGCCGAGCTGCTGATCGACAAAGCGCAACTGCTGGGCTTGAGCGCCCCAGAGATGACGGTGCTCATTGGTGGCCTGCGCGTGTTGAATGCCAATGTCGGTCAAGCTCAGCATGGCGTATTCACTGCTCGGCCAGAGATGCTCACCAATGATTTCTTCGTCAACTTGCTGGATATGCGCACGCAATGGAGCCCATCCGCTACGACAGCAGGTGTGTTGGAGGGCAAAGATCGCAGCAGCGGGCAGCCCAAATGGACGGGCACGATGGCCGACATGATCTTTGGCTCTAATTCACAGTTGCGCTCGCTCGCGGAGGTGTATGCCGCTAGCGATGCGCAAGCGAAATTTGCGAAAGATTTCGCTGCTGCTTGGAGCAAAGTGATGAACGCAGATCGCTACGATTTGGTTTGATTGTTTGCTGATGCTTGAGCGCAATGGATGATTGCGCCAGCTTCGCGATTTTGCCGCTCAAGTGCCTACTGGCCTTGAGCGGCTTTTTCTTGGGGCAAAGTTTGATGTGAAGAATTCATCATTCGCATAGCAGCTAAGCACTAGTATCAGCATCATGCTAAGCCTCACCCTTGAGCTCATCGACTCTCCCGCCCATCCGCAACTTCCCGCCTTGCGCTCTTTGCTCTTCGAATATCAGCGTTGGACAGGCGTTGATCTTTGTTTCCAAGAATTCGAGAAAGAGATTCAAGAACTCCCTGGCGCATACGCGCCACCCGATGGCAGGCTGTATCTCGCATGGATCGGCAGCGAGCTAGCCGGCTGCATTGCCTTGCGAAGGCTCGATGCAAAAAGCGGAGAAATGAAGCGTCTTTATCTGCGCCCCGCGTATCAAGGCCAAGGCTTGGGCAGACAGCTTGCCGAGTGCATCATTCTGGAGGCCAAGCAGGTTGGCTACCAACGCATCATGCTCGACACCTTACCTGTGATGCAAGCCGCGCAGGCCATGTATGCAAAGCTGGGGTTTCGAGAGACGCAAGCTTATGTTGACAACCCTGTAGTCGGTGTGAAATACATGGCTTTAGAGCTTTGCTAGCGCACCTATGCAAACCCATTCATAACTCGCATCTCCGCATAGCCTAAGCATCGCACTGCGCCTAAGATTACTGCAGTGAATTCTCTTCAAAACAGCTTTTCTTCTGCGCTCAGTCTGGTGCTCTCTGGCGACGCTGCGCTGTGGGGAATCATTTTTCGCTCGCTGGCTGTGAGCGGCATGGCGACTCTGTTGGGGTTTGCGCTTGGCTCTGCGCTTGGCGCTTGGCTGGCTGTCAGTAGGTTTGCCGGGCGCGGGGCGCTTATTGCGCTGCTAAATGCGATGCTGGCGTTGCCCTCAGTCGTCGTTGGGCTGCTGGTGTATTTGCTGCTGTCGCGCAGCGGGCCGCTGGGGCATCTGGGTTGGTTGTTTTCATTCAAGGCGATGGTTTTGGCGCAGACTTGTCTGGTGTTGCCGATTGTGGCCGCTTGGGTGCGGCAGGCTTTGGAAGATGCTGACCTGCGCCATGGCGAGCAGATTACGGCGATGGGAGCAGGGCGCTCTCTGCGCGGCGCGCTGCTGCTGCTCGATGAGCGTTTTGTGTTGCTCACGATCTTCATTGCTGCCTTTGGCCGCGCAATTGCAGAGGTGGGCGCGGTGATGATCGTGGGCGGAAATATTGATGGCTTCACGCGTGTGATGACGACAGCGATTGCGCTGGAAACTAGTAAAGGGGATTTGCCGCTGGCGCTGGGCTTGGGTTTGGTTTTGATGATCATCGTGCTCGGTTTGAATGCCGTGGTGGCGCTGATCAAGGGCTGGCGTGAGCAGCGCGAGGCATTTGCGATATGAGCGCCAACCCGTTCGCCCTGAGCTTGTCGAAGGGCATGCGTGGGCTTCGACAAGCTCAGCCCGAACGGATAAAAACTAAGGCTAAGAGATGAGCGCGCCTGTGCTGTTGAGTTTGAAGGAGGTGAGCCACAGCCATGGCCGCGTGCTTGCGCTGCAAGGCTTAAATCTCAGCATTGTGCAGGGTGAATCCGTCGCACTGGTGGGGGCGAATGGCAGCGGCAAGAGCACGCTGCTGCGATTGATGCAAGGGCTGATTCAAGCTTCGAGAGGTAGCGTGTATCAAGCTGATTTAGCTGCTCAAGCTTTCGTTTTTCAGAAGCCATGGATGCTGCGCACGACTGTGTTGGCCAATGTGGCACTCGCGGCTTGGCTGCGCGGCACAAAGTGGCGAGATGCAAAGGCAGCAGCAGCTACAGCTTTGCAGCAAGTTGATTTGGCCGATCTCGCCCAGCGCCCCGCGAGGTCTCTGTCTGGCGGGCAACAGCAGCGCCTGGCCGTGGCGCGCGCTTGCGTGAGCCAGCCTCAGCTTTTGTTGCTCGACGAGCCTACCGC
>JANMDU010000020.1:0-26601 GCA_031376455.1 Variovorax sp. | reverse complement strand
GCCGCCAGCAGCAGCAGGATTGCCAGTGTTTCGTGTGGGGTCGGTGAAAGTCACGCTGGCTGAGTTTTGGAATGTTTGTGGCACGGTAGTGGTGTTGATATTCACAACAAAGCTCAAAGTCAGCACACCGCCTGAGCCGAGTGTGTATGAGTTAAGGTTCGTGCCACCTGGCACGCCGAAAACAGCTGTGCTGGTGTTTCCAGATTGATTCGCCGTGGTGGGCGCTGGCCCGCCTGTGACTGTGCCGGAATAGGTCGCATTTGCCGTGCTACCGACTGCAGGCAATCCAAAAGGCACAGGAAGAATATCTTGCAGAGAGACGCCAAATGCCGTCCCAACTGTGGCGGCATTGCTGATCCGCAAAATGTATTGCGCTGTGGTTTGCGTGGGAAGGGTTCTTGTGGGTGTCGTCGTGGTTTTCACGACATTGAGCTGCGGCAAGCATTGCGCTCCGGCCGCGTTGCCTGTGGGCGGCGCAGCTGGAAAGATGACAACTGCGCCGGCACCTGGCGCAGCCCCATAGGTTTTGGGACTGCCGTTGCCTTGCACGCCGCCGCAGCAACCGTCGTATCCAACCGTGCCACCGAGGACGTTGGTGGTCGCAGCCGTGAAGGAAGTCTCGATATATCCGCCACCGCCACCGCCGCCCGGGCCGTGGTCGAAATAGTTGGCATAACCGCCGCCGCCGCCCTGCGCAGAGATGCCCAGTCCCGCGCCCGTGCCGGAAAATGCATTGATATACACACTCCCACCAGCGCCGCCGCCGCCAGCAGCTTCCGAGCCACCCGTGTTGTTGTGCGCCGTGTACCCATCAGCTGTCACGATTCCTGTGCTTGCCGACAAAATGCCTGCTCTGATCAAAATAATTCCACCGCCCGAAGCACCGCTTGAGCTGATCGGGCCGTTGGCGCCATTGGTCGTGCCAGTGACGGGAGGGAGAGATCGTGTCGTGCCGTTCACGATGGGTGGCCAAGCCGTCACAGCATTTGCATTTCCATTGTTGTTAGAGCTGCCAGCACCGCCACCCCCGCCCATGACCAGCCGCGTGGCGGAATTAACGATAGCTAATCCACCGCGACCACCTGCATCATTCGATGTTGACCATGATCGCCCGCCAACACCGCCAGCACCAGCGTTACCACCGCCACCGCCACCGCTGTTGAATTGGTTAGCCCCAGACACCGGCGTTCCATCGTTGCCGCCACCGGCAGCATTGCCTTGTGCCGCCTGACCGGCTGCGCCCGTCGTATAGCCTTGGCCCGACAAGGTGAAGTAATTCAAAGGGATCGCTGCACCGTCAAAAACAAGGCGCGGTGTCCCTAAAATGCCTTCGCCTTTGAGCGAGCCGTTAGCGCTCGCAGGATCAAAGTTGTAATTTGCATCGTTGAATGTGCCCCCAGCTCGGTTACCCGCGCCGTTGATGCCCGCTCCGCCGCGAAAACCAGAGCCAGCAGCTGTAATCGTGCCGTTGACCGCTAGGCTTCCCGCCACATCCAACGCAACGACGCCGCCCGTGCCTTGACCATTGGCAGCATTGATCGTCCAGCGGTCAGCGGAGACAGTGCTTGCACTTGGCACGGTTGCTGATGAACACTGAGGGATGTAAACAACTTGGTAAGTGCGCACGCGAATCGGTGTTGCGCCGACGTCTTGCACGTAGGAATTAGTTAGCGGTCTGTTCAGAGTAATGTTGTTGCCAGCAATGGCAATGATTGAAGCGTATTCATGCAAGCCCGCGCGTGCTGCATTGGCAGAATCTTGCATTTGCATCACCAACACCTGATCGCCGATCTGCAAAGTACGGCCACTGCTTCTCTGACCGCTAATGGAAGCCAAAGGAATGACGGTGGTTGCTGCGGTCACCGTGCCGGCAGCACCAGAGTGATAGCTGTTGATAACGCCATTGAGTGTGCATGGCCCTTCTTTGCCCGGAGTCGCGCAAGTTTGCGCTTGCGCAGATGCACTGAGCAAAAGTAAACATAGTGCGATCAGACGCACAATCAAAATTCGCATAAGTGCCAGAGAGATTTGTTTGAGGTAGGTAGACAGACCGGGCGAAGCGTAGCATCTATTTGCCGCCGAGCAACCCATTGAAACAGCGGAAATTTGTCACGCTGTGACTTTTTAAATAGTTGCGTCACACTGATCCGTTTTTACCGACCCAACACTCAGCTTTTATTCACCATCACCACTTTGCCTTTCACGCCACGCGTGGCCATATGCGCATACGCAGCTTTGAGCTCGGCCATCGGCATCGCGCGATCGATGATCGGTTTGATTTGGCCGCTGGCATACCATGCGGCGAGTTGGCCGTAGTCCTTCATAAAGGCTTTGGGCTCACGCTTGGTGAAATCGCCCCAGAAGACGCCAACGATGCTGGCGCCTTTGAGCAGGGCCAAATTAAAAGGCAGCGCAGGAATCGGGCCACTGGCGAAGCCGATAACGAGATAGCGGCCACGCCATGCAATCGAGCGGAAGACGGGCTCGGCGAATTGGCCGCCAATGGGGTCATACACCACATCGGGGGCTCGTGTACCGACGCTTTCGCAAGCGGCTTTGATGGCCTCGCGAAGCTGGGCGGAGAACTGCTCTGGATCAGCAAATGCACCATAGTTGATCACCGCATCCGCTCCAATGGCTTTTACAGCTGCGCATTTATCCTCGCTCGAAGCTGCTGCAATCACTTTTGCGCCCGCAGCCTTGGCAATCTGAATCGCCGCTGTGCCCACGCCGCCTGCCGCGCCGAGAATCAATACTGTTTCGCCTGCTTTAAGCTGGCCGCGGTCGAGCAACGCGTGAATCGTGGTGGCATACGTCATGAGGAGCGATGCGCCATCTTCATAAGTGAAGCCCTGCGGCATGGGCAATGCCAGCATAGCCGGCAACACAGCATGCGTGGCGAAACCGCCCGTGCCGTGCAGGCAAATCACCGATTGGCCCACTTTCAAATGCACCACGCCTTCGCCAATGGCTTCGACCACACCCGCAAACTCCGAACCCGGCACAAAGGGCAGAGCTGGCTTGAATTGGTATTTGTTTTGGACGATCAGTGTGTCAGGGAAATTCAAGCTGGCGGCCTTGATCTCCACCAGCACTTCACCTGCTTTTGGCGCGGGCGTGCGCAGGTCTTTCCAAGTCAGCGCATCCACGCCGGTAGGGTTGTCGCAGATCCAAGCTTGCATGATGAGTCTCCTTGCGTATTTCAAAACTGCATCTTAGGCGCAGAAATGATCTCGCAGCGGCCATCTTGTCACCTTAGAATCAAGACATGAAAATTTTGATCTCCAACGACGATGGTTACCAAGCTGCAGGAATTGTGGCCTTATATGAAGCTTTGAAGACGGTGGCCGAGGTGGAGGTGATTGCGCCTGAGCATAATAATTCGGCTAAATCGAATGCGCTCACGCTGCACAGCCCGCTCTACGTTCATCGCGCGGCCAATGGCTTTCGCTATGTGAACGGTACGCCGGCCGATTGCGTGCATATCGCGCTCACAGGGCTGCTGGGCTACAAACCAGATCTCGTCGTGAGTGGTATCAATAACGGCGCGAACATGGGCGACGACACGATCTACAGCGGCACGGTGGGCGCGGCCATGGAAGGTTATTTGTTTGGCATTCCCGCCTTGGCTTTTTCTCAAACGGAAAAGGGCTGGGCGCATTTGCAAGATGCGGCGGCTGTGGCGCGAGATTTGGTCATGAAATTCGGCATGCAACTCACTACCCAGCCTTGGCTGCTCAATATCAACATCCCGAATCTTCCACGCGAGCGCATCTTAGCGCCGCAAGTTTGCCGCCTTGGCCGCCGGCACGCCGCAGAGCCGGTCGAGCAGCAGATCAACCCGCGCGGCGACACGATGTATTGGATTGGCGCAGCAGGCGCGGTAGCTGACAGCGGACCGGGCACTGATTTTGAAGCCGCCGCCGCAGGGCATATAACGATCACGCCGCTGCAAGTTGATTTGACGGATCATGCACGGCTGGATGCTTGGGCAAAAAGAGCCGCATGATTCATGACGACAAATAGGCCAAGTTTCCCCGCCCGCCTTCCCAGTGGTATACCGCAAACAGGTGCCATGCCTGCGGGTGCAAAGCAGATGATTGTAAGTACTGCCGTCCAATCAATTACTCCTAAAAAAATAGCGCCTCGCGCATATTCTATGCCGGCTACAGGCCAAAAAAGCCTTAAAAATACGGTCAAATATCAACTATTAACTGTGGCGCAAGGCACTGGCATGGACAGCGCCGCCGTGCGTACGCGCATGGTCAAGCTGCTCGCCGATGGTGGCATTTCAGATCAGGCTGTGTTGCATGCCATGAATGCCATTGAGCGTCATCGTTTCGTCGATACCGCGCTTGCACCTCAAGCGTATGAAGACACAAGCTTGCCCATTGGCCTGTCGCAAACGATTTCTAAGCCCAATGTCGTGGCGCGCATGATTGCGTTATTGCGAGAAAACGCTTCACTTGACAGCCAAGGCCGCATGGGGCGCGTGCTGGAGATTGGTGGCGGCTGCGGCTATCAAGCCGCCGTGCTCTCTCTATTATGCAAAGAGGTCTACAGTATCGAACGCTTGCGCGGTTTGTATGAAAAAGCCGTGGTCAACATTCGCCATCTCTCTGCGCCCAATTTGCATTTTTTGCTCGGCGACGGCATGCTCGGCGCGCCCGGCGGCGCGCCCTACGCTGGCATCATCGCCGCAGCGGGAGGCGAAGCGATTCCACAGGCTTGGCTGGATCAATTAGCCGTCGGCGGACGCATCGTCGCTCCGATTCACACGCCCGGCGCATCCAACAACAGCAGAGGCGCATCGCAAAGCCTGATGGTGATCGACAAAACCGCGCAAGGCTTGAAACAATCTGTATTAGAAGGTGTCTACTTTGTCCCTCTAAAATCAGGGCTTGCTTGATAGCAAAACACGGCTCAGCAAACGGACCAGGAAAAACGCCCATGACACGCCACCAACTCCCCACCTTGCGTCTCTTGACCACCGCCAAAACCATCCTTGTCATCAGCAGCTTGGCATGGATCACCGGCTGCGCCAGCCGCCCCCCCGCAGCCCCAGCCCCCGTGGAAGACCGCGGCACGATGCAACGCGCCCCTTCAGCCGCCGGTTCGACATCTGCCGCCACAGCGCCTGTATCAGCCGCGACCGCCAATGCAAGCTCAGGCACACTCGCAAAACCGCTACCTGGCCAAGAAAACGCCGGCAAGCCCGGCTACTACACCATCCGCCCCGGCGACACACTGATCCGCATCGGCCTCGATGCTGGCCAGAGCTGGCGCGATATTGCACGATGGAATGGCTTGGATAACCCCAACATCATCGAAGTCGGCCAAGTCGTACGGATCATTCCGCCGGGCACATCTGCTGTGGCGGCTGCGCCTTTACCCGCATCGCCTTCCGCATCAGCTCCAGCGGCTGATGGCGTGGTGACACGCCCTGTGACAGCCCCGTCCGCCGTGGCAGCCACCAGCTTGCCAGCCACCTCAGCGGCTGCCAACACGCGAACCGCTGCAACGACATCCATCACGCCTGCACCCGTCCCCGCAGCAAGCAGCCCGTTGCCGCCAGCCTCCTCGCCCAGCGATGAAGACATCGGCTGGATCTGGCCCGTAACAGGCGGCGCAGGCAATGTGATCGCTACATTTGATGAAGTCAAAAACAAAGGCGTTGGCATCGGCGGCAAACTCGGCGACACGATTCTTGCGGCAGGCGATGGGCGTGTGGTCTATGCCGGCGCGGGCTTGCGCGGCTACGGCAATCTCGTGATCTTGAAACACAACAACACCTACCTCACAGCCTATGCCCACAACCAAACGCTGCTCGTGAAAGAAGACCAAACCGTGCGCAAAGGCCAAAAGATTGCCGAGATGGGCAACTCAGACTCAGACCGCACAAAGCTGCACTTTGAAATCCGCCGCCAAGGCAAACCCGTGGATCCGCTGCGCTTCCTGCCTGCGAAGTAATTTTTAAGCCATTTGAGCAGTTAGCCGGCGTAGAACCTGCGCAAAGCGCTATCAATTTAGTAGTCATTGAGAATCCGATATGGCATGGCCTGTGATGGTGTTTGACATCGAAAGCATCCCTGATGTGAAAGGCTTGCGAGCGCTTGGCGCATACGATGCAGCGCTCACGGACAGTCAAGTGCATGCGCAATGGGCAGCCGAGCGAAAAGCCGCCAACAAATCAGATTTTCTCCCCCTGCATTTGCAGCGCGTTCTGTGCATCAGCGTCGTCTTCCGCAATGCCGAAGGCCTGCGCATTCATAGCTTCGTCGATCGTGATGACGCCAGCGAGGCCAAAATCATTCAACAATTCTTTGGCAGCCTTGAGAAGCATGTGCCGCAATTGGTCAGCTGGAACGGCGGCGGCTTTGATCTGCCCGTGCTGCACTATCGCGGCATGATCCACGGCGCGACGGCTCCCAAATACTGGGATATGGGTGATGGCGGCGATCATGATTCGCGCGAATTCAAATGGAACAACTACATCTCTCGCTACCACCTGCGCCACTTGGACATGATGGATTTGCTGGCCATGTATCAACCCAAAGCCAACGCCCCGCTGGACGCCATGGCCAAGCTCTGCGGCTTTCCCGGCAAGCTCGGTATGGATGGCTCATTAGTGTATGAAGCTTATCTCGCTGGCGGCACGGAAGACATCCGCCGCTACTGCGAAACCGACGTGATGAACACCTATCTTGTCTATTGCCGCTTCCAAAAAATGCGGGGCGGTTTGAATGAGAAAGAATACGAAGAAGAAATCGTCTTCGTGAAAAATGCTCTCAACGAGCTCGCGCCGCATGAGACGCATTGGGACGAGTATTTGAAGGCTTGGGCGTAAGGTAAGTGCAGCTCTGCGCAGGCTATAATTTAGCAATGATATTGCAAGGCATCTTCTTAAAAACAACCAGCATCACTGGTGTATTGGCCTGCGCAATCACAATCACCAAGACTATTAAAGGCTAAACAAGCCCGGATCGTCTTGCGCCCTCCCCGGACACAGACGATCCGGGTCAAGTAGCTTTGAACATGATTGATTCAAGCATTTAAATTTGAAAAGGGCAACGCAAATGAAAGTAGGAAACACCGTAGGGTTGGTGGGCTGGCGCGGCATGGTCGGCTCCGTACTGATAGATCGCATGATTGCCGAGAAAGATTTCGATCACATCGAGCCGATTTTCTTCTCTACTTCGAATGCTGGCGGCGCAGCGCCTGCTCAAGCCAAAAATGAAAAGACCCTGAAAGACGCTTTCGACCTTGCAGCGCTCAAGATTTGCGACATCATCATCACCGCCCAAGGCGGCGATTACACCAGCGAGGTGTACCCCAAGCTGCGCGCTGCGGGCTGGAGCGGTCACTGGATTGATGCAGCGTCGACCTTGCGCATGCAAACGGACGCCATCATCATTCTCGATCCGGTCAACATGCCCGTCATCAAAAACAGCTTAAGCGCAGGCGGCAAAAACTGGATTGGTGGCAACTGCACGGTGAGTTGCATGCTCATGGGCGTAGGCGCTTTGTACAAAGCCGGCCTCGTCGAATGGATGAGCACGCAAACTTACCAAGCCGCCTCGGGCGGCGGCGCGCAGCATATGCGCGAACTGCTCACGCAATATGGCACATTGAATGCCGAGGTCAAAAGCTTGCTCGATGATCCGAAATCCGCGATTTTGGAGATCGACCGCAAAGTCGCCGCTCGCCAGCGGGCGCTTGCAGGCGACGAAGTGGCCAATTTCGGCGTGCCACTGGGCGGCTCCATCATTCCATGGATCGACAAAGATTTAGGCCTTGGAAAACCGCCGTATGCCGACGGTTGGGGGATGAGCAAAGAAGAATGGAAAGGCATGGCCGAGACCAACAAAATCATGGGCTTGGGCGAAGGTTTTAATTCCGCCGCTATCCCCGTGGACGGTTTCTGCGTTCGCGTAGGTGCCATGCGCTGCCACAGCCAAGCGCTGACCTTCAAGCTCAAAAAAGATGTGCCTTTGGTCGACATCGAAGCCATGATCGCAGCGGATAACGCTTGGGTCAAAGTGATCCCAAACACCCGCGAAGCCACTTTGACAGGCCTCACGCCAGTCGCCGTGACGGGTACTATGACCATCCCCGTCGGTCGCATCCGCAAAATGGCCATGGGCTCGGAGTATTTAGGCGCATTCACGATCGGCGATCAGCTTTTGTGGGGCGCTGCCGAGCCCCTTCGCCGGATGCTGCGTATCTTGCTCAATGCTTGATTTGTTACAAGTTCGCGCGATTGAAACGATTTAATGATTCACCGAGCTGAGTCTGCGAAATAGAGCCGCCCTGGGTTTGCGTTGTCACCAGACAACAAAATTAACGGCGGTCATGTAGTAAAACGGCTTCGTATAAAACCTTAGACCAATTCTCAGCTTGTCAAGCTAACTGGTTGATGTTAAATTTCTTTTTCCAAAAGAGCAAAGGCCAAGAGTGCGCAAATTGACAACAAATTCTGTTACACAATCACAGTCTACCCGGGCTCGGATTGAACATTGTGTCGCACCAAAAACCTTTTGGCGACATTCCACTGCCGCCGCAGTTTTGACGCTGATGCTGGGCTTCGGCGCTCAAGATGCGTCCGCATTAGCTTTAGGTCGCGTGACTGTGCTTTCCGCACTCGGAGAGCCGCTTCGCGCTGAAATCGACGTCCCAGAGATTACCGCTGAAGAAGCCAGCAGCTTGCGCACTAGCATTGCCAGCCCAGACGCTTTTCGGACTGCCGGGTTGGAATACAACTCTGCACTCGGCGGGGCGCAAATCATGCTCCAGCGTCGCCCCAACGGCACAGCTTTTTTACGCGTGAGCAGCGACCGCGTGATTAATGACCCGTTTGTAGATTTGATATTGGATGTCAGTTGGGCATCTGGCCGCATTGTGCGTGACTACACGATGCTGTTTGATCCTGCCAACCTCCGCCAAGCCGCAGCCCCTAGCATCACAGCGCCCATCATGCCGGCAGCACCTGCCGCACCTCCCATCGTGAGCAGAGCTGCGCCCACATCACCCGCTATCGCGCCTCGCGTTGCAAGCACGCAAGACGTGCCTAAAGCAGCGGTAAAACGCCCCATTAAAAACACCCCAGCCACGCCCAAAAGCAGTAGCAGCAGCAGTCTCACCATCAAAGCAGGCGACACGGCTGCTGCTTTGGCAGCGCAGTACAAGCCTCAGGGCGTCTCGCTCGATCAAATGCTGGTGGCGATGCTCAACACAAGCCCGGAAGCATTTGTTGGAAATAACGTCAACCGACTCAAATCTGGCGCGGTGATTGACATACAAGCTGCCGTCGCTGCAGCCCCAGCGACGGGCGCTGGCGATGCCAAGCAAACGATTTCTGTCCAAGCCAAGGACTTCAATGAATTCCGCCGCCGCTTAGCCTCAGGTGCGCCCACAGCAGTCGCCACTGCGCCGACACGCGCTGCTAGCGGCAAAGTGCAAGCTAATGTGAGCGAGCCCAAAGCAGGTGCTAGCGCGCCGGATAAGCTGACACTCAGCAAAGGCTCGGTGGCTGCTAAAGCCAAGGAAGAGTCCATCGCTAAAGACAAGCAGGCTAAAGACAACGCCGCGCGGGTTGCCGAGCTTTCTAAAAACATGGCCGACCTCAACAAGCTCGGCACGGCCACAGCCGCTAAACCGAGCGCCACGCCTACGCCTACGCCAACTCCTGCTGCAGCCCCGGCTGCGAGCACGTCCGGGATACAAGTCGCTGGCAGCATGCCCGCTACATCAGCGACGGCAACGATCGCGAAAGCAATAACTCCCGCGAGCTCTGCGCCAGCCGCTCTATCGGCGACTGTTGCAGCTTCTACAGCCACCACAGCAACCCTATCGGCATCAACGGCCACTGCGTCAACTGCGAGCACGGCCACGTCCTCCACGAGCACGCCCACCGTGGCTGCAGCCACGGCCGCAGCATCCTCGCCAACACCGGTCAAACCGAAAGCTTCGCTGCCGCCCCCACCACCGCCTCCTGAGCCCAGCTTCATCGAGAGCCTGACAGACAACCCAGCCGTGCTGCCTGGTGCGGGCGCATTGCTTGTAGGCTTGGGTGGCTTGGCCTTTTGGCGCATGCGCCAGCGAAAGAAAGCCGCTCAGGTTGACAGCTCCTTTCTAGAAAGTCGCCTGCAGCCTGACTCATTCTTTGGTGCCTCAGGTGGCCAGCGCGTGGACACGGCCGACTCCGGCAGTGCCGCTGGCGCAGGCTCATCTATGGTGTATTCACCGAGCCAACTCGATGCTGCCGGTGATGTCGATCCGGTTGCAGAAGCCGATGTCTACTTGGCCTACGGTCGTGATTTGCAAGCGGAGGAAATCCTCAAAGAAGCCATGCGCACTTCTCCATCGAGAGTTGCCATTCACATCAAGCTGATGGAAATCTATGCGAAGCGCCGGGATGCCAAAGCGTTTGAGAATGTAGCCAAGGAAGCTTTTAAGCTGACGCAAGGCGCAAGCCCCGATTGGGAAGCTGCCAGCGCTCTTGGCCGCGAGCTCGATCCAGCCAATCCGCTCTACAAACAAGGCAATGCGCCTTTGAGTCCAGGTTTAGCTGGCAGCGTGATGATGGGTGGCGCTGCAGCTGTTGCCGCAGCAGCAGCCGCATCATCGTCTGCTTACAACGCAACGCAAACCGTACCTAGCCAAGCGCAGGCACAGACCGACAGCGATTTCGACATCGATTTTGATCTGGATTTCAGTGCGGCAAGCGATGCTTTAGCGTCGCCGCCCAACCCGGACAACATGATCGGCGATGCCTCTGTGGAAGCAACCGCCGCCTACCTCCCAGCCACGGCCGAGCTTGATCCAATGGTCGATTTCGATATGAGTGAACCTGCGGCTTTGGGTGCGGTCAAAATCTCAGCGCCAGACTTCGAGTCCTTCAGCAGCAACCTTGACTTTGCTAGCGCACCCGTTATCCCGTCTGCTGCTACTTTACCGATGTCGCTGAAAACAGGGCCCAGCAGCACAGGCGCACTTGAATTTGATTTAGGCGGTCTGTCCCTCGATTTGCCTAGTCTTTCTGGTTCAGTCAACAATGTTGATGCCAGCGTGAGCGGTGATCCACTCGAGACCAAGCTCGCACTGGCTCTGGAATTCCGCGATATTGGCGATGCTGACGGCGCGAGATCACTGGTGCAAGAAGTCGCCGATGAGGCTAGCGGCCCACTCAAAGCCCGAGCGCTCAAGATGCTGGCTGATCTGGGCTGATGCACTCGCACTCGCACTCGTACCCGACATAGCCAGCGCAGACGCTACGCAAAAACCACGCACATGCCACACTCATGCCACGAATCGCGCTGGGTCTGAGTTACGCTGGCTCTGCTTATTTAGGCTGGCAAAGCCAAGCAGGCGGCAACACGGTTCAAGACAAGCTAGAAGAGGCTTTGCGGCTCTTTTGCGGCCTGCCCGCAGGCCAGCGCGTTGTCACCAATTGCACAGGCCGCACCGATTCGGGCGTGCATGCGCTGATGCAAGTGGTTCACTTTGATACGCCCATCGAACGCGAGCCTTTTTCTTGGATGCGCGGCGTCAATCGTTTCTTACCCCATGACATCGCTGTGCAATGGGCGCAAGAGATGCCGCCCGAGTTTCATTGCCGCGCGCAAGCGCTCTCTCGGCGTTATGCCTACATCGTGCTTCAATCGCCAATGCGCCCCAGCATGGATAGCCAGCGCGTGGGCTGGCAGCATTTGCCTTTGTCTTTATCAGCCATGCAAAACGCTGCGCAGTTACTCATTGGCGAACACGATTTTTCATCGTTTCGCGCCTCGCAATGCCAAGCACTCTCGCCGATCAAGCAACTCATGCGCTTAGATATCAGCCAGAGGGGCGCGTATTTCCGCTTTGATTTTGAAGCCAATGCCTTTTTGCATCACATGATCCGCAACATCATGGGCTGCTTGCTCGCGATTGGGCGAGGCGATCAAGATGTGGCGTGGGCAAGCCATGTGTTGGCTGCAAAAAAACGCGAGTTTTCTGCGCCCACTTTTTCTGCGGATGGCTTGTATTTTTTAGGGCCCACATATGCGGCTGAATGGGGCTTGCCAGAGCGCACTGCCTCTTTCGAATGGCTGCCGCTGTGAAAACACAATACTCCTGATTCAATAGCATCTTGCACAATAGATACGCCGGCTAGGTGCTGAAAATCTTAAAAATTAAGCTTTCAGCTTGGTTGCTTGCCATGAGCCCGCGCCTACCATCGCTGCAATAGCCCAAAACAGAACAGCCGTGCCTGTTGCTGCGCCTACCGCCCCCAGGATCAAGGGCATCGCTACGCTGGAGGCGTTGATCGTCATCATGCGTAAGCCTAGCGCCTCGCCGTGGCGTTCATGGGGCGTGATCTGATGCAATGTGCTCATGATCATTGGCTGCACACAGCCTAAAGTAAAGCCCAAAAACACCGAAACCACGCCCATGGAAAGCGCCGTAGGCATGAGTGGATAAACGATAAAAAGCATCGACGTCATCACCATTGCCACTGTGATCACCGCCCACTCGCGCAAAGAATGCGCCAACACCGGCAGCAAAACGCGCACCGCCGCTGCCGCAACAGCAAACGCGCCGAAAATCGTGCCGATCACGCTTGCTGAATAATCGCGCTCATGGCCAATCACTGGCACAAGAAAAGCATGCGCATCCCAGCAGGTGCTCATGAACCAATTGACCAGCAGCAAGCGGCGAAAATCTTTGTCGCGCAGTAAATCCCAAGCGCTAGGCGACACTAAACTTTCATTGGCGATCTTCTCCACAATAGAGACGGGCTCTTCATGCGCCTTGCGCACAAGTAGCCAAGCTAGCACAGGCAAGGCTGCACAAAACGCAAAGGCTGCACGATAGCCCGCCAAATCGATCAACACACCTGCCAAAAACGGCCCCACAAAATTCGCCGCTGCCGGACCAATCGATAGCCAAGAAAACGCCTGCTTCAATTCAAGCGAACCATGCGCCGAGCGCCCCACATGCCGCTGCAACGCAATCACGGCTGAACTGGTCGCACCACCCATCAGAAGCGCCGCCACAGCAAGCGATAAGAAATGCGGAAACGCTACGGGCGCGAGAGCGCCAGCCACGGCGATAGCCACACACAAACTAAACGGTTTGCGCAGCCCATGCCGATCCGCATAGCGCCCCGCAGGCAAAGCCACAAAAAGCGAAGACAGCGCAAACAAGCCCACCAACAAGCCAGCCACTGCCGGGCTTTGCTGATTGCTCAGCAGCCACAAAGGCCCTGCTAGGCGCAGGCCCGCCATCGCAGCATGCAAGCAGATTTGCCCCGCAATCAGGCGCATCAAAGCGGGGGAGAGAGAGTCAAAAAGCGTCATCGTACTTGCATGTTCATGCGCTTAGCCTTCTTCATCCGCTTTGTCTGCGGGGATCAACACATTCGCCTGCGCCTCGGTCAGTGCTTCGACATCTTTGAGCCTGCGGTTCACAGCGCGCGTGCGCGTATCGGCCAGCTCCAGCGTTTTGACCACCGTCTCCGCCTGCGATTTGACCTTGCTCACGAATTCGCCGAAGCGATTGAATTCCGTCTTCACAGCGCCGAGCACTTGCCAGACTTCTGAGCTGCGCTGCTCCAAAGCCAGCGTGCGAAAGCCCATTTGCAGCGAATTGAGCATCGCCAGCAACGTGGTCGGCCCAGCCAGCGTGACGCGATGATCACGTTGCAAAGTATCCATCAGCCCGGGGCGGCGCAATACCTCGGCATACAGCCCTTCTGAGGGCAAAAACAAAATGGCGAAATCTGTGGTGTGCGGCGGCGAGACATATTTTTCTGCCATGCTTTTGGCTTCCAAGCGAATCCGCGCTTCCAACGCTTTAGCAGCAATCTCGGCAGCCAGCGGATCAGCGCGCTCTTGCGCATCGAGCAATCGCTCGTAATCCTCCGTGGGGAATTTCGCATCAATCGGCAGCCATGTTGGAGAACCATCCGCACTACGCCCGGGTAGCCGAATGGCGTAATCCACCACATTTTTGCTACCCGGCACAGTGGCTATCTGCGCGGCAAATTGCTCGGCCACAAACACCTGCTCTAAAAGACTTCCCAGCTGTGCCTCGCCGAATGTTCCGCGCGTCTTCACGTTAGTGAGTAAGTGCTTCAAATCGCCTACGCCTGCGGCAAGCGTCTGCATCTCGCCTAGGCCTTTGTGTACTTGCTCCAACCGATCAGCCACTTGCTTGAAGCTCTCGCCGAGACGCGTTTGCAGGGTTTCTTGCAACTTTTCATCCACCGTGCGACGCATCTCGTCGAGCTTGGCTTCATTCTTCGCGCCCAGTTGTTCAAGCTGTTGATTGAGTGCCTCGCGCACGCGCGTGAGCTGCGCATCCAACGTCTCGCGCACCTCGGAGAGCCGCCGCGCATTGCCTTCTGAGATGCTGCCCAGCTGCGTCGTTAAATTGCCTTGAAACCCAGTCAGTGATTGCTGTAGATGACCTTGTAAGCCAGCAAGCGTTTGCCCCATCTCGAGCCGCGCTGACTGCGCATTGCTTGCCAACTCAGCTCGCAGCTGTCTGTCCATGCGCTCGTTGCTCTGAGAGAGTTGCAACCTGAATTGCTCCTGTTGCACAGTTTGTTGAGCTATTTGCTCCTCTTTCGATAGCATTCCGCGCAGTATTCTTGCCGGCGAACCGATCAAAAGCCATAAAAAAAGTCCGATCAAAAGAATCAGGTTGAGCACCAGCAGGATCAACACAACATCAACATTCATAGCCTCAAGTCTAACGCCGCTATCGCCTCTGGCAGCTTATGCTTTTAGAGCCTGCCACAGCGTCCATGCGCCGATCAACACAAAGCCGACGCCGGCCACGATCTGTAAAGTGCGCGGCGAGACGACTTTGCCCAGCGCCGCGCCAGCCATGACGCCTAGGCCAGCCGAGACGACCAAGGCCGCGCTCGCGGCAAGGAATACTGTCCATTTGCTGGAACCTTGATCTTGAGAGGCAAACAGCATCGTGGCCAACTGCGTCTTGTCACCGAGTTCGGCCAAAAAAACAGAGATGAAAATCGTGAAAAAAGCTTGAAGTTGCGTGGTGGTGCTCATGCCTTGATTGTGGCCTGATTGTGGCAGATGATGCTTTCATCAAACGAGCTATGCCACACATTTCAAGCGGTGAGCAATTCGGGGTTAAACAGTGTTAAGTGGCGTCTTCGCTTGGCCTTGCGTCAGATAGGCGATCAAGTTGTCTGCGGCCAAATTCGCCATAGCCATGCGCGTGGGCACGGTGGCGCTGCCGATGTGCGGAGTGAGCACGACGTTTTTCATAGCGGTGAGCGCGGGATTGACCGTGGGCTCGCCTTCAAACACATCCAAGCCTGCGCCAAGAATTTTTCCAGCTCCCAAGGCTGCAGCCAAAGCGTTTTCATCAATCAAGCCGCCCCGACCAATGTTCACCAAAGTCGCGGTAGGCTTCATGAGTTCGATCTCAGCCGAGCCTACAGTGTGGTGATTTTCTGGTGTGTAAGGGAGCACGAGCACGACGTGATCCGCCTGCTTGAAGAGCTCCGTTTTACTCACATATCTTGCATTGACTTCGCGCTCTAACTCAGGAGTCAACGGCGAGCGGTTGTGATAGATCACCTTCATACTGAAGCCATGCGCACCGCGCTTGGCAACAGCACGCCCAATACGACCCATGCCTAAAATGCCCAACGTTGCGCCATGAATATCTGCACCAAGCAGCATATCGAAGCGCATTCCCTTCCACTGACCGCCGCGCAAATACGCCTCGCCTTCGCTCACGCGGCGCGCCGTCGCCATCAACAGCGCAAATCCCATGTCGGCCGTGGCTTCTGTGAGTACGTCGGGGGTGTTCGTGCCGATCACGCCTGCCGCTGTCATCGCATTCAGGTCAAAATTGTTGTAGCCCACGGCCATATTGGCGCAGATTTTGAGCTCTGGACAGGCAGCAAGGAGAGCGGCATCCACGCGCTGCGTGCCCGTCAGCAAGCCCTGCTTGCCTTGCAGCTTGGCAATAAATTCTTGCGTGCTCCAGACCGCGTTGTCTTGATTGGTTTCGACATGGAAATGCTTTGATAAGCGCTCAATCGTTTCAGGAAACACGGCATGCGAGATCAAAATAGACTTTTTCAAAATTTACACACCTTTTATATCATTCGCCGGCGTATCCATTGCGCAGAGCGCTATCAAATGAATAGTAATCAGCGAAACCAAACCCACCCCATGATCACAAAGAGCGGAATCAAAATGCACACCGCCCATGCGATGTAGCCAAAGAAGCTGGGCATCTTCACGCCACGATCTTCCACAATAGCTTTGACCATCAAATTCGGGGCATTGCCGATATAAGAGTTTGCGCCCATGAACACCGCGCCTGCCGAGATCGCGGCGAGCGTGCTGGCATGTGTGGTCATCAGTGTTTGAGGGTCACCGCCTGCGAGGTTAAAGAAGACGAGGTAAGTCGGCGCGTTATCCAAGAACGAGCTGAGTGCCCCAGTCGCCCAAAAGTAGGCCAGCGGGCTGGGCGACCCATCGGTTCGGGTGACGCTGGCGACGATCATGCCAAAAGGCCCATCGATGCCTGCACGGAGCATAGCGATCACAGGAATAATGGTCAGAAAGATGCCTGCAAACAACTTGACGACTTCGGCCATCGGGCCCCAAGAAAATTGGTTCGCTTCATGCACAGCCTTGGCCGTCGTGCGCATAGAAATCAGCGTCACAGCGATCAAACCGACATCCCGCACGATGCCCTGCAATCCTACTTCCGTGCCAAAGACGTTGAAATCCACGCCCGGCTTCCAAGTACCGCTCATCAACACCAAGCCCATGATGCAGAACAACAAGATGAAATTCGCTTGGCCGTCAAAACCGATGCCTTTTGAATCGGGCGTTGGATCAAATTTCAAAATCTCTTCTCGTTTTTGATAGAAATAAGAATCCATGGCAAAAAAGATCGCCAGCAACGAGCCCACCATAAACAAGGTCTCGGGAAAAATATGCTTCACTGTCCAGAAAAAATCCACGCCCTTCAAAAACCCTAGGAAAAGCGGCGGATCGCCCAGCGGAGTCAGCGAGCCACCTGCATTGCTCACGATGAAGATGAAAAACACAAACACATGCATCTTGTGTTGCCGGTTGTCGTTGGCGCGAATCAGTGGGCGAATCAGAAGCATCGAAGCGCCCGTCGTGCCCATAAAGCTCGCTGCCACAGCGCCGATCGCAAGAATGGATGTATTGAGCAGCGGCGTACCGTGCAAATTGCCTTTGATATAAATCCCGCCTGATACCGCAAACAATGCCGTCAACAGAATCACAAACGGAATGTATTCAGCAAGTGCAGCATGAACGAATGCACTGCCCGCTGCGCCAGCGCCAAATTTCATAGCAAACGGCACAAGAAACAACAGCGCCCAAAACGCCGCTACCTTGCCAAAGTGGTGATGCCAAAAATGCGGCGTGAGCAGTGGACACAACGCAATGCAGAGCAACAAGCCTGCAAATGGAATCCCCCACAAAGCCGTCAATTGCTTGCCATCAATATCGGCTGCGTAGGCGGATTGAGCCAGCATCAAAATGATGGGCAGCAAAACGATTTTGAAAAAACGTGACCCTGATGTGTTCATAGCATGTGTTGTCGTGATGCGCGATGTTCAAGCCGAGGGAATATCAAACACTTGCCGCAAATAGGCGAGGTATTTCTCATCATCGCACATGCCCTTGCCCGGCGAATCCGAGAGCTTGGCCACGGGCTGGCCATTACAGCGAATCATCTTCATCACAATTTGCAAGGGTACATGAGCCGGCGGATCGCCCAAATCGTTGGTGAGATTTGTGCCAATCCCGAAGGCTAATAAACAGCGCCCTTTGAAGCGCTGATACAGCTCAATCGTGCGCGGCACGGTCAGGCCATCGGAGAAGATCAAAGTCTTGGTGCGCGGATCGACGCGATTGACGCGGTAATGCTCAATCATGCGTTCGCCCCATTGAAACGGATCGCCACTGTCGTGCCTGGCGCCATCAAAGAGTTTGCAAAAATACATATCGAAATCGCGCAGGAAGGCGCTCATGCCATACACATCGGAGAGTGCAATGCCGAGATCGCCACGATACTCCTTGGCCCAACTCTCAAACGCATAGGTCTGACTGTCGCGCAATCGCGGCCCGAGCGCTTGCGCGGCTTGCAGGTATTCATGAGCCATCGTGCCCAGCGGCGTGAGCCCGAGCGTGCGCGCGAAATGCACATTGCTCGTGCCCGCGAATTGGCCTGTGATGCTCGTACCTAAGCCTTCTGCCAAGCGCCGTAGCACATGCTCCTGCCAAACTCTTGAAAAGCGCCTTCGGGTGCCGTAATCTGCAATCTTTAGTTCTTGCAAATCAGCAGTTTTCAGCAAAGAAATTTTATGAATTAATCGATCCTCACCGGCATCTGTGCTGCGCGAATCGCTATGATTTTTGAAGTAAACCTCATTGACGATGGCGAGCACCGGAATCTCAAAAAGAATCGTATGCAGCCATGGTCCTTTGACATGAATTTCTAGCTCGCCGTTGGCCTTTGGCTGCACCGAAATGCATTTTTCATTCAGCCGAAACAGCCCCAAGAAATCCACAAAATCGCTTTTGATAAAGCGCATACATCGCAGAAAATCCAGCTCCTCTTCGGTGAAGCTTAAGCTGCAAAGCGATTTAATCTCAGCGCGAATTTCATCAGCATGCTGCGCGAGGTTCACGCCTGGATTGCGGCATTTGAATTTGTACTCGACCTGCGCACCCGGAAACTGATGCAGCACGACCTGCATCATGGTGAACTTGTACAGATCGGTATCGAGAAGGCTGGTGATGATCATTTGACTCTACGCTATGGAATTCTTGCATCGTACCAAAGCCAGAAATCAAGCGAACAATCGTTGCCTGCAGCTCGATATCAAGATCAAATGCGGCAAAGTAACGGCAGCTAACGCCACAATTAGCCAGCGCAACAACAATGTAGTATCTTGCTGCTCGAATGTCTGCTCGGACATCCACCACAACAGCGCGGCTAGGCTCAGCCACGTCAAAGCCACCGTCGCGGCCAGCAGACCGCCCGGCCACGGCTTGCCTTCGCGTTGGTGCATTTGCCGCATACGCCAGATGTGAGCGCCCGAATGATAAATGCCGAAAAACAAAGCAAAAGCCAAAACGGGCGAAAGCAACAGATTGAGCACAATCAACACAGTAAGCTCGATCCAAAGCGTTTTTTCTACGCCTTTCAGCCAGGGCTTGATGAGGACGAAAGCGGCGGTCAACAACGCACACCAAAGCCCCGCCATGCCCACCCAGAGCGGCCACACCCAAGATGCTTGCCCTTGCGCAATGGATTGCACCTGCGGCAAAAGCTCACTTGGTGAGAGCAAGGCAGGCAACATCACGCTGCTGCCCCCTTGCACAGCGCGCAGCAGCCATGCCCCCGGCTGCCCAGCGTGCTCAAAATGCGCCTGCTCGCCAAAATGCCACACTGAAAGCAAGATCAATGCAATCAGTGCCACGCCCGGCCATGGCGCAAGCACAGCAAGAGACGCAGCGCATGCGAGCGCGTAGATCGAGCATGTTTTGACGTTGAGTTTGTTGCGCGCATCACGCAATAAAAAGATATCCATGGCGCCATGCGCAAACCCGAGCGTCAGCGTGAGCAACACGAAAAACGCCAAGGCCAGCATGGGCCATTGCCGCTCAGCCCAAGCAAGCAGCAAGAGACTTGGCACAAACCAGAGAAAATGAAACAAAGGCAAAGCACGCATGGCTCAGGCAAGCGCAGCTCGCATGAAAGGCCAAGGCGGCAATGCCTTCATGACGGCAAGACGATCTAGCCAAGATGCTTGCCCTTGCAAAAAGCGAACGAGCTGCTGCTCCGGTACATGCTCAAAGAGCGCCAGAAAATAGTCCGGCGCAACCATCCAATCGCGCTCCAACACACGAAAGAGCACACCATCCATCCACTGATCCATCGCATGGTTTTGAAATACAGGCGCTTGCCATGCCATCAACGGATTGCCCAACCGCAAATGTTGCGCCATGGATGCCGCAAGCCCAGATGTTTGCTGCAATGTTGCGCAAAAAGAGTAGCCGGTCGCCGCGCGAAGCGTGCCGCCTGCTCTGCCAATGCGTGTGACGTTTTGATGGCCGGCGGAAAAGCTCGGCAAGAGCGGCAAGGCGCCCTGCTCTCGAAAAGTGATCTCATAGTCAACGCAGCCCCAACGATCTTGCAATGCACTTTTCAATTCCACTTCAGCTTGCGCCGACACATTCGCGCGAGAAATCCACGTACTCTCCACCAATGCTTGGCACGGGCTGTAGGGCAAACAATAAATGAAATGAATGCCACTCGCATGTGGCTCAAACGCCATCAGCTCTACTCGATGCGGTTCGAAGCAAGGCGTGCTGCTTTGCACTTCCCAGCCCGCGAAATGCTGCACCCAATCGGTGGGCTCTAGTGGCACAGGCGGTCGAGAGTCAAACAGATGCTTGGCTTCGAGCCGTTCGCCCGAATCCGTTGTCAGCGTTACGCCTTCTGCGCAAGTTTGCGCTTGCACGATAAACGCTGGCCTGCACCATTCAATATGCGGCGCTTGCGCGATCATTTCAAGCGCAGCGTCGTAAAAAGCGTCTGCGCGCACACTGGCGTATGGCACCGAACCACGCGAAATCACACTCTTTTCGCCTAAGCTCACTCGCCATTGCTGCCAATGCGTTGCCTCTAAATTTTCCCAGCGCTCTGGCAGAGCCATGGGCAAGGCCCAAAAGCTCCAAGTGCGATCGCGCACATACGTTTTCCTTGGCTCAACGAGGAGAACTCGCAAATGCGCAAACTCTGGCGCAGCCAGCTCAGCAGCTAGTGATAAGCCTGCGAGCCCGGCACCAGCAATCACAATATCCCAAGTTGCAACGTGTGCTTTCATGCCATCACTTTTCCTTCGCTGACTGAGCCAAACATCAAACGCTCGACCACCTTGGCCGACGTGACCACTCCAGGTATGCCGGCGCCAGGATGCGTACCCGCGCCGACAAAATACAAATTGCTCAGTTGCGGCGAACGATTTGGATAACGAAATCCGGCTGATTGCATCAAATTAGGCGTGATAGAAAACCCGCTGCCATGTGGCGAAAGTAATTCGTCGTGAAAGTATTGCGGTGTGAGGAAAAAATCATGCACGATGCAGCTGCTCAGTTCCGGCAGGATGCGCTCCTGCAAAGCATTCTTCAGCGCTTGCTTAAAGCGCTCTTGAACAGCAGGCCAATCTACCGCTCCCGTTAAATTTGGCACGGGAACCAGTGCGTAAAAACTATCGTGCCCCGCTGGAGCATAGCTCGCATCTGTGGCGCTGGGGCGGTGCAGATAAATACTTAAATCTTCTGGCAACTCAAGCGTGTCAAAAATCTTTTTCAAGACTTCGCGATAAGTCTGCCCAAACAAAATCGTGTGATGCGGCACCTCATTGAATACTTTGTTGGTGCTGAAATACCAAACAAAAAGGCCCATTGAATATTTTTTCTTGGCGACAGACGCGGCTTGACGCAAAGGTTCGGGTAAAAGCTTCGACAGCACATGGCCCGGATCAGCGTTGCAAACAAGTTCGTCGCACTCGAATCGCCTGCCATCGCTTAATTGCACCGCTTGCACTTTGTCGCTGCCTGCCTCAATGCTTTGTACCTGCGCAGCCCACTCAAACTTGACACCATGTCGCTCGCCCAACTCCACCAGCGCTCGCACCAGCATGGCCATACCGCCACGCGGAAACCACACACCCCATTTGCGTTCGAGGTAGTGGATCAGGCTATAAATGCTGGTCGTATCGAACGGATTGCCACCTAAGAGCAGCGGCTGAATGCTAAACGCACGGCGCACGCGCTCATCAGAAAAGTAAAGCGCTGTAAGTGCATAAACAGAGCGATCCGCGCGTAGCAGCATCATTGCCGGCATGACAAGCAGCATCGAACGCCAATTAAGGAACGGCTGTGTGCCCAGCTCCTCATACCCCTTTTCAAACATCTTGCGCGAATGCTCTAAAAAGTCGGGGTAGCGATCCGCATCTTTCGCATTGAATTTTGCAATCTCGGCTTGAATATCCTGCGTTGTGCCGCCGTAATCCATCTGCGTACCATCGGCAAAGCGCATTTGATACCAAGGTTTGACCGGCAACAATTCGACGTGATCAGAAAGCTTTTCATCAAACAGAGCAAACAGTTCTTCAAAAAGAATGGGCGCGGTCAAAACTGTTGGCCCAGCGTCGTATTTGAAGACAAGCCCGTTCTCAGATGACACAAATTCTCGTCCGCGCCCGCCGGGTCCAGGCAAACGATCGACCACGGTGACATGATTCCCTCTCGCCGCTAAGCGCAGTGCCGACGCCAAACCGCCGAACCCCGCGCCGACAACAATTGTCTTCATTCATCTATCCTTTAAACAATCAACTCACAGCGTTGCTGCCACTGTTCAATTTTAATTTACGAGCGTAAAAAAGCGCTCTAGGAAGAATTCACAGAGCGCTCTTTAGGGCTAACGAAAATTACTTCGCTTTGTGTGCCTCAGTCTCGCTTACTGCAACGCTCCAAATGATCAAACCAAATGCGACTTTGTTGAGCAAATCAGCAAAGTTATAAATGATGTTCAGTGCATTCGCGCTTGCCTCTGGACCGGCACCAGTGAGGTAGCCGAAGAAATAACCCACTGGATAAATCGCCCAGCCAATCGTCACAATCCAACGCATCAAAGAAAATGCTGATTGCACTGCTGGCGGCGAGCTGGCCGCATTAACTTTTCCGGCTTCGCCGAAAAAGATTTCATACAAAATATACGCCCAGCCGGCCATGCCAACAATGAATGCTGGCCAAACAGACATGTAGCCTGCCTCACCCAAATATCCGCCAATCAACATTACGAGCGTGCCGACCATGAGGCGCCAGAAAATTCCGGTTGAAACCTTGGTGACAGCTTGGAGAATCAAATAAAACTCAATCATCAGCAAAGGCACTGTGATGAGCCAATCAATGTAGCGAAATACCGTGGGTGATGTCCCCGTGTTGACCCATACCTCGCGCATATACATGTAGTGCACAGCAGCAATTAGAGTAACGAGACCTGAGACGGTCAAGGAGGTTTTCCATTTAGCAGATACACGATCACGCTCCAAGAAGAAAAATACCGTCGAAGCGGTCAGGGCCATGGTGATCAACCAAAACGAAATGCCCACAAAATCATTAGATTTGAGAACAGCGCCAGTCGCTGCCGCTGCGTGCATGGGCAAAACCATCGCTACCCCGCTTGCAAATAAAGTACCAATTTTGGCCTTTAGGTTTTTTGACATCATGCGTGTGACTCCTAAAAATGCATGAGTAGAAAATAAAAAGTCTAAAGACTTTTCTCCCGTCATGATTTCAGTGATCCCGCAGGTCCAGACTAATCACAAGCCTCAATTTTATCAACACACGCCGTTGCCTACGGCTATCATGGGTATCGATAGCACATCGGATGTCGCGCTGAAGACGAAGACCTTTTCAGCTAGCCAGCAGCTGAAAAGGCAGATACCTTTAGAGCTGCTGCATCGCTTCGCGAATCTTGGTTTCCATCACCATCTGGCGAATCGCGTAAATCGCCACCATGCCAAAACCGACTTTATTAAACAAATCCGCGATGTTGTAAATCAACTCTCGGATCAAGCACGCCTAAGCGCTGCTTTATCAGCGTTGGCGGCTGCGTTTGCACGGCTTGCGTTACCGCAAAGGCGTCTGCCTGAGAGCGGGCGGCTCGAAAATTGATCTTGCTCGCCAAAGCGCTGGCAGAACCTACTGACGGTCGTGCCGATTCCGGCTCCGCAGGCGCCCGATGAGCTGTTTGCCCGGCTTCTGGTTGCTCACGTATCTTAATTAAGCCTGCTTGTCGCAGGGATGTAAGCAGGCCTTGAACATCGTCAAACGCCTTCAAGCTGCCCAAAGGTACTGCCAAGCTCGTATTTCCATCAACGGCATTAAGCAATGATTTGAGCTTGCGAGGCATAGCCAAAGTCGCCTCATATGCAGCGGCCTGACCTTCAGTTGTACCGGCGTAATAAGCGTTTACCGTTGATATCCTTATCAAGGATTTGACGCTTATGCCGCATCAAAATGTGCCCAACGGTGTGCAATCACTCTGCCAGCGGAAAAATGATACTCGAGTGGCGTTTCCAAGGCACGCAAAATGGATGCAACGCTGCTTCAGCCCCAATAGAAAAGTGCGTCACGATCTTCCGTTAATAATTCCATTTTTACCCCAAAAGGCAAGCAAACCTTCGTCGGCACATGACCAAAAGGCAAGCCTGTGAGCACAGGAATTTTGAGTTGGCTACGCAGGCGATCAACGACAGTTTGCAGCTTGAAGCCTTTGTCATGCGGCGTGAGTTTGTAATTCGTGAATTGTCCAAAGACGATGGCTTTTTGCTGTGCCAAAATACCTGAATGCAGCCATTGCAGCAGCATTCGCTCGATTCGGTACGGCTGCTCGGCAACATCTTCGAACCACAGAATGCCTTTTTTAATCTGAGGCAAATAGGGCGTGCCCAACAAGCTGGTGAGCATGGCGAGATTGCCGCCCCAAAGCATGCCATTTAATTTGCCATTTTTTAAAGAAAAAGGGCTGTTAGCCGGCGTATTATTTGCGCGGAGCGCTATTGAATCAGGAGTAACCATTTCCCGCGTCGGCATACTCCAGCCCGCGCCTTCGCACACGCCCTGCACGAGATCGTCAAAGCAGGCTTCCATGATGTCATCGGGCGCGTTATCGTGGCCTTCTGCGCTGTCGCCGCAGCCAAAATCTGCACACAACGCTGGGCCTGCCCAAGTGACTGCACCGGTCTTCGCAAACAACGCTGCTTGGAAAGCAGTGAAATCGCTCACACCGATCCAGTGCATGCCGCGATCAACGGATTTCGCCACGGCTTTGTAGTTGATAAAAGGCAGGCTACGAGACAGGCCATAGCCGCCGCGCGAGATCAGCGCAACATTTGCGCCGCTGGCAGCTGCGCGCTCGATGGCCAGCAATCGCTCTGCATCATCGCCCGCAAAGCGTTGCACGGATTTGAGCGCGGCAGGATCGATTTCAACCTGATGCCCGAGCGTTTTAAGACGCTGCACGCCGCGCTTAAATGCTGCTTTGTCGCGCACTGCGCCGCTGGGGGAATAAATGTAGATATGAGCCATAGGAAGACTTTACGCGTTGTAGATGATTTGCGCATCACCCGCGTGCGCTTGCGCGATCCAGCTCGCCAGCGCGGCATCACTTGGGAAGAATCGCGCGCGTTCGCCCAGTTCGATTTCTGCGCTCGCGTTCAGGCCGCCAAGTTCGTTGCCGCCTTCTCGCCACACGGCATAGCGCACTGGCAATCCTCGCAGCAATGTGCCCTGCTCTGTCTCCTCCTTCTTTGGTGGAAACTCCCGCACCATGCGCTCTAGATCAGGTGCTTTGCCGTTGACCGCCACTTTGAGATAGCGGCCAAACTTCGCGCGCGCCGTAGCCAAATCCCAAATTCGATTGACCTGCATCCGCAAGCCGCCTGAGAAGCGATCAGGCTGCACTTTGCCTTCGAAGATCAACAATTCATCGTCTTTGAGCGTGAGCTTGTTGGCGTTCAGCAGAGCTTCATCAGCCGTGGCTTCGATCACGCCCGATTTATCGTCGATCTTAAAAATCGCGAGCTTGCCGCGCTGCCCGTTAATCACGCGCAAATCACTCACCACGCCGCACACCGTGCGCGGCTCGCGCGATTCCATCAAATCATCCACCTTGAGTTTGACGAATTGGCGCAGCTCGCGTTCGCTCTCGTCAAACAAATGGCCGGAAAGGAAAAAGCCTACCGCTGTTTTTTCAAGCGATAAGCGCTCTTTCACGCCCCACGGCATCGCTTCATTGAGTGGCGGCTCTTGCGTGCTCGCGGCGTGCGAATCCATCATGTCGAACAAGCCGCCTTGGTTGGCGTTGGCCTCCAGCGTCTCCGCAAAATCCATCGCCAAATCCACCGAGGCCATGAGCGAAGCGCGATTTAGATGCAAGCTGTCAAACGCGCCTGCTTTGATCAGCGCCTCAACCGTGCGCTTGTTGATTTTATTGCGCTCGACGCGGGCGCAGAAGTCGAAAAGGCTGGTGAATAAACCGCCCTCTTGCCTGGCCTTGATGATGGCTTCTACGGCTTGCTGCCCCGAGCCTTTCACAGCACCCAGCCCATAGCGAATCACTTTATCGCTCACCGGCTCAAAACGATACACGCCGCGATTGACATCGGGCGGCTCAAAGGTCAGCTCAAAATGATTCGTGGCATCTTCAAACAAGGCTTTGAGCTTGTCGGTATTGTCCATCTCAATCGTCATATTCGCGCAGAAGAATTCGGCGGTGAAGTGGCGTTTGAGCCAGCCCGTGTGATACGCGAGCAGCGAGTAAGCAGCAGCATGCGATTTATTAAAACCGTAGCCTGCAAACTTCTCCATCAAATCGAAAATCTCATCGGCCTTGGCTTGCGGGATATTATTTTTCTCAGCGCCTGCGCGAAACGTGCCGCGATGCTCGGCCATCTCTTCCGCTTTTTTCTTACCCATCGCGCGGCGCAGCAAATCTGCGCCACCG
>JANMDU010000007.1:0-33509 GCA_031376455.1 Variovorax sp. | reverse complement strand
CCGGCGCTCAGGTGTTGCTCGTGGGCATGCAAGTGCCGCCCAACTATGGCGCGGATTACTCAGCAAAGTTTGCGGGCACTTTTGAATCGGTTGCGAAAGCACGTAAGGCTCAGCTCGTGCCTTTCTTTCTCAAGGGTGTGACCGATGGCGTGAGCTCGGAACAGGCACTCAAAATGTTTCAAGCAGACCGCATTCATCCGAAAGAAGAAGCACATCCTTTGATGCTCGATAACGTGTGGCCATATTTAAAGAAAATGCTCTGATGGCTTTGAAAAAAATAGGTGCTCACGAGGCGCTCGATAGCTCGCAGAATTTCAGCGCCATCATCGATGCGCGAAGCGAATCTGAATATGCCCTAGACCGTTTACCCGGCGCTTTGAACTGGCCGACGCTGAACGACGCGCAGCGCGAGCAAATAGGAACAGAGTATGCACAAGCCAGCGCCTTTGACGCGAAGAAACGCGGTGCGGCACTGGCAGCGAAGAATATTGCGGCGCATATTGAGCGTGAAGTGATGGCGCTGCCTAAGAACTGGAAGCCGTTGATCTACTGCTGGCGCGGCGGCAAGCGCAGCGGCTCATTGGCTTTGATCCTCTCAGAAATTGGCTTTGAAGTCACCTTGATTGAAGGCGGCTACAAAGCCTTTCGCGCAGCGGTCGTCGAAGACATTGCTCGCTTGGCCACGACGTTCAACTACCGCATCATCTGCGGGCCCACCGGCAGCGGCAAAACGCGCCTTTTGCAAGGCTTGCTGGCCGAGGGCGCGCAAATTCTCGACCTAGAAGCGCTGGCCGAACACCGCAGCTCTGTGCTCGGCCTGATTCCCGGCCAAGAGCAACCGAGCCAAAAGCAATTCGACATGCGCATCTGGCATGCCATGCGTCAGCTCGATCCAGCGCGCACGGTGTGGGCCGAGAGCGAGAGCAAAAAAGTGGGCAATGTGAGCATTCCCGATACGCTCATGGCTGCGATGCGGGAGAGCCCCTGCGCCCGCGTGGAGCTGCCCGTGGAAGAGCGCGTCAAGCTGCTGCTGGAAGACTACGATTTTTTCGTGAAAGACCCCGCGTATTTTTGCGAGCGCCTGGATGTGCTGCGCGATCTGCGCGGGCATGAGGTGATTAACCGCTGGCACAGTCAGATCAACTCCGGCGATGTAGCAACCGTCGTGCGTGAGCTGCTAGAGCTTCATTACGACCCCGGCTATTTGAGCTCGACGCGGAGAAATTTCTCGCAATTCGACGCTTCATATTTGATAGCGCTTCACGCAGTCAATACGCCGGCTACAGATGGTTTTTATTCAAAGATCAGAGACGCGTGCGAAACCTAGGGCTTCGACTCATCTTTGCTTAAGTGTTTCCTAATGCTTCGATTACATCTGGAGGCGCTTGCACCAACTCAATCAACACGCCCTCGCCCGCGATTGGAAATTCATCGCTGGCTTTAGGGTGCAGAAAGGTGATGTCGTAGCCTGCTGCACCTTTGCGGATACCACCAGGGGCGAAGCGGACGCCTCGCTTTGTGAGCCACTCAACGGCAATGGGCAGGTCATCGACCCACAGGCCCACGTGATTGAGCGGCGTGGCATGAACGGCGGGCTTTTTGTTGATGTCGAGTGGTTGCATGAGATCGACTTCGACGGCATGCACGCCTGAGCCGATGTCGCAAATGTCTTCATCGACGTTTTCTCGCTCGCTCACGAAGGTGGATTTGACTTGCAGTCCAAGCATCTCGACCCAGAGCTTTTGCAAGCGCTTTTTATCTGTGCCGCCGATAGCTATTTGCTGAATGCCTAAGATTTTGAAGGGTCGCTGAGTCGCTGTAGTAGTGGTGGTCATGCTTGAATATCTTTCATGGCGATGGTGTGTGTTTGCAAGGCGCGGCCTTGGGTGTCTTTGAGTTGCAATTGCACTTGGGCGCTGGCCCAATTCACATCAACTGTTCCGTAGTGGTTCACGCGCACGAGATCGCCGATGCGGTTGGGGCCGCTCTCGCTAGCTAGGCTCCATGCATGCGTGAGGCCGCTTGAGGTCATTTCCCACAGAGGGTAAGACGTGGCACGCGCTTCACGGTAAAACGCGCCGATATGCCTATCACCCGAGAGCAGTAAAACGCCTTGCGCTTTGGTGCGCGCAATCAGCTCTATCAAGCGGTCTCGCTCGCGCGGCAGATTGCCCCAGCGCTCCCAGCCGTGGCCTTGCGCGAGCACTTGAATACCAGAGTAGATGAGGCGAATCTGCGCGGGTTGTTTCAATTGCTCTTCTAGCCACTGCCATTGTGCTGCGCCGAGCAAAGTTTTCTCCGGCGAAGAATCGGGAATGTAGCGCTCTTGGCCAGGTAGGCCGGGAATTAAAGGGCGCGCAAGGCTTGATCGATGCCAGCGCGTATCGAGCAAGATGATTTGAATGCGCCTGCCCGCTGGGCCGATGATCTGCGATTGATACAAGCCCTCACGCGAGCGGCATTCATGCGCGGCGGAGAAGCTGAAAAACGCCATCAAGGCATTCTTGGAGGCCTGCTTGCCCGCAAACTCTGCGCCCCCATCGTTGAAGCCGTAATCATGATCGTCCCACATGGCCATAAAGGGCACGCTGCGCATGAGCTGCGCCATACCATCGTGCTGCTTTGCTAACGTATAGGCAGCACGTAATTGCTCGATGCTCCAAGTTTGATCGCTGGCATACACATTGTCGCCACCGAAGATGTGCAGATCGGGGCGATCATTCAGTATGGCTTGCCAGATGGGCTGCGGCAGTTTTTGATTGGCGCAGGAGCCGAGGCTTAATCGCCAAGTGCCCGAGGCTGAGTTGGCCTGAGCAGAAACCGCACTGAGCATCACAGCCGCAGCGGGTAATGCATCGCGACGCCTCATGAATACTCCTTAATTGATAGCACTCTGCGCATGTGATATGCCGGCTAGTGGCCTAAATCGCTTAAAAAATCACTTTGCATCGTCGTTCAGCGCCGTAGCACACCCGCCGCGTTCATCTGCACCCACGCTGCTGCGAGCGAGCCATTCAAATCTATCGCGCGGCAAGCGGCTTCATGCACTGTCACTTCAAAGCCCGCTGCGCGCGCATCCAGCGCCTTCCACGCGACGCAAAAATCTGTAGCCAAGCCGCAGACGTGAACTTCTTCCAGCCCGCGCGCTTTCAGGTAAGCAGCAAGGCCTGTAGATGTGCTGCGGTCCGCTTCTTGGAAAGCAGAATAACTGTCTACACCCGCATGAAAGCCTTTGCGGATGATGAGCTGCGCATGCGGAATATTCAGATCAGCATGCAGCTCGGCATCACGCGTGCCCTGCACGCAATGGTCAGGCCAAAGCACTTGATCGCCATAGGGCATCTTCATGATGTCATAAGGATTCTTTGCCACATGGTGAGAGGCAAACGAAGCATGACCTGCTGGATGCCAATCTTGCGTGAGCACGACGTTGGCAAACTGCTGCGCCACAGCGTTGATGACGGGAACAACCTCATCACCTCGCGGCACAGGCAAGCCGCCGCTAGGCATGAAGCCGTTTTGCACATCGACCACGATCAAGACGGCATTCGAGTTCATGCTGTTCAGACCACTCTGCGCCCCGCCAAATAACTCACGCCTTGGAGCAAAGCGCTTTCTTTATGCGGCGTCTGAGCCGGAAGTTGAAATGTCATACCAGCAGCATAGCTTTTGGATACTCCTTCCACCTCGATCGTGATCTCACCTTTCGTGATCAGTGCGAAGGCATCAAACGGATGCTGATGCGTATCCATCGCATAACCCACAGGTTTTTCTACCAGCACGGCAGGCGCATAGCCTTGGCTCGTCAAAGCAGCCTCAAAATTAGTTGTCATCATTTGGAAAATCCTTACACGAACTCAATGATCTGCTGATCCACGGTCAGCGATTCGCCTTTTGCAGCCAGCACTTTACCTACTACGCCGTCGGCGGATGCAAAAAGCACATTCTCCATCTTCATCGCCTCAATCACCGCGACGCGTTCCCCGGCTTGCACCTTCTGGCCAACGCTCACCGCCACCTCAACTAGCAGCCCCGGCATCGGCGACAGTACGTATTTGCTCATGTCAGGCGGGCTCTTATGTGGCATGAGCTTGTACAACTCGGCGGCGCGCGGCGAAAGCACAAGTGCATCGATCTGCGTGCCGTTGTGCAGAACACGATAGGCCAACGGCTCTTTGGCTGTACCGCGTTCGACCTGTGCGGTAAACGGCTGGCCATTGATACTGCCCTGAATTGCAACATCGTTCAACCGTGAGTTACTATGAATTTCATAGCATCTTGCGCTTATTCTGAGACGGGCAAAGCCCACTTTTCCTTGAATTTCTTCTACATGTACCGGCGTATAGGTATGTTGGCCTTTTCCATCCAAAGTGATCACCACGTAATCACTCTCCAGCTTCACCTCATAGCCTGCCAGTTGCCCACTGATGCCGACTGCTCGCTCATGCGTTTTGCGGCGCACGAAGGCGGCAATCGCTTGGAGCATCGCCGGATCATCATGCGGCACGTCTTCACTGCTAAATCCTTGCGCGTAATTCTCCGCGATGAAGCCTGTATTGAAATCTCCACTGACAAACTTCGGATGCGCCAGCAGCGCCGCTTGGAATGGAATATTGCTCTGTACACCGCGAATCACAAACGCATTCAATGCTTCGCGCATCTTCGCAATCGCCTCCGCGCGACTTTGCCCATGCACGATGAGTTTGGCAATCATCGAGTCGTAATACATCGGAATCTCGCCGCCTTCTTGCACGCCAGTGTCTACGCGGATGCCCAGCAGATCCTGCGTATTGCCCTGCCACATGTTCTGCGCTGGCGGCGCAAAGCGCACGAGGCGACCCGTTGAGGGGAGAAAATTGCGAAACGGATCTTCCGCATTGATCCGGCATTCGAGTGCCCAGCCGTTGCGCTGCACTTGCGCTTGTGTGATCGGCAGCTTCTCCCCCGCCGCCACGCGAATCATCAGCTCCACCAAATCCAAGCCCGTAATGCATTCTGTGACCGGATGCTCCACCTGCAAGCGCGTATTCATCTCCAGAAAATAAAAATCCTGATCCTTACCCACCACGAATTCCACCGTGCCCGCGCTCTGATACTTCACCGCCTTGGCCAGCGCCACCGCCTGCTCGCCCATCGCCTTGCGCGTGGCCTCCGTGATAAAGGGAGAAGGCGCTTCTTCAATCACCTTCTGATGCCGCCGCTGAATCGAGCATTCTCTTTCGTTGAGGTAAATCACATTGCCATGCGAATCTCCAAGCACTTGAATTTCAATATGACGCGGCTCTTGCACAAATTTTTCAATGAACACGCGGTCATCGCCAAAGCTGTTGCGCGCTTCATTGCGGCAGCTCGTAAAGCCTTCCAGCGCTTCCTTATCGTTATGCGCCACACGCAGCCCTTTGCCGCCGCCGCCCGCTGAAGCTTTGATCATCACCGGGTAGCCAATGCCCTTGGCAATCTCCACCGCCTGCTCTGCGCTATCAATCGCATCGTTGTAGCCCGGTATACAATTAACCTTGGCCTCTGTGGCCAGTTTCTTCGAGGCAATCTTGTCGCCCATCGCCGCAATCGAATAGTGCTTCGGCCCAATAAAAATAATGCCCTCTTCCTCGCAGCGCTTGGCAAAAGCCTCGTTCTCGCTCAAGAAACCATACCCCGGATGCAACGCCTTAGCTCCGGTCTGCTTACAAGCCGCAATGATCTTATCAGCTACCAAATAGCTCTCTCGTGAAGGCGACGCACCGATATGTACCGCTTCATCGGCCAGCTGCACATGCCGCGCATCTTTGTCAGCATCGGAATACACCGCAACAGTCGCAATACCCATTTTTTTAGCGGTAACGATCACCCGGCAAGCAATTTCGCCACGATTAGCAATCAGAATTTTTTTAAACATTATTTTCCTTTGTGCGGTAACGCAGAATGGTGTGGCGCGACATAGCTCTTGCTATCAATCAAGGCTTGCTGCATCGTGGTCAGTTGCTGCTGAAGATCGTTGATCCGGCTCATCAACAAATGCATCTCATCATCGCGGGCACTGGCACGCTCACGCTGCTCTTCCCACAGCGCTGAATCGGGGCGAAGCACCACCACTTCAACTTGCTTGATGCCGCGCTGCTCAAGTGCGCGCAGCGCGCGCGCTTTCAGCGCCTCTTGATCGACAACGCCCACCACAACCAAGCTGATTCGCCGCTCTGCCACCTGAATATCACGCTGCACCACCGAGCGCTCTGCCTGCATGATGGATTTGACGGCTGCAGTCGCCGCAGAGCGGAAATACTCAACCTGCACGAGCTGGTAGCCCAACCAAATACTGGGCACAACCACCGCCACCAAACAAGCTGATAAGACCCATCGATATATTTGCACGGTGTTGGCGCTCAGCTCTTGCAACTTGGGTAAGCGCAAGATTTTCCCAACCAATAAAGTTGAGCTTGCAATAAAAACACTGTTGATCAGAAACAAATAGGATGCGCCCAAGGCCATGTCCCATCGCTGATGGGCAATGCCAAAGCCCACGGTGCAAAGTGGCGGCATCAAAGCCGTTGCGATGGCTACACCAGGTGCAATATTTGTGAATGATCGGCGCGTCGCAGCGACCATACCCGCTGCACCGCCAAACGCCGCGATCAAAACATCCCACAGATTGGGAGTCGTGCGCGCCAGGAGCTCTGAACCCGGTTCACTCAGTGGACTCAGACTAAAGTAAATGACTGAAGTGAGCAGGCTCACCAGAGTGAAGCCCAGCAAAGTGATGGCACTGGAACGCATCAAGCCCACATCAGAAATGGCCGCGCCATAACCCACACCCACAATCGGCCCCATCAAAGGCGAGATCAACATGGCGCCAATGATCACTGCCGTTGAATTCACATTCAACCCCACCGAAGCAATCAATATCGCGAAAAACAAAACCCATAGGTTCGTGCCGCCAGCGCGCGCACCGGCTCGGAGTGCCGAGTCGATATCTTCAACCTTGGCTTGATCTTGGCGAAGATCAAAGCGCTTGAAAAAATTGTGTAGGCTTGCCATGCTAATTTTCACAACAGGATGTTTCCATGTTTTCTCCAAGGGTTGTCTAGCTTCTTGTCTTTCAACATCGTGAGGCTTTCGCAATTTCGCTAACGTTTCTCGTGCGGCAAGATTGCATCATCAATAAAGCCACGAAAGGGATAGCAACGCAAACCTTCTAGTCGATCTCGTGCTGAGTAAGTCTAGCAATGAGGATTTTTTAAACATCATGAATCTTTCTGAGCAAAGTCATTACATAGCCCGCCATACGGCGCTTAGCGTGGTGCGCATGTGCGTCGACGTTTTTTGGGGAATAGGTAAATCACGAAGCAGTCGCATATCGGTCTGCAACATTGCACGCCAGTGCCGAATACTCTCAGTGGCATCTTTGTCTTTAATCCCGCCTACCTTCGCCACGCGCATCAAATGCGCACGAGTGGGCAAGCGCCCCTCGCCCGCTACTGAAGTGCTGTGCTCGTCGCCGGGGCCAAAGCTAAATGTCAAATCAAAAGTTGGGGATAAGCGCCACTGGTCATCAGCGCCTAGGATGAAAGCGAAATTTTTGGCATGGTCATCGCGGTTATGGGTGAGTACATTGAAAACGCAGCGATCAAAGGCTTTGAGGGTTTCGCGGTAGTCGCCTGTTAATCGGTGCGTGGCGAGCAGCACAGTTTCGTAATCGAGTGCCGGTAAGCGGAAATCAGCATCGAGCAAGGCGGCCATACTCAGGATGGGCACGCGATGCTCTTGGCCTTGAGGCGATATCACGCGATCAAAACGCTCCACTCCAAATGCTGCATGCTTTACACCCAAAGGAAAATAGCGCGAGGCGGGCATATCCATGCCGCCCTTGCGTGCAAGGCGGGCATACAGCTCCTCCAAGGCACAGACATGCGCCGCTTCGCCTTGCGCGGGAAATTTCAGCAGCCAAGGCACACCAGTTTCCCTACCTGCTTTATCAGGATAAAAGCGATCCTTGGCTTCATTGAAGCGAAGCAATGCTTTCGGGCGAGCACCCTGCGGCGAACCACCAAGCATGAAGAGTTGGCGCAGTTGCTCCTGCGAAGTCTGCTCGGCATCATCTGCCAAGACCTCTTGCGATTGCAAAGCAAGCTGTTTGAGTGATATCAGTTCTAAGTTTTGCGCTTCAATCGAGTCAGCAGGTTCAAAACTAAGCGCACCCACTGCGCTATGACCCACCACAGCCAAGCGCTCAAGCACTGAGATGCTTCGCACATCGCGGCCAGCCTTGCGAAACGCGCGATCCATAAGCAGCATGCCCCAGCCATCGGGCAAGGCATCAGCTATGAAGCCGGGCAAGCCATGAAAATGGCGCGGACCTGCATACGCCGCTTGCTGCATACCGGGTTTGGGCACAGGCACTTGAAACGGTGATAACTGTAGTTGACGACGCGAAGCCATCTCTACAGCGCTTGCAGAATACTCAAACAACAATCGCTGCCCCGCCTGTGCCAAGCTACCCAGCAACCAGCGCTCGCCCCAGCCCTCATAGAACACATCAAGTTTGGTGATCGTGCTCATGCATTCGCCTTGTTAGCACTGCTCGGCTTACGGGCACGCTGGCGCGCAGGTGCTGCGCTCTGCTCTAGCTGCGCAATCGTCTGCACGGGGCGCACGAATAACTCTTCTAATGCTTGAGTAGCTTGCATGGCCTGCGCCACACGCACCAGTAGATTCAAGGTCGCTTGCCCGTTCGCTTCCAAGCGGCGAATCGATGACAGCGAGGCTGACGTTTTAAGCGCTAATTCTTGTTGCGATAGATTCTGCGCCAAACGCCAATCGCGCACACGCATTCCCAACGTGGTGCAGGCAGAATCAGCAGATTGCAGAAAAATCATAACTATTCGAAATTGATTGATTAAACTAAATTAATTGATTTTATCATTCAAAAAAGAACATTTAAAGTGGAATATTTCCATGCTTTCGCCAAGGATTTTCTAGCTTTTTATCTTTAAGCATCATCAAGCTTCTGCATATCCGCTTGCGCGTCTCATGCGGCAAGATCACATCATCAATGAAGCCGCGTGAGCCTGCCACGAAGGGATTGGCAAAGCGGGCTTTGTATTCGGCTTCGCGCAGGGCAAGCTTTGCAGGATCTTTCTTTTCTTCGCGGAAGATGATCTCCACTGCGCCTTTTGCGCCCATCACAGCGATTTCTGCATTCGGCCAGGCAAGGTTCACATCGCCGCGTAAATGTTTGGAAGCCATCACGTCATACGCGCCGCCATAGGCTTTGCGGGTGATGACGGTGATTTTTGGCACGGTGGCTTCGGCGTAGGCATAGAGCAGCTTCGCGCCATGCTTGATGATGCCGCCGTATTCTTGGCTCGTACCGGGCATGAAACCGGGTACATCCACGAAGGTAATGATGGGAATATTGAATGCATCACAAAAGCGCACAAAGCGCGCGGCTTTGATCGAGCTTTTAATATCCAAGCAACCTGCGAGCACCAAGGGTTGATTCGCCACGATACCTACGCTCTGGCCGTTCATTCGCGCAAAGCCGATCACGATGTTTTTTGCGTAGTCCAGTTGCAGCTCAAAGAAATCGCCATCGTCGACTGTTTTGAGGATCAGCTCTTTGATGTCATAAGGCTTATTTGCGTTCTCCGGCACGAGCGTATCCAAGCTCATGTCGATGCGATCCGCCTTGTCGCCGCTGGGGCGAATCGGCGCCTTATCTCGGTTGCTCAGTGGCAAATAATTGAAGAATCGGCGCAGCATGATGAGCGCCTGCACATCGTTGTCAAAAGCCAAATCAGCTACGCCGCTCTTGGCGGTGTGCGTGATCGCGCCGCCCAGTTCTTCGGCGGTGACTTCCTCATGCGTCACGGTTTTCACCACTTCAGGGCCTGTGACGAACATGTACGAGCTGTCTTTGACCATGAAGATGAAATCAGTCATCGAAGGCGAATAGACCGCGCCGCCTGCGCAGGGCCCCATGATGAGGCTGATCTGCGGCACGACACCAGAAGCGAGCACGTTTTTCTGAAATACATCCGCATAGCCGCCCAGCGATGCCACGCCTTCTTGAATGCGCGCGCCGCCTGAATCATTGAGCCCAATGACAGGTGCGCCCACCTTCATGGCTTGATCCATGACCTTACAAATCTTCTCAGCATGCGCCTCAGAAAGCGCGCCGCCAAACACCGTGAAATCTTGGCTAAAAGCAAACGCCAAGCGGCCGTTGATCATGCCGTAGCCCGTGACCACACCATCGCCAGGGATTTTATTTTGATCCATGCCGAAGTCTGCGCAACGGTGCTCGACAAACATATCCCACTCTTCAAAACTGCCCTCGTCAAACAACACCTCCAGCCGCTCTCGCGCCGTTAGCTTGCCTTTAGCATGCTGCGCATCAATGCGCCTTTGACCGCCTCCCATTTTTGCTGCGGTGCGTTTTAATTCGAGTTGCTCAAGAATAGTTTGCATGATGGCTTCGTGAAAAAGTATGATTTTGATAGCAGTTTACGCAGTATGGATGCCGGCTAGCAGCAGTTTTCTTGCTGCTGTCGATGCAGCAATCTCACCTGAGAGCACTTGCTGCGTAAGCAGCGGCAACTGAGCGCGAACCTGAGCATTTGATCGAAACTGATTTTTAAGCCCCGTCTCAATGCGCTCCCACATCCAGTTCACAGATTGCTGCTGGCGGCGCTGCTGCATACGGCCGCTTGCACTTTGCGCGGCTTGAAATGCGGTCACAGCTTGCCAAAACTCTGGCAGCCCCGCGCCTTTGAGCGCAGACATTTGCAACACGCGCTGCATCGCATCAATCGTCGGGTGGTCATGCCCATGCATGTCAAAAATCCGCATGCTGCTTACGATCTGAGCCTGCGCTCGCATCGCAGCATCCGGGTCAATATCAGCCTTGTTGATCACCACCAAATCGGCCAGCTCCATCACGCCTTTTTTGATCGCTTGCAAATCATCGCCCGCATTGGGCAATTGCATCAACACAAACATATCCGTCATGCTCGCCACGGCAATCTCGCTCTGCCCCACGCCCACCGTTTCCACAATCACGATGTCGTAGCCCGCCGCTTCACACACCAGCATCGCCTCGCGCGTATGCGAGGCAACGCCGCCCAAATTTCCACTGGCAGGGCTGGGGCGGATAAATGCTTTCTCGTGCACAGAGAGCATCTCCATCCGCGTTTTGTCGCCCAAAATCGAGCCCCCCGATACGCTTGATGATGGATCTATCGCCAGCACCGCCACGCGATGCCCCAGCGCAATCAAATGCAATCCGAGCGCTTCAATAAATGTGCTTTTGCCGACACCCGGCACACCGCTGATCCCGAGGCGAAAGCTCTTGCCAGCATGCGGCAGCAAAGCGGTAAGCAGCTCATCGGCTTGCGCACGATGATCCGCGCGCGTGGACTCCAGTAACGTGATTGCCTTGGCTATAGCGCGGCGCTGGGCTGTGCCGCTGGTATTTACGATAGCTCGGAGTGAATTGATGTCGCTCACTCCATCCTCCGTTCGGGCTGAGCTTGTCGAAGCCCCGTAAGATTTGAAACTTGTGGGTTCTGTTTAGACTGGGCAAGTACTTGAATTTTTTTCCAATCACCCGCAATCAACGCTTCTTTCTTCGCGCGTGACCAACCCTTGATCTGCTGTTCAAACGCAATTGCAGCTTCACGCGTCTCAAACTCACCTTGCCAGACAAGCTCGACCGGTTTTCGGGTCGCGGTATAACCAATTTGGCCTGATGTATGTTGATGCAATCGAGCATCTAAATTATCAGTTTGTCCTGCATAGTAAGAGCTATCTACGCATCGCAACATATAGACGAAGAAGGGTTTCATAAACGAAGAGGCTTCGACAAGCTCAGCCCGAACGGTTCAAATATCGCATTGAGCGAGCGATATTCACGCAAGCGCCTTACGAATCTGCTCCAGCACATCTTTGGCGCTAGCTACGATTGGCGTGCCGGGCCCATAGATTCCTTTTACGCCAGCTTCGTAGAGAAACTCGTAATCCTGCCGAGGAATCACGCCGCCTACGAAGACGATGATGTCGTCTGCACCTTGCTTTTTGAGCTCTGCAATGATGGCGGGAACGAGGGTTTTGTGGCCTGCGGCGAGTGTGGACACGCCCACCGCATGCACATCATTTTCAATGGCTTGCCTTGCGCATTCTTCTGGCGTTTGAAACAGTGGCCCCATGTCCACATCAAAGCCCAAATCGGCATAGGCCGTGGCCACGACTTTCGCGCCGCGATCATGGCCATCTTGCCCGAGCTTTGAAATCATCACGCGGGGACGGCGGCCTTGCGCTTCGCCGAATGCGGCGATCTCGGATTTGAGTTTGTCCCAGCCTTCGGCTGAATCGTATGCAGCGGCATACACGCCAGTTACCTTTTGCGTATCGGCCCTGTGACGACCAAAAACTTTCTCCATCGCATCGCTCACCTCGCCCACCGTCGCGCGAGCGCGCATCGCCTTCACAGCCGCATCCAGCAAGTTGCCTTCGCCACCTTCTGCTATGTAAGTAATAGCAATTAGCGCAGAAGATACGCCGGCCACATCCCTTTTTTGTTTAATATTTTGCAATCTAGCAATCTGCTGGTCGCGCACGGCCACGTTATCAATGCTGCGCGTCTCAATCGCATCTTCTTGATCGAGCTTGTATTTATTCACGCCCACAATCACATCTCTGCCAGAATCAATCTGCGCCTGCTTCTCAGCCGCTGCCGCTTCAATTTTGAGCTTGGCCCAGCCGGTGTCCACAGCCTTCGTCATACCGCCCATCGCATCCACTTCTTCGATGATCTTCCAAGCCGCATCCGCCATCTGCTGAGTCAGCGTTTCCATCATGTAGCTGCCCGCCCACGGGTCAACCACCGCGCCGATGTGCGTTTCTTCTTGAATGATGAGCTGCGTGTTGCGTGCGATGCGCGATGAAAACTCAGTAGGCAGCGCAATCGCTTCGTCAAACGAATTCGTGTGCAGCGATTGTGTGCCGCCAAACACGGCGGCCATCGCTTCAATCGTGGTGCGCACGATGTTGTTGTACGGGTCTTGCTCGGTCAAGCTCCAGCCCGAGGTTTGCGAATGGGTGCGCAGCATCAGGCTCTTGGGGCTCTTGGCATTGAAGCCTTTCATGATGCGCGTCCAGAGCAATCTCGCGGCGCGCATTTTGGCAATTTCTAAATAGAAATTCATGCCCACGCCCCAGAAGAATGAAAGGCGCCCGGCAAACTCATCCACATCCATGCCTTTTCCAATGGCCGTCTTCACATATTCCTTGCCATCAGCCAGCGTAAATGCCAATTCAAGCGCTTGATTCGCGCCCGCTTCCTGCATGTGATAGCCGCTGATCGAGATCGAATTGAATTTTGGCATATGTTTTGCCGTGTATTCAATGATGTCGCCAATGATGCGCATGGAGGGCTCGGGCGGGTAGATGTAGGTGTTGCGCACCATGAATTCTTTGAGAATATCGTTTTGAATCGTGCCGCTCAGCTGCGCTTGCGACACGCCCTGCTCCTCCGCCGCCACGATGTAGCTCGCAAGAATAGGCAGCACCGCACCGTTCATCGTCATACTCACGCTCACCTTGTCCAGCGGTATCTGGTCAAACAAAATCTTCATGTCTTCCACGCTGTCAATGGCCACGCCCGCCTTGCCCACGTCGCCCGTCACACGCGGGTGATCAGAGTCGTAGCCACGGTGCGTAGCCAGATCGAAGGCCACAGAAACACCTTGCCCGCCAGAAGCCAACGCCTTGCGATAAAACGCATTGGAATCTTCAGCCGTCGAGAAGCCTGCATATTGGCGAATCGTCCACGGGCGCACGGCATACATCGTGGCCTGAGGGCCGCGAAGATAAGGCTCAAAGCCGGGCAGTGTGTGGGTGTGCGGCAAATCCTTGGTGTCTTCCGCTGTGTAAAGCGGCTTCACCATGATGCCATCAGGCGTATGCCAATAAAGCGCATCGACATTGCCGCCGGGCGCAGATTTGGCAGCCGCTTTTTCCCAGTCGACCAGCGTCGGCTTCTTCGTTTCGTCTTGGTTGCTCATGGAAGATATTTTACGTGATCTTTCATTTGTAATTATGAATTCAGAATTCAGATTCATGTAAAATCAGGTTCTGCATGAATGCCTTGACAGACCACAAACATCTCAAGCCCCGTCCTTTGTATGAAGAGGTGGCTGAGCTGCTCCGCCAGCGAATCTTCGCCAGCAAATCAGGCGACTTAGAGCCCGGCGCATGGATTGATGAATTGAAAATCGCCGAGGAATACGGCATCAGCCGCACCCCGTTGCGCGAAGCCATCAAAGTGCTGGCCGCTGAAGGCCTCATCACCATGAAAATGCGACGCGGCGCGTATGTCAACGAAGTCAACGCCAAAGACTTGCGCGATGTCTTTCACCTGATGGCTTTGCTAGAGGCCGATGCAGCAGCGACCGTCGCCAAGTCTGCTACAGCAGAACAACTCAAAGAGCTGGAAGCGCTCCACGAAAGATTAGAAAAATCCACCAAAGACCGCGTCAAGTTCTTCCAGCTCAACGAAGCTTTTCATGTGAAATTACTAGAAATTTCTAATAACCGCTGGGCAGGCCAAATCGTGGCTGATTTACGCAAGGTGATGAAGCTCAATCGCGCTCAATCGTTAACAAGACCCGGAAGGATTGAAGAATCACTCTTTGAGCATGCTGCAATCATGCGGGCGATAAACAAACGGAGTGCAGCAGCAGCTCAGGCTGCCATGCGCTCGCATATTGAAAGCGGGCAAGAAGCAGCGGGTTAGTCTTCACCAGACTCTCCTACAGCAGCTTGAACAGCACCACTCTTTACAGCTTTTTGTAGCGCGCAATAATCTGCTTCATTCTGATTCGCATACGCAAATGCATGCTTTGTGATCGCTTCTTCAAAAGCACTGCTTTTACCAATGTAGCCCGCAATCAACGCCGGATCGCCGGCCTTGGCTTGTGAGCGGGCGAGCGCATAGCCGCAGGCCTGCGCGTAGTCGGTCATGTCAGTTGTGCTGAATAGCGTCACGTCGAGCGCGCCTTTCATGTCGCGCAGTTGGCGCACATAAAATTCTGCGCCCAGCGCTTTGTTGCTGGCCCAGCCGAGGAAGACATCGCTGGTGGCTTGGGAGAGGCGCTGGCCTAGGGCGATGCGTTGGCCGTTGTTGGGATGCGGTTTCTGGCCGAGCGGCTTCATGAGCACAGAATCTCGCGCTTGTTTGAATTGCAAAAACAGCGGGTGATGCCCATCCGCAGCAAACAACGCCACGAAGCATCGCGTGCCCACCGAGCCAATACCGGGCACTTTGACGGCCACATCCATCAGCTCATAGCGATCAAACAGCACCTGTCTGTCTGCGCTTAGGCTGCTGCGGTATTGAATGAAAAAGTCTTGAATGCCGCGCTCGAATCTGCCAATCTCCCGCGCTGTAGCGCCAGCCTCGTGATACACCCAAGGCGGGGTGTCTTTAATACGCATTTCTTTGCCAGCCGGGCCATCGACCCACTCGACCGCATCGCTCACCAATTGCTTGCTGCCTTTGGCGCGGGCTTTTTCTATCGTCGCTTTCTCTACTTTGCTCGCACCGCCGAGCTTGAGCAGCGTCTCGGAGGTCAACTGGTGATACCAAACATCCAGCGTGTCCATCTGCGCAAATTCGAGCATCTTCTGGTGATAGGTATCCAGCAGGGTGTGCATGATCTTCTCGACGGCAGATTTTTTGAAACCCTGCTCGCAGCTCGCAATCACAAAGCTGGCTGCCAAGCGCCGCACATCCCAGTCAAAAGGCCCTAAAGCAGTTTCATCAAAATCATTCAGGCCAAACAGCATGCGCCGCTCGGGGCTGGCGAACAAACCAAAATTGGATAAATGCGCATCCCCGCAGAGCTGCACGGTCACTTCGCAGCGCGGCGTGAGCGCCAAATCGTGCGCCATGAGCATGGCCGCGCCGCGATAAAAAGCAAACGGGCTGGCCAACATGCGGCCAAAGCGCGTGGGCAGCAGTTCGGCCACGCGGCCTTTGTTTGAGGCGGCCAACAGTTCAAGCGGATCGCGCCTATTGTTCTCATGCAAGCCTAGCGCAGAGCGCGGGCAGCTTTGCCGCGCAAGGCGACCAAGTTCAAATCGCTGCTCCAGCGAGCCTCGGCCAATGAGGTGATCCGTGTTTCGTTTCATGCTTCAATGATGGCATAAATGAGCCGACCAGCACATCGAGGCGTTGAAACGCTGGCGAGCTGTTTAAACAAAAGCCCTCGCTTTAATACGGCGAATTCAACACGCGCTGATCTATCTATGATGCGTATCGTTTACTTCAATTGAAAGTTCCCATGACAAGCTATGAATTTGACCTTTTTGTAATCGGCGCTGGCAGTGGCGGGGTACGCGCTGCGAGGATGGCAGCGCAAACGGGCGCGCGCGTGGCTGTGGCTGAGGCGGGCGCATTGGGCGGCACCTGCGTGAACGTGGGCTGCATCCCCAAGAAGCTCTACAGCTATGCCGCACATTATGCGGAGGCCTTTGAGCAGGCCAAAGGCTACGGTTGGCGCTCTGCTGAGCATCCCATTTTGGATTGGGATGCACTCAAGGCCAATCGCAAACAAGAAATCACCCGGCTTAATGGCGTCTATGGCCGCTTGCTGGATGGCGCAGGCGCGAAGCTGATTCGCGGTTGGGCGCGCCTGCTGGATGCGCACACGGTGGCGGTCAAGACGCCTGAAGGCGAGCAGCGCTACACAGCAAAAAACATTTTGACCGCCACGGGTGGCAAAGCCTATCTACCCAGTTTTGAGGGCAGCGAGCTGGCCTGCACATCGGATGATATATTTGATCTGGATCCATTTCCTCGCCGATTGGTGGTGGTCGGCGGCGGCTATATTGCCTGCGAATTCGCTTCCATCTTCAACGGGCTAGGCGCTCAGGTGACGCAGCTTTATCGCGGTGAGCAGGTGCTGCGTGATTTTGATGAAGATGTGCGTCATTTCATCGCTGCTGAAGTGCGCAAAGCAGGAGTGGATTTGCGCGTGAAGACCGATGTGACGCGCATCGCCCGAGCAGCAGATGGCTTGGCGTTGACGCTCACCGATGGCAGCAAGCTTCAAGCAGATGTGGTGCTCTACGCCACAGGCCGAATCCCCAACGTCGATGGCCTTGGGCTTGAGGCGCTCGGCGTGCGGCAAAAGAAAAGCGGCGCAGTGATTGTGAATGCGGTGTATCAAAGCTCTGTGCCTTCGATCTATGCTGTGGGCGATGTCACAGCGCGCGTGCAACTCACGCCCGTGGCGCTCGGCGAGGCGATGGTTGTAGTGGATCATTTATTTAGCAACGGCCAGCGCCAAATGGGCTACGACTACATTCCCACTGCAGTATTCACGCATCCCAATATTGGCACTGTAGGCCTCAGCGAGCATGATGCACGAGAAAAATATGGACAGGTCAGCATCTTCAAAACAGATTTCAAACCATTGCTGCATACCTTGAGCGGCAGCAGTGAACGTTGCATGATGAAGCTGATCGTCGATGTGGCCAGCGATCGCGTGGTGGGCTTGCATATGGTCGGCTCAGATGCTGGCGAAATCGTGCAGGGCTTTGCAGTGGCGATGCGGGCAGGCGCAACGAAAGCGATCTTTGACAGCACGATTGGCATTCACCCCACGATGGCTGAAGAATTCGTGACAATGCGCCAGCCTGTGGCATGAGCGCGCTGATTTAACTGAAGCGTTTCACAGCCTCTTGGGCGATCAGTTGCCCAAGTTCGTGCTCTTGCAAAAAATGACCGCCTTCGGCAATGCGCATCGGCTCAGGGCAGTTTCTGATGTGGCAGCGCAGCTCGCGCATGGTGGATTCGCCGAGGACGGGATCTTGCATGCCGATGGCCATGAGACTTTGACCATTCCAATGATTTCGCCAGAAGTCTCTCGCTGTGCGGCTGATCGTTGCGCCATCGCTAGCCTCAAACTCGGGAACTATCGGCGGGAAGGCACGTGTTGCAGCGCGATGGCCAGCATCGGGGAAGGGTGCCATGTAAGCGGCGCATTCGGCTTGGCTCATGTGCGGGTTGCCGCGTGAGAAGAGTTTGGCAAGGTCGAAATCTGGTTTTTTGGCGCACATCTCGCGCCATGCTTTAAAGCCATCGGTGAGCGGCTGATCTCCACAAGCGAGCGTGGTGTTCATCACGAGCAAACCTTTATAGCGCTTCGGCTTTGCAATAGGTAATGTCAGGCCGAGAATGCCGCCCCAATCTTGGACAACGAGAATGACATTTGTTAAATCCATTCGTTCTATTAATTCGAGCAGGCATTGGCGATGCCAAGTAAAAATGTGAAAGCTGTCTTTCTTGGGCTTATCGCTGCGGCCAAAACCAATCATGTCGGGAGCGATGACTCTTGCGCCACTGGCCGTGAAGATGGGGATCATCTTGCGATAAAGATAGCTCCAAGCTGGGTTGCCGTGGAGGCAAAGGTAAGTCGTCTGCGCGTCTGTGTTTCCTTCGTCGAGATAGTGCATGCGCAGGCCATTCAAGGCTGGTAGATCGCTCAGATAGTTTGGCGCAAATTCATAACCGGGCAAATTATCAAAGTGCTGATCTGGTGTGCGCAAAGCGTCAGGGCGCAGCGGGTGGCTCATCGCATGCTCGCGTTGCTGATCTGAGCGTTTTTTAGAGAAGAATTCTTGCAATAATTGGCCACTAGCCGGCGTATATTCTGCGCAGAGTGCTCCTAATTCAGTAGCGGACTGCAGTTGCGTTTGATGATTCAAAGCCGTGTCAAAAAGATTCACCACCGAGCCCGCAGCGCCCGTCTTGGGCTCTGGTGCGGCATACACCACGCGGCGAATTCGGGCATTGAGAATCGCGCCCGCGCACATTGCACAAGGCTCTAGCGTGACGTATAAATCACAGCCATCTAAACGGTAATTACCCAGTGCAAGCGCGGCATGGCGCAGGGCATTGATTTCGGCATGCGCCGTGGGGTCACACGCGCCAATTGGCGAGTTGCGCCCTGTGGCGATCACTTGCCCATCTTTCACCACCACCGCACCCACCGGCACTTCGCCCATTACTGCTGCCTTGCGAGCCTCCGCCAATGCGATTTCAAGGAACTGTGCGTCTGAAGATGTATCCATAAGGCAAACAGTTTAAAGTAAGCCTATGAAAAAAATCGTTTCTCTATTTTTAGCAACAGCAGCCTTGTTAGTGACAGGATGCGCCACCGCACAAACAGCCTCCAGCCCCGCAAACGCGACGCTTAGCTTTGTGCGACAACTCGGCGATGTGCGCGAATACAGCTTGCCCAATGGCTTGCAAGTGCTGTTGCTCAAAGATACGCAGCGCCCCGCGATGAGCATCAACATCACTTATCGCGTGGGCTCGCGGCATGAAGGCTTGGGCGAGTATGGCGCGGCGCATTTGCTGGAGCACATGCTGTTTAAGCCCGTGGGCGCAGGCGCAGTACCGAAATACAAAGATTCCAAAACGGATATGCAAGCGCTAGGCATGCGCTGGAACGGCACGACGAGCTACGACCGCACCAATTATTTCGCCAACTTCGTTACCGATGATGGCAAGCTGCCTGAGCGCCTTGATTTCATGATCGGCTGGCTCGCCGCGATGATGACTCAGGCTCGCTTTACGCCCGAGGATCTGAAGAGCGAGATGACGGTCGTGCGCAATGAATTTGAGCGCGGAGACAACGAAGCAGGCCGCATCTTGGGTGATCGCATGCGAAGCGCCGCCTACACGACCCATGGCTACGGCCATCCCGTCATCGGCACGCGCGCTGATATTGAAAACGTGCCCCATGCACGGCTCGTCGATTTCTACAAACTGCATTACCGGCCTGACAACGCCACACTGATCATCGCGGGCGATTTCAATCCTGACGAAGTCAAAACCCGCATCGCACGCGAATTCGGTAGCATTGCCAAGCCCGCCGTGCCGCTGCCGCAAACCTACAGCAATGAGCCGCCGCAGGAAGGCGAAAAGCAAGTGATCCTGCGCAGATCCGGCGGCCTAGCCAGCGCAGCTGTGGCTTACCACGGACCAGCCGGCCCCACCAGAGAGGCTATGGCCGCTTCTCTGCTTGCCACCACGATTGGCCAAGAAGGCGGGCCGCTGGCGAAAGCGCTCACCCTTCAAAACCTCGCCGTCACCGAATGGGCTTACTACCGAGGCCAGCGCGAGCCATCGCAAATTTGGGCAGGCATTGGTTTGCCGGAGCGCGCATCGAGCGATACGGATGCGCAATACGAAATTAAGGCCATGTCCTCAACAGCAGCGCTGGCTAAAGTGGTAGAGGTCTATCGCCCTACTGCGCAAGAGCTAGAAATCGCTCGCGGTGCAATTCTGGCTGGTCAGCGTGCCTTATTCCGCAGCAGCGAGGCGATGGCGCAATCCCTCAGTGAAGCCGTGGCCAGCGGGGATTGGCGGCTTTTGTGGATGCAGCGCGAGATCGTTGCGCAAATCACCTTGGAGGAAGTTCATAAAATCGCAGACACTTACCTCTTACCAAGCAACCGCACAAGCGGCCTTTTCTTGCCGCTCATCTCCGGGAGCACGCAAACCCGCGCGCCGCAGACACTTGCGCCCGGCGTCGAGGCGATGAATCAGCTGATCACCAGCGCTATCAATTCAGAAGCACTCCGCGCAAGTTCTATGCCGGCAAACACCTTAAAAGATGCTCAAAATAAGGATTTGCCGATCATCCCGGTGAAAAAAGATGCGCCGAGCTTCACCATTACCCACGAAGCCATGGCCAAGCATTCCCAGCAAGGCCGTTTGACCGTCAATGGCCAGCCCGGCTTGAAGCTTGCAGTGATGACGCGGCAAAGCAAAGACGATCGCGTGCAAGGCACGCTGCGCCTTCGCTGGGGCACGCTGGAATCAGTGCGCGGTTCATCCGTGCTCGCCTCCATGCTGGGCGCGAATATTCCTGATGGCATAGCAGCTGTGTCCTCTGGATCAGACACATCGCCTGCAATGAATGCGCAGCAAATTCAAGCCTACTTACAAAAGCTCGATGCAAGTATCCGCTTCTTTAGCGCAGCCGGTTCCCTCTCTGCGAATTTGGAATTTCCTGCGCAAAACACAGCCTCCGTGCTCAGCTTCTTAAACGATCTGCTGCGCCGCCCCGCTTATGACAATGCCGTATTTGAGCGCAATCAACGCGCCATGATCGCTGCCTACCAACCCATGAAGAGCAATCCAAATAACTTAGCGGGCAACCTGATCGAGCGCAATCACAGGATGCAATACAAGAGTGGCGATCCGCGCGAAGTGCGCCTGATTGAAGACACCGAGCGCCAAACCCGCGAGGCCACAGCCGCTCAGCTCAAGGCTTATTGGGAGCGCTTTGCCGGCGCGCAGCACGGTGAATTTGTCTTTAGCGGCCCCTTGGAATTAGCCCCGATACAAGCCATGCTGCAAAACCTTTGGGGCGATTGGGCGAGCAAAGAGCCCTATGCCCGCTGGACTTCTGAGCATGCAGCGCCAGCAGGTGAGGCGTTTAGCAAACTTCAAGTGGCAGAGAAAGCGAACGCCACCTACACAGCCCGCATCGCCTTCCCGCTTGATCAGCGTCATCCAGATTTCGCGCCCTTGCTCGCTGGTATCGAGATGATGTCTCGCCTTGGGCTCTTCCAGCGCGTCCGCGAGCAAGATGGCATCTCCTACGGCGTCGGCTCTTCGCTAGATGCGCCATGGGATGGCAACGCTGCGAGCATCAATATTGGCGCCAGCTTCGCCCCGCAAAACCTAGATCGCCTGCGCACGGCCATCAAAGAAGTGCTTATCCAAACGCGTGAGAAAGGCTATAGCTTCATCGAGGTCGGCTTTGCTAAATCAGCGATCCAAGCAAGACGCAAAGACCGGCTCACGCAGCCCGCAAATGCGGTTGACACGATTGCTTTCAATCTCCGCGAAGATCGGGCGCTCGATGCGAACAAAGAATTTGATGAACGCTACGAGAAGCTCGATGCAGCATTAGTCAATGCAGCATTGAAGAAGTATTTAGATGTCGCGCTGCTCAGAGAAGTGGTAGCCGGGACGTTTTAACGTGAAGCTACTGTAGAAAAATATTTATAGCTATTTCATTAAACACGGAAGTCACAGAAATTTTCACAAAAAACACAGAAAACTTCCGTGCTTTTCGTGTTCTTCTGTGCCTTTCGTGTTCTTTTATCAATGGAAAAGATACGAGCTAGTTTGATGCAGCTACCAACAACTTTGTGTATTCCTGCTGCGGCTTAATCAGCACTGCATCCACACTGCCTTGCTCCACCACCAGCCCGTCTTTCATCACCAACACCTCATGCGCCATAGCGCGGATCACATCGACATCGTGCGTGATGATTAAATAAGTTAAGCCTCGCTCGCGTTGGAGCTTTTGAAGCAACGACAACACTTGCTGCTGAATCGTCACATCGAGTGCGCTGGTCGGCTCATCCAAAATGATGATTTGCGGATTCACGATGAGCGCTCTGGCAATCGCAATGCGCTGCCGCTGCCCGCCCGAGAATTCATGCGGATAGCGCAGCAGTAGATTTGGGAACTGAGCCCCATCCAATCCCACTTCATCCAAAGCCGCGAGCACGCGCACCTGCCGCTGCGCAGCATCAAGCGAAGGCTCATGAATACGCAAACCCTCGCCCACGATCTCTTCCACCGTCATGCGCGGCGAGAGCGATGAATACGGATCTTGAAACACCACTTGCAGCGATTGGCGCAGTGCCGTGTCAAACTTAATAGATGCTATGTTTTCAATAGCACCTTGCGCAGTATTTACGGCGGTTACGTGCTCTTTTCTCTTATAAAAAGCACCCCCCTGCATACTAGAGCCTGGCAGCAAGCCCAGCAGCGCCATCGCGAGCGTGGATTTGCCTGAGCCTGATTCACCAATAATGCCCAGGCTCGTGCCTTGGCGCAAACTCAAAGTGGCCTCGTGAACGGCAATGAACTCACCTTTTTTAAACCAGCCTTTGAAGCCACCGAACGGCTTGGGATAGGTGATGCGCAGCTGATCAGCCTTGATCATCACTGCGGCTTGATCATCGGCGTTCAACACATCTCGCACAGGCTTGCTCGCCAGCAGGCGCTGCGTGTAGGCATGGCGTGGTGCGGCGAACACATCGGCAACGAAGCCCTGCTCCACCAAATGCCCGCGCTCCATCACAGCAATACGGTCCGCGAAGCGCCGAACCATATTGAGATCATGCGTGATGAGCAACACAGCCATGTTGCGCGTTTTTTGCAGCTCGCCAATAAGATTGAGAATTTGCAAACGCAGCGTCACATCCAACGCCGTGGTGGGCTCATCAGCGAGAAGCAACTTCGGCGAGCATGACAGCGCCATGGCAATCATTGCGCGCTGGCGCTGCCCGCCCGACAGCTGATGGGGAAACTGCGCAGCGCGGCGCTCAGGCTCTGGGATGCCCACTTCGATCAGCAACTCAATCGCCTTGGCATGTGCCTCCTGCTCTGAGACCGCCTTTTTCAGCTCAATAATTTCTGAAATTTGTTTGCCAATTGTCATCAATGGATTGAGCGCCGTCATCGGCTCTTGAAAGATCATGGCGATGTCGTCGCCGCGCAGACCTTCAAGCTCGCTCTCGGGCATCGCAAGCGTATCGCGACCATCAAACAAGGATTGGCCGGTGGTTTTGGCATTGAGCGCCAAACGTAGCAGGCTCAATGCGGTGACGGATTTGCCTGAACCCGATTCCCCAACCAGCGCGAGCTTTTCGCCAGCGTTAATCGAAAAGTTGATTCCTTTGACAACTTCTTTGCCACCGAAAGCGACACGCAAATCTTTCACTTCGAGTAAGGCAGTCATACATCCGCCTTCCGTGGGTCAAGCGCATCGCGCAGCGCATCGCCCATAAAAGTCAGCAGCAGCAGCGTGATCACGAGCACGGCAAACGTCGCCAAGCTGATCCACCAAGCATCAATGCTGTTTTTTCCAATTGCCAGCATCTCGCCCAGCGATGGCGTACCTGGCGGCACGCCGAGGCCCAGAAAATCCAGCGAAGTCAGCGCCAAAATCGCGCCACTCATTCGAAAGGGTAAAAACGTGATCACAGGTGTCAAGCTGTTGGGCAGCACATGCCGCGTGATGATCTGCCAATGGCTCGCGCCTAAAGCCCGCGCCGCACGCACGTAATCCATTTGCCGATTGCGCAAAAACTCTGCTCTCACGTAATCAGACAGCCCCATCCAGCCAAACAGGCTGAGTAAGACCACCAGCAAAATCACACTCGGCTCAAACACCGCCGCAAAGATAATCAACAAATACAACTCAGGCATCGAGCCCCAGATTTCGATGAAGCGCTGAAAGTAAAGATCCGTCTTCCCAGCAAAGTACCCCTGAATCGCACCCGTGATGATGCCCAGCAACACGCCAATCACCGTGAGCGCCAGCGCAAACAAAATGCTCACGCGAAAGCCATACAGCAGCCGAGCCGCCACATCGCGGCCACGATCATCCGTGCCCAGCCAGTTATCTAAACTTGGCGGCGCGGGGTTAGGCGCTTTAGAGTAGTAATTCAATGTGCTGTGGTGATACGGGTTGAGCGGCATCAGCGCAAAATTACCATCTTTGGCAAACTGCTCTTTCACGAACGAATCCAGAAAATCAGCATTCGTCTGAAAATCTCCGCCCACAGCCGTCTCAGGCACGTTTTGCACCATTGGGAAAAACATCTTGCCGTTGTAGCGCGCGATCAGCGGTTTGTCATTTGAGATGATTTCTGCAACAAAACTCAGCGCCACCAAGATGACCAAAGCGATCAAGCTCCAATAACCCAAGCGATTGCGCTTGAAGCGCAGCCAAGCACGGCGTGATGGCGATGGGGATGCTTCTTGCGAGCGGCCGCCGTGGATCGGGCTTTGCCCGTCTACCAGCGGTGCCCCCTTGAGGGGGATGCGATCGGAGATCGTTTCGGAGGTGGTCATTCCTTTCATTCGAACTTCACCCTCGGGTCAATCAGCACGTAACTCAAATCAGAGATCAGCTTCGTCACCAACCCAATCAGCGTGAACAAATACAGCGTACCCAACACGACCGGATAATCCCGCCGTATCACCGCTTCATAGCCCAGCAGACCCAAGCCATCCAGCGAAAACAGCGTCTCGATCAACAGCGCGCCAGCAAAGAATGCACCGATAAACGCGCCTGGAATGCCCGCCACAATTTGCAGCATTGCATTGCGAAACACATGGCCATAGAGCACGCGCCGCTCTGGCAAGCCCTTAGCACGCGCCGTGATCACATATTGCTTTCGAATCTCTTCTAAAAACGAATTCTTTGTCAGCATCGTCACCGTGGCAAAGCTGCCAATCACCATCGCTGTCACAGGCATAGCGATGTGCCACAGATAATCCACAATTTTTGCACCGAGCGACAAGGCCTCCCAGTTGCTAGAAGTGATACCGCGAAGCGGAAACCATTGCAACTGCCCGCCAAACATCACCAGCAAAAACACACCGAGCACGAAGCCCGGAATCGCGTAGCCAATCAGCACGATCAGCGTCGTCCACAAATCAAAACTCGTGCCCGCACGCACGGCTTTTTTGATGCCCAGCGGAATGGAGATGAGATACGTCAAGAAAAATGTCCACAGCCCCAGCGAGATTGAGACGGGCAATTTCTCTTTGATCAGATCCCACACCGGCTTGTTTTGGAAAAAGCTTTTTCCCAAATCAAATGTGAGGTATTGCTTGAGCATGATCCAAAAGCGCTCGGGTGCGCTTTTGTCAAAGCCATACAGCGCTTTGATTTCCGCCAAACGTTTGGCGTCTACTCCTTTATCGCCGCGATATTCAAAACCAAAAGCCGCACCTTCTGCGCCCCCGGCTTTGGCTGCCCGCGCTTCTGCCATGTATTGTTCTACCGGCCCGCCGGGCACGAACTGAATCACGACGAAGGTGAGCAACAACACGCCAAACAGCGTGGGAATCATGAGCAATAAACGCTTGAGGACGTAGGCGAGCATGCTTACTTTTCCCCACCAGCGGGCTTGGCCCACCAAGTATCAATCAGCCAACTGTCTGCCTTCGCATAGGGCGGCATCGGCTCGCGGTAACCCAGCTTTTGCGCGGCATAAGCCACGTTGTGTTGCGTGGCGCTCCATTGCGGGATAAAGATGTGGCTGTGCGCAATCACGCGCTCCAGCGCTTTGCAGGCGGGCAGCAATTCGGCCTTGGTTTGCGCGGCGAGCATTTTCGCCAGCAGATCATCCACTGCAGGATTTTTCAGGCCTGCGTAGTTGCCAGAATCTTGCGTGTCAGCGGCTTTGCTGCCAAACAGCTCGACGTATTCTTGGCCTGGTGTGTGCGTGCCCTGAAATGCCATGATCACCATCTCGTAATCAAATTTTTGCACCCGCGTTTGATACAGCGCGAAATCCACAATTCGCATGCGCATCTCTATGCCAATTTTGGCGAGATTGCGCACCATCGCGCTATGGGTGCGCGAGCCCGCTTCTGAGCTATCCAGCAGCTCAATCACCAGCGCCTCGCCTTTGGCATTTTTCATCTTGCCATCTTGTACTGTGTAGCCCGCTTCTTTCAATAAACCAATCGCTTCGCGCAGATTCTCGCGCAAGCGATCTTGGCCATCGGTATTCGGCGGATTGGTCATCGCACCAAAAGCAGCTGCTGGAATGGCGCTGCGCCAAGGTTCCAGCAGCGCCAGCTCTTGCGCACTTGGCGAGCCAGTGGCTTGGCAATCGGTGTTGCCAAACAAGCCGTTGACCCGCGTGTAAAGCCCATAAAACATTTGGCGACTCATCCAATTGAAATCCATCGCCATACCGATCGCTTCACGCACCCGCACATCTTTGAATTTATCCAGGCGCGTGTTGAAAATGTAGCTTTGATAGCCGGTGGGCTGCTTGTGTTTGAATTCGCCTTTTTTCAAGCGGCCATCGTCAAAGCGCTTGCCGCTCACGCGCCGCGCCCAATCGCCTGCTGAGTAAAACTGCATGAAATCAAACTCACCGGCTTTCAAGCCCTCCAACCGAGCCGTATTGTCTTTGTAAATCTTGATCGTGATTCGGTCAAAATTATGATTGCCACGATTCACATTCACATCTTTGCCCCAATACGCCGCATCTCGAACGTAGGTGATGTCTTTGCCAAAATTCACTGGGCCTACTTTGTATGCTCCGCTACCTATCGGCATCTCAGTGATGATTTGGTCAAACGGTGTGCGCTTGCCATCTTTCCCCAAACCCCAATCGCGGCTAAAAATCGGGATGCCGCCCACAGTCAGTGGCAGCTCGCGGTTTTTCTTTTTGAAATTGAAGCGGACGGTGCGCTCGTCTAGCGCTTCCACTCCCGCCACATCTTCCAGCAGCGTGCGATACGCAGGCCGCACGAATTTGCTAGAGAGAATCTCATAGCTGTGTTTCACGTCTGCTGCCAATACCGGTTTGCCGTTATGAAACTTCGCGGCTGCACGCAGCTTGAATACCGCACTCATCCCATCGGCCGCAACACTCACATCTTCCGCCAGCAGCCCATAGCCCGTGCCCGGCTCATCGAGTGCGCCTGTGAGCAGGCTTTCAAAGAGCAACGTATCAAGGTAAGCGGGTGCCGTGCCGCGTATCGTGAATGGGTTGTATTTGTCAAACGTGCTCACCCGCAAATTGCTCACTGCCACCAGCTCCCCGCCCTTGGGCGCATTCGGGTTCACGTAATCGAAATGCGCAAAGCTAGCGGGGTATTTGATATCGCCCCAGAGCGAATAGGCGTGGCCTGCCCAACCAAGCGGCGCTACAAAAATCAAGAGACAGGCTAAGCCAAATCGGATCATGCTTTCATTGTGCCGCAGTTAAATACCTTGCGCTACACATGCGACAATTCTGGCTATTGCAGCGATTCACACATTTCAAAAGGCACACCATGGGCTTCCTTACCGGCAAAAAACTGCTGATCACCGGCGTCTTGTCTAACCGCTCCATTGCTTATGGCATTGCCAAGGCTTGCCACCGCGAGGGGGCGGAGCTGGCTTTCTCTTATGTGGGCGAGCGATTTAAGGATCGCATCACGGAATTTGCTGCGGATTTTGACTCGAAGCTGATTTTTGATTGCGATGTGGGCTCAGACGAGCAAATCCAAAAAATGTTTGCTGATCTTTCGCTGGTCTGGCCAAAGTTTGACGGCTTCGTCCATGCGATTGGTTTTGCCCCGCGCGAGGCGATTGCAGGGGATTTCTTGGATGGCCTCTCGCGCGAAGGCTTCAAAATCGCGCATGATATTTCGGCCTACAGCTTTCCGGCCATGGCAAAAGCTTGTTTGCCGATGCTGAACGATAAATCTTCTGTGCTCACTCTGACTTATCTCGGTGCAGAGCGGGTCGTACCCAACTACAACACGATGGGATTGGCCAAAGCTTCGCTGGAGGCAAGCGTGCGCTATTTGGCTGAATCACTCGGCTCAAAAAATCGCGGCATGCGCGCCAACGGCATCAGCGCTGGCCCGATCAAAACTTTAGCTGCCAGCGGTATCAAAGGTTTCGGAAAAATCCTCTCCGTCGTCGCAGAAAACTCTCCCATTCGCCGCAACGTGACGGTCGATGATGTGGGCAATGTGGCAGCCTTTTTGCTGAGCGATTTGGCAGCCGGCGTGAGCGCCGAGATCACTTATGTCGATGGCGGTTTCAGCAACGTCGTGGGTGGTATTGCTGAGCCTGTCATTCATTAATTTTAAGTATTTTAGGCACTTAGCCGGCGTATTTACTGCGCGAAGTGCTACTGAATTGATAGTACTGGATCAAGCTCAACAGCACCTGATCGCACGTTCCTACATAGCGCAGGTGCGAAAACCATAGAACCCGCTATCTTGCTCAGGCCGGGCAAAGCCGCGAAACGTGGGGACTTTCATGCGCTCGCGTGTTGCCCAGCTCGCGCCGCGAAGCGTTTTGCAATGCTCGAAATGTGGCGTGCTGGCCCGAGTCCAAGGCGATGAAGTAAAGCCCGGATAAGGGCGGAAAGTATTCGATGTCCACTCCCACACATCGCCCCATCTAAAGCCTTGCCCACCCAGCTTACTGGCCGCGATTTCCCACTCAACTTCGGTAGCCACCCGCCGCCCCGCCCATTTGGCATAAGCCTGCGCTTCATACCAGCTCACATGCATCACGCTACTTGATGAAGCCATACGCTGCAAGCGGCCAAAGCGCATCTGCATGACTGCCCCGCTGGCCACACCGATTTGCTCGACATAGCGCGGCGCGCGGCGGCTATCCGTCGAGCCACTTTCGGTCGAGAGTAGCCAGTTCTGCCCCGCCTCGCTCCAATGCGCCGTGTCGTCATAGCCTCCATCGTCCACAAATTCCACAAATTGCGCCCAGCTCACAGCCTGTGCGTCGATCTCAAACTCTGGCACGCTGACCTCATGTTGCGGCCCTTCGTTGTCAAAAGAAAAACCAAGCGGCACAACACTCGTCTGCCTGCCCATCTGCCAAAGCGTAGCCGGCACTAGCAGCGGCGCACGCGGCGCCAAAGCTACAGCGGGCGGCAGTCTGAGCTGCAAGCCCAGCGTTTGCGCCAACACGATGAGTTGCTCGCCCATCTGATCTTCTCGTGCTAGCGCTAGGCGAAAGAAATACAGGCTGTCATCTGTAGGCGCAGCCTTCTCCAGCAATTCGAGCGTTGCCTCAAGTGTTTCAAGCAAATAGCTTTTGATCGAGGAGAGATCAGGATAAGCATGCGTCCATCGCTCAGCGCGGCTCGATAAGCGCGGATCAAAGCAGCCATCGGCTCGTGGTTCAATGGAGGCAAGCAGCGAAGGCTGCGCGGGGCATTGCGTCCCCAAATTCCGCTGCGTGTTGCGCCCCACCCAAACCTCTTGAAACCAGCCCGCATGCCCGAGCAGCCAAAGCGGCGGCGATGCTTGCCTTTTTTGCAGCTCGGACAGATCTAAGCCAAAGCACAAATCAGGCACGAACTTTTCGAATTCGCCCATCAAATGCAGCGTGTGGTTGCGAGCATCCATCAGCGCGAGAGAAAGCACGTCTGCGCCAGCCTGTCGCATGAACGGCGAATCAATCGAAGGTGGGATCAATGATGTATGCGGAGGCACGGATGTTGAATAAAAGTGTGATTGTGATGAAGTATTGCATGATCCTTCGGTTTGCATGTCTTGCACACACGCCGTCTGTTTCACTCCAAAAAATGCAATCAACAGGGAATACCCTAGGCTGTCGCGTCAGACTTTTGCCAGAGCCACGCCTGTCTTACCAGCGACAATGCAAGCATCACAAAAGAAGGAATGAGCTATGGCAGCACTACTGAAATTCGCGTTCGGCATTGATTGGGTTAATGAAAAATTGAGCAAGGTCGCTTCTTGGGCCGTTTTCATCTCTGCCATGATTTGCGCGGGGAATGCCTTCATTCGCTACGGCTTTGATAAAAGCTCTAACGGCTGGCTAGAAATTCAGTGGTATTTATTTGCCGTCACAGTCATGCTCGGCGCGCCATATGTGCTCAAGCTCAATGAGCATGTGCGCGTAGATTTGATTTACGCCAAGCTCAAAGGCCATGGCCGCGTTTATGTGGATATTTTTGGGCTTATTTTCTTTTTGTTTCCAGTGATCGGTATGTTGTTTTACATGTGCGTTCCTTACTTTTATCAAGCTTTTGTCTCTGGAGAGATGAGCCAAAACGCGGGTGGTCTCATTCGCTGGCCTGCGCTTCTCACGCTTCCTGTGGGCTTCGGGCTGCTGTTCATGCAAGGTGTTGCTGAGCTCATCAAGCGCTTTGCCTATCTGCAAGGCATCTACAAAATGGATGTGCATTACGAAAAGCCAATTCAGTAATATTCATCGCTTCATAAAAACCTAAATTAAGCCCTCTCCTTTGAATTGAGCAAACAATGTTAGTTGAACACTTCCCCCCCATCATGTTCGCCGGTCTGGTGATCATCATGTTGATCGGCTTTCCTGTGGCCTTCTCGCTGGCTGCTTTGGGCCTCGGCTGCGGCTTCTTCGCGATTCATATGGGCTGGTTTCCGACCGCTTACATGAGCAATTTGCCACTGGCGATGTTCTCGATTTTGAGCAACGATTTACTGCTGGCGATTCCGTTTTTCACCTTCATGGGGACGATCCTAGAGAAGTGTGGCTTGGCCGAAGACATGCTCGATTCCATGGGCCAGTTGTTTGGCCCGGTGCGCGGCGGCTTGGGCTATTCAGTCATCATCGTGGGCTTTATCTTGGGTGCGATCACGGGCACTGTGGCGGGTCAAGTGATTGCGATGGCACTCATCTCGCTGCCGGTGATGATGCGCTACGGCTACAACATGCGCTATGCAACTGGCGTGCTCGCTGCATCGGGCACGATCACGCAGCTCGTGCCGCCATCGCTTGTGCTCGTTGTGCTGGCAGATCAGCTGGGCAAACCAGTGGGCGATATGTACAAAGGCGCTTGGGGCCCTTCGATTCTGCAAATTCTGTTTTTCGCGGCGTACACCTTTTTGCTGAGCCGCGTTAAGCCAGATTACTTGCCATCTGTGCCCAAGAGCGCGCGCACTTTGCAAGGCTGGGCGCTGTGGAAAAAATGCCTGCGTGGCATCGTGCCATCGGCGTTATTGATTTTCACGGTGCTCGGCTCCATGGGCGGCCTTCCTTTCCAGAAAACTGCGATTGCCACACCAACCGAAGCCGGTGCAATGGGAGTCGTCGGTGGCTTGATCCTTGCGGCTATGTATGGCCGCTTATCTAAGGCTTTGATGTGGGAGGCTATGGTCGGCACGATGCGCCTCACGGCCATGGTGGTATTTATCTTGATTGGCTCGCGTGTGTTCAGCCAAGTCTTCCAAGGCGTGGATGGCCATAAGTGGGTGGAGCACCTGCTGAGCGGCTTGCCGGGCGGCCAGGTGGGCTTCTTGATCGTGGTGAACATCTTTGTGTTCTTCCTTGCCTTCTTCTTAGATTTCTTTGAGATCGCCTTCATCATCGTGCCCATGCTGGCGCCAGTGGCAGACAAACTAGGCATTAACTTGATTTGGTTTGGTGTGTTGCTTTGCGTGAATTTGCAAACCAGCTTCATGCATCCGCCGTTTGGCTTTGCGCTGTTCTACCTGCGAGGGATTGCAGATACGCTTTGGAAAGAGAAGCGAATACCGGAGCCTGTGAAATCCAATGATATTTATCTGGGCTCAATACCGTGGATCATCATGCAGCTGATGCTGGTAGCCATCGTGATCTTCGTGCCGCAGACAGTCACGATGATGCTCGATAAAGAAATCGTGGTAGACATTGACAAAGTGAAAATTGAGATTCCAGCTGAAGCAGAAGCGGCATCTAAAGATCCTGCTGCACTCAATCCAACGAGTTCCACACCGTCAACATCGACTGATCCTTTCGCTATTCCATCTGCAGCTGATCAAGCCGCCACAGACAAAGCAGCAGCGGAAGAGCAAAAGAAAATTGACGATCTGTTTAACAAGAAATAAACCTGCTCAAAACAGAAGCCTCTCTGATCTTCGCGGATCAGAGAGGCCTTTTTTTGTGAAGCTCCAGTGAGTATTTGAACCATGACCGATCACGCCAACCGCCTTGGGCCTGAGCCCTTTCCTTTTACGCCAAGCTCACCCAACGGCTCGCCGATACACAGCAGGGCTTTCTCGCGGGTTTTTCAACTGCTAGCAACCGTGATCGTGGCAGGCTGCGCCTATTGGCTGCTTGCGCTGTGGTCATCCGGGCATTTCAGCGCGGGCAAAGGCAGCATGGCGAGCCAAGTGCTGTATTGGTACTTAGCGGCGTTGTTACTCATGCTGTACACACTGTGGTGTATCTTGACGAGCGTCACCACGTTGAGCGCCACCGCGCTCCACCAGAGCTTTGTGTGGAACAAACATGTCGAGCTCAGCGAGTTGGCCTACGCCAAGCTCATTCGTGTGCCGGGTCTGGATTGGCTCATTGCGCCGCGCCTGTATTGCCGTACCTTGCTGGGCAAATTTTCGGTGTACTACGCCTGCGATCTGGCCATGATTAAAGAGTTTGAACGGCTGCGCGATGAGTTGAAGGTGTTTCGACAGCTTCAATGATTTTCAAAAAATAAAAGATCAATAAAAAAAACCGCCCGAAGGCGGTTTTTTTGCTTGCGAAAGCTGATTACAGCTTCTGCGCTTGCATGAACTGATCAAAACGCGCTTCCGTGAAACGGAACCACAGATTGGAATCAGCGCGGAACTTGCTGTAATCCGCGTAGATTTTGGCCCATGCTGGGTTGCTGGCATTGAGTTCAGAATACAGAGCCATCGCTTCTTTAAAGGCCAAGGCCATCACGTCATTAGGGAATGGACGCAGCTTAGTGCCAGAGCCAACGAGCTGCTTGAGCGCGCCTGGATTTTTCGCATCGTATTTCGCTTGCATCTCTGTAGCGGCTTGTGCAGCAGCTGCTTCAACGATTGCCTTGTTTTCAGCCGACAGTGCGTTGAATGCTTTGTCGTTGATAAAGAAATCGAGCTCTGGGCCGCCTTCCCACCAGCCTGGGTAGTAGTA
>JANMDU010000121.1:0-11848 GCA_031376455.1 Variovorax sp. | reverse complement strand
ATCAACGTTGGCCTACTTGGTATTGCTGCGCGCAGAGATTGCCCGTTTCACCCAGACTGAACTGGCTCGTCTCTGTTGCTCTGATCCTCAGCTTATGCCTTGCGGTTTTCACTGGAGAGCCGTTAGCTCCTGCGCTGTCCTATGCAGTCCGGACGTTCCTCCAGTGCGTGGTTTCCCACACAACGCTTTCGCGTTGTCCTTGCGGTATGCACCAGCGACGGCCTAGCAGGCTTCACGGCTTGATTTTACTTTGTTGGTTTTTGGAAGACGTCGTTTTGTTGAGAGCAGCCACAGCTGGGCGGTTATCAGCATGGCTCATGAGTCAGCTCAGGAACTACGCGACACCCGTCGCTTGAAATAACGAGAGAAACGCACGCGCGTTTCTAAACCTTGCGCTGCCAAAATCGCCAAACTGATAACCGCCCAGCCGTGGCCTGTTTGGGGTGCAAAAGATTTTTGCGCACAGATGGGCGCAAATGCAAATACTGTCTGCGCATTGATACCGCTCACACAGGCCCCAGCCGCGCAAACAAGCTTCAGAGTAAATTCTTAAAGAAAAAGAGCACCTAGCCGGCATAGATGCTGCGCAAAGTGCTATTAAATCAGGAGCGTTAAAAACGCTCTACTTAAACAACAAAACCATACCCGTGCCCACCACAGCAATGCCCGCGCCAACCCAAGCTCCCCAAGCCGGGCGGCGGCCATAGATGAGCCACAGCAGCGGCAGCAACATCACCGGAGTCACCGAAGAAAACACCCCGACCAAATTGGCCTGCCCGCTGCGCAGAGCGGCCAAAATCAAAGTCATTCCCAAGGCCATCGCGACAGCTGCGCTGGCAAAGGTATTCCACAGTACCTCTCGATTCAAAGGCTTTTGCAACTGCGCCAAGCGCAAGCCACCTGCCCAAAGCAGCGCATGCGCCAAGAATGCTGCACTGGTGCGCACGGCAGAAGCCGTGATCGCGTCCAAACCCGTGCCCATTAAGGGTTTGAGCATCAAGGTGGCCACAGCCTGCCCAAGCGCTGCAATCAATCCCAGCGCCACACCCATGCGCAACCGCCCGCGGGTTTGCTCCCAGTCATGGGTTTCATCCGCACGCCGCCCCCAAATGATCGCCACCATCACGCCAGCGACAAGTAGCATGCTGCCTAGCAAAGCCCAGCCCCACAACGTCTCGCCTAAAAAAATGCCGGCCAAAGCCACAGAAAACAAAGCATGCGTCGCAAACAACACACCGCAACGCCTGGGCCCCAGCCGGTTCATGCAAGCAAACAAAGCCGTATCGCCGACAAAAATACCGACAATCCCCGATGCGACCAACAGCATGACCGCATCTGCATTCAAGCTGCGCCATTGGCCATTGAATAAACACAACGCCCACAGAATAGACAGCGCAAAAAACAAGCGCCAGCGTGTGAATGAAAACGCGCCCATGTGGCTTGATGCTTTGGCAGAAAAGATACTGCCAATGGCCCAGCATGCAGCGGCTAGAAGCGCTAATGTTTCAGCGGGCATCGTTATCGTTATCGGTGGTCTGCCGCGATGCCATGTGGGAAATAAAGTTTTTCACAATTCTGGGGAGGTTTGAAGCTATTTTAGGCAGTTAGCCGGCGTATTTATTGCGCAAAGTGCTATTAAATCAGGAGCGATATCAAATCAGCAATCACTAGCAAACCACCGCCTTCATCCCTTGCTTCTCCAAAGCCGTAATCACGTCAGCTACATGCGCATGCCCACGCGCTTGGATGACGAGTTCAATATCCACATTCTGCGCGGCTTGCAAGGTAAACGCGCGTTGATGCTGCACTTCGTTCACATTCGCGCCAGCTTCGGCCACCGTCGCTGCAATCTTTGCAAGCGAGCCCGGCACATCGCGTGCGCCCACGCGAATCCGAGCCAGCCGCCCGCTTTTGACCATGCCGCGCTCAATGATGGATGCCAGCAGCAAGGGATCAAGATTGCCACCACAGAGCACCAAGCCCACTTTTTTTCCGGCAAAACGATCTTTGTATTTGAGCAACGCCGCCAAGCCCGCCGCGCCAGCGCCCTCCACAAGAGTTTTCTCAATCTCCAGCAGCATCACAATCGCCTGCTCAATCTCGCTTTCATCCACCAGCACAATGTCTTTCACATGCGCTCTGATGATTTCCTGCGTGATCACGCCCGGCGTGGGGACGGCAATGCCCTCAGCAATCGTGCTCGGGCCCTGTGGCAGGCTCGTGCCCTTGATTGCGTTGTACATCGCGGGAAAGCGCTCGGTTTGCACGCCGATCAGCTCGATGCTAGGCTTCATCGCCTTGGCGGCCACCGCCATGCCGCCCATCAGCCCGCCGCCGCCAACAGCCACGATGAGTACATCAAGCTCGGGTACGGCTTGCAGCATCTCCAACGCCACCGTGCCTTGGCCAGCCACGATCTGTGCATCATCATACGGATGCACCAAAGTGAGTGATTGCTCTTGTGCGATCTGCATCGCATGGCTGCGCGCCTCATCCAGCGTATCGCCATGCAGAATAACTTCCGCACCCAAGCGCCGCGTGTTTTCAACTTTCACACCCGGCGTGAATTGCGGCATCACGATCACAGCGCGCAGCCCCAAACGCCGAGCGTGGTGAGCCACGCCTTGTGCATGGTTGCCAGCGCTCATCGCCACCACGCCTTTGACTTGCTCAGGCAACTGCGAGAGCTTGTTGCAAGCGCCTCTTTCTTTGAAGCTGGAAGTAAATTGCAAATTCTCAAATTTCAAGAAAACCTGTGCGCCGGTGATTTGCGAGAGCGTTTTGCTCTCGACGCAGGGCGTATTGAGCACATAGGGCGCAATGCGCTGGGCGGCGGTTTGAATGTCTGCGAAAGTGATCATTCCACCATTGTCGTTGGGCGAAGCGCACACATTCAGCTAATGTGTGGTGAATTTCACACATTGAAGGCTCATGGATTTGTTGGGCGTGTCTTCCATTCGATTGCAATCTGCGTTATGTTTCGCGACAGGGACATCCTTCCCCTGCACTACAAGGCTCTTCGATGACCAAACGTGTTGCAACTTCACTGCCCGCCCTCGCGGATGGCTTACTCGCTTCGCCCGGGCTCAAAGGCGCGCCCGTGCTGGAGATGATGTGTTCGCAATTCGTGCTCACGCTAGCGGCCAAGCAAGGCGCAAAATTCAATGTGCGTCGCGATTTAAACAGCCTGCTTGCGCTGACGGGCCGCCATATGGTCTGGCCGGTGCACGTGGTCGAGCGTGTGCGCGAATTTTTGAATCGCCGCTGCACAGGGAATGAGTTTTGGAAAGGGCATGAAGCGCTAACACATGCCGAGTTTATTGAGCGCCACGGCACTTGGCGCGGCCCGTATGAAGAGGGCACAGTGTTTTTCTATCTTGATGAGTATGCCAAAGATGCACCGAAAGATTTGCTCTCCGTGCTCTCGGTGACGAGCGAATGGCTGAATCACGCGCTCAAAAAACACAGCACACTGGTCGAAAAAAACATCGACGCACTCGCTGGTTTGCTTCAGCTCAACCGCGCCGAGCGTGCCTTGTTACTCTACGGCACGCTGGCTCGCTATCAGCGCGATCTGCGCAGCCTGCTCGTGGAATTTAAAGTCAGTAATGCGCCCGAGGCGTATGCCGCGATTGCAGATGTTGCTGGCGTCAAGGCTAGTGAAGTCGCGGAGGCGCTGCGAGCAGGTTCACGGCTTGAGCGCATCGGCATGGTGGAAAACCTGATTTCTGAACACAACATCACCGACTTGGCCGATTTGATGAAGGTCAGCGAGAAGCTGCCGCCCGTCTTGATGCGCGAATACCGCGATCAAAGCGAGCTGATGGCGGTGTTCACGCGACCCGCCGTTAAAAGCGAGCTCAACGCGACAGATTTTCATTTCGTGCAAGACGATATGGATGTGCTCGTCAATCTTCTGCGCAACGCCATGGAGCGCAAAGAGCCCGGCGTGAATGTGCTGCTCTACGGTCCGCCCGGCACGGGGAAAACAGAGTTGGCCAAAGTGGTGGCGCAAAGCGCGGGGCTGGATTTGTTTGAAGTGGAATATGCTGATCGTGATGGCAATTCCCTGAGCGGGCGAGATCGCTATCGCTCGCTGCAAATTGCGCAGGTGTTTTTGAAAGGCGCAAGCCAAGCCGCGCTTTTGTTTGACGAAGTCGAAGATGTGTTTCCGCCGATCAGCATCGATGCGGCGCAGCTGATGGCGCGACAGGAGCAGATCGCCGCGCCTCAGAACAGCTCCAGCGTGAACGGCAAAGCGTGGGTCAATCAAATTTTGGAGCAAAACGCTGTGCCCACAATTTGGGTGACCAATCGGATTGAACAGATTGATCCGGCATTCCGTCGCCGCTTTGCCTATCACTTAGAGCTCAAAAGTCCACCGCCCGGCGCGCGGGAGCAATTGGTGCGCAAGACGCTCTCTGGTGTGGCCGTGTCCGATGCATTTGTCTCCAAACTGACCGAGCGAAAAGGCCTCACGCCTGCGCAGATACGCACGGCCGTGCGCTTCGCAGGGCTGGCTAAGACGAGCGATGAGACTTCAATTTTTGAAGGCCTGATCGAGCGCCAACTGAGGCATGCTGACTTGGCTTTAGGTAATGCCTTGCCGGACAGCAAAGGTCGAAAACAAGTCACCACCTATGACTTGCAAATGCTCAACGTCGAAACCCGCTTTGAAATCCCGCGCATCGTGGAAGCATTGAAAGCACGCGGCCACGGCACGCTGTGCTTCTACGGCGCTCCTGGCACAGGAAAAACGGCACTCGGCGAGCACATCAGCAAAGCGCTGGCCAAACCGCTGATCGTCAAACGCGCCAGCGATTTGATGAGCAAATTCGTAGGCGAGACCGAGCAAAACATGGCAAAAATGTTCGCCGAAGCGGAGAGCGAAAAAGCTGTGCTTTTGCTCGATGAAGCCGATAGCTTCCTGCAAGACAGGCGCGGTGCGCAGCGCAGCTACGAAGTCACCGAAGTCAACGAAATGCTCCAGCAAATGGAGCATTACCAAGGCATCTTTATCTGCACGACCAATTTGCTCGATCGCATTGATCAAGCCGCGCTGCGCCGCTTCACCTTCAAAATCAAATTCAAACCGCTTAACGCTGCGCAGCGCGAGCTGATGTTCGTCACCGAAGCCCTAGGTGGCGATGCTTCGCGCATGAGTGATGCATTGAATCTGCGATTGCTCAAACTGGAGCAACTGTGCCCCGGAGATTTCGCCGCCGTCAAACGCCAATGCGATATCTTGGCCGCTGAGTTTTCCGCCGATGAATTCTTAGGGCAGTTGGAAGCTGAACATAAAATCAAGCCTGAGGTGCGCGAGGTTCGCAACATGGGTTTTATTCAGTGAATCTACGGTTTTTAAGAGAAAGTAGCACTTTGGCGGCGTATTACCTGCGCAAAGTGCTATTTAATTCATAGCGTATGCTGGCGTGCATGATAATGCGAAGGGGTACCCTGAGCAAGTACGCCGCGCGAAGCGGGTTTGATTTCGGACGATCTGCGTCGTTGAAAAGCCTCGCTTTAGCACCGCTAAAGCTACGTTTTTCGCCTAGCATCTCATCCCGAAATCAAACCTGCTTCATCGCGGGTACTTACTCAGCCTACCCCTCATGCAGCGCTTGACTCCCACACAACTCTGGCTTCTCGTCGGCCTCACACTCGCTTGGGGCATCAACTGGCCGATCATGAAGCTGGGCGTGGACTCTGGCTTTCCGCCGCTCACATTTCGGGCGCTCTCGATGTGGATCGGCATTCCCGTGCTTGCTATCGCTCTGCTGGTGCTGAAAGTTCCCTTCAAAATTCCGCGTGGCGTTGTGGATCAGCCGTTCAAGTTTTGGCGCGAGCTGCTCATCCTCGCCGTGTTCAATATGTTCATCTGGCACGGCTGCATCATTGTTGCCATCACGCTGCTGTCTAGCGGACGCGCTGCGATTCTCGGCTACACGATGCCGATTTTCAGCGCCATCATTGGTGCATGGTTTTTTGCAGACAAGCTCTCTGCACGCGGCTGGCTCGGTGTGGGCTCTGCTGCAGCCGGTGTGCTGCTACTTCTCACGCATGAGCTGGGCAAACTCGCAGGAGCGCCGCTGGGTGTGTTACTGGCGCTCATCGCCGCCAGCACGTGGGCACTCGGCACGCAGCTCTTGCGTCGCACGAAGATGCCCGTGGCCACACTCACGATTTCGTTTTGGATGACCGTGCTCACAGGTATCGTGATGAGCCTATTCGCCATCGTTTTCGAACAAACACGCTGGCGCATGCCCAACAGCGTCGAGTGTTTTTCGATCCTTTACAACGCCATCCTCATCTTCGGCTTTGCGCATGCCACTTGGTTTTATCTCGCTCGCAGCCTGCCGCCAGTCGCCTCCACACTCAGCGTCATGCTGATCCCTATCCTTGGTGTCTTCACAGGCGCTCTGTGGCTTGATGAAAAACTCTTTTGGCAAGACTGGGCAGCCGTCGCGCTGATGGTGGTGGCGATTGGAAGTGTGCTCTGGCCGAGGAAGGCGACTTAGGCCATCGGCAGACTGACACACATATCCAGCCCAAGGATTTGATCGTTTTCAACACGGTTGTTTAAAGTAATATTACCGTTTAGTGCGCGGGTGATTTCAGCGCAAATCGCGAGCCCCAAGCCCGAGCCGGGTTGCATGCGGCCAGCGGAGAAGGGTTGAAAGAGGCGCTGGCGGAGTTCTTCATCGATGCCTGCGCCACTGTCTGCGATCAGCAATTGCGCTGCCTGATCGCTTGCAGTTAAGCTCACTTTCAAAGCGCTGCCTGCTGGGCTGTGTTTGATCGCGTTATGAAGTAGATTGCGTACCAGCTCGCGCAGCATCCAGTCGTGGGCGAGGATGAGCGCGGGCTGTGTTTCAAGCTCAAATTCCAAATCTTTGTCTGCGATTAAGGGCGCAAGATCGAGAGCCACTTCTTTGAATACAGAGCTCCAGTCGATGGGCGAAGTCGCCGCTTGTTGGCGCAATTGTTCTACCTTGGCCAGAGACAGCATTTGATTGGCCAGCTCAGTGGCGCGATCCACGGTGTGCTCTATTTCTTGCAGCGCTTGCGTCGCTGGGGAATCGCCGCGTAGGGCAGATTGCGTTTGTGTTTTCAGGACAGCCAGCGGTGTGCGCAACTGATGCGCAGCATCGCGCACGAAGCGTTTTTGGTGTTGGAGTAAGTGATCGAGCCGCGCCATGAGTTGGTTGTTCGCGTGCAAGAGCGGCTGGAGTTCGCGCGGGGCATGTGAGGTGTCCACTGGGCTCAAATCGTTGACTGCCCGCTCTGCAATGTCTCGGCTGACTTTTTTCACAGGCTTGACTGCGCTTTGCACGACCCAAATCACCACGACAGCAATCACAGCCAGCAGCAGAGCTTGCCGCCACAGCGTACTCACTAAAATCTCTCGCGCTAAAGCTTCACGCAGCTCCAATGTTTCGGCCACTTGCACGGTGGCCATGCCGTTGCCGCCCGCACCTGAGACGGGTTGCAACAGCACAGCAACTCGCACAGGCGCGCCATCGACTGCATCGTCATAAAAATCTACAAGTGCGGCATAAGGCGGCTGATCTGCAATCTTGCCTTTCCAAAGCCGTAGCGATTCAAAGCCTGAGACCATCTCCCCCGAGAAACCCGTGACGCGATAAAACATGCGGCTGCGGTTGTCCGCCTCAAAAGCTTCGAGCGCTGCATACGGCACGCGCGGCACAAGCACGGCCGCGCTGCCTGCGCCCTGCACATCAAGCTGCTCAGCAATCGTCTTGGCTGAGGCCAGCAGGGTGCGGTCGTAGGCTGTGTTAGCAGCAGTCAAACTTTGGCGATAAATCACGAAGCTATCGATCAAGACAAAGAGCATCACGGGCAGCAAAATGCCCCAGAGCAAGCGACTGCGCAGCGAGCTTTGCGTCAAGCGACTGCGCAGCGATGTCGTCTTGAGAAGGGTTTTCAAGCCACATCCTCTTTGAGTAGGTAACCCAAACCGCGTAATGTGACGAGTTTGAGCCCAGTGCCCAAGAGCTTTTTGCGCAAGCGGTAAGCCAAGACCTCCACCGCATCGGCCTGCACATCTGCCGCATCTACAAACACGCGTTCGAGCAACTGCTCTTTAGATACGGCTTGCCCCAAGCGCTCATACAGGGGCAGCAGCATCGCCACTTCGCGTGGGCTAAGCTCAAAGGGTTGGCTTCGATAAGTAAACGATCTACTATCAATTTCATAGCGTACAGCGCAGTTTTGATGCCGGCTAGACACTGTTTTTTCATAAAAAATATCGCCAGAAGCATTACGATCCCGCGCTCTCACGAGAGCCCGCACGCGAGCTTCCAGTTCATCCAAATCGAAAGGTTTGGGCAAATAATCGTCTGCCCCAGCATTCAAGCCCAGAATTCGGTCGCCCACCGTGCCGCGCGCTGTGAGAATCAATACTGGGGTATTCAGCCCCAACTGACGCGCAGCCCCGAGAATCTCCAGCCCATCGCGCCCCGGCAAACTCAGATCCAGCAAGACGGCATCAAAGCTCAAGCGCTGCCAAACCGCCAAGCCTTGTTCACCATCAGCGCACGACTGTACCCGCCAACCCAATCGCGTGAGCGAGCGCTCCAGCGTCTGGCGCATGGCAGGGTCGTCTTCGATCAAGAGCAGCTTCATGCGCTACATGGTACAAGCGCAGCGTGTTCGCGTTTCCCCTAGTGTTGCCAGACAGACAATTGACAGCCACACTCACCATCATTGAATAACTTGTTTTTATATTGGAGATATTTTTATGCGTCGCGACGAATTTCTTAAATCCCTACTTGCAGCCGCTGCTGCTGGCAGTTTGCCAAGCATCGCTAGCGCAGCGCCGACACTGAAAATGATGATCCCAGCCAATCCCGGCGGTGGCTGGGACGGCACAGGCCGTGCTTTGGGTAAAGCGTTGACTGAAGCCAAAGTCTTCGATGCCGTGCAGTTTGAAAACAAAGGCGGCGCAGCGGGCGCGATTGGGCTGGCGCAATACGTCAACAGCGCCAAAGGCGATGGCAATTCGCTGATCATGATGGGCGCTGTGATGTTGGGCGGCATCATCACCGGCAAGCCGCCAGTGAACATCACACAATGCACGCCGATTGCACGCTTGACCAGTGAGTTCAACGTGTTCGTGGTGCCAGCCGCTTCGCCGTTTAAAAACATGAAGGATGTGGCGGAAGCCATGAAGAAAGATCCTGGCAGCGTGAAGGTCGGCGGTGGCTCGCGCGGTTCGACTGAGCATATTGCGGCCAGCATGATGGCGCGCGCCATCGGCGTGGATCCGAAGCGCGTCAATTACGTGCCTTTCCGTGGCGGCGGCGAAGCTGTGGCAGCCATCATCGGCGGCAATGTGAGCTTAGGCGGCTCGGGTTACAGCGAGTTTGCTGAACACATCAAATCGGGCAAGATGCGCGCGATTGGCGTGACCAGTGACAAGCGTATTAAGGGCATTGATGTGCCTACGCTCAAGGAACAAGGCATTGATGTGATTTTGGGCAACTGGCGTGGCGTGTATGGCGGCCCCGGCATCACGCCAGCGCAACAAGCTGATTTGGTCAAAGCTGTCGTTGCCGCCACCAAGACCCCGTTCTGGCAAGCCGAGTTGGAGAAGCAAGGCTGGACAGCTGCGCTGCTCACCGGCAAAGAATTCGGTGACTTTGTGGACAATGATTTCGCGAACCTGCGCGGCACGATGTACCAAGCGGGCATGCTGTAAGTATGAAGCAACGCTCTGAGACCATCGTAGGCGCAGCGTGCTTGCTGCTTGGGGCGTTGCTTGCTTGGGGAGCCATCGGTATTTCATCGGAGGCAGGCTATGCCGGCGTGGGGCCGAATTTTTTGCCTTGGCTGGTCTCCATTGCACTGTTGCTGTGCGGTGCATGGCTGCTGGTTCAAGCGTTCACGGGTGGCTTTCGCGGCCGGGGTGATCCCGAAGGCGCTGAGCACGGGGATTGGCTTTCGTTTGCGTGGATCAGCGCTGCTTTACTGCTGAATGCGCTGCTCATTACGCGCATCGGTTTCATCGCCAGTTGCACGCTGGCTTTTGTGATTGCGGTGCGCGGCTTTCATCTCTCGCAGGGTAGGCCGCGTGCATCTGTGAGTGCCTGGCTGAAAGATGCCTTGGTCGGCGCTGCCATCAGTGCGCCCGTGTTTTGGCTGTTTACCAAAGTGCTGGGTGTGAGCCTGCCCGGCTTAACGACAACTGGCTGGTTGTAAAGACGTTTATGGATATTTTTAATGCATTGATGAGTGGCTTCGCCACGGCGATCACGCCCATGAATTTGCTCTGGGCATTTCTCGGCTGCGTGATTGGCACGGCAGTGGGCGTGCTCCCCGGCTTAGGCCCTGCCGTGGTGGTGGCGATGCTGCTGCCGATCACTTCGCAAGTGGACGTGACGGCCTCGATGATTTTCTTTGCCGGTATTTACTACGGCGCGATGTATGGCGGCTCCACCACGTCTATTTTGATGAACACGCCGGGCGAAGCCGGCTCACTCATTACCGCGATGGAAGGCAATCGCATGGCCAAGAGTGGCCGTGCGGGCGCAGCGCTGGCTACTGCGGCCATTGGTTCTTTCGTGGCGGGCACGATTGCCACCGTCGTCGTCACCATTGCTGCGCCTTTCATAGCTGAGCATGCGGTCAAGCTCGGGCCACCGGAATATTTTCTGCTCATGGTGCTCTCATTTTGCGCGGTCACTGCAGTGCTCGGTGCGAGCGTGTTGCGCGGTGTGGTGGCGCTCTTTATTGGCTTGGCGATGGGCTTGGTCGGTCTGGATCAAATCTCCGGTCAACCACGCTACACGGGTGGTGTAAGTGAGATGCTTGATGGTATTGAGATCGTGCTGGTGGCGGTGGGGCTGTTTGCAATCGGTGAGGCGTTGTATTTGGCGCTGTATCAAGGCAAAGAAGTCGAGTTTCAAAATCCGATGAGCTAGGTGCATATGACGGCAACGGAGTGGAAGCGCTCATGGCCTGCTTGGCTGCGCGGCACAGCCATTGGCATTCCGTTTGGCACGATCCCTGCAGGCGGCAGTGAGATTCCTACTTTTCTCTCTTACGCGGCCGAGAAAAAGCTATCGAAAAATCCAGAAGAATTTGGCAAAGGCGCGATTGAAGGCGTGGCCGGGCCCGAGGCTGCTAACAATGCTGCGATTACCGCAACGCTGATTCCGCTGCTCACTTTAGGCATTCCCACCTCGAACACCACAGCCGTGCTTATGGGGGCATTTCAAAGCTACGGCATCCAGCCCGGCCCACAGCTTTTTACGAGCTCAGCCACTTTGGTGTGGGCGCTGATTGCATCGCTCTATATTGGCAATGTGATGCTGCTCATTTTGAATTTACCGCTTGTGGGCTTATGGGTGAAGCTGCTCAAAATTCCGAAGGCGCATCTGTATGCAGGCATCTTGATTTTTGCCACGGTAGGTGTCTATGGCATGCGGCAAAGCGCGTTTGATCTCGTATTGCTCTGGGGCATTGGCCTGCTGGGTCTGCTCATGCGCCGCTTTGATTTTCCGACTGCTCCGGTCGTGATTGGCTTGATTCTTGGGCCTTTGGCTGAGGCGCAAATGCGCAATGCACTCTCTATTGGTGAAGGCAAGTGGACGGTGTTTGTTGAGCGGCCGGGGTCGTTATTTTTGCTGTGCGTGATTATGGCGGTGCTGGTGTTGCCACGGGTTTTACGCAAGAGGGCTGGAAAGGCTTGAATTGACGAACACGGAAGACACGGAAACTACACGGAAGTCACAGAAGAAATGCAGCCAAATTTTGAATGTATTCTCTGTGTCTTCCGTGTAGTTTTCGTGCCTTCCGTGTTCTTTTGTTTAGCGCTCGATCAGCG
>JANMDU010000083.1:0-24998 GCA_031376455.1 Variovorax sp. | reverse complement strand
GTAGGGGAGTTTTGTTGTTGCTGCTTGAGTCATTTTTTCATGAGGGGTCATTGAGAACACGGAAGTCACGGAGGTTTCACGGAAGACACGAAAAAGTCAGAAATACAAAATGATTTTTCTGTGCCTTCCGTGTAGTTTCTGTGCCTTTCGTGTTCCTTAGGAGGTCTGCGCAATGTTGCGACTATCGGCGGAAACAAAACCCAAGAGGCAAGCCAGCCTCTGCCAGCATGCCATACAGCGGCTCGCTAGGCAGGCCGGCTTTTAAAGGTTCGCGCGCAGCCATGAGCAAAGGCAAGTTAATGCCGGTCGATAAACCCATACTCTCGAACATAAACACCAAATCCTCCGTTACCACATTGCCCGAAGCCCCCGGCGCGTGGGGGCAGCCGCCTAGGCCAGCGAGGGATGAATCGAAAGCGCGAATGCCTTCCTCGTAAGCGGCCAAGCAATTCGCAATGCCGAGGCCGCGCGTGTTGTGCATATGGGCTGCGCCTACCTTGTCTTTACCCACGGCGGCAAATGCGCGGCGAAACAAGCGGCGCACTTGCGCGGGATTGGCCATGCCCGTTGTGTCGGCCAAGCCCGTCTCATCTGCACCCGCCGCAATCACATCACTGACCAGCGAGATCACATCATCTTCAAACACGATGCCCTGCAAGGTGCAACCGAAAGCGACGCTGATGCCCGCTTCAATCTGCACGCTGGCTGCAATCTCATTGCGAAGAGCGACGACGTTGCGCACGTTCTCAACCATTTGAGCGCGCGTCATTCGCACATTCGCTTTGGAATGCGCCTCAGACGCTGAGCAGGGCAGTGTGATTTTGTGTGCGCCAGCCTTCATCGCGGCTTCTGCACCCTTGAGATTGGGCACCAGCGCCACGATTTGCAAGCCGGGCAACGTCAAGGCATGCGCGACGATCTCGGCTGCATCAGCCAATTGCGGCATGAGCTTGGCTGGCACAAAGGAGGTCACTTCTATCTCGCGCAGCCCCGCTGCGTGCAGCGCCGTTAGCCAGCGCTTCTTGTCTTCCGTGGGCATCGTCCGGGCAATGGATTGCAGACCATCGCGCGGGCCGACTTCGCAGATATGAATGTCTGTCGTTGGAGTGTTCATGTCCGCAATTGTCTGCCTTTGCAAGCGGTTTAAGCCATCGTCAACCGCGATGGCTGCTCACCTCGAATGCGAATGTGCAAATATCCCGGGTTGCTCATGTGCTTATTTTAAATCGCCTACAATTAAATTGTGTCAAATATAAATGAACTCAAATTCTTGCAGCTTGACTCGCAACTGTGCTTCGCGTTGTACAGCACCTCGCGCGCGCTGACCAAGATCTATCAACCCTTGCTCAAAAAATTGAGCAGCGCTCTAACCTATCCGCAATATCTCGTGTTGCTCGCCTTGTGGGAGAAAGACAAACAAACCGTCGGTGAGCTCTGCGAGATGCTTCTTCTCGATACCGGCACGCTCACGCCGCTACTCAAACGCATGGAGGCTGCTGGCTGGTTGCTGCGCCAGCGTAGCGATGCGGATGAACGTATTGTCAAAGTGAGCTTGAGCAAAAAAGCGCAGCGCTTACAAGCAAAAGCGCTGTGTATTCCGCCTTGCATCATCGAAGCCAGTTGTTCGCCGCATGCTGAGCTCATGGCACTCACGAGGCGCATCCAAATTTTGCGTGAGCAATTGCTTGCACAATCCGCTTAAATTCTTTTATCTTTTCAACCTACCATCCACCTCAAGGAGAACTCAAGATGGACACTCTCGAAAAAGTTGCCTACACGGCCAAAGCCCACACCACTGGCGGCCGCGATGGCGCCACCCGCTCTGACGACGGCTTGCTCGACGTCAAACTCAGCCCACCTAAAGCGATGGGCGGCGCAGGCACAGCGACCAATCCTGAGCAGCTTTTTGCGGCTGGCTATTCAGCGTGCTTCATGGGCGCGATGCGTCATGTGGCTGGCATGAAAAAAATTGCCGTGCCGGCTGATGCAGCGATTGATGCGGAAGTCGATATTGGCCCGATCCCGCAAGGCTTCGGTGTTGCAGTTCGTATGTCCATCAGTTTGCCCGGCATGGACAAAGTCGCAGCGCAAGATTTGATTAATGCGGCTCACGTTGTGTGCCCCTATTCGAATGCCACGCGTGGCAACATTGATGTGCAGTTGAAGCTGGTTTAATCCGGTCGGAAGCACAGATTTGCGAGCAGAATGAAACGTCATCTGCTCGCTTTTTGCATATTTGGAGACAACTTATGAACCCCGCATTTCTTATGTTCAACGCATTCAAACGCGGCTTGCTTGGGAGCGCTGTGTTCGCGCTCACTAGCTTTGCGTTTGCGCAGACGAGCTTTCCCAACAAGCCTGTGACGCTCATCGTGCCCAATCCTCCTGGCGGCTTGGTCGATGGCTCGGCGCGCATCGTCTCCGATGCGCTCGCCAAAGTGTTGGCGCAGCCTGTCGTGGTCACGAACCAGCCCGGCGGTAGCGGCAACGTGGCGTATAGCAATGTGGCAAAAGCCGTGCCGGATGGCTACACCTTGCTCACTTCGTACTCCGCCTATCACGTGGGCTACCCACATATGAATCCCAAGCTGCCCTGGGCGCAAAAAGATTTTGTGCCAGTGGCGCTGGTGACTGTCGCCACCAATGTGATCGCTGTGCATCCGAGTATTCAAGCCAACACCTTGCCCGAGTTCATTGCTTACGTGAAAAAAAATCCCGGCAAACTCAGCTACGCTTCGCAAGGCAATGGATCGCTCTCGCACATGGGTACAGAAATGTTCAAGCAGAGGAACGGCATCAGCATGGTGCATATCCCGTACCGTGGATCTGGGGCGGCCATTACAGACGTTCTCTCCGGCCAAGTCCAAGTTTTCATCACCACGCCGCCATCGGTGATGCAGCACATTCAAGCCGGCAAACTCAAAGGGTTGGCTGTCGCCGGGCCTACGCGTCATAGCGGCATCCCCAATGTGCCCACGACGGCTGAAGCTGGTTTGAAGGGCTTCGAGCTAGAAGCTTGGGTTGGCATCTTCGCGCCTGCTGGTACGCCGCCGGATGTGGTGGCCAAGCTGAGCGCCGCCATCAAAGCTGCGATGGAAACGCCCGAGACCAAGACCCGGGCACAAACCGCAGGCATTGAGATTCGCTATCGTGATTCAGCGGCCTTAGAAGCGCAAGTCAAAACCGAGACTGAGTTTTGGGGCAAAGTGATCACGTCTAGCAAAATCACGATGGATTGAGAGGAGTGGCGTTTTGCGAACGCCATTGCCTTGCGCTCATGCCAAAGCGCGGTGTAAACCAATGACCAAAGGCGCTCACGCTCGCAAATCCCAGCAAATGTGAAATATCGGTCGTGCTGCGGTCACTGTCCCGAAGTTGCCGCACCACCCAGTCGCGGCGCATCACATCGAGCATCTGAGAAAAGCTCGTGCCCTCCTGCGCCAAGCGGCGAGCCATGGTGCGCCTGTCCACGCGCAATTGGCTGGCCACTTGATCGGCCGTGCAACGGCCTTGCGGCAGCAGGGCAGCGATCAGCTGACGCACCTGATCGCTGCTGGATGGCGCGAGCTGTTGCAAGGCTTGATCAAGCAAAGCGCGTGAATACTGCGCCCATTCGGCATCGCGTCCCGGCAAATCCTGCATCAAGCTGTTGCGATCACACACCAAGCCGCTGAATTCAGCGTTGTATTCGATCCTGCAATCGAATAAGTTGCGCGCAAAGGCGGTGGCGCGCGATGCACTTGGGGCTCGGTGCGCAAAGCATACGTGCCGCGCACGCCAACCCGAGCCAAGCAATTCACGCAGCACCCCATGCATCACGCCCACGGCCATTTCTACCGATTGACGCATCTGCGCGTCGTTGCTGAGCAAAAGACTTTCTCGAATAATCACTAAATCGCCGGCCTCGTCCACATCGGTGAGGAGTGAGGGATTGACAAGTTGCAAATAGCGGCTGAGTGTTTGCACTGCCGCCAGAGCCGTAGGTTCCTCGCGCAGCACAAGACTGACTTGCCCCAAATTAGCCAAACGCCGCCGCGCAGCTAGCCTCAATCCAAAATCATCCCAGCCACTGAGCTGCGCGGAACGCTCCAGTAAATCACGCGCGGCATCGACAGAAATCAGTTGGTCTGGCACATCCAAGCTGCTTTGTGCAATGCCCGTTTTTTGCAGCAACTGCCGCGCATTCAAGCCAGCTGTCGCTGCAAGCTCGCGGTAGCCGTAGAGCGTAGCGCTGCGAATCAACTTCACAGAAGAAGCGGGAATACCCTGCATGCAATGTCCCAACAAAGCAAATCAATGTCTCAATATATCAAATAATAACTCACTCGAAGCAGATACTTGTGTTCATCCAAAACACCTGAGGAGACTCTATGAAACACCCATCTCTCTACCGCCGCTTGCTCATCGCATCTGCTGCTGCGCTCGCTCTAACGAGCGCATCGGCGTGGACAGACAAGCCTGTCAAACTCCTCGTTCCCGCACCTGCTGGCGGCACGATGGATGTAGTGGCGCGCGTGATTGCGCAGCAACTCTCCGCTGATATAGGCCAGCCTGTGGTGGTGGACAACCGCCCCGGTGCAGGCGGCGGCATCGCGTTGCAGGCGCTGCTGCAAGCGCCTGCAGATGGCCTGACCCTCATGGTCACCGCAGACAACATCTTGACGGAAATTCCACATGTGATGAAGTTGCCTTACGATCCGCTCAAAGACATCAAGCCAATAGCCACTGTGGCTCGTGCGAGCATGGTGATGGTGGCTGCGCCCAATGTGCCGGCAGAGAACGTGAAAGCATTTGCTTCGTATGTGAAGGCCAATCCGGGCAAGGTGAGCTTCGCTTCTTACAGCGCAGGAACGACATCGCATTACGCTGGCATGATCCTCAATCAAAAAGAAGGCTTGGATATGCAGCATGTGCCGTTTGCTGGCTCGCCGCCCGCATTGCAGCAACTCATAGGCGGGCAAATTCAAGTGATGTTTGACGGCATCGTGACTTCGATGCCTCAGGTCAAAGCGGGCAAACTCAAGGCTTACGGGGTGGCTGCTCGCACGCGATCCGTGCATCTGCCTGACGTACCTACGCTGACTGAACTGGGCTACCCAGAGTTGGTGTTTGGCAATTGGCTGGGTGTGATCGCGTCAAGCGCTTTGCCTGCTGACATCACCGCAAAAATCAATGCGGCTGTGATCAAAGCAGCGGATTCCCCCGCCATCAAAGCTCGTTTGCAAGCGGCAGGCTTTGAGGCCAATACACCAGCCACATCGGCCGAACTCTCGCAGGGCTTGAGGGCTGATTTCGAGCGCAACGCAGCGATCGTTAAGCGTTTTGACATCAAGCTCAATCAGTAAGAGTGCATCATGACGGCTGCTGTGATCACCCGTGGCAAGCTGCGGGTGTTGCCCCTGACGTGTGCGCTTGGCGCTGAAATCCAAAATTTTCAATTGGGCGATGCAGCCGCAAGCGATGATTTGTTTGCGCAAGTCAAAGCCTTGCTTTTGGAATACAAGGTGCTTTTCTTGCGTGATCAGACGATGAGCCGCGCCGAGCATGTGCAGTTTGCGCGGCGCTTCGGCGAGCTCGAAAGCCACCCGGTGGCAGGCGCTGATCCTGAGCATCCCAGCCTCGTGCGCATTTACAAATCGCCCGAGCAGCCCAATGATCGCTATGAAAATTCTTGGCATGCCGATGGCACATGGCGCGAGAAGCCATCCTTTGGCGCGGTGCTGCGCTGCGTCGAATGCCCGCCTGTGGGTGGAGACACGATGTGGGCGAATATGGCTTTAGCGTATGAGAAGCTGCCGACGCAGGTGAAAGCGCAAATCGCAGATCTGCGCGCACGCCACAGTATTGAGGCCACTTTCGGTGCGGCGATGCCCGCTGATAAACGCTTGGCACTCAAAGCGCAGTTTCCAGATGCAGAGCATCCGGTGGTGCGCACGCATCCGCAGACGGGCGAAAAAATCCTTTTTGTGAATGGCTTCACCACGCATTTGACCAATTTTCATACGCCAGCAAATGTGCGCGTCGGCCAAGATTTCACGCAAGGCACGAGCGGTTTGCTGCAGTACCTGATTTCTCAAGCCGCGATTCCGGAATACCAAGTTCGGTGGCGCTGGAGTCCCGGCGCAGTTGCAATTTGGGACAACCGTTGCACCCAGCATTACGCCGTCATGGACTATCCGCCCTGCCACCGCAAGATGGAGCGCGCAGGGATCATCGGCGATGCACCTTTTTAAGAGAGAAAACTATGAATTTCCTAGACGGGCATCTGATGCCCGAAAACCAACCCTCACTCGTCATCACCGCAGCGCCCTATGCGCCTTCGTGGATTCCTTCAGATTTTCCCGCAGACATCCCCGTCACCATGGAGGAGCAAATCCAAAAAGCAGTCGATTGCTACAACGCTGGCGCTGCCGTGCTGCATCTGCATGTGCGCGAGCTCGATGGCAAGGGCAGTAAGCGGCTGTCCAAGTTCAATGAATTGATCGCTGGTGTGCGCTCGCGCTGCCCCGGCATGTTGATTCAAGTCGGCGGCTCGATCTCATTTGCCCCCGAGAGCGATGGCTCAGCAGCCAAATGGCTGAGCGACGACACGCGCCATATGCTCGCCGAGCTTGACCCCAAGCCCGATCAAGTCACGGTAACGGTCAACACCTCGCAGATGAATGTCTTGGAGCATATGTCGTACGAAGACATTGCAGGCACGTCGATGGATGACCCCGCCGTTTATCATGCCTACAAAGAAATGACGGTGCCTGCGCAGCCAGGTTGGGTCGAGGAGCACATTCGTCGCTTGTCTGCGGCAGGTTTGCAAAGCGCCTTCCAGTGCTACAACATCAACAGCTTTGAGTCGGTGGAGCGCTTGATTCGCCGCGGCATCTACAAAGGCCCGCTCGTTCTCAATTGGGTGGCCATCAGCGGCGGTATGGATCAGCCGAATTTGTACAACTTGGCCAACTTCGTGCGGGCCGTGCCCGATGGTGCGGTGTTGACTGTGGAGAGCTCCATGCGCAATGTATTGCCGATCAACATGATGGGCATCGCTATGGGCTTGCATGTGCGCTGCGGTATTGAAGACAATTTGTGGCAGCAAGACCGCCAAGCCAAGATGAGCACAGTGCGGCAAGTCGAGCAGCTAGTGCGCATGTCGCGTGATTTTGGCCGCGCGATTGCAGATGGGCCAACGGCCAAGAAGCTGTGCAAGATCGGCCAGTTTTATGAGACGACGGAAGAGACGCTGGCCGCCAACGGCTTTGCGCCCAATCCGCCCGGCGGCCATCAAGGCTTCCTGCGCAAGTGGGAACACGTGAAAGCTCCAGCATGACCACTGCCAAACGCATTCGCTTTTATGAGACGGGCAGCGCGGATGTGCTGCGCCTGGAAACTGCCGAACTGCCTGATCCTGCCGTAGGCCAAGCCCGCGTGCGTCACACCGCAATTGCGGTGAACTTCATCGACATTTATTTCCGTACAGGCGTGCATCCCGCCGCTTTGCCCAGCGAGATGGGAAGTGATGCGGTCGGCGTGGTCGAGGCTATTGGAGAAGGCGTGACGGATATTGCCGTGGGTGATCGCGTGGGCTATTTGATCGGGCCGCAGGGCGCCTACAGCGATGTGCGCAATGTGCCCGCTGCTGTGCTGATCCGTTTGCCGGATGGTGTGTCAGACCGCACAGCAGCGACATTGATGATGAAGGGCATGACGGCACAGTATTTGTTTCGTCAGGTCTATCCATTGAAGGGTGGCGAGACGATTCTTTATCACGCTGCTGCGGGCGGCGTGGGCTTGCTGGCCTGCCAATGGGCTAAGGCGCTGGGCGTGCGCATGATCGGTACAGTCAGCACCGCTGCGAAGGCTGAAATTGCAAAAGAGAGCGGCTGCGCCGAAGTCATCGTCACTTCGCGTGAAGACACGGTGCGGCGCGTGAAAGATTTAACGGATGGCAAAGGCGTGCCTGTCGTGTTCGATTCGGTGGGCAAAGACACGCTACAAACTTCGCTCAACTGCCTGCAACCACGTGGCACACTGGTGAGCAATGGCACGAGCTCCGGGCCGGTGGTTATAGACACCATGCAGCTCGCCGCCAAAGGCTCACTGTGGGTCACGCGCCCGGCGATGATGCATTACATCCAGCCGCGCAGCCACATGCTGGCCATGGCCGATGAGGTGTTTGGCATGGTGACTTCGGGCAAGATCAAAAGCGAGGCGGGGCAAGTGTTCGCACTAGATCAAGCCGCCGATGCGCATCGCGCACTTGAGTCACGCGCTACTGTTGGGGCAACCATACTACTGCCTTAGCGTGCGTGTTCAATCGCGCGCATACAACCGCCGTGCATTCTCTGACAAGACGCGCTGAGCATCGCCGCTTAGCATGTCCGCTAGTGGCTTCCATACTTGCGCATATTTTGGCGCTAATTCAACGGTGAATGCCGTGTGCGGCCAGTCTGAGCCCCAAACGATGCGGCCTGCAAACATGTCGCAAATCTCAGCCAGTCTCAAACGGTGCAGATCATAGGGAGCGCTTAAGCCAAGCCGGTACCAGCCTGAGAGCTTGATCCATGCGCCCGCATCCGCCAATGCGCGCAAGCTCCTCCATGCATCCTCATCAACTGCAAAGCGCAGATGTATGCCCGCCACGTGATCGAGCATGCATGGTAAGGCGTGCTTTTGCTGCCAATCTACGATGTGATGCAGCTGATCGCCATGCGCATACCACTGCACATGCCATCCCAGTTCGCGCAGACGTGGTGTCCAAGCGCGCCAGTCAGTCTGACGGTTGCCCACAGGAGAGACCCAATTGCAGCGAATCCCGCGTACACCCAGCGCATGCCATCGCGCCAGCTCAGCATCGGGCACCACATCGCCGACCACCACCACGCCACGATGCTTGCCAGCGCTAGCCTCAAGGCTCGCTAGCAGCAAGCTGTTGTCGCTGCCATATACGCTCGGTTGCACCAAGACCAGATGCCCAAAGCCTTGCTCTGCTGAGATGGCTTCGATGCGTTCTAGAGGATGGTCTTGCGGTATGTAGTGCCCGCCAGCGGACGGCTGGCCGGCGGCAAACACATGTACATGGCAATCCCAGCCGCTGGCAATTTGTAGGTCACTCACACCGCACTCAGCCAGCCGTGATGCTGCGCTCTTTGATCAAGCGAGCCCATTGGGTTTGCTGCGTTTTGAGAAAGTTTGCAACCGCTGTGGGCGAATTGTCGACAAACACTTCACCGCTTAGGCTTCGCACGCGAGCCAATACTTCCGGTTCTGCCACGGCTCTTTTCAAAGCCTCGCGTAAGCGGCTCGTCACATCCGCTGACAGTCCCGCCGGCCCGAGTACAGGATTCCATTCCAGCACCTCGTAACTGGCCACACCTGATTGCTCCATGCTCGGGATCTCGGGCATCGCGCGCGTGGCCAAACGGCTCGTCACGCCCAGCGGGCGCAGGCGGCCGCTTTGAATATGTCCAAGCGATGAGGCAGCATTGGCAAAAAACAGGGGGACTTGTCCGCCTATCACATCGTTGAGCGCGGGGCCACCGCCGCGATACGGCACATGCACGAGTTGCACGCCTGTGCGGCTTTCAAACAGCGCCCCGGCCAGATGCTGAGCCGAGCCGTTGCCCGACGATGCATAAGCGATTTTTCCCGGGCTGGCCTTGGCCAGCCGAATCACATCTTTCACATTCTTAGCTTCAAATCCCGGATGGCAGACCAAAACGTTGGGATACAGCGCCAATACGCCAAGAGGCGTGAAATCTTTGTCGCTGTCGTAGGGCAATTTTGCAAACAACGCGGGATTGACGGCAAACGAAGAAGCATCAAGCAGCAATGTGTTGCCATCGGGCGCTGCTTTGGCCACGAATGCTGCAGCAATTTGCCCGCTGGCGCCAGGCTTGTTGTCCACCACCACGTTTTGTCCGAGAAGCTTGCCTAGGTGTGGCGCAATCAATCGTGCCATCAGATCCGCGCCGCCGCCTGCTGGATAAGACACGATGAGGCTGACAGATCGCGCGTTTTGCGCCAGTGCGAGCTGCGGCAGGGCGATGTAAGACGCCGCTGTAGTGATCCACTGGCGGCGGGTGGAATGCGCTAAATTCATAAAGTCTCCTCGTTTGATGGCTAGGAATTATCCAAGATTGTGTCATCACGCCATGCCAGAGCAGGCTCAATGACCGTCTTTCAAGTTGCTGATTCATCCACAATAATGGAATGAATATGGCTCAAAGTTTGTAATACAGTCTAGTTTATGGAAAAACCCCGTGCTGTTTTGTTTGATGCCTATGGGACGCTGTTCGATGTGTACAGCGTGGCTATGAAAGCCGAGCAATTGTTTCCGGGACAAGGGCAGTTGTTGGCAAAGGCATGGCGTGACAAACAGATTGAATACTCGCGGCTGCTGACCACCTGCAACCATGGCGCGCACTACGAGCCGTTTTGGAGCGTGACGGAAAAAGCGCTGCGGTATGCTATAAAATTAATAGCATGTTGCGCACATTCTATGCCGGCAAACGGTCAATTTGATCTAAAAAATATCGATTCGGCGGTCAATGCGCTGATGAGTCAGTACAGCCATCTTGCCGCCTTTCCAGAAAACCGCGAAGTGCTGTCAGAACTCAAAAAGCGAGGCATTGTGACGGGCATCCTCTCCAACGGCGATCCCGCGATGTTGGATGCTGCCGTCAAATCAGCGGGTTTGTCGGATGTGCTTGATCACGTCATTAGTGTGGACAGCATCCGCAAATACAAAACCCATCCCGATGCCTACGCGCTCGGCTCAAATGCCACAGGCCTGCAAGCCAAGCAAATGCTCTTCGTCAGCTCCAATGGCTGGGATGTGGCGAGCGCGGGCTGGGCAGGTTACCGCACAATATGGGTCAACCGCGCTGGCCTGCCCGCCGAGCAAATCGGTCCTACTCCTGCGCATGTTGGCACGAGCTTACGCGACATTTTCTATTTTTTACCATCCCCTTGATTCAAGAGCCAACATGACCCAACGCACACAAAAGCATTCCCTCCAAATCGCCACCAACCTGTGCGACTTCATTGAAAGCAAAGTCTTGCCCGCCGCCAACGTGAAGAGCGATAAATTTTGGAAAGGCTTTGATGCCATCGTCCAAGACCTTTCACCAAAAAATATCGCCTTGCTCGTCGAGCGTGATCGCATTCAAACCGCGATGGACGCATGGCATACCACCAACCCCGGCCCTGTCGCCATAGGTAAGCCAATGGCCGCGTATCAAAAGTTTTTACAAAAGACGGGCTACCTCGTGCCCGAGCCGAAAAGCGTGAAAGTGACGACGAAGAACGTCGATGCAGAGCTGGCCACGCTCGCTGGCCCACAGCTCGTCGTGCCGATCTTGAATGCACGGTATGCACTTAACGCCGCTAATGCCCGCTGGGGCAGCTTGTATGACGCGCTGTATGGCACGGATGCGATTTCAGAAGCGAACGGTTTGCAAAAAGGCCCGGGCTACAACGAAGCGCGCGGAGCGGAAGTGGTGCGCCAAGGCCGTTATTTGCTTGATCAATGCGCGCCGCTTTCCAAGGGCTCACATTCTGATAGCAAGCTATACAGCGTTGTTGCCGGCAAACTGGTTATTTCGCTTCAAAACGGCGGCAAAGTTGGCCTCAAAGATGCCAAGCAATTCATCGGCTACCAAGGCTCAGCCGCCGCACCCACCGCCATTCTGTTGCAACACAACGGCTTGCATCTGCACATCAGCGTCGACAAAACCAACCGCATCGGCAGCACAGATGCAGCCGGCGTGGCAGACATCGTGATGGAATCTGCTTTGAGTACGATTCTCGATTTGGAAGATTCTGTCGCCGTGGTCGATGCAGATGACAAATTGCTCGCGTACAGCAACTGGCTCGGCATTTTGGATGGCACGCTTACCGAAAGCTTTGACAAAGGTGGCCAGACTTTGAAACGCGGCTTGAACCCAGATCGCGTTTATGTGAAACCATCGGGCAAAGGCGAAGTCAAACTGCATGGCCGCAGCCTCTTGTTCCTTCGCAACGTCGGCCATCTCATGACCAACCCGGCGATTTTGTACAAAGCCAAAGACGGCTCGACCAAAGAAATCCCAGAAGGCATTTTGGATGCCGTCGTCACCACCACCATCGCTTTGGTCGATCTGCAAAAGAAAAAATCCCACGCGTTCCGCAACAGCCGCACAGGCTCGGTTTACATCGTCAAACCCAAAATGCATGGCCCGAAAGAAGTGGGCTTTGCCGATGAACTCTTTGGCCGCGTCGAAAAGCTGCTGGGCTTGAAGCCCAGCACCGTCAAGCTCGGCATCATGGATGAAGAGCGCCGCACCAGCGCTAACCTCAAGGCCTGCATTGCCTCAGCGAAATCGCGCGTCGCCTTCATCAACACTGGCTTTCTGGATCGCACCGGCGACGAAATGCACACCTGTATGCTCGGCGGCCCCGTCATGCGCAAAGGCGACATGAAAACCTCTGCCTGGCTCGCATCCTATGAGAAAAACAACGTCATCGTCGGTCTGCAAAGCGGCTTGCGCGGCAAAGCGCAAATCGGCAAAGGCATGTGGGCCATGCCCGATTTGATGGGCGCCATGCTCCAGCAAAAAGTCGCGCAGCCGCTGGCCGGTGCCAACACCGCTTGGGTGCCCAGCCCCACAGGCGCCACGCTGCACGCCATTCACTATCACCAAGTCAACGTGCCTGCGCTGCAAAAGCAAATGGAAAAGTCCATCGCCAAGCAAGACGGCAAAGCCATCCGCGAAGACATCCTTTCCAAGCTCCTGCAATTCCCGGTCGTCGCGATTGCGGATTGGAGCGCGGAAGACAAACAAAAAGAGCTCGACAACAACGCCCAAGGCATCTTAGGCTACGTCGTACGCTGGATCGACCAAGGCGTGGGCTGCTCCAAAGTACCCGACATCAACGGCGTAGGTCTCATGGAAGACCGCGCCACGCTACGCATCAGCAGCCAACACATGGCCAACTGGCTACATCATGGCGTCGTCACAGAAGCGCAAATCAAGGAAACCTTGAAGCGCATGGCAGGCGTGGTGGACGGCCAAAACAAGGGCGATCCGCTGTATAGAAACATGACCGGTAACGACAAAGGTGCAGCGTACCAAGCGGCCTGCGATCTCGTCTTCAAAGGCAAAGCGCAACCGAGCGGCTACACCGAGCCATTGCTGCATGCTTGGCGTTTGAAGGTGAAGGCTGCTTGAGGTACTATAAATTCAATAGCGCTCTGCGCAGTATTTATGCCGGCTAAGTGCCGATTTAGGCAAAATAATTGCGTCAAAAAAGCATCCTTGGATGCCTTTTTTGTTTTCTAAACCCGTAACAATAAATCATTCTCCTCAATCATCGAGTGACCCCGTCTCCACATCGCCCTCCGGCACTTCGCCAATCAAGCGGCGTGTCTCTTGCGCTTGAAGCTTGAGCCAATTGCAAAATGCAGTGACTTCGGCTCGGGCTGAGCCGAGGCTGCGCTGGCGCGGGGAGAGGATGAGCCAGAAGGCCATGGGGGAATCCATGCGCAGATGCGGCAAAATTTCAACCAGATCGCCGCGCGCGAGCTGCTCGGCAACAAGTGGCGTGCGGGCGAGAACTACGCCTTGGCCGCTTAAGGCGGCTTGCGCCATTTGGTAGGCGTAGTTGAAATAGAGCCAGCGTTTGGGGGCGATTTTGACCAAGCGCTTGTCTGTTGGATTCTGCTCGGCTTGGGCGTCAAACCAGCGCCGCCACGAGAGCCAATCCAAATGAGAGCTGTGTGCATCGCCGGCTTCAATCAAAGTGAAGCCAGCAAAATCTGCGGGGCTGTTAATTTTGGCCTCAGATTTGAGCAGCCAGGGGCTAGCTGCCGGCGTGAGTTGCTCGCCGAAAAGTCGGATCGCATGCGAGGGCATGCTGCGTGCCGGGCCATAGCGCAGCGCAATGTCAACATCGGCTGTTTCCATATCCACCGATACGTCTGATGCATCAATGCGGAAATCGATATTTGGCGATGATTTTTGGAAAGCTTCTAAGCGTGGGATCAACCACATTGATGCGAAAGATGCAAAAGTTGTGAGCGTCACATGCTTTCTACCGACGCTGGTGCGGATTTGGCGCACGCTGCTGTCAATTCGTTCTAAGCTGGGCGCGACTGCGCCAAGCAAGCCCATACCAGCCGCAGTCATCTCGACGCTGCGGGTATGGCGATTAAAGAGCTGAGTGCCCACTTCCTCTTCAAGCGACTGAATCTGACGGGACACGGCGCTTTGTGTGAGCGCCATTTCTTCGGCAGCAGCGCGAAAATTCAAATGCCGGGCGACCGCTTCAAAAGCGCGCAGATTGCCCGCGCCGATAGGGCGAGTGCGCAGGTGGGTTTGGGAATGCAACATATTGGGCTTTCTCTATTCATGCGATAAACACAATAATAGTGTGACCCGATTTCATTGGACTGTCAAGCGATGCAGGCGCATCATTCATGTCCATTGAAGGAGAAAATCATGTTCAAAACAGCATCAATCCCAACTCTCCAGCCCTCCGCTGCTTGTGTGCGTTCGCGTGCAGGGAGTTTTCAATTGCAGGCAAACCATGCTGTGTCGCTGCGCCCAAACACAGACACCGCCATCCGTATCACTTGCGGCAGCGCTTGGGTTACGCTAGGTGATGGAAAAGACTATTTTTTGCAAAAAGGGCAAAGCCTTCAAGCCAGCAGGGGCAGCGCTGTGGTGATTGAGCCCCTGCACACAGCGGGCATTGCGCATGACGCAGAAACGCTTTACTTTGATTGGGATCCCGTGCCTGTCAAAGTGCCGAAGATGAGTAAGCATCAGAGCATGCGTATGCCAGCGCAGCACTCGCATGAGCAAAAGGCGTTGACTCAAGCTTGGGGTGATTTTCGCTTGGCGTTGACAGCCGGCTTTTTTGCAGGCGCGCGTTTGGTCGGTGCTTTGCTGGGTTTGCTGCTTCCAGCGGCACTGCGCGTCAGCTTGGGCTTGACAGCTCTTGCACGCAACGCGCACTCTAGCGCGAGCCGAGCCCAAGGCCGCATGGCGTCTTGCGAATCCATCGCCTCCTCGGGGGCGGTGTAGTAGCCCATCGAGGCGAGCCGGTCTTTCATTTGAAATGTGAATCGCTCGCAGCCTGCAGCTTCATAGCGGCTGCGCGCTTCTTCATCACCCTTGAGCCAGAGCTTTTCGCCGCCGCCCAAATTCGTGATGATGGCCAGCGTCATGCCATCGATCGAGATGCCCCAGCCGCCAAACATGCGCTTGGGCAGGCAAGAGCCTTGGCTGGCTAGCAGATCGCAGCAATAGTCGGCGAATTGGCGATTAGCTGTGGCGGGTGATTTTGCGGGCATGAATGCAATGATAAGTAACCCCACGATAATTGCAAGATGAGCGTGATTACTCCTCCAACCCGCCAAGCGGCTCTCGTCTTGTTTTCAGGCGGGCAAGATTCCACCACATGTCTGGCTTGGGCTTTGCAACATTTTCCGCGCGGGGAGACGATTGGTTTTGATTATGGGCAGCGCCATCGGGTGGAGCTCGATGCGCGGCTGGTTGTGTTGCGCAAACTGCGTGAGCAATATCCTGAGTGGGCGGCCAAGCTGGGTGAAGATCATGTGCTCGACGTGAACGTGCTCGGCCAAGTCAGCGAGACATCCCTGACCCGAGATGTCGCTTTCAAGATGGAGGCGACCGGTTTGCCCAATACATTTGTGCCTGGTCGCAACCTGCTTTTCTTGACGCTGGCTGCCGCGCTGGCTTACCGCAGAGACACCGATGTGCTTGTCACGGGCGTTTGCGAAACCGATTTTTCTGGCTACCCCGATTGCCGCGACGACACCATGAAGGCGATGCAATTGGCTTTGTCGCTCGGCATGAATAAGCGGCTCTTGATCGAGACGCCGCTGATGTGGATCGATAAAGCACAGACGTGGCAAATGGCTCAAGAGTTAGGCGGACAAGCGTTTGTCGAGCTCATCAAAGAACACACGCATACTTGCTACCTCGGTGACCGAACACATCGCCACGCTTGGGGCTACGGCTGTGGCACTTGCCCGGCTTGCGAGCTGCGCGCCAAAGGCTGGCTTCAATGGCAGGCTTCTGGATCATCATAAATATGGGACACGGAAGGCACAGAAGTTTCACGGAAGACACAGAAAACCTCAGCTTCTTTTTCCGTGTCTTCCGTGCTACTTTCGTGCCTTCCGTGTTCTTCTTCTATTCACTCAAATGACATTAACACCATGAGCAATCCCCCCATCGCCGATTGGCGTAAAAGCTACGAGCGCGGCGAGCTGCTCGAATCGCATGCCAGCACTGATCCACTCAAACAATTTGATGCCTGGCTGCAAGATGCTGTCAAAGCCGAATGCCCAGAGCCCAACGCCATGACACTAGCTACGGTCGGCTCAGATCTGCGGCCGTCAACCCGCATCGTGCTCATCAAAGGCTACGATGAAAAAGGCATCGGATGGTTTACCAGCTACGGCTCGCGCAAAGGCATAGAGCTCTCGGGCAATCCGTTTGCTGCGCTCCAGTTTCATTGGGTGGAGCTTGAGCGTACGGTGCGCATCGAAGGGCGCGTCGAAAAAATGAGTGATGCTGAAAGCGACGCGTATTTCAACAGCCGTCCCTTGAGCAGCCGCATCAGTGCCATCACCAGCCCGCAAAGCCGCGTGGTGGAGAGTCGGCAGTGGCTTGATGATGAAGCCATACGCGTGGCCACGCGGGAAGGCGAAAGCCCTAAGCGCCCAGACGATTGGGGCGGCTATCGCTTATTGCCTGATCGCTGGCAATTTTGGCAAGGCAGGCGCAGCCGTTTGCATGATCGACTGGCCTACACGCAAAGCGCAACCGGCGCATGGCAGATGGAGCGGCTTGCACCATGAAGCTCTATCAATTAGCTGCCGTGGCAGCGCTTCCATCCATGGCACTAGCGCAAGCGCCTTCCCCTTCCATCACTGCGATAGCAATGTGTACAGCGATTGCAGACAATATGGCCCGCTTGGCTTGCTACGACAACGCGGCCCGCACGCCAAGCGCTCAGCCCACGTTTATCGCGCCCGCATCTGGCGCTATCTCCGTGATGCCTGAAGCAGCGCCCATTCCCAACGTAGCGACCAGCATTGCTGCGCCCGTGATTGAGCTCAGCAGCGCCGGCCGCACAGCCGTGCAGCCCAGCGAGATCATGCGGTTTTGGGATTTGGAAAAAACCAGCGCGCGAGACCCATTCCAGCTGCGCGGCTATCGCCCGATCAGCCTAGCCGTTGTGGGTGCAAACAGTGTGAACACGCTGCCTAACTCACCCACCAATGGCGCACCGGCAAGCGCTGTTGCCTACAGCTCCACGGAGTTGAAAATCAACTTAAGCGTGCGTACAAAGTTGGCCAGCGGTTTGCTTCATCGCGACGATCAGCCGCTGTCTGATTCGATCTGGTTTGGCTACTCCCAGCAAAGTTACTGGCAATTGTTCAATGGAAAAGTATCGCGCCCCTTCCGCGCCACCGATCATGAGCCGGAGCTGATCTACGTCTTTGGCCACAATCTCCCTTTGCTTGGCGGTTGGGCGTATCGCATGAGCGGCGCAGGACTTGTGCATCAATCTAATGGGCAAAGTCTGCCGCTGTCGCGCAGCTGGAATCGGGTTTATTTGATGGCTGCGGCAGACAAGATTACAGACGGTGGCAATCGCTTCACATTGCAACTCAAAGGCTGGCAGCGCTTGCCTGAGAGCGGTGGCAAGGATGACAACCCCGACATTAGCGACAAAGTAGGTCGCGCTGAGCTCGCTGGTACATGGAGCTTTGATACGGGTGCGGGTAAGGAGCTGCGCACGCATACGCTGGGCGCGACGCTGCGCCACAGTTTGAAAAGCGAGGGCAATGGCTCGGTTCGGTTGGAGTATTTGCGCAGCTTAGGCGCAGTCGGCAGTGGCCTGCGTTTTCATACGCAACTCTTTTCTGGCTACGGTGACAGTCTGATCGATTACAACCGCCGCCGCACGGTGCTAAGCGTGGGCTTAAGTTTGGTGGATTGGTAAAAATTTTTTCATGACAGAACGCTTCGCATTCATCTTGTTGCTCGTAACGCCTGCACTCTGGTCGGTCAACTATCTCGTCGCGCGGCTTGCGCCCGGCGAGATCGCGCCGCATATGCTCGCACTCGGCAGGTGGGCGCTTGCTGCTTGCATCCTCGGTGCATTTGCTTTTGCCGAGCTTAAATCTAAGCGCCATTTGATTCTGAAAAATGCTTGGCATTATTTGGTGCTCGGCGCATTAGGGATGTGGGTTTGTGGTGCGTGGGTGTACATCGGCGCGCGTTCAACGAGTGCCACCAATATCGCGCTGATCTATTCACTATCGCCGGCCTTCATCGTGCTTTGCGCATCCATTTGGTTGCGTGAAAAAATACGCGGCATTCAATGGTTAGGCATTGCGTTAGCATTTGCCGGCCTGTTGCATGTGGTGATCAAAGGGCAATGGGGTGATCTGCTCGCGGTGCGTTTTGTAGCGGGTGATTTGTGGATTCTGGCTTGTGCGTTTGCGTGGGCGGCGTATGCCTTGCTGATGAAAAAATGGCCAACCGAATTCTCACCGATTGCACGGCTCGTGTTGACAGCGATAGGCGGCTGTATGGTGCTCGCGCCGCTGGCTGCGCTGGAAGCATGGTCTGGCGCGGCGCAATCGCAAACGCTTTGGAGCTGGAAATCGTTTGCGCTGATCGGCATCTCGGGTCTGTTGCCGGGTGCGTTGGCCTATTGGGCCTACAGCGCCGCGCAAAAAACGCTAGGCGCAGCGCGCACAGCGATGGCGCTTTATATGGGGCCGCTGTATGGCGCGTTGATGGGTTGGATGGTGTTGGGCGAGCAAGTACACGACTTTCATGCTTTTGGCGCGGCGCTGATTTTGCCGGGTTTGTATTTGGCATCGAAGGCGACGCCCAAGCAGTGAGCGGAACTCCTCGCTCGGAAGTTTGCTCTCTATAGCAACCCTTGAAGAAAGCTCAATATGCAACACGTTCTTCGCCGCTCTGCCTTGAAACTCTCTGTGCTCACCGCAGCAAGTGTTGCGCTACCGGTATTGCTGCTGCATCCAGCGATAGCGCAAACGCCTGCGATGCGCAGAGCCACGCCCTCGCAAACCGAAGGCCCGTTTTATCCTGATCAGCAGCTGCAAGATGCCGATGCTGATTTACTGAAAAATGGCACTGTCAATTATTCCGGTGGGCAGAGCGCGTGGGTGAGCGGCGTGGTCAGCGATTTGAGCGGCAAGCCCGTCTCCGGTGCTGTGGTTGAAATCTGGCAATGCGATACGCAAGGCACTTATCGCCACAGCCGCTCATCGGGCAACTCGCCGATGGCCTTTCAAGGCTTTGGCAAAGTGCAAGTTGGCCCCGATGGCCGCTACAAATTTCGCACGATCAAACCCGTGGCTTACCCAGGCCGGCCTCCGCATATTCATATGAAAATCAAGCTCGCCAACCGCGAATTGCTAACGACGCAGATGTATGTCAGCGGCGATGCAGCCAACGGAAGAGACTTTGTAACGCGTTCATTGAGTGCATCAGACCGCAGCCTGCTGGAGGCTGCGTTCACGCGCGGCGCTGATGGATGGCAAGCAGAATTTGGCATCTCCATTAAAATATAATTGCTACGAATTTAATAGCACTTTGCGCAGTAAATACGCCGGCTAACTGCCGAAAACACTTAAAAAACTATCCACGCAGCAGCTTCTGCTCTGCCAAAGCCAGCGCTTCGGGTTTGCCATTGAGCACGAGTGTGTCGCCCTCTTGCAATACGGTCATCTCATCGAGCGTGACAAGTAAGCCGTCTTTCCTGCGCAAACTCATCACGCGCACTTTGAGTGCATGCAGCGCTTGACTCTCGATGCTATTGCCAAGGGTTTTTGCCGACAAGGGCAGCGTCACCGTTTGTAGCCGCTCGTGATCGAGTTCATCCACCGTATCGTCATCTTGACCGTGAAAATAGCCGCGAAGCAGGTTGTATCGCGCATCGCGCTGGTCTTGCACCGTGCGGATCACGCGGCGCATCGGCACGCCGACCAAGGCGAGCGCGTGGCTCGCGAGCATCAAGCTGCCCTCAATCGATTCGGGCACGACTTCTGTGGCGCCGGCAGCGGTGAGTTTGTCCAGATCATGGTCATCCTGCGTGCGCACGATCACCGGCACTTGCGGCGCATGGCCACGCGTATTTGCCAAAACTTTAAGCGCACTGGCCACATCCAGATAAGTGATCACCACGGCACTGGCGCGCGCCAAGCCCGCTGCCATCAGCGCCTGCAGCCGCGCTGCATCGCCAAAGACCACGCTGTCGCCAGCGGCAGCGGCTTGGCGTACGCGATCTGGATCGAGATCAAGCGCCATGTAGGGAATGCCTTCACGCTCCAGCATCTTTGCCAAATTTTGCCCGCAGCGGCCATAGCCGCAAATAATCACATGCTTATCTCGGCTGATCGATTTTTTGGCAATTTGCGTCATTTGCAGCGATTGCGCTAGCCATTCGCTGCTCACCAGTTTCATCACGATACGATTGGAATACATGATGATGAAAGGCGTGGCGAGCATCGAAAGCACCATGCTCGCCAAAATCGGATTAAGCATTGCATCGGACACCAGCTTGCTCTGCTGCGCGAGCGTCAGCAACACAAAACCGAACTCACCGGCTTGTGCAAGATACAAGCCTGTGCGCAAAGCTGTGCCGTCGCTAGAGCCTAGGCCGCGCGCGAGGACGGCAATCATCACCAGCTTGAACAAAACAGGCACGAGAGTCAGAAGCAAAACCAAAGGCCAGCGCTCCCACACAATGCGCCAATCGAGCAACATGCCAATCGTGATGAAGAAGAGCCCGAGGAGCACATCATGGAAAGGTCGAATATCCGTTTCCACCTGATGCTTGTATTCCGTCTCTGAGATCAGCATGCCCGCGATAAATGCACCAAGCGCGAGCGACAAGCCGACGATTTCTGTCAGCCAAGCCAGTCCGAGCGTGATCAGCAGAAGATTCAGAATAAAAAGCTCTTCGCTCTTGCGCCGCGCCACCAATGTGAGCCACCAACGCATCACTTTTTGTCCACCGGTCAGCAAAATGGCTATTAAAAACGTCGCTTTCAGCGCAGCCAGACCGAGCGCCATGGCCAGTTTGTCGGGCGAAGCACCCAGCGCCGGCACGAGCACGAGCAGTGGCACGACAGCTAAATCTTGAAACAGCAACACGCCCATCACGCGTTTGCCATGCTCGCTTTCTAGCTCCAACCGCTCTTGCATGAGCTTGACTACAATCGCCGTGCTGCTCATCGCCAATGCGCCGCCGAGCGCCAATGCACTTTGCCAGCTGATGGCCCAGTACTGCGGCAGCACGTATGCCAAGGCCAGCGATGCGGCAGTTGCGATCAGCATCGTGAGCACCACCTGCAAAAGCCCGAGTCCAAACACATGCTGGCGCATCGAGCGCAGCTTGGGTAAATTGAATTCCAGCCCAATGACGAACATGAGGAACACCACGCCGAACTCTGCAAGATAGCGAATGGATGTTGAGTTTTGCGCGAGCGCTAATGCATTAGGCCCAATGATCACGCCCACAGCGAGATAACCCAACATCGCAGGCAATTTGAGCATGCGGCAGACCACCACGCCCAGCACAGCGGCGAGCAGGTAGAGCAGGGTCAATTCGAGCGCATTCATGCTTCGATACTAGCAAAAGCTGCGCCACGTCGACTGCAAAATACTCAAGCGTTCATTTTTACGGCACTCTGGCTAATTTTTACTCTGCGTGGCTTTTTTTCTACATCACAGTAAAATCTAAGTCGCACAGAAAGTATAAAGCCATGATGAGCAAAACAACAGCCAAGCCAGTAGCCAAAGCGCCCAGCAAACCTGCCGCCTCCACAGCCGCAAAACCTGTTTCTAAAAAACCTAGCTTCAAGCAGCAAATGCTCGCTGCTCGCGAAGAGGCCATTATTGATGTGGTCAACGGCCTGCTCGCTGCCAAAGGCTTTGACGCGATGACGGTGGATGAAGTGGCCTTTGAAGTGGGCGTGGCAAAAGCATCGCTTTACAAACATTTCCCCAGCAAGGAAGATCTTGCAGCCGCAGCCATGGTGCGCGTGATGCAACGCGGCGTGGCGCAGCTGGGTAGCCTAGAAGCTTCCATGAAAGCCATTGACAAGCTCAAGGCAATAGCGCGCTGGATGATGCAACTCAAGCTCGCCGGAGAAATGCCCAACCTGCCCAGTCAAAATTCATCGCTGCGCGCTACGCTGACGGCCAACAAAGCCTATGTGGATGCGCTGATGGCAATATCCGACACGCTCGGCGGTTGGATCGAAGCAGCGCAAAAGAGTGGACACGTCAGCAGCAAGCTGCCCGCCATTGCTGTGCTCTACACCCTGTATGCACGTTCCTGCGATCCCGTGCTTGAATTTCTCAAAGCCTCTGAGCTGTATACGCAAGAGCAAATTCTCGACATGGTGGAGATGAGCTGCTTTGATGGGCTAGCTAAGCGTTAATTTATTAGTGTTTCGGTAGTTTTCCTACGTCAATATTGCGTTAAATGCTATGATTTTAAGAGTGAACACGCAGCAACTAAGAAACGATATAGGCCGCTGCCCCGGCAGACAACAGCGCGCCATCGGCACTGCAAAACTCCATGCGCGTCGTACCCACGCGTGAGCCTAGGCGCAGCACCTCAGCTTTCAAGACAAACATCTCGCCAATCGCTGGTCGCAAGTAATCCACCCGCAGATCAATCGTGCCCAGCTTGGCAAAGCGCTTGAGCCGCTCAGCAACAGGTTCTTCATGGTGCTGCGCACCCATCGCGCACATGCAAGCCAAGCCGCCCATTGCATCCAGCGCCGCAGAGATGACGCCACCATGCACACGGTTGTAGGCAAAATGCCCCACCAGTTCGGGCTTCATTGCGATATGCGCTTGCGCATTCAGCGGCGAAAGACGATCAATCTTCAATCCCAGCGTTTGATTGAAAACGATCTTCGTTTCAAAAATATCGCGCACGCCCGCTAGAAAAGTGTCATCGAGGATGATGGTGGAAAGATCTAATTTTTTAGCAGACATGCCGTGATTCTCGGTGCACGTGCTTGGGCGCGGCTTACACCTGAGAGAAATCGGGCAAACGGCGTGCCATGAAGGCGGTAAACGCCTCTTTCGCCGCCGGTTCTTGCAGCATGCGGCTAAAGCTTTTGCCTTCATCGGCCATCGCGTCTTTGATGTGAGCTGCATTGGCTTTTTTCAGCAGGCGCTTGGTCTCCATCAAGCTCGTGATTGGCTTGGCAGCTAATTTCTGCGCCCATTGCATTGCCACGCGCGTGGCCTCTGAGGGCGGCACGACACGATTGACCAAACCCACTTCAAGCGCGGCCTCTGCAAGAAATGGCTCGCCGAGCATCAGCGCTTCTGCTGCCCTGTGATAACCCATCATCTGCGGCACGAGCAAGCTGCTGGCGGCTTCGGGGCACAGGCCAAGATTAACAAAGGGCATAGAGAAGGCGGCATTGTCTCCGGCAATCACCAAATCACAATGCAAGAGCATGGTGGTGCCGATGCCGACTGCGGGGCCGCAAACAGCAGCGACGATGGGCTTAGGGAAGGTAGAGATCGCATCGAGAAACTGGAAGACGGGGCTGTTGCCGCCGGCTGGTGGGCTGTTCAAAAACTCGCCCAGATCATTGCCTGCTGAGAAGATCGCCTCATGACCTTGAAACACGACAACGCGAATCCCCGCATCGTCTTTCGCTGATTTCAAAGCATCAGCCAGTTGCTGGTACATCGCCGCCGTGATGGAATTCTTCTTCTCGAAGCGGTTGAAAGTCAGCGTGAGGATGCTGGCCTCTATGTGACTGAGGATATCTTGAGACATACACTTACTCCTGATTTAATAGCGCTCTGCGCATATTCTATGCCGGCAAAGTGCCGATTTCTGTCTTAAAAGAGTCAGAAAACCGTTTACATGCGCTCGAAGATGCCTGCCGCGCCCTGCCCCATACCCACACACATCGTCACCATGCCGTATTTCGCTTTCGTGCGTTGCAGCGCATGGACGACGGTGGCTGAGCGGATCGCGCCGGTTGCGCCGAGCGGATGGCCGAGCGCAATAGCGCCGCCCATGGGGTTCACCTTGCTCGCATCTAAGCCGAGCGTGTTGATGATGGCCAAGCTCTGCGCGGCAAAGGCTTCGTTGAGCTCAAACCAATCGATATCGTCTTGTTTCAAGCCTGCGTATTTCAACGCGGCAGGAATCGCCTCAATCGGACCGATGCCCATGATGTGAGGCGGCACGCCGCGGCTGGCATAGCTCACGAATTTTGCAATCGGCGTCAAGTTGTAGCGCTTGAGTGCAGCTTCGCTCACTAAGATCAAAGCACCTGCGCCATCAGAAGTCTGTGAGCTATTGCCTGCCGTCACAGAGCCGCGCGCAGAGAAAGCTGGGCGCAGTTTGGCCAAGCCTTCCATTGATGTATCGGGGCGAGCGCCTTCATCGAGGTTCACCGTGCGTGTTTGAGAAGTTGTCTCGCCCGTTGCCACATCGAAGCTGCGATCCGTCACTTCAATCGGTGTCATCTCTGCAGTGAAATCACCCGCCTTCATCGCGGCCACAGCTTTGGCATGGCTCTTCACGGCGAACTCATCTTGCGCTTCGCGCGAGACTTTCCACTGCGTGGCCACTTTCTCCGCCGTCATTCCCATGCCGTAAGCGATACCGTAGTTTTCTACATTCTCTGTGTCAGTAAAGATCGCGGGCGAGAGCGATGGCGCATTGCCGCTCATCGGCACCATGCTCATGCTCTGCACGCCTGCGCCGATCATCACATCAGCCTCACCCACGCGAATCGCATTCGCTGCCATTGCTACTGCCGACAAACCTGCCGCGCAGAAACGATCGACGGTGATGCCTGCCACGCTCTTTGGAAAGCCTGCGAGCACAGCAGCCACACGCGCCACATTCAAGCCCTGCTGACCTTCGGGAATCGCGCAGCCGGCCACAATGTCTTC
>JANMDU010000048.1:0-40409 GCA_031376455.1 Variovorax sp. | reverse complement strand
CGTCACCTTACGGTCTGCGCCGCTGCTGAGGAGTTGGTCAAAAATCGTATTCAGCGTATCCCAAGTCTTGAACTCCTCGCCATCGGGCAGCGCAAGCGTGTGCACCTGCGGATAGCGCGTTTGCAAAGCAGCGGCAAGCTGCTGCGCATAAAGCGGCGCAACCGTGGTGTTCGTCACGATCAAGGCGCTGCTGGCTTTGGGCAGCTTGGCATAAGTGCTCGCATCCCCCAGCAGGCCAGAGCCAATCACAATCGGATAAGAGCGGCCTTCGAGGCTGACGGGGACGGTGTGGAGGAGTTGCGAATGTGTGGGCATGGCTAGATTGTCTGCGAACTTAGGGAAGGCGACCGATCCAGCCCTGTTTGAACTTGATGTAGATCTGACCTGTGTATCCATTCGATTACACTAAGGCATGATTTCTATCAACCCTGCTCGTATCAACGTTAACGAACTTCCCGAATTCGATGCCGCACCCTACTTGTCGGACGAAGCAACGATGGCCGCTTACTTGACGGATATTCTTGAGGCCAACGATTCAGCTTTGCTTGCAGCAGCCTTAGGCGATGTGGCGCGCGCACGCGGCATGAGCGAGATAGCCAAGGCCTCAGGCATCACCCGCGAAGCCCTCTACAAAGCGCTGCGTGCAGATGCACAACCTAGATTCGACACCATCAGCCGCGTTTGCACTGCGCTAGGTGTTCGCTTGGTCGCGCAGCCATTGCATGCTTAAACACCTATGAATACCCGTCAATTCCGGAACGAAGCGGCAACAAATCAAGACGACGCCAACGAATTGGCATTGCTCCAATCCTTCGATGCAGGCGAGTGGGCATCAACGCCCAACGAAGCGCAAGATATTGCCCGCTACCGTGCGGCCGTCGAACAATCTATCGCCCGAACGCTTGCTCGAATTGAGGGGCAAACATGGAACAGAACTTGAAAACTGGTGGATCACAAGACTCGCTCACTCCTTCGACGCGCTTACTTCAATCAAAGGCTCGGTATCCCGCCCGAACTGAGACGGCTGACATCATCAGAAATCGAATTGCTGATTCGCAGCAAGCAGGAATTGGCTGAACAAGCATTTGCCACGCTCACTCGCGCCTCTACGCATAAGGTGCGGGCTACGGTTTAAGCACTGATTCAGTCCACCTGCTTCGCCTTCACGCCTCCCGCTCACCTGCTCCGTGACGTGCCCGAAAAACCCGAGGTCTTTCCTTATCAAAGCTCTGTGCGGGATACCACGAGCTGCCATCTTTTGTAGCGTTCTAAGCTTTGCTGGCCGCGCTCCACGAGGAAAGCCCTCAGCTTTTTCAGACCCATCACGCAGCGGGGGGGGGGATGGTTAGTGCGTCGTTGCGATCTATCGAGAAAATTTAAAGCAAAAAATGGCATATAGCCGGCATAAATGCTGCGTAGAGTGCTATCAAAATAATACTATCGCTCATGCCCTCGTGTGGCGGCTGGCAACCGCTTTTAGCCATGATGCGATCAAAAGCAGCCAAATCAGCGCTCTGTACACTACTGCGAAAGGAATCAAACTCCACCAATAACTTGCTTAACCCAACCATTTGGCAATCTACATTCTTTCAACGCATTGTTGATGTTTGTCTGCAACTCAATTACCGTTTCGGTGGCCCGCGTAGCCTGAACATGAACTGATTCAAAAGATAACATTTTTGCCACTGTGATCAATGACTCCAAATAATACCGAACGCCCCACAAAGAAATAAAAATACTAAAGCAATGTTTTTCCTCTCGTCGCCTAAGCTCAAGTTCGTCGTTATCAGATAAGGCACTTAGTAAGCTAATAACAATATCATCCGGGTTTTGGTGTGGTTGACCACACATTGCACGATACACCGTTCTGTACTCAAGCTCCTTATCAAGATCTTTGAACAGCTTTTCTACACTTATGGATGATGTCTTCTCTGGCCAAATACAACCTGCATTCTTTATGAACATGCGGCATACATCTTCGGCCTGCTTTTCAAGGTCGCTTTTATTCTCTATCAGCTTGTTGTGAGGGTGAATGTCATAGCTACTAATAGCTTCTTGCCATTTTTCTGTTTTCCATGATGATTCGTAGAAATAACTAGCAAGATATTGAGAAATATTGGTTGGAACGTCTCCTTTACAAAGATGCATGATTTTTAATGAGGGCTCGGCTAAGGAGCGGGATAAAGCCTCCGCTTCTTGAAGATGCCCTGACGCAACTAGAGCTGCCATGCCACCAAAAACATTGGTGGATCTGTGCAGCATATTAATAAAAAATCCATCAAACGGATTACTTCTTGCTTCAAAGGCGGGGAAGTCTAAACACTCTACAAATAGCAAAAATGGAGCATAAACCTCAGAAATTAATGTTTGCAGATTTTTCGAAAGTGACGCAGCTTGTAAATTGTGATTGCCACAAAATATTCTCAAAATCTGATCTTTTGCCTCTTTGTTCATAACACTGTTCTAAGTTATCTAGTTGTTCAGGAAGTACTCGGTGTCTGGAATCCCAATTCAGCGAATATAAAACGCAGCTTATCTACAGACCGCCGGGCTGAGGCATCTGATTTCGTTCTCATCACATTGAGTCCTTGCAGAGAGCTTTCAGGAGGTTTGGCGATACCGATGCTCTAAGACTCTTGTTTGTCGAAAGATAGCCAAGAATTTTGCGATTCTTGATGAGCATGGGTGGGCTAGACGAAAATTCATTGAACGGCGATAGTGAGTTGAACTTGTTCCCGAACGTTGAAAACTCGTTCCAAATAGATTTGGAACTGAACTCATTCCCATGAGTTCCAAATTCGTTGAAAATTGACTGACTGTCAAAACTACTTGCAACTTTGCCCAAGAAAGTGTTGTTGCCGTCTTGAGCGATGATTACAGCCCCATCCAGGATGTTGCAAATTTCTTCCGCCCGTGCGACCCCTGCCCAAAGACATATAGTCACAACCGCAGCCTGAGCGGCGCGTCTTGTTTTTGTATTCGCCATATTTGAGTCTAAAGTAATTCGTTTAGCAACTATAGCGCAAGCGCCGAAAAGCCCTCGGCTTATTCGGGCACGCCACGTGGCAGGCGAGCGGGTGGTGCGAAGGCCAAGTGAACGCTGCCATCAAAGCTGTCGCGTTGCTTGGCCTTGTTTCTTGAGCAGCGCAATCGCTTTTTTGTCAAAGCTCATGAATGTGTCGCCGCCAAGCCAAGCACCTTCGTAGGCAATCACACCGTCAGCAAAATCGCCGCCTGCCTCCAGCACGGCAAGGCCAGCTTCAACGGCAGGGCGGTTCATTTCTACCTTGCTGGTATCTAGCAGTGCGCGGATAGCGCTGGAGACTTGTTCTTTGGTTTTATTGGCACCGCGCATCAATACCCACGCTAATTCACACAGGCAGGGTGTGGGGATGGCGATCAGCGTGGCTTTTTGCAGGGCATCGGCAGCGATCTTGGCTTGGTTTGCATCGTCTTGCAGCACAGCACGCACGAGGACGTTGGTATCCACCGTGATTTTCATGGCTTGCCAGCCCAGGCATTGGCTGCAATCTCGTTCATCTGCTCGATAGACAAAGGCTTGGATTTCGGTTTGACATGAGGCTCAGCTAGCATGCCGATGAAATTTTGAATGCCGCTGGAAGGCCGGACGAGCTTGACGCGCAACTGCGCTCCGGGGAGCTTGTCGTAGGCGATTCGGTCACCTGGCTGCGCACCCAGATGCTGGAGCACATCTTTCTTGAAAGTGACTTGGCCTTTGCTAGTGAGGGTGAGTGCAATCATAGATAGCTCCTGATTCAATGTAAAAGTAAGGCAATTCTACATTGATTTCCATCGGCGGGTCATCCAGTATTTACGAAGTGCTCGGGCGGACGATTTAGGTTTGTAGTCGTACTGCTTTGAACTTGTGCCACACCCGCCAGCCCAGCAAGCTACCTAAGATAGCCGCATACACATACACCTCAGTGAAGTTGTTTTTCCCTGCGCGCATCCAGAAGAAATGCAAGATGGCCAGCACGGCGACTGCGTAGACGGCTTTGTGTAGCGTCTGCCAGCGTTTGGCGCCTAGTGTTTTGATGGCTTTGTTGAAGGAGGTGAGGGCGAGGGGCGTGAGGAGTAGGAAGGCGGCGAAGCCGACTAGGATGAAGGTGCGCTTGGGGATGTCGGCGATGATGTCTTCGACGATGAAGCTCATGTCAAACCAGCTGTAGGCCAGCAGATGCAGCACAGCGTAGAAATAAACGAAGAGGCCGAGCATGCGGCGGAAGCGGGCGAGCTGGGGGGTTGCGCTTAAGGTGCGAAGCGGTGTGACGAGCAGCACGAGGCAGAGCATGCGCAGCGTCCAATCGCCGGTGTGGCGGGTGATGTATTCGGTGGGGTTGGCGCCGAGCTTGTCAGCGAAGATACCGTAGACGAGCCACGCGAAGGGAATCAGACATGCTATGAAAAGTATAGCTTTCGCCGCAGGTTTTAAAAGGGCTTGGCGGGGAATTTGCATTGTGTTTGGGGTGGGATTGAGAACACGGAAGACATAGAAACTACACGGAAGCCACAGAAAAGAAAAACAGAAAATGGCTTTTTCCGTTTCTTCCGTGAATACGCCGTGCCTTCCGTGTTCTTAAGTCTTAGATCACCGAAAAGCTTCAATAAAACTTCTTCAAATCCATGCCCGCGTACAGCTGCCCCACCTGCGCTTCATAGCCATTGAACATCAAAGTCTTGCGCTTCTTGGCGAAGATGCCACCTTCTTCGCCCAAGCGGCGCTCGGAGGCTTGACTCCAGCGGGGATGATCGACGTTGGGGTTGACGTTGCTGTAAAAACCGTATTCTTGCGGGCCAGCTTTATTCCATGAGGTGCGCGGCTCTTTTTCTGTGAAGCGGATTTGCACGATGCTTTTGCCGCCTTTGAAGCCGTATTTCCAAGGCGACATGAGGCGCAGAGGTGCGCCATTTTGATTGGGAAGCACTTCACCATACATGCCAAAAACCAGCATGGTGAGCGGATGCATGGCTTCGTCTAAGCGCAGGGCTTCTACATAGGGGAAATCAAGCGAGCCATTGCGCAGGCCATTCATTTGCTTAGGGTCGGCCAGCGTGATGAACTCGACGTATTTCGCGTTGCCCATGGGCTCAACTTTTTTGATCAGCTCAGCGAGCGAATAGCCCACCCAAGGCACCACGATGCTCCAGCCCTCGACGCAGCGCATGCGGTAGATGCGCTCTTCCATCGCGGAGAGTTTGAGCAATTCTTCAATGCCTAGTCTGCCGGGCTTTTTGACTAGGCCACTGATCTCGACTGTCCAAGGCTTGGTTTGCAGGGTGTGGGCGTTTTTAGCGGGATCGGCTTTGTCGGTACCGAATTCGTAGAAATTGTTGTACGTGGAAGCGTCTTTGTAATCGGAGATTTTTTCCATCACATTCGCACCGCTGACCGCGCTTTTGCCGCCGGGCAGCTTGGGCAAAGTGCCTTGTTGCATGGCGCGTGCATCGCGCGCTGCAATTGAGGCTAAGGCAGCGCCAGCAGCGCCCGTGCCCCAGAGCTTGAGCACATCGCGGCGGCTTTCAAACACACTGAGCGGCGTGATTTCGCTGGGAAAGTTGTGATTGAAGCCGTTGGAATGTGTTTTGATCAACATGAAAATCTCCTAATATGAAAAAGTCGCGCGATGCCAGAGAAATCTTACACCCAGTTCCCGTGATCGCATCGTCGTCAACGGGCAAGAAAAAAGCGGGTTCTCGTCTGAGAAACCCGCTTGCTTGGAGCTAGCTTAGCTTGATTGGTTCAGCTTGGAATCAGCGCAAGCCTGCAATGTAATCCGCTACGGCTTGAATCTCGCGATCATTGAGCTTGGCGGCCACGCCCATCATGATGGCATTGTTCGCGCGACTGCCTTCGCGATATGCCTTGAGGGAAGAGACAAGATAGTCTGCATGCTGCCCGGCCAAGCGTGGGTTCTGCGCTGGAATGCCAGCACCAGAGGGGCTGTGGCAGCCGGCGCAAGCAGCGATTTGGCGATCTGCAATGCCACCTTTGTAAATGCGCTCGCCAGCAGCGACTAATGCTTTGTCTTTCGCAAAACCAGGCTTGGCTTTTTGGCTGGTCGCCCAAGCGGCGATGTTGCGCATATCTTCATCAGATAGAGTGGATGCAAAACCCATCATGATGGCATTTTTGCGCTTGCCGCTTTTGAATTCCACCAATTGCTTGTAGAGATACTCAGGATGCTGGCCGGCGAGCTTTGGATTCTCAGGTGAGCCGGAATTGCCGTCTGCGCCGTGGCAAGCAGCGCAAATCGCTGTGTATTTAGCGGAGCCAGCTGCCACATCAATTTTGGGGCCGGCAGGTTTGGTATCGGCTGCAAAAGCAGCGCAGGAGATGAGGGCGGTCAGCGCAAAGCTGGCGATCAATTTCATAGTGAACTCAAAATAGATATGCGGTTTAGCGAGTAGATTTTACAATAGGCAATGACTGAAACACCAAAAGTGCCCACGAAAAAGCCCTCAGCTGGCGACAAACCGGGCCCGAAACTCGGCCCCAGACTGACGCCGAAATACAAGATCGTGCCCCCGAGTTACCGCCGTAGCGTGCCGCGCTCGCGAGCCGCTTCTGAGGCGGGCGCTGCGGTGGCAGGCAAAAGCGCGGACGGCAAAACCGCATTGGCTTGGCTGCACACGGCGCGATTCCTTACGACTTCCGCGCAGCTTTATCAACTGCCAGAGCACGATTATCCCGAGGTGGCCTTCGTAGGCCGCTCCAACGCCGGCAAATCCACCTGCATCAACACGCTTTGCCAGCAGCGCCAGTTGGCCTACGCCTCTAAAACACCGGGGCGCACGCAACACATCAACATGTTTTCGCTTGGTAAGCAGGGCGCGACGGATCTGATCCTGTGTGATTTGCCCGGCTACGGCTATGCAGCGGTGGATAAACAATCCAAAGCACGCTGGCAGCAAGTGATGGCTAATTATTTAGTCAGCCGCCCGCAGCTTAAAGCGGTGGTGATGCTGGCCGATTCGCGCCATGGGCTCACCGAGCTTGATGAGAGCTTGCTTGATGTGATTCGCACCCGAGTGGAGGCGGGGCTGGAATTTGTGGTGCTGCTCACGAAGGCCGATAAATTGAACAAAACGGAGGCGACTAAGGCCTTGTCAATTGCCAGGCTGCAAACGGCTGGAGGCGCGGTGCAACTGTTTTCTGCGCTTAAGCGCATTGGCATTGAAGAAGCGGCGCTTAGAGTGTTTTCTTGGCGTATGCCAATTGCTTTGGAGGCGAGCAGCTCGTCTGAGCACCCCGAAAACGGCTAAAATACGGGGTTGTTCCGAATAACGGCCAACCCGCTGCTCAAGCACAGAGCGCTTGGTCAAAATGTGAGTAATGTCATGGCAGTAGTTGTTAATAAACCTCTCTTTGAATTCGAAGCTAACGCTACCGGCGGCATCAAAGTCAGCAACCAAAGTCACAACGGCCAGATGATGGTGTTGTACTTCTACCCCAAAGACAACACGCCAGGCTGCACGACTGAGGCGATGCAGTTTCGCGACAAATACAAAGATTTTGTGAAAGCCGGAGCAGCTGTATTCGGTGTCAGCCGCGACAACATGAAATCACACGACGAATTTAAAGCCAAGCTCGAATTACCATTTGAGCTCATTGCCGATACTGAAGAAAAACTTTGCCATGGCTTTGGTGTGGTGAAAAACAAAATCATGTACGGCAAAAAAGTCAAAGGCATCGAGCGCAGCACATTTTTGATCGGCGCAGACGGCATCTTGAAGCAAGAATGGCGTGGCCTGAAAGTGCCTGGCCATGTCGAAGAAGTCATCAAGGCAGTGAAGTTGCTGAAAAAATCGGCTTAATTCCCCTTAAAAAACTTTTTTCTGCACCGACACGGTAGGCGTGTATAGTGGTGCTATGAGTTTGATACTGACTTGGGCTTTGAACCCTGTCACCGCAGCAGAATCCAAAAAAAGCCACACCGGTTGCCGGGTGGCTTTTTTGCTTTTATAACCCCTAACTTAAAGAGCTGACATCTTATGCCTCTGCCTCCTGCCCCTACTCAACGTGCCGCTTTGCTCTCTGCCGACGCTTACGATGCACCAGCTCGCTCAGCAACCTCAACGCGTCCAGAACGCAAATCGCAGACGGCATCCCGTTTTGGAAGCAAAGATCAAGATCAAAACGGCGAGGTGTTTGAATCAACGGGCCGCGAGTCAGAAGCGCTAGAAGAGACGCAAGCGTTGCTTGAAGTCGTTGCGGGCAAGTCCAAGGCCAATATTGAAGAGAAAACAGCTGCTAGCCGGCATAAAAACAGCGCAGAGCGCTATCAAATGAGTAGCAAACCAATTTCTGTAGCCCCGGCTAAATCTTTGCGCAAAAAGAGCGCAGGCCCGGCCAAGCTCTTCGTGCTCGATACGAATGTGCTGTTGCACGATCCGATGAGCCTCTTCCGCTTCGAAGAGCACGACATTTTTCTGCCCATGATTGTGTTGGAAGAGCTTGATGGTCACAAAAAAGGTATGACGGAAGTCGCTCGCAACGCGCGCCAAATCTCGCGCTCGCTTGATGCGCTCGCAGCAGATAAGCCAAACGGCGAGAGCGCAGACATGAAAGAGGGCTTAAAGCTTGATGGCACGGGCCACCGCGAAGCCACCGGTCGCTTGTTTTTCCAGACGCAGGTGATCAACTCCAACTTGCCTGCTGCATTGCCGCAGGGCAAGGCCGATAACCAAATTCTCGGTGTGGTTGCAGGCCTTGGCGAGCTGCACAAGGGGCGAGAAGTCGTCTTGGTGTCCAAAGACATCAACATGCGCGTCAAAGCCCGCGCGCTGGGCTTGCCGACCGACGACTATCAAAACGACAAAACACTCGAAGACGGCGATTTGCTCTACACCGGCAGTCTCGCGCTTCCCGCAGATTTTTGGGACAAGCATGGCAAAACGGCAGAGAGTTGGCAAAGCGGTGGCCATTCGTTTTATCGCATCAGTGGCCCTATCGTGCCGCAATTGCTGATCAATCAATTCGTGTATTTCGAATCGCCCGGCGAGCCCGCGTTCTATGCCCGCGTCACAGAGATTCGCGGCAAAACTGCCGTGTTCAAGACTCTTAAAGATTATGGCCACGCCAAAAACGCCATCTGGGGCGTGACCACGCGCAACCGTGAGCAAAGCTATGCGATGAATCTGCTCATGGATCCGGATGTGGATTTGGTGACGCTGGCCGGCACAGCCGGCACAGGCAAAACCTTGATGGCACTCGCTGCAGGTTTGACTCAAGTGCTCGACGAGCGCCGCTACACGGAAATCATCATGACCCGCGCCACCGTGAGTGTGGGCGAAGACATTGGTTTTCTCCCCGGCACCGAAGAAGAAAAAATGGGCCCGTGGATGGGCGCGCTCGATGACAATTTGGAGTTCTTGACAAAGAACGATGGCGGCAATGCCGGCGAATGGGGCCGCGCTGCCACCAACGAACTCATCCGCTCCAAAATCAAAATAAAGAGCATGAATTTCATGCGTGGCCGCACGTTTTTAAACAAATACGTGATCATTGACGAGGCGCAAAACTTAACGCCCAAGCAGATGAAAACGCTCATCACCCGAGCCGGCCCTGGCACGAAGATCGTTTGCATGGGCAACCTCGCTCAGATCGACACACCGTATCTCACCGAAGGCTCCAGTGGCATGACCTTTGCAGTCGATAAATTCAAAGGCTGGCCGCATGGCGGACACATCACGTTAGCACGCGGCGAGCGCTCTAGGCTCGCGGATTTTGCGAGTGAAGTGCTTTAGAATAATCCTTGTATTTTGCTAGTAACGATAGCAAAATACAAGGATGATAGAAAAATCTACCGAACGATTACAAGCCTCTAAAGCGCTCAAGCGGCTGCAAACCAACCCTGGTTTGGTTCTTCTTGGGCCGCGTCAAGTAGGCAAAACGACGCTCGCCCGCGCCATCGCAGCGCAGACGCCGGGCAGTTTATTCCTAGACTTGCAGCGTATGGCCGACAGAATCAAACTCGAACGTGCAGAGCTGTTCTTTGCCGAGCATCGCGATCGACTCGTGGTGCTCGACGAGGTGCAATCCATGCCCAATGTGTTTGTGCAGTTGCGTCCAGAAATTGATGCACACAGGCGTAATGGGCGCTTGCTGCTGCTCGGCTCCGCCTCTGGGCGTTTGCTGGCGCAATCAGCCGAATCGTTGGCTGGGCGCGTCTCCTATTTGCAGCTTTCGCCTTTTTTGGCAGACGAGATCGCGCGTTCGGATGTTGATACATTGCAATGTGATTTAACGCATTTGCAAACGCTATGGATCAAAGGTGGTTTTCCGCTGTCTTACACAGCATCGAGCATGGAGGACTCTTTTCAATGGCGCAGTGATTTCATTATGAATTTTCTCTCGCGAGATTTGAAGGAGCTCGGCGTCCGCGTGCCCGCTGAGACCCTGCATCGTTTTTGGCGTATGCTGGCGCATATGCATGGTCAGCAATTCAATGCATCAGCGATTGCTGCCTCGCTGGGCGGCTTGTCGCACAGTACAACGCAGGCGTATCTTGATATTCTGGTGGATACGATGATGGTGCGTAAACTTGAACCGCATTTTGTCAACATTGGCAAACGCCTGGTGAAATCGCCTAAGGTGTATGTGCGCGACAGCGGCTTACTACATGCGCTGCTGGGTTTGCCAGACAGCAATGCATTGATGGGACATTGCATCGCAGGCGCATCGTGGGAAGGCTTTTGTATCGAGCAAATTTGCAACCAATTGCCGCCTGGAGCTGCCGTCAGCTATTACCGCACCGCCGCTGGCACAGAGCTCGATTTAATCGTTGAGTTAGGCAGTAAAAAAATTGCCTTCGAGATGAAATTCTCCAGCGCTCCCAAAGTCACCAAAGGCTTTTGGCAAGGCTTGGAAGATGTAGGCGTCAGCAAGGCTTACATCGTGGCGCCTGTGCAAGAGGCATGGCAGTTTGACAGCAACGTTCAGGTGATCCCGCCGCTTGTGCATGAGGGTTTGTGGTAACGCTCCATGACCTGCGGATAAACGCTATTTGTAAAAAGTTAAAAATGTCAATTGCTCGACTATTTAATGCTGCAATTGTGTGTTTCTTAAATGTAACAACACACGTTTACTTGGACTAAAAAAATACGCAAGTTATACAGCTGGCGTATTCTTCGCTTTATGCCAATCCATGATCAATCCGAAACTCTCCTTGCAGAGATTGCATCGCGCCGCGAAGAAGTCACTGCGCTCACGCAAGAGTTGATTCGTATTCCGACTGTTAATCCACCTGGGGATGCGTATGAAGCCTGTGCGCGATTTTTGGGTGAGCGTTTGACGAAGAAGGGCTTTGCGGTGGAGTACATCCGCTCTACTGGCGCGCCGGGGGATTCGGATCAGTATCCTCGCACGAATGTGGTGGCTCGCTATGATGGCAAAGGCGCGCAGGGTAACAAAGAATGCGTGCATTTCAACAGCCATATTGATGTGGTGGAAGCGGGCAGCGGCTGGACAGTTGAGCCGTTTGGCGGGCAGGTGCGAGATGGCAAGGTGTATGGGCGCGGGGCTTGCGATATGAAGGGCGGGCTGGCATCGAGTGTGATCGCTTGCGAGGCGCTGATTGACAGTGGCATTGCGTTTAACGGGTCGCTGGAGATCAGCGGCACGGTGGATGAAGAGTCGGGTGGGTTTGCAGGCGTGGGCTATCTCGCAGAGAAAGGCTATTTCTCTAAGCCGCGTGTGCACCATGTGATCATTCCTGAGCCGTTGGGTGTGGATCGGATTTGCTTAGGCCACCGCGGTGTGTATTGGGCAGAGGTGGAGACCAAAGGGCGCATTGCGCATGGCTCGATGCCGTTTTTGGGGGATAGTGCGATCAACCATATGAGCGCGTTCATTCATTTGCTGGAAACGAAATTGCAGCCCGTGCTAGCGAATCGCCGCACGGCAGAGCCGGTAGAGCCGCCGGGTGCGCGAGTCTCTACGCTGAATGTCAACAGTATTCATGGCGGGCAGGTGGAGCAGCGCTATGCCAATGATTCGCGCGGCTGGCCGACGGCAGATACGCCTGCGCCCGTGGTGGCGCACAGTTGCCGCGCTGTTTTGGATCGGCGCTTTATTGCTGAGGAAAAGCTCGACGATGTGAAGCGCGAGATTTTGGAGATGTTGGAAGAATTGCAGCGCACGCGGCCGGGCTTTGATTTCAATGTGAAAGAAATCATGAGCTTCGTGCCCACGGCGACACCGAGAGACGCGCCAGTGGTGGATGCTACGGCTCGCGCGATTGCTCGTGTCTTAGGGCGCGAGCCAAGCTATATTTCTTCTCCCGGTACATATGACCAAAAGCACATTGTTCGCACGGGGCATTTGCGAGATGTGATCGCTTATGGCCCGGGGATTTTGGATTTAGCGCATCAGCCGGACGAATATGTGGGGATTGATGAGCTCTTGCAGTCGGCGCAGATCATGGCACTGGCATCTTTGCAGTTGATGAAGGTGAATGTGTAATGCTACTATATTGATAGCACTCTGCGCAATAAATACGGCGGCTAACTGCTAAAAATGAATGTAAATACCGCGTAAAACAGCTCTCTTCACAGTAAGCGTTTCCAGCACGCACCCTCTAAAGTGTTGCACATGTATCCGCCGATAATCAAAGCATGACAACGCCTAACACTTTTGCTCAGCTCAGCCTCTCTCCCGCCACGTTGGAAAACCTCACCGCTTTGGGTTACACCGAGATGACGGCGATTCAAGCGGCCTCTCTGCCGCTGGCACTGCTGGGCAAAGACATCATTGCGCAGGCCAAGACGGGCAGCGGCAAGACGGCTGCATTCGCGTTAGCGCTGTTGGCTCGCCTCAATCCGCGCCGCTTCGCTGTGCAAAGCTTGGTGCTTTGCCCGACACGCGAGCTGGCCGATCAAGTGGCTACCGAAGTGCGGCGGCTCGCACGGGCGCAAGACAACATCAAAGTGGTGACGCTCTGTGGCGGCGTGCCGCTGCGCGGGCAAACAGCATCGCTAGAGCACGGCGCGCACATCGTGGTGGGCACGCCGGGTCGCGTGATGGATCATCTGCAACGCGGCAGTTTGCAAATTGATGCGCTGAACACACTCGTGCTCGATGAGGCGGATCGCATGCTGGATATGGGCTTCTTTGACGACATCACCGTGGTGGCCAAGCAATGCCCCAAAGAGCGACAAACCTTGCTGTTTTCTGCGACTTATCCAGATGGCATCGCAAAGATTGCCGCGCAATTCATGCGCAGCCCGCAAACCATCAAGGTCGAGCTGCAACATGCGGGCAACCAGATTGAGCAGCGCTGGTATGAGGTGGCGGGAGACAGCCGGCGCGGCGCGAATGCGAACGAGCGGTTTGCCGCAGTCGCGCAAATGCTCGCGCATTTCCGGCCCGAGAGCACGCTGGCTTTTTGCAACACCAAAGCGCAATGCAAGCAGCTCGAAACTTTTTTGCAGGCGCAAGGCTACAAAGCGCAGGCTTTGTATGGCGAGCTAGAGCAGCGCGAGCGCGATCAAGTGCTCGTGCAGTTTGCCAATAAAAGTTGCAGCATTTTGGTGGCGACTGATGTGGCCGCGCGGGGCTTAGACATCGCGAATTTGCAAGCTGTGATCAATGTGGATGTGACGCCGGATGCCGAGATTCATATACACCGCATTGGCCGCACAGGCCGCGCGGGCGAGAGCGGGCTGGCGCTCAATATTGCTAGCATGGATGAGATGGGCAACGTGGGCAAGATTGAGCAGCTGCAAGGCCGCGAGACAGTCTGGAACAAGCTTGCTGAGCTGACCTCCGCCAGCAACGCGCCGCTCTTGCCGCCGATGGCAACTTTGTACATCCAAGGCGGTCGCAAAGAAAAAATCCGCCCGGGTGATGTGCTTGGCGCGCTCACTGCGGATTTGGGTTACACGCGTGAGCAAGTCGGGAAAATTACAGTGAATGAGTTTTCCACCTACGTCGCCGTGGAGCGCAAAATAGGGGCTGAAGCGGTTAGACGCCTTGGGGACGCCAAGATCAAAGGCAAAGGCGTGAAGGTGCGCTTGCTTTAAGTGGCGCACGCAATCTGCGCCTAATTTTCGGCTAAATTTCACGATAATTTTTTTGAAAAGATCACGATGGCTATTAGTCTCCTTGCTCTCCTTGACGATATTGCCACGCTGCTCGATGACGTGGCGGTGATGACCAAAGTGGCTGCTAAAAAGACCGCAGGCGTGCTTGGCGATGATTTGGCGCTGAATGCGGAGCAGGTGGCTGGCGTGGCGGCTAAGCGCGAGTTGCCAGTGGTCTGGGCGGTGGCCAAGGGCTCGGCGGTCAACAAAGCGATTCTCGTGCCGGCAGCATTGGCGATCAGCGCGCTTGTGCCGCAAGCTATATTGCCGCTCCTCATGTTTGGCGGTGCGTTTTTATGCTTTGAAGGTTTTGAGAAAGTGGTGCACAAATTCTTTCACAAAAAAGCAGACGATGTGAATCATGCAGAGCGCACACAGGCCGTTTTGAATCCTCAGGTAGACATGGTGGAATTTGAAAAAACGAAGATCAAAGGCGCGATTCGTACTGACTTTATTTTGTCGGCCGAGATCATCGTGATCACGCTGGGCACAGTCGCTGCTGCTGCATTCGCGCGGCAAGTCACTGTTCTCGTGGCGATTTCCATCATCATGACGGTGGGCGTGTATGGTTTGGTAGCCGGCATTGTGAAGATGGACGATGCGGGCCTTGCGCTGATGAAATCTGGCAGCGCAGCGGCGCGATCTTTTGGGCGCGGCTTGGTGGCTTTTGCGCCCAAGCTCATGAAATTTCTCTCGGTGGCGGGCACGATTGCGATGTTTACCGTGGGCGGCAGCATCATTGCGCATGGCATTCCGATGATTGAGCATGCGATCAAGGCATTTGTAGGCACGGGCGCGCTGGCTGGCGTGTGGGGCTTCGTGCTGGAAGGCCTTGTGGGTGTGATCGTGGGCGCGATTTGCGTTGCGCTGTGGATGGGTGTGCAGAAGATTCGCGGCAAATCACACTAGGCGCTGCGCATGAGCTCATCCCTGCGCTTTGATCGCTTAGATGCCTTGCGCGGCGTGGCCATCGTATGGATGACGATTTATCACTTTTGCTTTGATCTGAATTACTTTGGCTGGATCCGGCAGGATTTTTATCATGATCCGCTGTGGACTTGGCAGCGCAGCGCCATCGTGAGTCTGTTTTTGCTCTGCGCCGGCGCTGGGCAAGCGGTGGCGATCCATCTAGGCCAAACGTGGCCGCGATTTTGGAAGCGCTGGGCGCAAGTGGCGGCATGCGCGCTGCTGGTTAGCGTGGTCACTTATGTAACGAACTCAAAGACGTTCATTTACTTCGGCGTCTTGCATGGCATTGCGGTGATGCTCATCATCGTGCGGCTCACGGCGCATTGGGGCACTTGGTTGTGGCCGCTGGGTGCGTTGGCCATTGCTTCTAAATTCATAGCAGCTTACGCAGTATCCACGGCTTCAAACCTGCAATTTCTCAATGAAAGAGGCTTCAATATCCTCGGCTGGATATCTAAACTGCCGATTACCGAAGATTACGTGCCGATTTTTCCGTGGCTGGGTGTGATGTGGTGGGGTGTGGCAGCGGCGCAGTGGCTGCTTGCAAATCGCCGTGATGTGATCACAGGCAGTATCGCGCCATCACTGCGGGCACTCGCGTGGTTGGGCACATGGAGTTTGACGTGGTACATGCTGCATCAACCCATCATGATTGGCGCGATGAGCTTGTTGAAAATCTTCACCACTTAAATCTAATCTATCTTAGTTTTTTAAACAAAAGTAGCAGTTAACCGGCGTATATACTGCGTTAAGCGCTATTAAATTCATAGTCATCATGATCACCACTTACACTGCAACTTTGCCGCATGGCATCACACTCTCGTGTCGCGCTGCGGGCGAAGCTGGCAAACCCGTGCTGATTTTTTTACACGGTTTTCCTGAGGCTGCCTTTGTATGGGATGCGACGCTTTTGCACTTCGCAAGCTTAGGGTTTCGTTGCATCGCGCCTAATCTGCGCGGCTTTGAAAAGTCAACAGCACCCAGCGATGTGGCGCAATATCGCGCCAAGCATTTGGTGCAAGACATCGCTGCGCTGATTGCTATTGAGTCAGCTGATCAGCCTTTGGCAGCGCTGGTTGCTCACGATTGGGGCGGCGCTGTGGCCTGGAATTTAGCCAATCAAATGCCGCATTTGATGCGCAAACTCTGCATCATCAATTCGCCGCATCCCGGTACGTTTCTGCGCGATTTGAAGAATGATGTAAATCAGCAAGAGGCCAGCAGCTACATGAATTTTCTCTGCCGGCCAGACGCAGAAGCGCTGCTCGCCGAAGATGATTTCCGCCGTTTGTTTGAATTCTTCAGTCGCCTAGGTGCGGTGAACGGCAAATACGCTTGGCTCGATGAAGCGACGAAGAAAAAATATCGCGATGCATGGAATCATGGTTTGACGGGGGGCTGCAATTTTTATCGTGCCTCACCGCTCAAGCCACCTATTGATGCAAGCAGTGCGATTCATGGGATTGAGATTCCGCATGAAGCGCTCACTGTGAATATTCCGACCCAAGTGATCTGGGGCATGCAAGACATTGCTTTGCCGCCGCGCTTGATCGAAGGGCTGGATGCCTACATTTCCGATCTAAAAATCCATCGCATCCAAGATGCCACGCATTGGCTCATTCACGAGCAGCCTGCGCTGGTACATAAGCTGCTCGATGATTTTTTGGCTCAGAGCATCACGGTAGAGACCGACTTAAAGTCGATCTAAGGCATCAACGCCTTGTCTCGCGCTTGCTTAGGCGATAGCTGAAACCATCGCTGGCATGCCCTGTAAAACGTGCTTTCTTCCGCGAAGCCGAGCAGCGATGCAATGTTAGGTATCGGTATCTGTGGGTCACGCAGATAACTCTCCGTGAGTTGTCGGCGCAGGGTGTCAAGCTCTTTTTGAAATGAAGTTCCAGCCTCGGTCAGCCTGCGTTGCAAGGTGCGGTCACTCATGCACAAATCGCTGGCCACATCGCGCCGCTTCAATTTTCCGCTAGCCATGCCTCGCACAAGGCTGGTGGCGATTTGTCTTTCAATGCCTTCAAGTTGGAGTTCGCGCACGAACTCCTGCACCACACGATCATGCAACTTGCTCAAGGCCGCATTGGCAGTGGGCAACGGCAGCAGCAAATCTGCTTTGAACAGCAGCAAAGCATGGCCAGACGCATTGAAGCGCGGCGTGCATGAAAACGCTTGTTTGTGCCGCTGAAGCTCAGTAGGTGCCGGATACGTCAGCTCCACACCCAGCGGGATGATCTCGCGGCCTGTGACCCAGCGACAAAATGCCAAGAAAGTCACGATGGTGTAATCCAGCCTAGAATTTCGGCCCGGCTGGGGTGGCTCCATGGGAGTCACCTCAATGCGGCAACCCTCGGTGATTTTCACGACACGTAAATCCACCGCATCAGACACAACCGCACAGTACTGAACCAAGCGTTCAATGGCCTCTGCAAGATTTTGACAGGACATCATCGAATAGGCCAGCGTGTCAAAGCTCGTGGGCTTGTCTGCTGTCGTCCGATTTAGCGCTACAAAAGGCTGCTTGCTTTGTTGCTCTGCCAGCATCCAGAGCCGATCTATTTTTTCGACCGGCATTCTGCTGCTAGTGTCCTCCAGATCACGAATATCGAGCCCCGCCTCGCGAAAAAGCGCGGGGACATCCAGCCCTTGCGTGCGCAACAGATCAGCCACGCCGCGCATCCAAGCGGATGCGATGGTCCATTGCATGCGGTTTGTGCTGCGGGGTGGCGATGTCTCGTCGCGGATGCGGGTGATCATGCGGGCATCTTAATTCACGGCAAGTCTATTGGCATCGAAACGCCAGTAATTTGGCGACACACGCCATTGTGATGAGGAGGTGCGCTGTTTAACATTTCGTGTGTTGAATCAACCCAAGGAACTCAAGTGATGAAAGCCTCCACGAAAACCCAACCCATAACCAGCGTCCGCTCCATTTTAAAAATAACACTTGCTGCGGTCATGTTCACGCTGGCCAGTACTGCCCAAGCATCAAACGACTGCGCGGATGTCAACTCCAGCATTCGTTCTGCTACGTTCACCACTAAAACTATGCTGGCGAGCGACGGTCTGTGTTTGCGCTCATTCGCTTGGCAGCCCGCGCAAATGCCAGTGCGTGGCGTGGTGGTGATAACGCACGGCATTCGGGATTACGCCGTGCGTTACCAGCGTTTTGCCGAGCAGCTAACGAAGCAGGGTTTTGCTGTCTTTGCGCAAGACCTGCGCGGACATGCCCATTCGGGCGGCGACCGGCAGCGATTTGATTCTATGGCGCGCATGGTGGAGGACACCGATATGATGGTCAACGATGCCAAGCAGCGCTACCCCAAAGTGCCGCTGTATGTCTACGGACACAGCTTGGGTGGCTTGATTACTGCCCGGTACTCGCTTGATCATGCCGACAAATTGAATGGCGTGGTGCTGAGCGGTGCGGCATTGCAGCGACCCCACAGCGTTTCAGGCTTCAGCGCTGGCCTAGCGAAAATCGTCGCGACGGTAGCGCCGAGTTTGAAGGTGGTTCAGGTGGACGACAGCGAATTTTCCAAAGACAAGCGTGTGATGGCAGCCTTGGCCATCGATCCCTTGGTTAGCCGCGACAAGCTGCCAGCAGCGACCGCCGCAGCGACACTCAACGCTATCGCCGATGTACAGCAACGCATGGGGCAGCTGAAGTTGCCGCTGATGGTGATTTACGGCACGGCAGATAGCGTCAATCCAATTGAGGGAAGCCAAGTATTCATTCAGACAGTCGCAAGTAAAGACAAGACCTTAAAAACCTATCCCGGCGTGTACCACGACATGCTCAACGAGCCAGAACGCGATCAGATTGCGGCGGACATCATCGCTTGGCTAGTTGCTCGGACGCAATAGCTTCAAGATGTTCCGTCGCTTTCTCAGGCCGCAACCATTTGCTGATTGCAGAGCCGGGTTGGGAGCAGGTTACGGGAGGTGTGGCAAATTGGGTCGACACGCTCTGATCCAACAAAAAGCCCGCAGAGCACAAGCGCTGCGGGCTTTTGATTAAATTGAAGATCAAACCATCACGGTCGATACAGCCTTGGTATTGATATAAGCCTCCAGCGCCTCCGGGCCACCTTCTGAGCCATAGCCAGAATCCTTCACGCCGCCAAACGGCATCTCGGCCACAGCCAGCGCTGGCTGGTTGATCCAGAGCATGCCAGCTTGAATGTTTTGCGCGAGGTTGTGTTGATGCTTGAGCGAGCTGGTGAAGGCATAGCTGGCGAGGCCAAAGCTTAGGCGATTCGCTTCGCCGATGGCTTCATCCATCGTCTCAAAGCCGCGAATGCCAGCAATCGGGCCGAAGGGCTCGTCGTTGAATACGCTGGATGTGAGTGGCGCATCGCTGATGATGGTGGGCTGGAAGAAGTTACCCGTTGTGCCCACGCGTTCGCCGCCGGTCTCAATCTTTGCGCCAACTGCGCGCGCATCGGCCACCACTTTGGCCATGGCATCCATGCGGCGCGCGTTGGCCAGTGGCCCCATGGTTGTACCCTCAGCTGTGCCATCGCCCACTTTGATTTTGGCCGTGAAGGCCACGAATTTTTCGATGAACTCAGCTTTGACGCTGTTGTGTACCAAGAAGCGCGTGGGCGAAATGCACACTTGGCCGGCATTGCGGAATTTTGCAGCGCCGGCGGATTTCACGGCGAGTGCGACATCGGCATCATCGCAAATGATCACAGGCGCGTGGCCGCCGAGCTCCATCGTGATGCGCTTCATGTGTTGGCCGGCCATACCTGCGAGCATTTTGCCCACGGGCGTAGAGCCAGTGAAGCTGATTTTGCGCACCGTGGGGTGAGCAATCAGATAGCTAGAAATCTCTGATGGCACGCCGTAGAGCAAATTGATCACTCCTGCAGGAAGGCCGGCATCAATAAAGCACTTCAAAAACATCGCAGGCGATGCTGGCGTTTCTTCAGGTGCTTTGACGATGATGGCGCAGCCGGTAGCTAAAGCTGCGCCGACTTTGCGCACGATTTGGTTGACCGGAAAATTCCAAGGCGTGAATGCCGCGACGACACCCAGCGGCTGCTTCAAGACTTGCATCTGCGTGTTCATCGAGCGCGGCGGCACGATGCGGCCATAGACGCGGCGGCCTTCATCGGCGAGCCAATTCAATGTATCGACCGAGCCAAGCAATTCGCCTTTGGATTCAGCCAGCGGCTTGCCTTGCTCCAGCGTCATGAGCAAAGCGATCGTGTCCACACGCTCTGCGAGCAACGAGGCAGCTTTGCGCATCACACGCTGGCGCTCAGCCACGGGCGTGTTGCGCCAGATCTCGAATCCCTTGGCGGCAGATTCGAGCGCAGCATCCATTTCTGCTTGGCCAGCGTGCGCCACGCGGCCAATCTCAAGGCCGGTAGCGGGGTTGACGATGGCGATGCTCTTTTTGCTAGCTGCTTCGCGCCATTCGTTGTTGATGAGGAGTTGGGTGTCTTGGTAGCTCATGGAGAAGTCTCTGGATGTGAAGGGATAAAGATGCATTATGTCTCGTAAGATCAATGCATGCCGGCCAAAAACGACACAACAGAAAGTGACACAACAGAATCAAGCGTGGAGCAATGGCTAGCGCAGCGCGATTGGAAAGCCTTTGATTTCCAGCGCGATGCTTGGAAGCAGATTTCCGCCGGCCGCAGCGGCTTGCTGCACGCAAGCACGGGCTCGGGCAAGACCTACGCGATTTGGCTGGGCGTGTTGCAGGCGATGCTTGATCGTTTGCCGACGGGAAAAGCTGCACCGCTCTCCGTGATTTGGCTCACGCCCATGCGGGCGCTAGCCTCTGACACGGCTCGTGCTTTGCGAGAGCCAATGCACGATCTCGCGCCGAATTGGACGCTCGGCGTGCGCACTGGTGACACGCCAACAGCCGAGCGCGCTAAGCAAGATCGCCGGATGCCCAGCGTGTTGATCACCACGCCAGAATCGCTCACGCTGCTGACAGCACGAGAGAAATGCGCCGAAGAATTGGGCAGCGTGCAATATGTGATTGCCGATGAATGGCATGAGTTGCTGGGCAACAAGCGGGGTGTGCAAACGCAGTTGGCGCTGGCGCGACTGCGTTCGTTCAATCCGAAGTTGGTCACATGGGGATTGAGTGCCACGCTATCAAATATAGAGCAGTCTGCGCAGATACTATGCCGGGTAGAGGCAGAAAAGGCTTTGAAAACCCGAAGGGGAGCTGACTCTGTCCCTGTCGTCGTACGAGGCAAGCAAATCAAAGATCTACGCATCGACACGCTGATCCCAGAGAACCCTGGCAACTACTCATGGGCCGGGCATCTTGGAGCGCGCATGCTGAAACCTGTCGTCGAAGAATTGGCAGCTTCAGGCACGAGCTTGGTGTTCACCAACACGCGTTCGCAAGCTGAAATATGGTATCAACTGATTTTGGCTGAACGCCCCGATTGGGCGGGGCAGATCGCGCTGCACCATGGCAGCCTCGATAAAGAAGTGCGCGATTGGGTGGAGCAGGGTTTGAAAGCGGGGCAACTCAAAGCGGTGGTAGCCACTTCTTCGCTTGATCTCGGCGTCGATTTTTTACCGGTTGAGCGCGTCTTGCAAATTGGCTCGGCCAAAGGCGTAGCGCGGCTTATCCAGCGCGCTGGTCGCAGCGGCCATGCGCCGGGGCGCACGAGTCGCATCACGCTGGTACCGACCAACACGCTGGAGCTGATCGAGGCTGCCGCTGCTCGAAGAGCCGCGCAGGCGGGGCAGATTGAAAGCCGCACATCGCCTAGCAAACCGCTAGATGTTTTGGTGCAGCATATCGTCACTGTGGCGCTAGGGGGCGGCTTCAAGCCAGCTGCGCTGTTTGAAGAAGTGAGGTCGGCTTTCGCCTATGCTGATCTCAGCCGGGAGGAGTTCGATTGGGCCGTCGCGTTCTGTGAGCGTGGCGGCGATTCGCTCGCTGCGTATCCAGACTATCACCGCATCAAGCGCGATGAGCAGGGCATTTATCGCGTGCCAGATCGCGCGGTGGCGCGCCGCCATCGCATGAGCATCGGCACGATCGTGAGCGATGCTTCTTGCCAAGTGAAATACCTGACAGGTCAGCGAATCGGCACGATTGAAGAGAGCTTTATTGCCCGTCTGAAAAAAGGCGAAGGCTTCACGTTTGCAGGAAGAGTGTTGGAGCTGATCCGCGTGCAGGACATGACAGCCTATGTCAAACGCGCGGAGAAAAACAAAGCCGCCGTGCCCAGCTGGACAGGCGGAAAAATGCCCCTATCCAGCGAGTTGGCAGACAACGTGGTGGCGTTATTTACCGATGCAGCACAAGGCGACATTACTGAGCCCGAGATGCAAGCGGCCCTGCCAATGCTCACCACGCAAATGCGCCTTTCGCGCTTGCCCACAACTGACACTTTGCTCATCGAGCAATTCACCAGCAAAGAAGGCCAGCATCTCTACATCTACCCCTTCGCGGGGCGCAATGTGTCCTTGGGGTTGGCGAGCTTGCTCGCCTACCGCTTGGCGCTGGATGAGCCGGCAACGTTCAGCATTTCAGTCAACGACTATGGCTTTGAGCTTTTGAGTGCCACAAGCTTTGATGTGAGCCGCGTGCAAGATCAAAGCTTGTTTACCAGCAAAGATTTACTAGCCGATGTGTTGGCTTCGCTCAACAGCTCTGAGCTTGCGCAAAGGCGATTCAGAGAAATCGCTCGCATTGCCGGCTTGATTTTTACAGGCTTTCCAGGCGCGGCTAAAAGCAATAAGCAAGTGCAAGCATCGAGTGGTTTATTTTTTGTAGTGTTTAAAAAATACGACGAGAGAAATTTGCTTCTCGTGCAATCGCAGCAAGAAGTTTTGTCGCAAGAGCTGGATATTGCGCAATTGCAAGCCAGTTTGCAAGCGATGCAAAACCGACGCTTGGAATGGGTGAACTTATCTCACCCAAGCCCGCTTTGCTTACCACTTATGGTAGAGCGGTTGCGCGAGAAGCTCAGCAATGAAAAGCTGGCAGATCGTTTGGATCGCATCTTGCGCGATGCTGAGAAAATAACGTGATGCGCGAGTTTTTAATTGGGTTGTTTCTCTTAGGTAGCCCTGCTTTTGCACTCACCCAAACGCTGCAAGGCACGGTCACGCGTGTGAGCGATGGGGATACCTTGCAAATTGTGACGACATCTAATGGCAGATCAAGCAAACCCATCAAGCTGCGCATTCAAGGCATTGATGCCCCCGAGATTTGCCAAACTGGCGGTAAAGCTGCGCGAGATGCGTTGCGTGCGCGGCTGCTGCAGCAAAGCGTCTCGTTTACCACGCAGGCCAGAGATCAGTTTGGCCGCGTGATTGCGCGTGTTGAGCACCGCGGACAAGATGTGGGTGCGTGGTTAGTGAGCCATGGACATGCATGGAGTGATGCTTATCGCAGCAACCCAGGGCCTTACGCCACTGAGCAATTAACTGCACAGAAAAATGCGCTTGGCCTTTGGGCGCAGCGCCCGACACTAGAGCCAAAACAATGGCGCAAGATAAATGGAACGTGTTATCCGTCCAAGTAGTTTTGTAAGCATTTTAAATGCCTAGCCGGCATGAAATATGCGCAAGGTGCTATATTTTTAATAGCAAACAGGTAATCGGAAAAATGGCAGTTAGCTCATCGTAATCTTGCAAGGCATCAATAGAGTTGAGGGACATGCATATGTTCAGGCACGGGATGGCGCAAATAATCTGGGTTACGCACACGATCAGGCAATTGCACGGATGCATGCTGCACCTCATGATACGACACTAAGCTGAGCAAATGCGCGATGCAATTGAGTCTCGCCTTTTTCTTGTCGACTGCTTGCACCACCCACCAAGGGGATTCGCTCAGGTGTGTACGCTCCAGCATCTCTTCCTTGGCAGCGGTGTAGTCTTCCCATCGGCGGCGCGACTCTAAATCCATGGGGCTGAGCTTCCATTGTTTGAGTGGGTCGTAAATGCGAGACATGAACCGAGCATGCTGCTCATCGTCGCTGATAGAAAACCAATATTTCACCAGTTGGATGCCGTTGCGAATCAACATTTTTTCAAACTCAGGCACGGTTGTAAAAAACTCTTCAAGCTGATCGTTGTTGCAAAAGCCCATGACTCTTTCTACGCCTGCGCGGTTGTACCAACTCCGGTCAAACAACACAATTTCTCCGGCCGCTGGCAAGTGCGAAATATAGCGCTGGAAATACCATTGCGTGCGCTCGCGATCATTGGGCGCGGGCAGGGCGGCTACGCGGCATACGCGAGGGTTCAGGCGTTGCGTGATTCGCTTGATCGCACCGCCCTTGCCGGCAGAATCACGCCCTTCAAAAATCACCACGATGCGATGCTTGGTGTCAACCACCCATTCTTGCAACTTCACCAATTCGCCTTGTAAGCGAAACAGTTCGCGAAAATAGTGCTGACGCGCGGCTTTGGATTCGTCTGTGTCATGGTTATAACCATCGAGCACGCGGTCTTCAATTTCCATCTCAAATTCTTCGTCAAAGCCGTCTACCAACTCTTCACGCAGGCGTGCCATGATTTGTTCTTCAGATTGAGTGGGTGCGTTCATCAGCTGTGATCCTTTCGGTATTGGTTGGTACATAGCATTGCATCGGCGCGTGTCGGTTTTATGACGACTGACACTGAATCGTCACATGACTGTGATGTCTTTGTCATAAATAAGCGCTAACTTAGCGGCTCATGAATAGTCATGTACTCAATACGCTAGGTTTTAAACGCAGTACGTTGCCAACTGCTGAAGATCTACCACTGCTTCATCCCACATCCTTTGCAATTACACCGACAATCACCCCGCTTGATGATGAAGCAGAAAGTAAGCGGCACGTTCGTACGATTTTCATCTCCGATATTCATCTTGGTACGGCAGGTTGCCAAGCACATGCGTTACTTGACTTTTTGCGGGTGATGCGCTGCGATACTTTGTATTTAGTAGGCGATATTGTGGATGGTTGGCAATTACGCAGGCGTTGGTACTGGCCGCAGGCTCACAACGATGTGGTGCAAAAGGTTTTGCGTGCAGCGCGCAAAGGCACACGGGTGATTTTTATTCCAGGCAATCACGATGAGTTTGCTCGCCGCTATGAAGGCCATGAATTCGGCGGCATCATCGTCATGAATGAATGCATCCACATCACTGCGGAAGGCAAAAAGCTCTGGGTGACGCATGGTGATCTGTTTGATGGCGTCATTCAGTGCGCCAAATGGTTGGCCTATTTGGGCGATCAAGCCTATGAATTCACGCTGCGTGTCAACAGCGCATTCAACAATTTGCGTGGCCGCGTGGGGTTGCCATATTGGTCGCTCTCGCAATACCTCAAGCACAAAGTCAAGCGGGCGGTGAGCTATGTCTCTGATTTTGAAACTGCAGTGGCGCACGAGGCCAAAAGGCGCGGTTTAGATGGCGTGGTCTGCGGACATATTCATCATGCCGAAATGCGTGAGATTGAAGGCGTGTTGTATTGCAACGATGGGGATTGGGTGGAAAGCCTGACGGCCTTGGTGGAGCATTCAGATGGAAGGCTGGAGCTCATCGACTGGTCAACGCGGGCGGGCGCATCGTATGCAATGAACAAACGCAGACGGGTGACTTCTTTAGAAGACATCCCTCAGGCCAAAGAAACCGAAAAGGCATAAAAAAGATGCGTATCGCCATCATCACAGATGCTTGGAGGCCACAAGTTAACGGTGTGGTGACGATTCTGGCGGAGCTGGTTGAGCAGCTCAAAGCTTTAGGGCATGAAGTCTTGGTGATTCAGCCCTATTTGTTTGAGACGCGACCTTGCCCGGGCTACCCAGAGATTGCGCTGGCGCGTGGCATCGAGCCGAAACTCTCCAACCAACTTGATGCCTTCAAACCGCAGGCGATTCATGTGGCGACCGAAGGCCCGCTGGGAAGTTGTGGGCGAAAGTATTGCTTGAAGCGCCGTCTGCCTTTTACGACAGCTTTTCACACGCGTTTTCCAGAAATATTGCATGCTGCAATTAAAGTGCCTTTGGCCTTGGGATACTGGTGGTTTCGCCGCTTTCACGCCCGGGCGCAGCGCGTGATGGTGCCTGCTCCTGCCACGCTGCGCATGTTGCAAGCACGCGGCTTCGAAAATGTCGCGCAGTGGACGCATGGCGTGGATGGGCAGGTGTTTGCGCCTGGCGCACGCGATGCGCTCGATCATTTGAATTTGCCCAGACCGATTCATTTGTTTGTCGGGCGCGTGTCGTATGAGAAGAACATTGAAGCCTTCTTGAATTTAGTGCTGCCCGGTAGTAAAGTGGTTTGTGGTGTAGGGCCGCTAGAGGCAAAGCTTAAAGCGAAATTTGCAGGTGTCACTTGGATGGGTGTCTTGCCGCGTGAAGAGCTGGCGGGCGTCTACAGAGCGGCGGATGTTTTTGTCTTCCCTAGCAAATCAGACACGTTCGGACTCACCATGCTGGAGGCCATGGCCTGCGGCACGCCGGTTGCTGCGTATCGTGTGGAAGGGCCGATTGATGTGATTGCGGATTCAACGGCGGGTGTGATGCACGATGATTTGGCGCAAGCTGTACAAGCGGCACTGCAGATTGACCGCGTTTTCCCTCCGCAACGCGCAGCATTCTTTGACAACGCAACGGTGACGCAAGAGTTCTTACAGATGCTTGCGCCTATCGCGTCGGCCGAGCTCAAGCCCCAGTTCGTGTTGGGCTAGATTTTCGTTTCAGAGCGTCAAAATCGTGCAGCCTGTCGTTTTACGCGCTTCCAAATCGCGATGCGCTTGTTGCACATCGGCCAAAGCATAGCGCTGATCAATTTTGATTTTTACGGCGCCGCTTTGCACTACCGCAAACAGATCATCTGCCATCGCTTGTGTGCTCTCGCGTGTGGCGATGTGGGTAAAAAGTGTTTGCCGCGTCACATAGAGCGAGCCTTTGCCGCCCAGCATGCCCGGTGCAAACGGTGAAACGACGCCGGAGGCATTGCCGAAGCTGGCCATCAGGCCGAAGGGCAAAAGGCAGTCGAGCGATTTATCCCATGTGTCTTTGCCGACCGAGTCGTACACGACCTTCACGCCCACCTTTCCACCATTCGCACCCGTGATCTCTTTAACGCGGGCTGCAAAATCTTCTTTGGAATAGTTGATCACATGTGCCGCTCCAAATTCTTTGGCTAGCGCGCATTTCTCATCTGAGCCCGCCGTACCAATCAGCTTGTAGCCCAAAGCTTTTGCCCATTGGCAAGCAATTAATCCTACGCCGCCAGCAGCGGCATGAAACAACACAAAATCGCCTGCCTTTAAGCCTTCAACAGGCAGCGTCTTGCGCAGCAAATACTGCGCCGTAAGCCCTTTGAGCATCATGGCTGCACCAGTCTCAAACGAAATCGCATCGGGCAGTTTGCACACACATTTGGCAGGCATCACTCGCGCTTCGCAATACGAGCCGGGCGGGTTGCTGGCATACGCCGCTCTGTCTCCCACTTTCAAATGCGTGACGCCCGCGCCAACCGCTTCCACCACACCGGCGGCCTCCATACCGAGTTGTAGGGGCAAGGGCAGGGCATACACACCGCTGCGCTGATACACATCGATGAAATTGAGGCCAATGGCGTGATGACGAATGCGAATCTCGCCCGCGCCGGGTTCGCCGACTTTCACATCGACAAGCTTCATCATTTCGGCACCACCCGTTTGTTCAATCACGATTGCTTGCGTCATGTCTATCTCCGAAAAATGTTGCCAAATTCTATGTTGCCTTGCTACGGCTGACCCAATACACGCCGAGCAGCACAAGAATAGTACCCGCGATGATCCACAGATTGAGCTGCTCGTCCAAAAAAATCACACCCATCGCAATCGTGCTCATCGGCCCGATCATGCCCGTTTGCGCTGCCAGCCCTGCGCCGATGCGCTCTATGGCCATCATCACAAGGACAACGGGCACGGCAGTGCAAAGCGTCGCGTTCAAGATCGACAGCCAAATCACCTCAGATGACACAATAGCTGCTGACATCGGATTGAGCAGCACGAATTGCGCAATACAAAATAAACAAGCCACGCTGGTGGCCAATCCTACTAGGCGCAGCGAGCCTAATCGCTTGACCATCTCACCACTGTAGACCAAATAAATCGCATAAGAAAGCGCACTCGCAAATACCAAAGCTGAGCCAAGCAATACATCTTTGCCATCAAACCGCACTTCGTGGCCAAACACCAGCAGCACACCTCCATAGCTCAGCAGCATAGCAATCGCTTGCGTACGTGAGATTTTTTTCTTAAATATAAACGCGCCGAGAATCAAAACAATCGTCGGGTTGAGATACAAGATCAGCCTCTCTAGCGATGCACTGATGTATTGAAGCCCCAGAAAATCTAAAAAACTCGCCAAGTAATACCCGCAAAACCCGAGACCTATCACACCCAACCAATCATTGCGAGAGAGCGGCGCTTTGCCGTGCGAGGCCCACCAAGCAATGAACAAAAACAGGGGCAGAGCAAACAGCATGCGATACATGATGAGTGTCACAGCATCCACACCGTAGCGATACGCCAGCTTCACGATGATGGCTTTGCCGCTGAAAGCAATCGAACCGACCACAGCCATGGCAAGGCCTGTGAGTTGAACCTGACGTGCAACCACGCTCATTATAAATTTGCTTCGAAAATAATAGCACTTTGCGCAGTATCTACGCCGACTAATTGCCTTTTTCTTCTATAAATCCACATCAGAATCCTACAGCCTGTCCATCGCGCCGCGCGTCACTTGCTGCAATATAGCCATGCACTTTTGGATCGCCAGCGCGCACGATGAATTGGCCCGCGCCAAAGTCTTGGTATGAATCGTTGATCACCTCAGTGCGATGCCCGCGATCCATCAAGCCTTGCACGGTTTGCGGATTCATCGCTGCTTCTACGTTGATTTCTAGCCCTTGATTGAAGCGCCAGCGTGGCGCGTCACATGCGGCTTGTGGACTCTGGCCGTAATCCAGCATGCGCACCAAGGTTTGCATATGGCCTTGCGGCTGCATATTGCCGCCCATCACGCCATAGCTCATTACGGGCTGGCCGTCTATCGTAAGGAAGGCTGGAATGATGGTGTGGAAAGGACGCTTGCCCGGTGCGACCACATTCGGGGATGCAGCATCCAGTGAGAAACCGTTGCCGCGATTTTGCATGCTGATGCCAAACGTGGGCTCCACGCAGCCCGAGCCAAAGCCCATGTAATTGCTTTGAATAAAGCTCACCATCATGCCGTTCTCATCCGCAGCAGTCAGGTAAATTGTGCCGCCTCGTGTGATGTTGCCGGCAGAGAAGTCTTGCGCCTTGTCCATTCGAATGAGCTTGGCTCGCGAAGCCAAATATTCAGGCGAGAGCATTTGCTCAGGCGTCACGCTCATCGCTGATGGTTCGGCCACGAATTTATACACATCGGCAAATGCCAGCTTCATCGCCTCAATCTGCAAATGCTGAGAATCCAGGCCGTCAACTTTATGGCGAGCGATATCAAAATGATTCAAAATGCCGAGAGCAATCAGCGCAGCAATGCCTTGGCCATTGGGCCCGATCTCATGCAGCTCATGATCGCGATATTTTTGCGAGATCGGTTTGACCCATTCTGGCTTGTAGGCAGCGAAATCTTCCAATGTGATGCTGCCGCCGTTGGCAATTGAAAATTTTTCAATTGCCGCAGCGATTTCGCCACCATAGAAAGCCGCACCTTTGGTTTCCGCAATCCTGCGCAAGCCGTTTGCTGCCGCTTTGAATTGAAACAACTCACCTACATTTGGCGCGCGGCCCCAAGGCAAAAAGCCTTGCGCGAAGCCGGGCAGGTTTTTCAGCTCATCGGTCGCTGCGGCCCATTTGCTTTGCACCACAGGCGGCACGAGGTAGCCACGCTCAGCAATTTCGATCGCTGGCTGCAGCAAATCAGCAAACGGTAATTTGCCAAACTTCTCGCTTAGCGCGACCCAGCCAGCTACAGCACCGGGCACAGTCACTGTGTCCATTCCTCGCTTGGGCATGGCATTTGAATCGCCATATTTACGCTTGAAATAATCAGGTGTCCAAGTTTTTGGCGCGCAACCAGAAGCATTTAGGCCACGAAGTTCTCTACCATCCCACAAAATGCAAAAAGCGTCTGACCCAAGCCCGTTACTCACAGGTTCAGTGATCGTGATCGCTGCTGCAGCGGCAATCGCCGCATCTACTGCATTGCCGCCGCGCTGCATCATTTGCAGTCCCGCTTGGGCTGCGAGCGGATGCGATGTGCTCACTATGTTGCGAGCAAAAAGAGGAATACGGGTAGAGGGATAAGGGTTGGAATAGTCAAGGTTCATGTCTTATTATCTTCCTGAACTGGAAATATCAAACTGTCAGCAGACATCATCACAATAGGTATCTGCGTTCAAAAAATGGGCAGTTGCCGGATAAAAATCGCCTGAGTAACTCCCGGAATCATCGCTGTGATTTTTAGTTGGATGCTTCAATGTTCATGCAACTAGAGGAAACTCGTCGAACACTGAGAAAAGCAGTGTAAAAACACGTTTTTCGGCCTGATTTAATTATTCTGTACTAAAGAATTATCTATAATCGTAGTAAGTAATGCACTAAATAAGTGCATCTTCCAGGCTCTGTGTAGTTTGTAAGCACTGTTGATGTTAATTCGTGAAGTAAGAGATATGTTCAAATTTCATCACCTCAAAGCAACTGTGCTTTTCTTGTCTTTTGGCTGTTGCTTGGCCCAGAGCCAACCAGGATTTTCCGGCAGCTTGCAACCTGCCGCAGCTATCTTGTCGACGCCGCAAGCTGCCGGGGCTGGCGCTGTCTTGGCTTCCGCGCCACCAGCTAGCTTACGGTTATCGCCCTCGTTGGATTTGCGTTCCGCGCCGAGTGAGATGATGGACTCTTCTGCCAAAGAGCTACTGCCAAAGCCACAACGTCTGGCACAAATACCTAATCTGTTTCAGCAATTCGTGCAAGAAGCGACGGGCCGCAAGCTCAAAGCTTATGGCTCTGAATTGTTTCAATCGGCCGATGCATACGCAGCCGACGCATCAGTGCCTCCACCTGCTGACTATGTACTTGGCACGGGAGATGAAGTTCGCGTGCAAATCTGGGGTGCAGTTGATTACAACGGCACGCATGTGCTGGATCGCAATGGGCAGATCAGTTTGCCAAAGATTGGCGTTGTGATGCTCAATGGCGTGCCAGTGCGCAACATGGAGGCCGTGATTCGCAGCCATGTCGCTAAAGTTTTCACCAACTTTGAAGTCAATGCGAATTTAGGTCGGTTGCGCAGCATCCAAGTTTATGTAGTGGGGCAAGCCCAGCAACCAGGCACTTACAAAATATCGAGCCTGAGTAGTTTGGTCAATGCGCTGTTCATTAGCGGCGGACCGAATGCCAATGGATCGATGCGCAATATTCAGCTCAAGCGCGCTGGCCGCGTTGTGACTACTTTTGATCTATATGACTTTATCGCTAAGGGCGATAAATCCCGTGATGTGTCTTTGCAAGCTGGCGATGTGATTGTGATTCCGCCAGTTGGCGCACGCGTGGCTGTTACTGGTGCGTTTGATCAAGCGGCTATCTATGAGCTCAAGGCCGGCGCATCGACCATCAATGATGTGCTCGGCATCAGTGGCGGTGTGCCAACACTGGTCAACCTGCGCAAAGCCAGCTTAGAGCGCATCGCACCGGAGAAAAATCCCCCTCGACAAATTCAAGAAATCAATCTTAATACAGAAGGTTTGAAACTTGCGTTGCGCGATGGCGATTTGCTGACGTTGCTCAGCATCAGCCCCGCATTTGCCAATGCCGTCACATTGCAAGGTGCTGTCGCTGCGCCGTTGCGCTACAGCTGGTTTGAAGGTATGCGCGTCCTCGATCTGATTCCCGAGCGCGATGCCTTGATCACGGCAGACTATTACAAACGCAAGAATTCTTTGGTACAAATTAACGAAGCATCCAAAGAGGCCGGCTCTGCTGTTGCGACTCGTGCCAAAACACTCGCAGAGCAAATCAATTGGGAGTATGCGGTCATCGAGCGCCTCAACCGCGACCAACTGACCACCGAGCTCGTGCCCTTCAATCTAGGCAAAGCTGTATTGCTAAAAGACCCTGTTCATAATCTGCTATTGCAGTCTGGCGACGTGGTCACGATACTGAGCCAGAGCGACATAGCTTTGCCGCAAGATCGCCAAACACGCTTGATTAGGATTGAAGGCGAAGTCGCCGCTCCAGGTATTTATCAGAGTAAGCCAGGTGAGACTTTGGTGCAATTGCTCCAACGCACTGGCGGCGTCACGCCGCAGGCCTATCTGTTTGGCACTGAGTTCAGCAGAGAGTCTGTGCGGCAGAGGCAGCAAGAGAATTTAGCGCAATTGACCAGAAGGCTGGAAATGCAGCTTCAATCGCAAGCTGCTTCAGCACTGTCTAACTTGCGCACTGATAGCGGGGCGCAGGCGCAGGCCTTGCAACAGCAGCAGCAAATTCAAGCGAAAGCGCAGATAGATCGCATCAAATCGCTGCGCAGCAATGGCCGAATCTCCCTTGAGCTGAATGCAAAAAATCTAGATGTGACTGCTTTCCCCGATTTGCCGTTGGAAGATGGAGACCGCGTCTTAATCCCATCTGTACCAAGCTTTGTCGCGGCTTATGGCTCAGTCAACAATGAAAATGTGTTTATTTATAAAACTGGAAAGACGGCTCGCGATGTGATCAAGTCTGCTGGACTTACCGAAGATGCTGACCCTAGCCAAATTTTTATCTTGCGCGCAGATGGCAGCATCATCTCAAGACGTGATCAGAGCGGCAGCTGGTTTGGAGGCGGAGATTTTGACGCGACGCTCATGATGCCAGGGGATGCCCTTGTCGTCCCCGCGCAGATAGATCGTGAAAGCCGCTATAACTTTGTCACACGCGCTTTGAAAGATTGGACGCAAATTTTTGCGAACTTTGGTTTAGGCGTAGCCGCTATTCGCTCGATTAAGAACTGATCAGTATGAGCGATAACTTACCATCACATGCGACGACGATGAATGACCAAGTCGAAGACGAAATCAGCTTGCTTGATTTATTGCAAGTCATCGTTGAAAATTTGCGCCTGATTGTGCTTGGTTCTTTAGTGGCAGGTTCACTGGCGCTGGGGGCAAGTTTTTTGATCACGCCTACATTCATGGCGAAAGCGCGAATCATGCCGCCCCAGCAGCAGCAAAGCTCGGCAGCTTCCTTGCTGCAAAGCTTGGGCGCTTTAGGCGGTATCGCTGGCGCAGCATCAGGGATCAAGAATCCCAATGATCAATTCGTTGCTTTCATGCAAAGTCGTACGATTCAAGATGCGTTGATCAAGCGCTTTAATTTGACAGAAAGATATGACGTTAAATTTGTAGAAGATGCACGCGTTATTCTCTCAAAAAAGGTGCAAATCAGCAGTGGCAAAGATGGGTTAATCTCCATTTCTGCAGAGGATCATCAGCCTGCGTTTGCAGCGGAGTTAGCGAATGCGCATGTTACTCAGCTTGCCGAATTGCTGAGTAAGCTGGCCGTCACAGAAGCGCAGCAGCGCAGAATTTTCTTCGAGAAACAATTACTTAATGCCAAAGAAAATCTGACCAAGGCTGAACAAGCTTTGCAAAGCACCGGCGTGAGCGCGAGTACCTTGAAAGCCAATCCCGCAGCGGCAGTTAGCGGGTTGGCGCAGTTGCAAGCCAGCATAGCAGCGCAAGAAGTCCGCGTATCGTCTATGCGCGGTTACTTAGCTGAAAGTGCGCCCGATTTTAAGCAGGCCATGACTGAACTTGCTGCACTGCGGTTGCAATTGCGTCGCGCCGAACAAACCGCCCCGTCTCAAGTCGGCGATAACGACTACATCGCTAAGTTTCGTGATTTCAAATACTACGAAACGCTATTTGATTTATTCGCTAAGCAATTTGAGTTGGCGCGCGTTGACGAAAGCCGTGAAGGCGCTGTTATTCAAATTCTCGACACTGCTACGCCGCCCGAGAGAAAAAGCAAGCCTCAAAAAGCACTGATTGCTGTGATTGCTAGCATCGCAGCGGCATTTCTTCTGTTGCTCTTCGTATTTATTCGCCACAGCCTGCGCAACGCGTCCAAAGATGAAGAGTCGGCACTAAAGCTGAATGCACTCAGGCAGGCTTGGAAAAAAACTTTAGGTCGAGCTTGAGGCGAAGCTCGATAAGGGATTGCTCGAATGCAAAGTTATTTGATTGTTTTGAGCGTATCGCTCGCTGTTAGCCTTATCTTAGTAGCAACAAAGCGCTGGCATGGTCGATTCAGCTTCGATCACACGGAAGGTGTGCAGAAATTTCACGTGACTCCCACGCCAAGAATCGGTGGCATTGCTATTTTTTCGGGCATGTTGACGGCCTGTTTTGTGTCGACAGGGGAGCAGCGGGATTTATTGATTTCTCTCATGGTTGCCAGCGTGCCAGCGTTTGTATTTGGTTTGGCTGAGGATCTCACGAAACGGGTAGGAGTGACTGCAAGACTGTTAGCGACCATGGCCAGTGGTGCAGGAGCTTGTTTGATATCGGGTGTTGCGATTCAGAGAGCAGACGTTCCCGTTCTCGATACCTTATTGACCTATTGGCCTGTTGCTATTCTATTCACGGCATTCGCAGTGGGTGGCATTGCCAATGCTGTGAATATCATTGATGGATTCAATGGTCTGTCATCTGGCACCGTGATGATCATTTTGGTGGCGTTGGCACTGATCTCGAACAAACATGGCGACATCATCTTGGCAAGTAGTTGCATGTTACTTGCAGTCTCTGTTTTGGGTTTCTGGCTACTAAATTTTCCTTTGGGCAAAATATTTTTAGGAGACGGGGGAGCTTACTTTACGGGATTTGCACTCGCTTGGCTTGCGGTTTTGCTGATGGCACGTAATCCTAGTGTTTCGCCATGGCTTGTATTGCTAGCAGCAGCATACCCGGTGATCGAAGTAATTTACAGTGTTTGGAGACGCATGCGCTACAAACAGCCAACAGGTGCACCAGACAGCTTGCATATGCACAGTCTGATTAAAACGCAATTGATATTGCCCAAGCTGCATCGCTGGTCAGCGCCACTCAAGAATGCAGCAGTTTCTCCATTAATATGGCTGTATGCAGCTTTGCCTGCTACCCTTGCAGTTGTTTTGTCAGGTCAGGCAGTTTGGGTTTCGGTGGCGGCATTGATTGGCTGCGTGGTCGTCTATCACTTGGTGTACGTTAAGCTAGAAAGTACGAAGCATTCATAAGGAAGCCGATGGCTAAGGACTTGTAGAAGTATTTGTCTTTACTGCAATACATTTAAAGGTTCAAAAACTGTTCCCTATAGTGGATTAGCTCATCAATCGATTCATGCACGTCTGCCAGCGCCGTGTGACGCTGCTTTTTCTTAAAACTCTTGTACGCCTCAGGCTTCCAGCGCTTAGCCAGTTCTTTCAAGGTGCTCACATCTAGGTTGCGGTAGTGAAAGAAAGCCTCTAGCTTTGGCATGTAGCGCACGAGAAAGCGCCTGTCCTGGGCGATGGTGTTGCCACACATGGGGGCTTTACCAGCGTTCACATAGGTTTTGAGGAAATCAATCAAAGGCTGTTCAGCTTGCTTGGGGCTCACTTTGCTAGCGCGCACGCGCTCTACCAGGCCGCTTTTCGTGTGGGTCGATACATTCCATTTGTCCATCTTCTTCAAGGCCACTTCACTCACTTTGAGCGCAAACACCGGGCCTTCGACGCGAATCGAGAGGTCGGGGCTGGTGACGACGATGGCGATTTCGATCAAACGGTTTTCTAGCGGATCAAGCCCCGTCATTTCGCAATCGAGCCAGACGAGGTTGTGTTCGGATTTTTTAAGCAGTGGTGATGTCATGGCTTGATTTTCGCTGAAATGAAAGGCTTCCTGCGAAAGCCTAAAATCTATATATGACTCCTGCTGTTTTTACTGCTCATTTCGCTGCTGCTCTCGTGGCGGGCCTTCTTCTCAAACTCTGGCTTGCTACGCGTCAAATCCGCCATGTGGCGCAGCATCGCAGCAATGTGCCTGCGGCGTTTGCTGAACGCATCACTTTGAGAGCGCATCAAAAAGCAGCGGATTACACAATAGCTAAATCACGCCTAGGCATTTTAGAGTTGGCGTTTGGCGCGGCAGTGCTCTTGGGTTGGACGCTGCTGGGCGGGCTTGACCTGCTGAACCAAATCTTGCTTGCAAGGCTCGGCCCTAGCCTTTTGCAGCAATTGGCTCTGCTTGTCAGCTTTATAGTGATTGGCGTGATCATTGATTTGCCGTTTTCACTTTACGGAACTTTTGTGCTCGAAGAAAAATTTGGCTTTAACAAGATGACATGGAAGCTCTGGCTGGGCGACACCATCAAAGGCGCATTCATCGGCGCTTTGATTGGCCTGCCGATTGCCGCGTTGATTTTATGGCTCATGGGCGCAGCAGGCGATATGTGGTGGCTGTGGGCTTGGTGCGTGTGGATGGGCTTCAATTTGTTGTTGATGTTGATTTATCCGACCTTCATAGCGCCGCTGTTCAACAAATTTGAACCGCTACAAGACGAGACTTTGAAAGCGCGTGTCACGGCTCTCATGAATCGCTGCGGCTTTACGGCTAAGGGCTTGTTCGTGATGGATGGCAGCAAGCGCAGCGCACACGCGAATGCGTATTTCACGGGTTTTGGGGCCAGCAAGCGCGTGGTGTTTTTTGACACGCTTTTGAAGAGCCTCACGCCCGGCGAAGTCGATGCCGTGCTCGCGCATGAGTTGGGGCATTTCAAACACAAGCACATCACCAAGCGCCTCGGGGGAATGTTCGCGATGAGCTTGGCAGGCTTTGCGCTGCTGGGCTTCTTGAGCAGCCAGTTGTGGTTTTATCTCGGCCTTGGTGTGCGCCCGATCAGCGCTGATGTGCAAGGTGCTAATTCTGCGCTGGCGTTGCTGCTTTTTATGATGACAATTCCCGTGTTCACCGTATTCATCTCGCCGCTCATGGCGCAGCTCTCGCGCAAGCATGAGTTTGAAGCGGATGCTTATGCGGTGAGCCAAACGCAGGCAACGGACTTGAAGAATGCTTTGCTCAAACTCTATGAAGACAACGCCTCGACGCTCACGCCGGACCCACTTTATGTGAAGTTTTATTATTCGCATCCGCCTGCATCAGAGCGTTTGGCACGCATGGGAGCATGAATTGAGTGATTTAAAGAAAAAACAGTGGATAGCCGGCATGAGATATGCGCTGAGTGCTCCTCAAATCGTAGCAAAGATCGCAGAGATTCCAGGCTGGACTTTGGATGGCGATGGCTCAGATGTGGCGATTCAAAAGACGTTTCGCTTCGACAATTATTTGGAAACCATGAGCTTCGTCAACGCGGTGGCCTTCATCGCAGAGCGGCATGATCATCATCCCGATATGAGCGTGCATTTCAACCGTTGCGTCGTGCGCTTCAACACACACGATGTCAAAGGCATCTCGATGACCGATATCGAATGCGCGGCTGAGGTGGATGCGCTGGTTAAAGCGCGTTGAATACCGCATTGAAGACCACGTTGAAATCTGCGCAAAACCTCGAACTCGGTTTGGTGATCGCCAGCTTCGGCAGGCATTGCTTGGTGGAGTCGCCCGATGGTCGGCGAACCATCTGTCACCCGCGTGGCAAAAGATCTCAGGCCGTGGTGGGCGATAGAGTGCAGTGGCTCGCCAGCGAAGACGAAGGTACGATTGAACGCGTTGATGAGCGGCGCAATCTGCTCTATCGGCAAGACGAAATCCGCAGCAAAATGTTCGCTGCCAATCTTGATCAAGCACTGATCTTGATCGCTGCCGAGCCAGAGTTCTCTGAAAGCCAGCTCACGCGAGCTTTGATCGCCTGTGAGGCTGCAAAAATCGCGCCGATTATCGCGCTCAACAAAAGCGATTTGCCCGAGTCTTTCGCGCGCGCTTGGGAGCGCCTTACCGCCTATCGCCAAATGCATTACGGCGTGATGCCTCTGTCATTGCGCTTATCTAGCGATACCGATCAAGCCGCGCTTTTGAGACGCCTGCATGGCAAAACCACGCTCGTGCTCGGCCCAAGCGGCGTAGGCAAAAGCACGCTGGTCAATCTGCTCGCGCCTCAAGCGAAGGAAAAACTCTGGCAAGGACAAGGCGAGCTCGTGAAGACACAAGAGATTTCTCAAGCGCTCAATTCCGGCAAACACACCACCACTTCGACCACGCTGTATTGGCTCGATCAAGAAAAACAAACCGCTTTGATCGACAGCCCTGGCTTCCAAGAATTCGGCCTGCATCACATCGAGCCCACACAACTCGCGAGCTTGATGCCAGATCTGGCGCAGCATTTGGGGTATTGCAAGTTCTACAACTGCACGCATTTGCACGAGCCGGGCTGTGGTGTGCGAGAGCATGTACTTTTACAAGCTAGATCAGCTTCTAGCCGGCAAGAAATAAGCGCGAGACGCTATCAACTTTATAGTGAATTGTTTGCACAGTTGAGCCAACCGCCCAATTACTAAGCCTACTTCCTCATCCAAGCAGCCGCGCTAAAGTCAGCAGCGCAATCAGCAGTAGCCAAAGCACTACAGCACGCCACACGAGGCCCACCAAGCTGCGCAGATGCTCAGGCGACGCTGTATCGCCCAAGGCCAAGGAGGCTGTCATCGCCATTTGAATCACGCCATCGTTGCTGAGTGGTTGCTTGCTTCGCCACGCTTCTACGACTTCTTCAAAATTCCCCACCACGGCAAAAGCCATAGCTGTGGCTCGCGCAGGAATGAAATCGACCACGTGCCAAGCGGTTTGAGCTGCTCGTCGGCTAGACGGGCTGCTCAAGGTTTGCGCTTGTCCTGCTTGAGGATTTGGTTCTAAGCTTTGATGCACCGATGCGTAGAGATCATCTTGGCGATCAGCTTGAAAATAGCGCGCTACGAATTCCGCCATACGATAGAGCACCGCGCCCGCAGGCCCCAAGCCAAGAGCCGCCAAGATGGCATACCAGCCCAGCACGGCAAACACGTGCCGATGCGCCGCAATCACGGCATGGTTCATCAATAAGCCGGTGAGTTGATCAGGCGTGATCTGATTGGCATCAACTTGTCGCCAAGCAGCCAACAATTGCGTTGCTCGCACCTGATCGCCATCATCCAAAGCCTGACGGATGGCGGAAAAGTGGTGGCTGAATTGCCGAAAGCCCAACGTACCATACAACACGACCACGCTCCAAGCAAAGGCCAGTACGGCACCCACCCAACTTCCGCTCGACAGCAGCAACGCATACACCGCCCAAACCAGCACAGCCGGTAGCAACACAGCGCAGCCCCACATTAGCCAGCCATGATGCGAGCGCCCTGCATCCAAGCTTCGCGCGCAGCTGCGCACCCAGCTAAATGCCATGCGTTGTATGTCACTGTGCATCGGCATCGGTCGCACCTGCTCCAGCAAGAAGGCTAAAAGTATGGCAAAAAAGCTCATTCTTATGATCATAGCGTGCAGATTACAAGCCGCAGGCTTGCAAAAAGTATGCTTTAGCGCTACAAAGTGAATACAGCGCTTTTCGCTGCAACCTGTTTTTTTAGAAGGAAGTACACCATGGCCGGCAAATTCGAGCTCAAGAAATCAAAAAACGATAAGTTCTATTTCAGCCTTTTGGCTGGCAATGGACAAATCATCTTGCAAAGCGAGATGTATGAAAGCAAAGCTAGCGCTCAAAATGGCATCGAATCGGTCAGAAAAAATGCTGTAGATTCAGGTCGATTTGAAAAACTCACCAGCACCAAAGGCGAGCCTTATTTTGTGCTGAAAGCTGGAAACCACCAGGTCATTGGTAACAGTCAGATGTATGCCAGCGAAAAATCACGTGATAGCGGTATCGAATCGTGCACCGCGCACGCCCCTGCTGCTAGCTTGGATGATTTGTCTTGATGTTCTGACGAATTCATAAATTAACAACAAGCCCTTTGCATCATTTGCCAAGGGCTTTTTTGTAGCAACTTGTCAAGAATCTAGGCTCAACGTGATGTTGTGGTCGTGATAAGAGCTTTAAAATTTACAACTTCTCGCGCAGTCACAGGTGCTGTCGTTGATCCTGTGTATAGAATTAATTCGTGCGGTGAAAGTCATGATCACCAGACTTCCATTTTGACCGACATGAATCGATAGGACGATGTTTTGCAAACACTTGAAAAATTACAGGCAGCGTTATTGGCCGTAATCGCCTCTTGCCTGTTGATTGCTTGCGGGGGAGGTGGCGGCGGAAACACAACGACAGGAGTAACAACACTCCCTTTAGGAACAACGTTCAAATACGTTGTGTCGCGCGTTGTGCTCTACGAGCGCATTGGATATATCGCAGCGAGAGGCGCTT
>JANMDU010000135.1:0-6316 GCA_031376455.1 Variovorax sp. | reverse complement strand
GGGAGGCACGCGCGTAGCGCCAGCCGGAGGACATTCGCGCAGTGAGATACCCGAAGTGCGACGCCTCAAACTCGCAGCCGTCGTATCAAAACGAACACTTCAAAATAGCCAAACTTGCTTAAACTCACAAGAATGGTACTTTCTCTGATTCAACATCCCGATGGCAAACACCGCTGCTCTTGGTGCGGCCAAGGCGAAGCGTTTGCGGATTACGTCCACTATCACGATCACGAATGGGGCATGCCTGTTGTGGATGAGAGAAGGTTGTTTGAAAAAATCACACTCGAAGGCTTTCAAGCTGGATTGAGTTGGATCACGATTCTGCGCAAACGTGATCGCTTTCGCGAAGTGTTCCAGCAGTTTGATTTTGAAAAAGTCGCCCGCTTTACCGAGAAAGATGTGGACAGACTCGTGCAAGATGCGGGCATCATTCGGCATCGCGGCAAAATTGAATCGGCGATCAACAATGCGCAAAAAGTCTGCGCGTTGATCAACGCTCAAGGCACGGGCGCTCTCGCCAAGCTCATTTGGTCACACGAGCCCACGCCGAAGCAGCGCCCTGCCAAAATCACGCCCGAGTCCGCGATAACGCTCACGCAAACGGCGCAGTCTCAAACCTTAAGCAAAGCCTTGCGCAAAATGGGTTTCAACTTCGTCGGCCCCACCACCATGTATGCCTTGATGCAATCCATGGGCGTGGTTAACGATCATTTGGAAGGCTGCGCACATCGCCCTCAAGTCGAATCTGCACGCAAGGCACTCAAGCGGCCTTGAGCTCAGATTTTAAGTAAAAACAGGCTCTAGCCGGCGTATTGATTGCGCAAAGCGCTATTTAATCAATAGCGTCATGCGAGCAGCGCATTGATGCGCTTCACATAGGCCGCAGGATCATCGGGCAAGCCGCCCTCGGCCAGCATCGCTTGATCAAACACGATATGCGCCAAATCGTTGAAATGCACGGCATCGGTATTGAGGCGCTTCACAAGGGCGTGCTCGACGTTGATTTCTAGCACAGGCTTGGTCTCTGGCGCGGCTTGGCCGGCGGCTTTAAGCATGCGAGCCAGCTGCAAACTCATGCCGCCGTCGTCTTTCACCACGAGGCAAGCCGGAGAATCGACCAAGCGCGTGGTGACGCGCACATCTTCTGCTTTGCCTTTGAGCGCCTCCTTCAATTTGGCGATCAACTCTTTGGACGACTCAGCCGCTTCTTCGGCTTTCTTCTTCTCTTCCTCATCTTGCAGCTTGCCTAAATCCACCGCGCCTTTGGCCACAGATTGCATGGCCGTGCCATCAAATTCATTCAGGTGCGAGAGCGCCCACTCATCGACACGATCCGTCATGAGCAAGACTTCAATGCCTTTTTTCTTAAACACTTCAAGCTGCGGGCTGCTCTTGGCAGCGGCCAGCGTATCGGCGGTGATGTAGTAGATGGCTTCTTGGCCTTCTTTCATGCGGGCTTTGTAGTCTGCAAGACCAGCGCTAGCAGTGTCGGAAGTTGTAGAGGCAAAGCGCAGCAGCTTGGCAATACGTTCACGGTTGGCAAAATCTTCGCCCAAGCCTTCTTTGAGCACCGAGCCGAATTCTGCGTAGAAGGCGGTGAATTTGCCTTCTTTGGCTTTGTCTGCTTCGTCAACGACATCGGTGACTTCTTTGCTATCAGTCGAAGCGACATGACTGTCGTGCTTCGCCAAATCCTCAATCATCGACAGCACACGCTTGGTGTTGCCTTCGCGAATGGTGCGCGTATCGCGGCTTTCTTGCAAAATCTCTCGGCTCACATTCAGCGGCAAATCAGCAGAATCCACCACGCCTTTGACGAAGCGCAGATACGTGGGCATCAGGCTCTCCGCATCGTCCATGATGAAGACGCGTTTGACATACAGCTTGATGCCGGCTTTCTTCTCACGATTCCACAAATCAAACGGCGCTTTGGCAGGCAGATACAACAATTGCGTGTATTCCGTGCTGCCTTCGACGCGATTGTGCGTGTGTGCAATCGGCGCTTCTTGGTCGTAGGAAATGTTTTTGTAAAACTCGTTGTATTGCTCAGCGGTGATGTCTTTCTTCGGGCGTGTCCACAGCGCGGCTGCGGCGTTAATCTTTTCCCAATCGCCGGTTTTGACCATGCCGCCGCCCTTTGTTCCCGATATCTTGCCTTTGCTTGGATCTGCAGCATCAATCGGCTCGCCTTCTTTCCACTCTTCCTTTTCCATCAGGATGGGCAGGCTGATGTGGTCGGCGTATTTGTTGATGATTTCTTTGAGCTTCCAAGCACCGGCGTAATCCATCGCATCGTCACGCAGATGCAGCGTGATGCTCGTGCCGCGCGTCGGTTTATGAATAGTCTCAATCTCAAATTCACCCGTTCCGCCGCTCGTCCAGCGAGCGCCTTCTTCAGGCTTTGCGCCTGCACGGCGCGTCTCGACCACCATGGAATCAGCCACGATGAAACCGGAATAAAAGCCCACACCGAATTGACCGATCAATGAGCCATCGTCTTTCGCCTGCGATTTTTGCGCATCAGCGAGTTTGCCCACAAATTCTTTCGTGCCGCTTTTGGCAATCGTGCCGAGGTTGTCCACGGCTTCCTGCTGCGTCATGCCAATGCCGTTATCGGCAATGGTCAAAGTTTTTGCATCTTTATCAAAGCTCACGCGCACTTCTAAATTCGGCGCATCTTCATACAGCTTGTCATCTTGAATGGCCTCGAAGCGCAGTTTGTCGCAAGCGTCTGAGGCATTGGAGATCAGCTCGCGCAGAAAAATATCTTTGTTGGAATACAAAGAATGCGTAACGAGGTGCAGCAGTTGGGCGACTTCGGCCTGAAAGGCCATGGTTTTTTTAAGCGTAGATTTGCTCATGATGCGGGAGAAATTTTAAAAAAGAGATAACGAAATCGATTGAGACAGCTAAGATCCCATCGCGATTTTTCAAGAGTGAGAAACTACATTTGTTCCCATGGCAAGCCGGCATACCGCCAGCCGTTCTTCGTCGAGCGATGAAAGCCTTCGTCCAAATCGCCTTCAAAGCCTTCCGTGATATTGGCCACATCCGAAAAACCAGCCGCCTCTAGCGCCTTGGCCGCATCGACAGTGCGCTTGCCGCTTCGGCAGATCAAATACACCGGGCGATCTTTGCGCCCCGCTTCACGCTCCACAGCCGCCACAAAAGCATCGGGCTGCGGCGTGAGCTCAGGATACTCATACCAAGCAATATTGACGACGCCCGGCGGGCGGCCCACATAGAGCGATTCAATTTCCATACGCACATCTAAAAAAAGTGCGTCAGGTGTGTGCGAGATTTCTCTCCAAGCAGCGCGGGGGTTTAAGTTTTTCATACAAAGTGTGCGGGCATCTAGTCCAACCGGGTATTGTCGCGCAAAGCGCGAGCAGTATCGCTCACCATGCTCGCGCTTTAGCCCTGTACGCTGAATTTCACAATGGCCGCATTGTCTGCCGAGCGCTCGCAGCCCAGAGAAATCTCGCCCACTCCCACCAGCACGCATTCGGTGCGCCGCAGCGCAATCGGCTCGCTTTGGCTACCGGCATAAACCCAAGTGCCGTAGCTGGAGGCATCGGTGAGTACAAATTGATTGCCGCGCACTTGCAGAGTAGCATGTGTACGCGAGACTCTCGGATCGCTGATTTCCAGCTCACAACTTGCCGCGCGCCCCATCGCCAAAGATTTGACTGCACTGCCCGATTGCAGAAGAGTGACAGTTTTACCAGCGTAGCTGAGTTGCAGCTCTTGCGTGCGCAGCGCCTCTTTGAAGAGCGCGCCAAGCATCGTGGCATCGGGATCGACCTCGGATTTTTTCTGCCAATTGATGCGGTAGACCGTCGTTGTTTCTTCTTTACCGCGCAAAAACATGGGCCCGAGGCTGCTGAGCTCGCTGTGGCGCTTCTCTGGCAGCGCATCATGCACGCGCTGACTGGTGAGGATTTGCCGGGCGCCGGCTAGATCAGCGAGCCGCGCCGCGCTGTTGACCGCATCGCCATAGCAATCGCCGTTGATCTCGACCACCTCGCCCGATTCCATACCGATTTGCAGCTCAATGCGCAGGCTGCGAAACGTCCCTGAGCTCACCGCGAGCTTCTCGTCGGCAAACAGCATCAGCGGGCGCTCCATGAGCTCGCGCTGAATCTCGCAGCAAGCGTTCACAGCTTGCTCTTCCTTCGGAAACACAGCAAAGATGCCATCGCCCAGCGTCTTGACCACGCGACCCTCAAACTGCGTGATCGCGCGGCCTAGAGCGCTATTGAGCTGCGTGATCAAATGCGAGGCCGTAGAATCGCCGAGCTTTTCAAAAAGCCCAGTAGAGCCGACAAGATCACAGAAAACAACAGTAGGCATGATTGAAATTTATTTCAAATCATTGTAGGCTGAAAATTTAGGCTTTTATATGAAGAAATTGGCATATAGCCGGCGTATCCATTGCGCAGAGTGCTATTGAAAATATAGCTACCTATGGTAACGGCGCTAGCGCTCTGTCTCAATGTCTGGAATGCGATTAAAGGCAATGCGCATCGGGGCATGATCCAGTGCGCCATGGGCTGTGGCGAAATACAGCGCATTTTTGCCATAGCGGCGGTTGATGCCATCTAAGGCGCTGAGCAGCTTGGTGCGCTCCCTCGGCGACGTGCGGGCAGCGCTGCCCGGTGGAGGCACATCAAACAGCCCCGGCGTATGCTGGCTCGCTGGCACGAGGCCATGCAGCACCATACCCACCGCTTTAGGACGCTTCAAAAGATGCAGGCCGCTGTGCCAGAGGATGTCCAAGGTGTGCAGAAGATCAGCCGTATCTTGTGTCTCGCCCATGGCAGCTTCGCGGTGGCCACCCATCGGTGCGCTGCTGCTGCCTGCGTAGCCATACATCCCGCGCGGATCTAGGCGCACACTCACGCTTAAGCCTGTGGCATAAAAGCCCTGCTTGCGCAGCCGCATACCGGCTTTTTGTGTGAGCCGATTGAGCACAGCCAGCGCGTCTTTGGGGTTGCGCATCTGGGGCGGCAGCATATGCGAATGGCCGAGGCTACGCGCCTGCGTCTTACGCGGGCCATACGCCACGCCGCGCAGCTTGTCATACATATCGTCGCCGGCTAACCCACCCCAAGCGGTGTGCAGCAAATCGCGCGGCGCGGCATACAAATCAGCCATGCTGTGGATGCCACAATCGTTCAAGCGAATCAGCATGCGCTTGCCGATGCCGGTGATGTCTTGCAATTTCAACTGCAAAAGTTTTTCTGGGATTTCATGCTGCTCAATGATCACAAGGCCATTGGGCTTCATCATGTCGGAGGCTAACTTGGCCAGCATCGTATTGGGCGCGACGCCGATACTGACCAGCAACTGATCGCCCACCGTGCTCAAGATTTCGTTTTTAACCAGCGCCGCCAGCCGCGTGGCATGCTCGCGCGTTTGCCACCGCAGCGGCAGCTCACACTCCATCTCATCAATGCTCATCACCTGCTTGACAGGCAAGATGCGATCCACCGCCACCACCGCCTTTTCATGCACCGCGACATACTTCTCGTGCTGCGCATGGACAAACACAATCCCCGGGCACATCTTGCGCGCATCGCGAATGCCTGTGCCCGTTTTCACGCCAAACTTTTTCGCCTCAATGCTGGCCGCAATGCAACTCGATGTCTCCGCCATCACCGGCACGACACCCACTGGCCGCCCACGCAAACTTACATCAAGCTGCTGCTCGACAGAGGCAAAAAAGGAGTTGAAATCGACGAAGAAGCTGGAGAGCATTCTTCTTATTCTAGAAGAATTACTGTATTTTAATACAGTAATTATCTGCTTTCAATTTTGATAGCACGCCACGCAACAAATACGCCGGCTACAGGCTTAAAACGCTTAAAGATTAACCCTTCTGCGCATACGCCACCGGATCCAGCTCACGCGTCTTCGCCTCGATCCAGCTTTCTACTTCGCGCATCATCTCTTCCGGCTGCCGTCCCACGCTGCTGATCTGCGGCCCGATCACGACATCGATCACGCCTGGCGACTTCACAAACGCTTTGCGCGGCCAATGCTTGGCGCAGTTCACTGCAATGGGCACCACAGGCCGCCCCGTCTCACAAGCCAGCCGCGTGCCACCGGTTTTATATGTGCCTTTTTGGCCACGCGGGATGCGCGTGCCCTCGGGAAACATGATCACCCACACGCCTTGCGCCATCACCCGCTTGCCCTGCGCCACGACTTTATTGAAGGCCTCAGACTTTTTGCTGCGGTCAATATGAATCATGTCCATCCGAGCCATGGCCCAGCCAAAAAACGGCACGTAGAGCAGCTCGCGCTTGAACAC
>JANMDU010000124.1:0-23859 GCA_031376455.1 Variovorax sp. | reverse complement strand
CGACTCTTGAGAGCAGGCTCTCAGCACGAGCAAGAAGGGCTTGGAATTGTTCGTTCATTTCGCAGTGTTTTCGTTCATAGAAATAGAACACGGAAGTCACGGAAAAGCACGGAAGCCACAGAAAAGAAATCTGGTTTTACTTCCGTGTCTTCCGTGCTTTTCCGTGACTTCCGTGTTCTATTTCTATGAACGAAAACACTGCGAAATGAACGAACAATTCCAAGCCCTTCTTGCTCGTGCTGAGAGCCTGCTCTCAAGAGTCGAGCAAATCCTCCCGCAGCCTCTCACCGCACCTGACTGGACAACAAACACCATCGCTTGGCGCTACCGCAAACGTGCCAGCGGCCATGGCGCTTTGGAGCCTGTGAAGCATATTGCAGGCATGAAGCTGTCTGACCTCAAAGAGATCGACGTTCAGAAAGAAAAGATTCAGCGCAACACGCAGCAATTTGTCACAGGCCATACGGCCAACAATGTGCTACTCACGGGCGCACGCGGCACAGGAAAATCCTCACTCATCAAAGCCTGCCTCGCTGAATATGAGAGCCAAGGCCTGCGTTTGATTGAAGTGGATAAAACGGATCTGGTCGATCTGCCCGACATCATCGACGTGATCGCAGATCGGCCTGAGAAATTCATTATTTATTGCGACGACATCAGCTTTGAAGAGGGCGATGGCAGCTACAAAGCGCTCAAATCGGTGCTCGATGGGTCAATCAGTGGCGGCGCGGCCAACATGTTGATCTACGCCACCAGCAACCGCCGCCATTTGCTGCCCGAATACATGAAAGAAAACCTCACCTACACGCACACACCGGATGGCGAAGTACATCCGGGCGAAGTGGTGGAAGAAAAAATTTCACTCTCTGAGCGCTTTGGCTTGTGGGTAAGCTTTTATCCGTTCACGCAAGATGAGTATTTAGCGATCGTGGCGCAATGGTTGCGCAATTTGAACGTCCCTGAATCACGCATCGAAGCCGCGCAAAAAGAAAGCTTGGTCTGGAGCCTAGAACGCGCCAGCCGTAGCGGACGCGTGGCGTTTCAGTTTGCCAAAGATTTTGCCGGGCGGCAAATTTGACTCGGCTGACTTGATGGCGTGCAGTGAGATTAACTCGCCAACGCCGCCTTGACTGCAGCGGAGACTTGCCCCATATCGGCCTTGCCTGCGAGCTGGGCTTTGACTGCGCCCATGACTTTGCCCATGTCGGCGGGGCCGGAAGCTCCCAGCTCTGCAACGATGGCTTTCACAGCGGCAGCTACTTCATCCGCGCTCATGCGCTGCGGCAAATAGACCTGCAATACGGCGAGCTCGGCTTTTTCTACATCGGCTAAATCTTGCCGGCCACCCGCTTCAAACGCGGTGATGCTGTCTTTGCGTTGCTTGACGAGTTTGTCGACGATGGCAATCGTTTGCACGTCATCGACGGTGATGCGCTCATCGACTTCTTTTTGTTTGACGGCAGCCAGCAATGAGCGGATGGTGAGCAGGCGCTCGCTATCCTTGGCTCGCATGGCGGTTTTCATGTCTTCGGTGATGGTGTCTTTGATGCTCATGGTGGGCTTCTTGGGGATTAGGCTGGAATCAATAAAAAGAGCGCTTATTTTAGAGCGCTCTGTAACGAGGTGGTGTGCAAGTGACTCAGTGCTTGTGGCCGCTCATGCTCATGTCTTTGCCCGGTGCAGAGCCTGGCGCACGCGCGGCCACAGGAATTTTCACTTCCACTTTGCTTTGCTCGCCTTTGGCGTTAGCAAACGTGAGCGTGACTGGCACTTGGGCATCGGCTTTGAGTGATTGCTTCAAATCCAGCAGCATGATGTGAAAACCGCCGGGCTTGAGCTCTACGGCTTGGCCAGCAGGCAGCTCTAAGCCATTTTTAAGCTCAGCCATTTTCATGACAGAGCCTTCCATCTTCATCTCATGGACTTCGCCGATTTTGGCGACGGGCGTTGATACCGCGATGAGCTTCATGTTGACAGGCGCGGTGAGTTTCATGAAGCCGCCGGTGCCGCTTTGGCCTTCGACGGCGGTGCGAATCCAAGCGCCCTCGATTTTTACGTCAGCAGCGGTTTGCGCTTGAATATTTAAGCAAAAAAGCACGGTAGCTGGCAAGAATACTGCGCAGCGTGCTATTGATTTAAGAGTAAACATGGCGAAGACTTTCTAAAGGATGTTGAGGTCAGTGAACGGATCAGTGCTTGTGGCCGGCATGTGGATCAGAGGCCGGCTTGGCAGCAGGCGTTCCCACAGCCGTTCCCGCAGCATTGATTGGTGCGACTACGTTAAGCAAAGCCGCAGGATACTTCAAACCGCGCGTGCTCGTGCCCTGCGTCGGGATTTCCGTCCATGGGTTGCTGCCGGTTTTGCTGCCGTCTTGGCACAGTTGGGTGACTTTGAACCACGTAGCGCCTACTGGCATGGCGGCGCGACCACGCAGGATGAATTCATCGTACTGGCTGTCGGGCAGGGCAGTGGCTGGTGATGTGGCTGTCCAAGTGATCTCGGTCACGTCTTCTGTCACGGCTGTACCGTGGTTGTCGTAGGGCGTAGCGAGCTTGTCTTGTTTTGTTTGCAGCGTCCAGCCGGTTTTGGGCATAGGCTTAGCGCCTAGAAAGCCATTGGGGATTTGTACGCGTAGCAAAATGGTGGGTAAGCCTTCGCAGCCGTGGCCCACGCGCAGCACGGCTTTGTAGTAAGAGCCGGCCTCGACCTGTGCTTGCTCTAAGGTTACATGAGAAAAAGCGGTGATGGCCGGCATCAAACCTGCGCAGAGTGCTATGAATTTAATAGTATTGAATCTTGACATGAGGAATCCTGAAATGAATGCGCTGGCAATAATGAAACCTTATGGTTTGGCCAAGCGCGATGAAATCTCGCACGCTGCTTCTAGGCAGGGTGCGCTTTGAGCTATTGAGCAGCTAAAGCTTCAATTCAGGAAGGAAGGCGGGCCGCGAGCAGGCAGAGGTGGCGCAACATGCGCAACGAATACGCTTGTCGTTCGCGCGCGCGAAATGTGTGTTGCCCCAGAAGGTGCCGGCAAGGCCTTTGCAGCAGGCGGCTGACCATCGGCGAGGTTCTGTATCGCACACAGGGCGCAATGTTCGACATGTGGGCTCGTTTGCACATCGCCATCTGCAGATTTGACGAGCAGCTTCATCGCCCCGCTTGGCGCGCAAAGCAAGTCCATGCTTTGCGGCTTGAGCAGCAAGCCTGCATGCGCGATGCCTATGCTGGCTAAAAACAACACAACTACACAGCGGCGCAGCAACGCAGAGCGTAGCCAATCCAAAGTTGCGTGAGCAGAGGTATTCAACATGCTGTCAAGGGTACAAGAATTAAAAAAGCCACGTTAGCAAAGCTGACGTGGCTCTCTTTAACATCGCAACCGAATCAATACATTTTCGGCGGCAACTGCATACTGCGCAGGCGTTTGTATTGGCGTTTCACGGCAGCAGACCGTTTACGCTTACGCACAGAGGTCGGCTTCTCATAAAACTCTTTGGCGCGCAAATCCGTGAGAAGGCCAAGCTTCTCAATGGTGCGCTTGAAGCGGCGAAGTGCCACTTCATAAGGCTCAGTATCTTTAACACGAACGAGTGTCATTGCAAATAATTTCCAAATTGCGGATTGGTGATCAATCAATCCATTTATTCCCGCCAAAGATGAAATGTGTTCGGCTGGCGGGTTTTACCGGTAGCCTAATATTATAGCCCGCTGGAAAGCCTAAATCTAGCGCAAATCAAGCGAGATGATCGCGCCTGATCTATACAGTGAGAAAGCGATATAAATTGCGCAGCATGCCAGCTGTAGCGCCCCAAATAAAGTGTCTTTTACCTGTTTTTGTGTCCAGATATGGCATTGAAAACCATTCGCGCCGGTGGCCTTCAAACTCGAACTCATGCCGCGCATGATGCGCAGGGTTCATCAAGAATGCCAACGGCACTTCAAATGCATCAGCCACTTCCGCCGGGTTGGCTTTCAATGTAAAGCCCGGCTCAATCAATGCCACCACAGGCGTGATGTGAAACGCTGTTCCGGTGATGTAGTGCGGCAGATTGCCGATGATTTCCACGAAATCTGGCGACAAACCAATCTCTTCGTGCGCCTCGCGCAAAGCTGCTTGGCGAGCTGTTTCGCCGTGATCGACTTTGCCGCCTGCAAACGCGATTTGGCCGGCGTGGGTCGACATTTGCGCGGCGCGCTGCGTCAGCAAAATCGTGGGTGGTTTTTGCAAATGCATCACGATGGCAATCAACACAGCCGCATCGTGCGGCTTGCGATCCGTAAACGGCGGCTCTTCGCGTACTTCGGGTTGCCAATCGGGCGGTTGGGCAAAGCGCTTGGATAAAGCCTCGCGTGTGAGCGCTTGATCTGGCACAGCGCTTAAGTGCGCATCCCAAGATTTGATCGGCACATCTTGTGGGTTGAAGTGCGGAATCTTCGTAAGCGGAACGAAACTGCTCATGGCGACGGCTGGGAGTAGATATGAGATACGCTACTAAATATATAGCACTTCACGCAGTAAATACGCCGGCAAACCGCTGTTTTTCTATCAATGAAGCATAAAAAAACCGCCAAGCGTGTGCTTTGGCGGTTTTCCTGTTCTGCACCGCAGATTTAGCTGCAATGCATAAGCAGTTACGCTGCTGTTGGAGCAGCAACTGCAGCCGTCTTCGTGTTGCGTGTGAGCTTTTCTTTGATACGTGCGCTCTTGCCGCTGCGATCGCGCAAATAGTAAAGCTTAGCGCGGCGGACATCGCCACGGCGCTTGACTTCGATGGTGGCGATCAGGGGGGAGTAGGTTTGGAACGTACGCTCCACGCCTTCGCCGCTGGAGATTTTGCGCACGATGAAGTTGCTATTTAAGCCGCGATTGCGTTTGGCAATCACCACGCCTTCGTAAGCCTGCACGCGCTTGCGTGTACCTTCAACGACGTTAACGCTGACGATCACGGTGTCGCCAGGGGCAAAAGAAGGAATGGTTTTGTTGAGACGAGCAATTTCTTCGTTCTCAAGAATGTTGATGAGATTCATCATGATCTTTCATACATCTTCAGATCTATTAACCGCTACACGAGGGGCGACAGTTTCATTGCTGAGTGAGCTCAGATTTAAATGCGTCGCGGCGGACAGAGGATCGGAAAAGCTTTCTATTATAGCTTTTTCCCAGACCAAAGAGCAGAGCTAACTCTTCGCGCAATCACCACATGGCCGTCATCGGCTTGTCATCGCGATCATGGACAATGCGTTAACTCAAACTGATACATAAGAAAATCCCATGAAAAATCGCCGCCTCGTCCTGATTCACACTGCGCAAGCTGCTGCAGCTTTAATGGCGCTGCCTTTGGCAACCCGTGCGCAGACAAACATCACCAAAATCATCGTGCCCTTCGCGCCCGGCGCGGGCACGGATGCGGTAGGGAGATTGGTGGCGCAAAAGCTCGCCGACGTGCTGGGCAGCCCGGTGGTTGTGGAGAACAAAACCGGTGCAAGCGGAGCGATTGGCGCAAAATTTGTGGCCGACAGTGCGCCCGATGGGCAAACGCTACTTCTGGCCGCCGCGCCATTCACGACTGTGCCGGCTGCTTTGCCCAATGCGGGCTATGACCCGGTCCGCCAGTTTGCGCCAGTGGGCATGATCGCCAGCGGCCCGCTGGTATGGGCGGTCAACAAAGATTTGCCTGTGAGCAATATGCGCGAGTTCGTGCAATTGGCTAAATCCAAACCGGGCTATTTCAACTATGGCAGCGCAGGCGCGGGAGGCATCAACCATCTCGTGCTGGAGATGCTGAAAAATCGTGCGGGTGTTTACATCACGCACATCCCCTATCGCGGCATTGCGCCGGCCACGATGGACATGATCGGCGGGCAGATTCATCTGGTCACGGGTACCGTGCCTGCACTCAGCGCTTTCATCAAAGATGGCCGCGTTAAAGCACTTGCGGTGACAGCAGCTAAGCGGTCTACAGCGCTGCCAGATGTGCCTAGCATGGCGGAGAGCGGATTTGCAGGCTTTGATGTGCTTAACTATTTTGGCCTGATGGCGCCAAAAGCTACACCCACAAACGTGATCGAGCGGCTCAACGCCGCCTTGGGCAAAGTCATTCAGATGCCAGACGTGCGAGCTCGCTTTGCCAGTGATGCGCTAGAGCCCGTGACGGCAGCCAATGGCTCGCCTGCACAGTTGGCGAGCTTCATCGAAAAAGATTTCTCTGGCTGGCGGCAAGTTGTTGTGGCGCAAAACTTGAAGATCGACGCCGCATAAACCGACTCAGACGCAAGGCTTCCAATCCTTCAGCGCGACCAGCGTTGCATCTGTGAGCGCATCAATCCGCGCAATATGCTGAGCCGCGTCATGCGGCCAGCCACTCGTTTTACAAGTTTGCTCCAACGCGGCGCACGCTTCTGACAAGGCAGTAGCGCCTACATTCGATGCAGCGCCTTTGAGCGCATGCGCACGCAGCGAGAGCAAAGCAGGATCTGTGGTGGCCAAGCTGGCCAAGATGTCATCTCGGCGCTCCGGCGCATCTTGTGCAAACAGGCTCATCACCTCCCGCGTCATGCTGCGCTCTTCATCGTCAAACTCAGCAAATTGCTCCAAGCGACTCCAATCCATGAGCTGCGAAGCCGGTAGAGCATTTTCAGAGGCTTTTGTGGTGGCAGCCGGCACAGAATCTGCGTAAGATGCTACTGAATTAATAGCGTTTTCATACACACGAGCGTATTGCTCCAGGCCTGCCGACAGCTCATCCATGCGCATCGGCTTGGGTAGGAAGCCAATCATCCCGGCATCCATGCAGCGCTGGCGATCTTCTTCCAAAACGGATGCTGTGAGCGCCAAAATCGGCGGCGCAGCGTTGCCATGCGTGCTGATGATCAGGCGCGCAGAGGCATAGCCATCCATCACAGGCATGTTGGCATCCATGAGCACGGCCGCGAAGCGCTTGCCTCCTGCTTGTAGCGATGCGGCGACGCTGTCAGCTGCTTGCTGGCCATCCATCACGCTTACTGATTCATAGCCCAGCTTAGCCAGCATGCTAGACGCCACTTTGATGTTCACCAAATTATCGTCAGCCACCAAAATCGTCTGGTTTTTAGTCGCCACTGTTTTCAGTGTAGCCACTGCGGCCGGCAAGAGTTGCGCGCCTTGCGAATACAAAATCCGCGCCAAGATGTTGAACAATTGCGATTGCCGATAAGGCTTGAGCAAGCGCCCTGCAAATTCGCTGGCTTCGCTCGTCGTCGGTATCGTGCCCGAGGTCAGCAGCACGATCTGCATCTTCGGCTTGGATCGATGCAGCGCCTGCGCAAACATGATGCCATCCATCTCCGGCATGTGCATATCTGTGACGACGACGTCCGCATCGCGGCTGCCCAGCCATTGCAGCGCATCGGGCGCATGGCTGAAAGCCACAGTATTCATCTTCCAGCGCTTGAGTTGTTTCTCAAGAATTTGGATGTTGACGGGCATGTCGTCCACGATCACGGCAAGCTTGCCCTCAAGACTGGCCAATTCAAGAATCGAAGTCTCCGATGGATCAGGCGCATCGCTGAACTGCATACGTGCCGTAAACCAAAATGTCGAACCGTGGCCGTCTGTAGATTCCAGCCCCACGCTGCCGCCCATCATCTCGGCCAAACGCTTGCAAATGGCCAAGCCCAGCCCTGTGCCGCCGTATTTGCGCGTGGTGGATGCATCGACTTGCGTAAACGATTGAAACAATGCGCCCTGCCTGTCTTTCGGGATACCGATACCAGAATCTTTCACGCGAAATTCGATCAATGCGCCGGGCTGCGGCACGCCATTCATCACGCGCGCCGCATCGAAATCTTCTTTCAGATGCGCGGTGACAACGATCTGACCCTTCTCGGTAAATTTGATCGCATTACCCAAAAAATTCAGCAAAATTTGGCGCAGCCGCGTAATGTCGCCGCGCACCCATACAGGTACGTCATCGCTCACATCCACCAGGAGCTCCAAGCCCTTCTCGCGCGCACGCGCTGCGCCTATGTCGCAGGCCTCTTCAATCGCGCTTTGCACCGAGAGCGGCTCGCTTTCCAAATCCATCTTGCCTGACTCGATTTTTGAGTAATCCAAAATATCGTTGATCACCGAGAGCAACTGATCGCTCGATACCCGCATGGTGTGCAAGTAATCGAGTTGTTCCTCATTAAGCGGCGTATCGGCCATCAACGCCGTCATACCCACCACGCCGTTGAGTGGTGTGCGAATCTCGTGGCTCATGGTGGCGAGAAACGCGGCCTTGGCCTTTGCTGCTTGCAGCGCTTCTTCGCGAGACGCTTCAAGCTGCTCGGTGCGCAGCGCCACGCGCTCTTCTAAATGCTCATTGGCATCAAGCAGCGCCTGCTTTTGCGACTCAATCGCGCTGCGGTTGGATTGAATCTCGTTGGCGCTGTGATGCAGCGTCCGCGCGAGCTCACGCACTTCCAAGATGCCCGCCGTCGATTGCAAGGCGGGGACTTCGCCTCGGCCCATTTGCATCGCCGCCTGCATCAGCGTTTTAAAGCGCTTTGACATCCGCCATGCGATCGAAGCTGCGAGCAGCGCGCCCAACACTACGATGGTGAGCATGAGCATCAGAGCCCGCTCAATCCCAGATTGCGCATCGCTGGAAAAATCTAACTCGGGTGCAGCAACGATGAGCGTCAATGGCAGCCCCAAATTCTCTGCAAAAGGCCGCATAGAAACCAAGGTTTCGCCCATTCGGGTTTGCACCGCGCCATTGAAGCGCTCGCGCTTTAACGTCTTGGATGTCGTGTTGCCGAGCAAAGGCTGCATCTGCGCAAAGACTTCTCGTGTCAACACATTTGCGCTGCCCGCTGGCATGAGCCGCTCCAGCTTGCCACCGTATTCGGTAAAAAGCGCATCGCCAGACGATGTGGCCACCACGGCACCCGTCTCGTCCACGATAAAAGCCACACCGCGCGGCGAAATATTGATGGTCTGCATCGCCTCAGAGAGTCGCTTCAAAAATAAATCAGCGGCAAAAACGCCAACCACGCTGCCATCTTCTTCAAACACCGGCTGCGCCACCGTGATGAGGAGTTGCTTCTTGGAGGCAGACAAATAGACCGGCGTAAAAATACGCTCACGTTTGGCCACAGCTTGTGCATACCAAGGTCGCGTGCGCGGCTCATAGTTTCTGGCTTCGGCATCGAGCTTTTTGCTGCGATCGCCTGCAAACGCCGCTGAATAAAATTGTCTGCCTTCATCGCCTTGGCGTCGCATGCCAATGCGCATCATTCCGGTGCCGCCACGTGTGAGTTGCTCCACGCCATGAAAATCGCCTTGGTTGCTACCGAAATACAGGTAAGGCACATCGGCGGCCATGCGTGTGAGTGAGACGGCGAGTTTTTCAAATTCTTCCGGTTGATGGATCAGGCGACGTGCTGATTTGGTTTGTGCGTCGCTGGGCGCAGGCGAGATCAGGCCATTCAAAATCAGGTCTGCTGTTTGCAATTGCGTCTCCGCATCGGCCTGCACTCGCTGCACGACATCTTCAATCATTTTTTGCGACAGTTTATCGACTGTCTGCTCATGGCTGGCGTAGAGCAACCAGCCAACCAGCATGGCGGGCACCACGGCAAACAAGAGCAGCAAACTCATCGACAAGCTGCGTACCGTCAAGCCCCAACGCGGCTGTCTCGCTTGTGCGTTCATGTTCTTTCTTTCGAGGAATTTCTAAAACAGCAACCCGTGGAATTAAAGCGCGACCAACTCGACCGCATCCAGCGCGCCATGGCGCCCCGGCATCTGAAGCATGGCTCGCCTGCCGCTGCGCGCCACAGCGAGTGCCAAACGCTGCGTTTGCACGGATGCAGCAATAGGCCAATCAATGGTCGGCTGACTTTGAAACATTTTGAGCGCCGTCGTGACCGGATCGCCCACTGGCGTGTGCTGACCGCTGTTGCCAAACAAACCTTCCAATTTGGTAAAGCTGACGGGGCCCGTGTGCAAACCCACGTTCAGGCGAAAAGCAGGCAGGCCACGCTCGCCGAATTGTTGCTTCACGAAAGCATCCAAACGGCGTGTGCCATCTTGCAAGCCAAAGGCAGCGCGAACGGCGCGCATCGCATGATTGACAGAGCTGGTGTCCGATGTTTCTACGAATACGCACAACATGCCATCACCCAAAAACTGCATGTAGTGCGAGCCAAACAAATGAACCGTGTCGCCCACGCTGGAGTAAAACTGTTGAATCACTTGGCTCAACTCGGACGACGATAGGCGTTGCGTCCATGACGCGTAGTCACGCATATCGGCATAGAGCACCGTCGCGCTGGCAAATCGTTCAGCGGTGTCGATGGTTTGAGCGCTATCTGGCCATTGCTCTGATAACTCTTTGGCCATGCGTCGTTCGTACAAGCGGCCAATTTTTTCTTGTTGCTCAGCCAAGGCCGCGACGACTGCACGATCAACGATCTGCACCTGTACAGCCTCCGCACGCACTAGCTTGGAAAGCTGTGCATTGACTGCATCTTTGAGCTCTTGCGGTGCGAAGGGTTTGGTCAGGTAGTCGTCGGCACCGGTGGTCATGCCCTGACGCATATGCGCACGGTCTTGCAATGAGGTCAGCAAAATGATCGGTGTGGTCGTGATTTCCGGATCTGCTCGCACAGCTTCCACCACGCCGAAGCCATCGAGATGGGGCATCTGTACATCGCTCACCACTAAATCAGGCTTGTGTTCGCGGATCAATGCCAAGCCAATCGCACCATCCTCTGCGGCCAACACGTCGTAGCCCTCTTTGCGCAGCACGCCCGCGACCAGCACGCGTGTGCTCGCATCATCATCCATCACGACGATCAGGGGCATGATTTATGTCTCCAAGTAGCCCAAGCAGGCTTTTTGTATATGTTTTGAAAAAATCAATTGCATATGCCCATGGCCAACGATGTGTCTGTTATCAGCTCCGAGTATCGTAGCCGTGCTCGCTGGAAAGACGATATTGTCGCAATGCGAGTAGTAGTTAGTGCAATACTGAGAAAAATTGTCGGGCAGCTGCGACATATTGTGCAGCAGCCAAGGGCTGCCCTGGCGCATTTCATGGCCGTTTTGCGTATGAGAAAAAGCAGCAAGCGCCGTACCGTGGTGTGGCGAGCCGAGGGTGATGATCCGATGCACCCGATCCATGCGGCCTGACTTGCCAATGGTTTGCGCCGCCCAAGCGCGAATGGCTAGGCCGCCCATGCTGTGGCTAATGAGCACGGGCGGCAAACCCGTGGCTTGGCTGACCCGATCAACGGCCTCCTCAATCACCTTTGCATATTCGCTGATCGAGCCGAAAGCCGGCTCTAAATCTACCGCGATAAAAGCGCGCTGATCCGCGCGCAGTTGTGTCATCCAATCCATCCAAAGCGCGCGATTGCAGAAAAAGCCATGCACCAAAATCACACCGCGCCTTCTAGGTGTCGATGGCAAATGGTTGGTCATCGCGTTGTGGCGAAACGGCTGCCACCACATGAAAACGCGCATAGCTGCCCAAATCTCAGCCCACCACGCGGCCAGCCATTGCCTGATGCTTGGGCGCTGTACCGTGACATCGCTGCGATTGATTTGCGCTGCCCAAATGCACTGCACGCCCAAAATAAGCGGCGTGATGAGCAGCGGCGCTGCAAAGCACAACAGAGCCCAGTGGCGCCCATTGGCTAGAGCCGAAGCGCCCAAGTCCCAAGCGTTCAGACACCAAAAACCCAAGGCCCACCAAAATATCAAGCTGCCCAGCGTGATGAAGCGCTGAAGCCAAGCAATTGTCATATGCGATCCATTCATGTTGAATTCATCACCGTCAAGAAAACTTGCCAACTCTGAGCATCTGTGCCCCAAACCCCACCCATAAAAAAACCCTGCTAGCAATTTTGCAGGCAGGGCTTTGAAGGAATTTGGTGGTGATAGGTGGATTTGAACCACCGACATCAGCATTATGAATGCTGCGCTCTAACCAACTGAGCTATATCACCGAGAACACTAAATTATACCGAAGATCATTCTGGGCTTTTAGGCGTGCTGACGGGCGTGTTGTTAGGCGTGCTGTCAGACATGTTTGAAGGCGGCTTTGCGCTTGTTCACAAAAGCATCCATACCTTCCTTTTGGTCGGCGGTGGCAAAGAGGGCGTGAAATAATCGGCGTTCAAACATCACGCCATCGGCCAAGCCGCTTTCAAAAGAGCGGTTCACGCTTTCTTTGGCCGCCATCACGGCGATTTGGCTGTATTCGCTGATCATGTTTGCTGCGGCTAAGACTTCATCTTGTAGGCCAGCCAAGGGCACCACGCGGCTGACAAGACCAGCGCGCTCAGCCTCAGTCGCATCCATCATGCGGCCTGTGAGCGCCATATCCATCGCTTTTGCCTTGCCGACCGCGCGCGGCAGCCGCTGCGTGCCGCCCGCGCCGGGGATGATGCCCAGCTTGATCTCGGGCTGGCCGAATTTTGCGTTGTCGGCTGCAATGATGAAATCACACATCATTGCAAGCTCACAGCCACCGCCAAGCGCGAAGCCGCTGACTGCAGCGATCACCGGCTTGCGAATGCCGCGAATGGTTTCCCAATTCTTGGTGATGTAGTCGCCTTTATAAACATCGGCAAAGCTGTAAGTGGCCATCGCGCCGATATCAGCGCCGGCGGCAAAGGCTTTCTCGCTGCCGGTGATGATCATGCAGCCGATTTTTTCGTCAGCATCAAAGGCTTTGAGCGCTGCGCCGAGTTCGTCCATCAGCTGGCCGTTTAAAGCGTTGAGTTGTTTAGGGCGGTTGAGCGTGATTTTTCCAACGCTGCCGAGGGTTTCAATGAGGATATTTTCGTAGGTCATGTGGCAATGATAGCGTGAGTGTTGATGGCGGCGCATTCGTTGTGATTACTATGATTTTGATAGCACTTCGCGCAATAAATACGCCGGCTAAGTGCCTAAAAGCCCTTAAATCACACGTGTTTCCCAGCCGAGAAGCCATGCGCGCCCGACGCGCTTGCCGCGACAGCCAAGGGCACAGCCTCCAGCGGTGTGGCCATCGAATCGTTCCAGCGGTTTAAAAAGCCAAACATCGCCACCACGCCCAAGATTTCTACGATTTGGCCTTCGCTCCAGTGCTTGGAGAGTTCAGCAAACAGCGCATCGGTGACAGCGTTGGGCTGCGAGGCAGCAGCGAGCGCAAAATCTAGAGCGATCTTCTCAGCGGGCGAATACAAATCACTGCTCGCATAGCTCCATACGGCAGCCAATTTCTCTTCCGACACCCCAAAATTCTTCGCACCCAGCAAAGTATGCGCTTGGCAATAGAGGCAGCCGCCGGCAACGCTCGCTACATGCCCAATCAAGCGGCGAAAGCCTAAATCGACCTCGCCATCTGGCGACATCACCGCCGCATTGAGCTGGGCGAAGGCTTTGACCAAATGCGGTTTGCGCTGCATCGTGAGCACGCTGTTGGGCGTGAAGCCTAATGTGCCGAGGAAGAAATCGAAATGCGATTTCAGTTCAGGCGTCGTGTCCATCGATAGGGGTTTTAACCGTGACATAAGAGCTCCTTATTTCCATACAGTCTAGGGTATCAACAGGCCTCTCAACATTGACCATGACCCGGCAGGAGATTCGTATGCATCATTTCATCAGCCGTCGCCGCGCGATCCGCTCCATGACAGCAGTGGCAACCGTTGCAGCCTTGCCAGCTTTCGCGCAAGCCGCCCCGGTAAAAATCCTCGTGGGCTTTCCTCCGGGCGGCTCGGCGGATGCGACTGCGCGCTTGATCGCCGAGAAGATGAGCGTCAGCTTGGGGCATCCGGTGATCGTCGAAAACCGCCCTGGCGCAGGCGGGCGTATTGCGGCGCAAGCAGTGAAAGATGCTGCGGCTGATGGCAACACGCTCATGCTCGTGCCGATGGCCGTGATGGTGGTGCAGCCCGTGGTGTTTAAAAGCATCAAATACGACACCACCAAAGATTTCACGCCCATTGGCAATGCCGTCACCTTCCCGCTGGCACTCGCGGCGGGCCCCGCCACACCAGCAAAGACGATGGCCGAGCTCGTCGCTTGGATCAAGGCGAATCCCAATCAGGCCAACTACGGCTCGCCCGCGACGGGCTCGTTGCCACATTTTTTGGGCGAGATGCTGGGTCAAGCCGCTGGCGTGAAGATGCAGCATGTGCCTTACCAAGGCGGCGCACCGCTGATGACAGCTTTGCTCGGTGGGCAGTTGCCGATGGGCTTTGATACGCCGCTGGAATTTGCAGAAAACCACCGTGCGGGCAAGCTGCGCATTCTGGCGGTATCGAGCCCGCAGCGCATGGCGCAATTTCCGGATGTGCCCACACTGCGTGAATCGGGCATCAATATCGAAGCCAGCGCTTGGTTTGGCATCTTCGGCCCAGCGGGGATGCAAGCGGCGCGCACCGAAGCTTTATCAGGCGCGATGCAAGCGGCGCTTAAAGCCACTGATGTGATGGCCAAGTTATCCAATCTGGGGCTTTTGGCTGCGCCTGAAAGCAGCGCGGAGATGGCGCGGCGTATGGCGGCAGACAAGGCGCGCTGGGAGCCTGTCATCAAGGCCACGGGATTCCAAGCCGATTGAGATCGCTGCATCTCACAAATAGATGCGTAGGTTTTATGGGCAAAAATGAATACTAGGCTATTCAGCAGGTAAAGTCTGCTAATGGATCAATCACAAGCTCAAGTGTTAACAGGTGAGGCCAATGTCGCTGATGAGCGAAGCCGTTCGCGTTGGATGCGCGCGACTGAGCAGCTCGACATCAAATCCACCAAACTTCGTACACGCATGATGGCGATCACGCAGCTGCTGGCTAGTGAGCGCGAAAAAGCGATTGCGATACATGATTTCGTTAAAAGCTTGCCCTTCGGTTGCGTCGCCGATTACAGCCAGCTCAAAGCCACCGATGTGCTCAAACTGGGGCATGGCGATTGCTTTACTAAAGGCTTGCTGATGGTGGCGCTGCTGCGAGCGGCCAGCATTCCTGCACGCTTGCGATTTGTCTCGCTGCCCGTGCATTTTTTGCGCGGCATCATCGAGCCTGAAGAATCCACCATCATGCATGCCATGGCCGAGGTGTATCTTGACAATCGCTGGCTGGTGACCGACAGCTACGTGCCTGATTTGCCCTTCCAGCAAGCCGCGCAGGCGCGCTTGGCGAACGAAAAAAGCAGCTTGGGCTATGGCATTCATTTACGAGGCGATTTGTATTGGGGCGGCCAACGTGATGCCAGCGCTCAATGCCATGAGACCGATCCCAGTAGTTTGCCCACGGTCGATTGGGGCGTGGCTGATGATCCGATGAGTTTCTATGCCGATCCTTCGCATTCTGAGCTACGACGAAACTTTGCCACACGGCTGAAATGGCGGCTGGCCGCGCCTTTGGTGAATAAGCGCGTGAAGACTTTGCGTAATGCTGCAGCTTGAAGCTTTGTCGTGACGGCCTTGTTGCGTATCACACGGTGTAATTCAGCGCCATGCGCCCACCGTCGACCGTCACGATCTCGCCGGTGATGTAGCTACTCGCATCGCTGGCAAGCCAAGCCACCACCTCCGCAATTTCATAAGGCTCACCTAAGCGGCGCATCGGCGTGCGGCTCATGACGCGTGCTTTCGCAGCATCATCAGTCAGCACGGCTTTTTGCGCCAGCTCGGTGGCAATCGTGCCGGGCGCAACGGCGTTCACGCGAATGCCATGATCGGCCAATGCCAGCGCCGCCACACGCGTGAGCTGATTGATGCCGCCTTTGCTCATGTTGTAGCTGGCAATGCTCGCAATGGCGAGCACGGCATTGACCGAGCTCATGTTGATGATGCTGCCTTGCGTTTTGCGCTCCACCATCGCGCGCGCAGCAGCTTGCGCCATGAGAAAACTGCCCTTGAGATTCACGCGAATCACCGCATCAAAATCGTCTTCGCTCACATCGAGAAATGGCGCAGCTTTGAAGATGCCTGCGTTGTTGACCAGCACGTCGACGCAGCTATGCAGCGCGAGAGTTTTTTCAATCAAGGCATCAATCTGCGATTTTTGCGCCACATCGCAATGCACATACGTGGCTTGCAGTTCATCAGCCAACGCTTGGCCCGCCTCATCGTTCACATCCGCCATCACCACATGCGCTCCCTCGCGTGCAAAGCGCCGCGCACACGCTGCGCCAATGCCTTGCGCAGCACCCGTGATGACGACTACCTTGCCTTGCAAACCCAATTGAATTGTGTTGTTCATAGAAATTTAAAGAAAATCAGCCCTTAGCCGGCATGAAATCTGCGCAGATTGCTATAAATTTCATAGCGTCTTGTTGTAGCATTGAAATCGCTTTCCCCGGCGCGTAAAGCGATGAGCCCAAGCCAAATCCGTTTGCGCCTGATTGCCAATAAGCGGTCATATTCACGGTCCCGATCCCGCCTACCGGAATCAACAGCGCATCTCGCGGCAATACCGCACGCATCGCTTTCACAGCAGTGGGAGAAATCATCTCGGAGGGAAACAGCTTGATTGCATCCGCGCCCGCAGAGAGCGCTGCAAAAGCCTCCGTTGGCGTGGCCACGCCGGGGATCGCTATCAATCCAGCCGCTTTCGCTGCTGCCACCACGGCTGGATTGAAATTCGGCGCAATGATCAATTGCCCTCCCGCAGCTTTGACTTGGGCAACTTGTTCGATCATCAAAACCGTGCCCGCGCCAATCAACGCATCCGGCAAAGCCATGCGCAGCGAAGCAATGCTCGCCAATGGCTCAGGCGAATTCAGTGGCACTTCCAAAATCCGAAAGCCAGCATCCCACAGCGCTTTACCCACAGTAGGTGCATCTTGCGGCGTGAGCCCGCGAAGGATGGCAATCAGCGGGCAAGCAGCAAGCGTGTCTCGAAAGCTTGAGGGAAATGGCGTATGCATGCCCCAATCATAGGGGCTGCAACGATCAGTCGATGCGCTTGCCTTTGGCATCAAAACCATGCAGCTTACCGGGCAGGGTTTGCACATGAATTGTGGAATCGATGGCGGGGCAGGCATCGCCCTCTGCGATGCGCACGATCATGTTGGGCGGGGCGCTGCGATTGAGAGTTGCGCCCAAGTGCGTGTAGAGCAAGCGCTCCGCGCCGAGCATCTCGATACTGACGACTTTCAACGCCACGCCACGCTCTGCCACGCGTAGATGCTCAGGTCGCACGCCGACTGTTGCCAACGCCGCATTTTTAGAGTCGAATGCGCCATTCGCCAGCATAGAATCTGCGCTAAGTGCTATAAATTCAGTAGCATCTTGCAGTGGCACAAGATTCATCGGTGGGCTGCCGATAAAGCTGGCCACGAAGGTAGAAGCTGGGCGGTGATATACGTCGTCGGGTGTGCCGAATTGTTCGACATTTCCGCCATTGAGCACCATCAATCTTTCCCCAAGCGTCATGGCTTCGATTTGATCGTGCGTGACGAAGAGGCTGGTGATGCCGAGCTCGCGGTGGAGTTTTTGGATTTCAATGCGGGTGGAGGCGCGAAGCTTGGCATCGAGGTTGGAAAGCGGCTCATCAAACAAGAAAACTTGTGGCTGGCGCACAATCGCACGCCCCATGGCCACCCTCTGGCGCTGGCCACCGGAGAGCTCGCGCGGCTTGCGCTTCAAATATGGCTCTAGTTCGAGCATCTTTGCGGCCTTGGCCACGCGCTGCTCAATTTCCGCTGTCGGCACTTTGGCGATTTTCAAGCCATAGGCCATGTTTTCAAAGACGCTCATGTGCGGATAGAGCGCGTAGTTTTGAAACACCATCGCAATATCGCGCTCAGCGGGCTCTAGATCATTGACCACGCGATTGCCAATAGAAATCTCGCCACCCGAGATTTCTTCTAAGCCTGCGACCATGCGCAGCAACGTCGATTTACCGCAGCCCGAGGGCCCGACGATGACGACAAACTCGCCATCTTTGATCTCGCCGCTGATGCCGTGAATCACTTGATTTGCGCCCGGGCCTTTGCCGTAGCGTTTAATGACGTTTTTTAAGGTGATGGAGGCCATAATGAATTGACTTTTATAAAAACACGGAAGTCACAGAGGATGCACGGAAGACACAGAAAAAACCAATAAAGAAACACTGCGAGTGGCTCTAGGAAAATACTTCTGTGCCTTGCGTGTCATCTCTGTTCTTTCGGGTCATGATGAATACAGTCATTTCTCAGTATCCACCAGACCCTTCACAAACCATTTTTGCATCAAGATAACGACTAGAGCGGGCGGCAGAGCGGCAAGGATGGTGGTGGCCATGACGACGTTCCATTCGGTGTAGGCCTCGCCCGAGATCATGCGTTTGATGCCCAGCACGATGGGATACATTTTTTCATCGGTCGTCACGAGCAGCGGCCAGAGGTATTGGTTCCAGCCGTAGATGAACTGAATCACAAACAAGGCCGCGATGCTGGTTTTTGACAGAGGTAGCAGTACATCTTTGAAAAAGCGCATGGGTGAAGCGCCATCCATTCGCGCGGCTTCGACCAATTCATCGGGTACGGTCAGGAAGAACTGCCGGAAGAGGAATGTGGCTGTGGCCGAAGCAATCAGAGGCACAGTCAAGCCCGCCATGGAGTTAAGCATTTTTAAATCGGAGACGACTTCATAGGTGGGCCCAATGCGCACTTCGACTGGCAGCATCAGCGTGACGAAAATCATCCAAAACACGACATTGCGAAACGGAAAGCGGAAATACACGATGGCAAACGCCGAGAGCAGTGAAATCGTGATTTTGCCAATCGCAATAATCAGCGCACTGCCCAAGCTCACCAACATCATCGGCCAAGCGGGTGCAAAGGTTGACCCGAGACTGGTTTTGCCGCCCATGAGCGCGAAGTAGTAAGTCTCTGCCATGTTGCTACCGGGCATGAGCGAAATGGGGCGTGATTGCGCAATTTCTTGCGCAGTTTGCGTGGAGGCAACTAAGGCCAAATACAGCGGAAAGGCCACAATCATCACGCCGACGATCAAGATGGCATGGGCGAAGAAATCAGAGATGGGGCGACGTTCGATCATGGGGTGTCTCGCCTCAATAATTGACTCGGCGTTCAATGAATTTGAACTGAAAGACAGTGAGTGCAATCACGATCACCATGAGCACGACAGATTGCGCCGCCGAGCCGCCCAAATCGAGGGCTTTGAAGCCGTCGTAATAAACTTTGTAGACAAGAATCGCCGTGTCTTTACCCGGCCCGCCTTGTGTGACGGCATCAATGATCGCAAAGGTATCAAAAAAGGCATAGATCACATTGATCACGAGCAAAAAGAACGTGGTGGGCGAGAGCAGGGGGAAGACAATCGTCCAAAAGCGGCGCGTGGGCGATGCGCCATCAATCGCTGCGGCTTCGATCAAGGATTTGGGAATGCTCTGCAAGCCTGCGAGGAAGAATAAAAAGTTGTAGCTGATTTGCTTCCACACAGCGGCAATCACGATCAGCGTCATCGCATCGCCCGATTGCAGCAGGTGATTCCAGTCGTAGCCCAGTGAGGTCAAAGTGAAACTGATCACGCCCATGGGCGAGGCAAACATGAACGCCCAAAGCACACCTGCAATCACGGGCGCAACCGCATAAGGCCAAATGAGCAAGGTCTTGTAAGCCATCGCGCCATGAATCACGCGATTGGCGCACACGGCCAAGAGTAAGGCAACACTCAAACCGATCACAGCAACTAGCGATGAAAAAACCGCCGTCGTTTTGAACGAAGCGAGATAGGTTTCGTCAGCAAACAGTTGCTTGAAATTTTGCAACCCGACAAATTCAGTGGACGTACCAAAAGCGTCTTGCAGCAAGACGCTTTGATAGAGCGCTTGGCCTGCAGGCCAAAAGAAAAATACCAGCACCACTGCCATCTGCGGCGTAATCAGCAGCCAAGGCAGCCAAGAGGAGCGGAAAACAACGCGCTTTTCAGTCGCCATGCCGTGAGCCTAAAGGTTCAGAAGGCGCAGTGATACTATTAAAATAATAGCAGTCTGCGCAGGATATATGCCGGCGAGAAGCTGTTTTCATCATAAAAAATGATTCAAACAGCTGCTCATCCGTTGGATTTACTTGCCTTTATTAGCCGCTTCAAAGCGCACCAACAATTCGTTGCCGCGCTTCACAGCGGAGTCGAGTGCCTCTTGCGCTGTCTTCTTGCCCGACCAGACTTGTTCGAATTCCTCGTCATTGATCGTGCGGATTTGTACAAAATTGCCCAAGCGGATGCCGCGCGATTTTTCGGTGGTCTTGCGGATCATCTGATTGACAGAGACGTCTGTGCCCGGATTTTGTTTGTAAAAGCCAGATTTTTCGGTCAATGCAAACGACACGGGCGTCAGCGGCAGGTAGCCAGTGCGCTGGTGGCTTCTGGCATCCACCTCAGGCTTAGACAGGTGAGCAAAAAACTGCGCCACACCTTTGTATTCTTCGGCCTTTTTACCCGACATCACCCACAGGCTGGCGCCACCAATCACTGTGTTTTGCGGTGCGCCTGCAACGTCTGGATAGTAGGGCAAGGGAGCGATGCCCGAGGCAAACTTCGCGTTGCGCTTGATGTTTCCGTACAGGGCGGACGAGCCCGTCATCATGGCGCATTCGCCGGAGACGAAGGTGGCGTCCGCTAGGTTGCCACGGCCTTTATAGACCATCAAATTGCTTTTAGCCATGTTGCCCAAGTTTTCAATGTGGCGCACATGCAGCGGAGTGTTGAAATTGAGGCGCGCATTCAGCCCGCGCATACCGTTGCCAAGCGTCGCAAATTCGGTGTTGTGCCAAGCGGAGAAGCTCTCCAGTTGCGTCCAGCTCATCCAACTGGATGTAAAGGGGCATTTGTGGCCAGAGGCTTTGAGCTTGGCAGCGGCCAAAGCCACTTCGGGCCAGGTTGAAGGTGGCTTTTCGGTGTCGATGCCGGCTGCTTTGAAAGCGTCTTTGTTGTAATGGAAGACCGTGGTGGAGCTATTAAACGGGAAGCTCAGCATTTCTCCATTCGGTGCGGTGTAGTAGCCGGCCACTGCGGGCACATAATTCTTCGGATCAAATGGGACACCTGCGTCCTTCATCACTTTGCCGACAGGAACGATGGCTTGCTTGGAAGCCATCATGGTGGCTGTGCCGACTTCAAACACTTGCAAGACGTGGGGTGCATTGCCTGCACGGAAGGCCGCAATGGCTGCCGTCATGGATTCGTCGTAGCTACCTTTAAATGTGGGTACGACTTTGTACTGCGTCTGGCTGGCGTTGAAGTCTTTGGCGTGGTCATTGACCCATTCACCCAGAGCGCCGCCCATCGAGTGCCACCATTGAATTTCGGTTTGAGCGAAGGCCGGCGTGGCCAAAACTGAGGCCAAGGCAATGGCGGATAAACGCAATTTCATGAAAAACTCCTAGATAAAGCAGCAGAATGTAAACTTGATTTATGACAGTCATATTAAACGCCGGTATCGACACATGCATGCACGGGGTTTGTACGGGCTTTGTCATTGCGGAACACGACTCAAAGGGACATCAGGGTTGTCCCGCATGGCTTAGCATGTTGAAGCGATAATGTCTTAATTGAGCATCTAATATTCATGAACGCACCTTTGCCCACCCAGCTCCTTGCCAATGCGCTGCAAATAGCGCAAGCAACGCCACGCCTGCGCGAAATTCCTTACAACTACACCTCGTTTTCGGATCGCGAAATCGTGATTCGACTACTCGGCGCTCGCAGTTGGGAGCTGCTGGAGCAATTGCGCGGCGAGCGGCAAACCGGGCGCAGCGCGCGGATGTTGTACGAAGTGCTTGGCGATATTTGGGTGGTGCAGCGCAATCCTTATCTACAAGACGATTTGCTGGACAACCCGAAGCGCCGCAAGGCTTTGGTAGATGCGCTGTATCATCGCCTAGGGGAAGTGGAAAAGCGCCGCACGCCAACGGCTGATCCGCTGCGCGATGAGCATGTGGGCATCTTGCTTGATGCAGCGCGCGCTTGCGTGAAATCGTTTTACGAGACGTTTTCTGTCGTGTACGACTTGCGTAAAAAAGCGACCAGTGTGTTGCGCAAAACAACCGCGAAAGACAACATTAAATTTGATGGCCTCTCGCGCGTTAGCCATGTGACGGATGCGACCGATTGGCGCGTGGAATACCCGTTTGTCGTGCTCACGCCAGATACCGAGGCCGAGATGGCCGGCATGGTCAAGGGCTGTATTGAACTTGGGCTGACGATTGTGCCGCGCGGCGGCGGCACGGGCTACACCGGTGGCGCGATTCCGCTCACGTGGAAATCAGCGGTGATCAACACCGAAAAGCTGGAGACGATGACCGAAGTGCAGATGGTGGCACTGCCCGGTCTGAGTGAGCCAGTAGCCACCGTCTGGTCTGAAGCTGGTGTGGTGACGCAGCGCGTGGCCGATGCAGCTGAGCGCGCGGGATTTGTGTTTGCAGTGGATCCGACCTCGGCAGAAGCGTCGTGCATCGGCGGCAACATCGCCATGAATGCGGGCGGGAAAAAAGCGGTGCTCTGGGGTACGGCGCTGGACAATTTAGCAAGCTGGCGCATGGTGACGCCGGATGCGCAGTGGCTGGAAGTCACGCGCCTAAATCACAATTTGGGCAAGATTCACGATGCAGAGATGGCCAGCTTCAAGCTGGAGTATTTCGATGCGGGCGGAAAAAAATTATTGCGCACTGAGCAGCTCGACATCGCAGGCAAAACCTTCCGCAAAGAAGGCTTGGGCAAAGACGTGACGGATAAATTCCTCTCTGGCCTGCCCGGCATCCAAAAAGAAGGCTGCGATGGCCTGATCACCAGCGCGCGCTGGATCGTTCACAAAATGCCGCTGCACACGCGCACGGTGTGCATGGAATTTTTTGGCAATGCCAAAGATGCTGTGCCTTCGATTGTGGAAATCAAAGATTACATGTTTGCCGAGCAGAAGCGCACGGGCGTCTTGCTGGCTGGCTTGGAGCACTTAGATGACCGCTATTTAAAAGCTGTAGGTTATGCCACCAAATCCAAACGGGGCGGCCTACCCAAGATGGTGCTCATTGGCGATATCGCAGGCGATGATGCAGATGTGGTGGCAAAGACCACTTCGGAAGTGGTGCGGATTGCCAACAGCCGCAATGGCGAAGGCTTCACCGCCACCAGCGTTGAGGCGCGCAAAAAATTCTGGCTCGATCGCAAACGCACGGCTGCGATATCGAAGCACACCAATGCCTTCAAAATCAATGAAGATGTGGTGATCCCGCTGCCGCGCATGGCTGAGTACACCGATGGCATCGAGCGCATCAATATTGAACTGTCGTTGCGTAATAAATTGAAGCTTTGCGATGCTTTAGAAGAGTTTTTTGCCAAAGGCAATTTGCCACTGGGCAAGGGCGATGATGCGATGGATATTCCTTCGGCTGAGTTGCTCGAAGACCGCGTAGCGCAAGCCTTGGCCTTGGTCAATGAGGTGCGCCATTTGTGGGCTGGCTGGCTCAGCGATGTGGATGAAAAGTTTGAGCAATTGCAAGACCACAGCTTGCGCGCGAGCTGGAAGACTCAGCTGCGTGCGCCGTTTGCCAATATTTTTGCCGGCGGCGCGTTCAAAGGTATTTTGGATGAATGCCAAGTGATTCACAAACGCGTCTTGAAGGGGCGAGTGTGGATCGCTCTGCATATGCATGCGGGCGATGGCAATGTACACACGAATATTCCCGTCAACAGCGACGATTACGAGATGCTGCAGACTGCGCATGAAGCCGTAGGCCGCATCATGGCGCTGGCGCGACGCTTAGATGGTGTGATCTCGGGCGAGCATGGCATTGGCATCACAAAGCTAGAATTTTTGAGCGATGCAGAGCTCAAGCCTTTTGCTGATTACAAGGCCAGAATCGATCCTGAAGGACGTTTCAACAAAGGCAA
>JANMDU010000025.1:0-14127 GCA_031376455.1 Variovorax sp. | reverse complement strand
ACGGCAAAAAGCGCCTGCGCGAGATTGACCGACGCATTCGCTTTTTAACCAAGCGCCTTGAGATCGCTGAGGTGGTGGACGCTTCAAAGCATCACGGCAGCGATCAGATTTTTTTCGGTGCGACAGTCACGTATGCCGATGCAACGGGTTCTGAGCGCACGATCACCATTCTCGGCATTGATGAGGCGGAAAGCTCAAAGGCACAGGTGAGTTGGATCGCACCGATTGCGCGCGCATTGCTCAAAAGCCGCGAAGGCGATGAAGTCAAGCTGCAAACGCCCGCAGGCGTGCAAACGCTGGAAGTCATTCGCGTGAACTACCCTACTGATCCTTGCTGATCCTTGCTGATCTTTGCTGATTCCCGCCGCTGGCCACCCATGCAAAGCCCATCAAGATTTGCGGTAAAGTGATGTCTGATTGATTTACCAAGAAGCTACTATGAAACAAATTACCGCCATCATCAAACCCTTCAAGCTCGAAGAAGTACGCGAGGCGCTTGCAGAATGCGGCGTGACAGGTCTGACCGTGACCGAAGTTAAAGGCTTTGGCCGCCAGAAGGGCCACACCGAGCTGTATCGCGGCGCGGAATATGTGGTGGATTTTTTGCCTAAAGTCAAAGTTGAGGTGACTGTAAAAACAGTTGATGTGGATCGCTGCGTCGATGCGATTGTTCAAGCGGCGCGCACCGGAAAGATCGGCGATGGCAAAATATTTGTGACCTCGGTCGAGCGCGTGGTGCGCATCCGCACGGGTGAGCAGGATGAGGCGGCAGTGTAATCCACTCGCCAGCGCTACTGAAATATTACTTGCTCTAAAAAGAAGGAGATAAATGAAAAAAATAATATGTTTTTTGACTACTCTTTTCGCTTTAACGATGACATATGCACAAATCGTGCATGTCACCTCACTTGCCTTGGTTGAGAACCAAGTCCAGGTCGGAAAAATGATGATCAATTTACCTGCTGGTCAATGGAGAATACTTAACTCATCAGAGACACGAACCGCAATTGACAATGGCAGCCAAGGCGGTCAAGTCGAGAGGAAATACCTGATTCAACTGAATGAAAAAAATCAGTTTGTCGCAGCAATCTTTCTGTCTGCAACCAAATACAGCACGAACGTGGATGGATGGAATGATTCCGTTTGCGAGCGCAAAGACACCTTGTGGATTCAGGCCTTAGATGGTAATTTTAAATTTCCAGCGTGTCTGTTGATCGGCCATGTTTTTGGCTTCTGGAAAAGTGTGCCGAATAATGATTTTGATCGAGTCATGTTTGATTGGTACAAGCAACACAAAGTTGAGCTGCCCAAGACAGCATTGCTCAGCTCATACAGAAAATACTTTTCTGGTGACTTTATCGTAGCAAGCTACTTCATCAATCCTGAGCTTGTCGGGTTTGCCCCTGACAGCGGCACGACGTGGGGTTCTAGCCAATGGCATGCGGGTGTGATCAAGGAAGATGCGGCGAAAGTTAAATACGTCGAAGCCTTGAAAACATGGAGTCAAGCTATTGAGCCCAGTCACCGCAACTCCTTGATGAAGGGTACGCCGATCGGTGGTCAGCTGTCTGCACTTCCCAACTCGAAGTAATCTTCTAGTCGTCGACGTTTAAACGCGCACTCTGCCATCACCAGTCAGCATAGATTTTTCTACAAAGCTTGATGCGATATGGTCGCGGTTTGAGAGTGAGAGTTGGAAGCCGCCGTAATCTGCACGGCCAATGGCTTCTAAGCCGCTGATCAAGCTCTCGCGCGTAGCGCGGCCGCTCGAACGTGCCACGCCATCTGCAAACATTTTGGCGGCTAAATAGCCTTCGAAGCTGGAGTAGTTGATGCTCACGTTTTTGCCATGGGCAGCGACAGCGGATTGAAACTCTCGTGTGATGGCTGTTGCTGTGTTGAACGGAGAGGGCACGACTTGCGTGACCACAATGCCAGCGGCTTCTTTGCCCAGCTCATCAGATAACGCTTTGGTGCCAACGAATGACACGTTAAAAAACTGCCCACCATAGCCATTTTTGCGAGACTCGCGAATCATGGCTGCGCATGATTTGTAGGCGCTAACTTGGATGATGGCATCGGGCTTTGCGGGCAGCAAGGTTTTGATGGCGTTGGATACATCCACGCTGTTGCGCTCAACGGTAGCCAAGGCAACGGGCTTGTTGTTGAATTTAGCGAGCGCCTTGGTCGTGCCATCTAATCCAGCCTTGCCATAGGCGTCGTTTTGGTAGAAGAGCGCGATGTTTTTCAAACCCAATGTGTTGAGCTGGCTGACGATGGATGCTGTTTCATCGTCATAGGATGCACGCAGATGAAACGCAAGCTTGTTGAAGGGCTCGCGCAAACTCATCGCGCCAGTAAATGGCGCAATAAAGGGTAGATTAGCCTTGGTGGCAAGCGGCAATGCCGCAAGACTGGTGGGTGTGCCGATGTAGCCAAAGAGGGCAAAGACATCTTGCTCGATCAGCTTGGCTGTGTTGTCAGCACAGCGCGCGGGCTCATAGCCATCGTCGACGGCCAATATCTCTATTTGACGACCACCGATGCCGCCCCTGGCATTGAGCAAATCAAAAAATACATTGGCCCCAGCGTTGAATTGAATGCCCAATTGCGCGGCTGCGCCTGTGAGGGGGCACGACTGACCGAGTATGATTTTTCCGCTTTGCGCGTAGCTTGATCGCACAAAGGGAGCACTCGCTAGCAGCACGGCGGAAGATAAAGCGTATTGAGAAAGACGGCGGCGAGATATGTTCATGCGAGAGTCCTTAGTTATTCGTCACCTGCAAAAGAATGCAGCAAGAAACCATCAATAGTAAAGTCTAAAAACTTTCCCGGCGGTACGCCACCTCAAATCGACACGAAGCTTTCTTTGAACGACGAAAGGTTGCCTCAAGACATTTGGATACAAACTATTGCGAAATCAAGCCAGTCATTTCAGTGATGTCAACACCAACTCAATCCGCGCTTTTACAGCAGACAACTTGCTCGCATCATGAATACCGCCCCAAGCGCAGCGACTCGTGATGATGACTTGAACGCCTTGCACAGCGGCAACTTCCAGCGCGGTTTGCAGGGATTGGCTAACTGTGGCATTGCCGGTGCCTGCCACCACGATGCCTCGCAATGGATCTTGCGGCGTCGATGCAACCAGCAACGCGCCGACGATACGTCCATCGGCATGTGCATGATTCAACACGATTTCTACGCGTGGCCAAGCGACCGCTTCAGGCGAAGTATTGACTATTAAATCAATAGCGCTTTGCGCAATATCTGTGCCGGCGAGATGCACTTTTTGCTTTAAAAATGTCTCGGAGTTTGATCTCCACAACACCCGATCATTGACCACCTGCGCCACCAGCCCCCGCTCCCCCAAGGCTGCATCGCCACTAGAAAAAGCATTGAGCGCATACGTGTGAATTTTCTGCACGCTGAGCGCATGATGTACATCGCCCGCGCACACAGCAAGCACGCCGTGCGCATGGGCATCTGTTGCCACACACACCGCGTCGCGCAGATTGCGCGGCCCATCAGCCTCGCTGCTGGTCGCCGGGCGCATCGCGCAGGTCAACACAATCGGCTTGATTTGCAGTTCACTGGGGATCACTCGGTGCAGAAAATACGCCGTTTCCTCCAGCGTATCGGTGCCGTGCGTGATGACGATGCCTTTGACGCTTGGTTGAGTCAAGTGATGCACGCACTGCTGCGCAATGAGCAGCATAGTGCCGAAATCCATGTCTTTGCTATCGAGCTGCGCGACTTGGTATGAAACCAGCTCACGCCCCTGCAAAACCTCTGCAATCCCGGGCACGCCCTCCAGCAGCGATGCGATGCCGATCTGCGCAGCGGTGTAGCCCGTATGGTCGCTGCTGCTGGCCGCCGTGCCAGCAATCGTGCCGCCTGTGCCAAGAACGACAATTTTTTCGACAATGATTTGCTCTGTCATAAAAATATTTTAAAAAAACTTGCAGACACTATAAAACTGGGCTAATATCCAGTTACTGGATGCACCATCAGGCTGTGATCAATGTCAGCATTAAGAATCGACGCTAGCGTCGAGGCCAGCTGTTTGAGGTGTATCCAGTCAACTTATTTCTCCCAAGGAGTTTGCCATGTTTGACAGCCCAAAGCTCACCGCCCGCCAGCAACAGATTCTCACCTTGATCCAAACCACGATCGAGAAAACCGGCTCGCCGCCCACCCGCGCTGAGATCGCCGCTGAGTTCGGCTTCAAATCAGCCAACGCCGCTGAAGAGCATTTGCAAGCCTTGCATCGCAAAGGCGCGATTGAGCTCTTGCAAGGCACCTCGCGCGGCATCCGCCTGCGCGGCGATACGCTCCGCGCCATTCACGAAAATCGCTCCAAGCAATTCGGTCTGCCCCTGCAAAGCCTCATGCAGCTTGCCCTGCCCCTCATTGGTCGCGTAGCCGCCGGCTCGCCTATCCTCGCGCAGGAGCATATTGACAAGACGTATTACGTCGAGCCCAGCATGTTCCCCACCAAGCCCGATTACTTGCTCAAAGTGCGCGGTATGAGCATGCGCGATATCGGCATCATGGATGGCGATTTGCTCGCCGTGCAAGCGACCAAGGATGCCCGTAATGGCCAAATCGTTGTCGCGCGTATTGGCGAAGACGTGACTGTGAAGCGCTTCCAGCGCAACAAAAACATCATCGAGCTGCATCCCGAGAATGCCGATTTCAAAACCATCATCGTCGAGCCCGGCGAGCCATTTGAAATCGAAGGCTTGGCCGTCGGCTTGATTCGTAGTTCCTTCGTGATGTGAAGGCGGAGCGCAGCATGATCGCCACGTCGCACTTTTCTACCCAAAGCCTTTTCGGCCAATTGCTTTTGCCATTGCAGGGCGTGGTCAATTTTTTCTCGCCGCCCCACCCCACAAATACTCACGCAGCAGCTTCTTTTTCGGGCCCAGCAATCGGTGCTCAGCCCCGCTTGGCTAAAGCACCCGTGCTGCCCAGCAAAGTGCGGCCAGCCAGCGCACAAGCCAAGATTCAACCTGCTGGCATTCGCATGGTGGGCAAAGATTTGATGGGCAGCATGACAGCCTCTCAAATCCTGCGCTCCCGCCGCGCGCAAGATGGCCGCATCGTCATCTCCGGGCGCATGCGCGATGTCTGCGCTGAGCTCGATCGCTTGTGCGATGAATGCCTATGAGTTGACTTTTGCTATTTAATTCATAGCAATCCACGCAATATTTACGCCGGCTAACCACCTCTTTTGCTTATATTTTTAAGCCAGCGCGGTCTTAAATCATTTCTGCTGAGCAATTCCAGCAAATCTCAAAGCCGCCTTCAATCTGCTCGCCACAAGCTCGGCAGAGCCAGTTGCGCTGAGGTGTGCGCTGAATGTCTGCAAACAGTTCTTTAGCGCGAACATACTGCACATCATCCTGCACCCAAATCTCCGGCAAGCATTGATCCGGCGGTAAATCGCCCGCAGCCCCATTCAAAAAATAGCGCTGCATATTCGCATCAATCCCCTGATCGCGCAGCATGTCCACCCAAAGCTGAGCAATCGCAATATTGGGCGCTTGGCCGATTCTTTTCATGGGTTCAGGATAACATCCCGACCATGAATCTCTACATCATCACCGGCGCATCACGCGGCATGGGCTTCGCTCTGGCCCAGCAGCTTATTCTCCCCGGCAATGCCTTGCTCTGTATCTCTCGCAACGCTACAGACGCACTCACAACATTGGCCAAAGAGCAACATGTGCCGCTCACGCAATGGTCTGCCGATCTGAACGATGCCAGCCCGACCGCCGAATTGCTCAAAGCTTGGCTTGCAAAGCAGCCGATCAACTACGACAGCGCCACACTTATCAACAACGCCGGCATGATCCCGCAAATCGCCCCATTGTCAGACGTGCCCGCTGACGAGATCACACGCGCCCTGCGCGTTGGCCTAGAAGCCCCCATGTTGCTGACCTCCACTTTCCTGCAAGCCACTGCCCATTGGCGCATCCCGAAAAAAGTGCTCAATATCTCCAGCGGCCTAGGCCGCCGAGCCATGGCCAGCCAAGCCGGTTACTGCGCCGCCAAAGCCGCCATGGATCATTTCACCCGTTGCGTAGCCCTTGAAGAAGCCCTCAAACCCCACGGCGCAAAGGTCTGCTCGCTCGCCCCCGGCGTGATCGACACCGCCATGCAAATCCAACTGCGCAGCGCGCCCGATGCAGCTTTCCCCGACAAAGCCGCCTTTGTTGGCATGAAGGATCAAGGCAGCCTAACCAGCCCCTTCGAAGCCGCTGGCCGGCTTATCGCTTATCTCTCTCGCTCTGATTTCGGGAGTCATCCAGTGGCGGATGTGCGGGATGTGGCTTGAGGTAAGCCAGCTAAACGGCAGCATCCTGAAATGCTCCAGAGCGCAACGTCACGACCAAAGTATCCCGATAGCCGCTTTCTCCCGCTGGCTGGATCGGTGTGGTTTCATGAATCATCCGCGCATCATCGAGCAGCAATACGCTCCACGGCTCAGTCAAAGTAAAGCGTTGCCCGCCCGGCGCATCCGCTTCAAACACGCGCGTCTCGCCGCCCTTCACGCGCTCTCGCGCCACCAAGAACACCGCCACCAAATCCACACCATCGCGATGCGCACCCTCGGGCGTGGGCCGGCCGATGCCGCCTGCCGTATCGATGCGGAATTGATGCACTTCGGTGAACCAATCTTGGCTTCCGCGCAAATGACTCGAAAGAGACCCAAGCCACGCCAATACTGCGCGAAGCGCTACCGAAAAAGTAGCGTCTTCAACCGGCTCAAACCACCGCTCCATCCCGCCATGCAGCGCGTTGTATTCCACTGGCTGCCAATGCGCGCGATGCACCGCGCTCGTCACCCCATCGCCCGAGACCACACAACTGCCATGCCGCCGCGAGCGATATTTACCGCCGTCTTTCAAATACTTATCAATGCCCAGCCGTGCCCAAGAAACATTCAAGGCATGCAGATCAGCCAGCGAACAATTTGATAAAGCCGCAACATCAGCTGCTGGTAGCAGCGCAAAGCCTTGCTGCTTTAAAGTGGCCTGCAAATTCAGTGGATGCGTGTAGGGCGGTGTAAACATGAGCGCGGTATCCGTCATCACTTGATCAAAGCCTGGATCGCTTTGAAATTTGCTTGGCTTGAACCACGCAGCCATTCAAACAGCACCATCTCGGTGGTCACCAGACTTGCGCCCTCAGCCGCCAGCCGATCGTAGGCCGCATCCCGATTGCGCTCGGTGCGGCTGCTGCAAGCGTCCGTCACGACATACACATCAAAATCTTCCAGCAGCCCCATCACCGTTTGCAACACGCACACATGCGCCTCGCAGCCAGCGATGATGATGTCGGTGCGCGTGTTCTCTGGTGCTTTTTGCAAATGCTTGGGAACGCTCTTTAAATTCGGTGAAACCTTCGGTGTGCCGATCTCCTGCAAGATTTCGATCAAGCCCGCATCTACGGCGGAAAATTCCGTCTTGACCAAAGGCTCGTGTGCAAATTCAGCCAGCTCAGCTACGGTTGCGCCGAGGCCTTCGGGATATTGCTCCGTCACGGTGATCGGCACGCGCATGAGCCTAGCTGCTTGCGCCAGCCGAGATGCGTTTTGCACGACGAGCGCGCCTTCAAACATTGCGGTGGTGAGTTTGCCCTGAAGATCAATGAGCACAAGTTGGGAGGCAGAAGTTTCGATAAGCATGGGCAGATTATCCCCGCTTGCAGCGATGAAGCCCAAAAACCCAGCGACAATTCTGGCATGCAAACCCCTGCCGCCCATACAGCCGCCCATACAGCCATTCACGGCGTCAATCATTACGAGAATTTTCCCGTCGCCTCTTGGCTCACGCCCGCGCGGCTGCGGCCCGCGATTGTGGCGATTTATTGGTTTGCGCGCGTGGCCGATGATCTGGCGGATGAGGGCGATGCTGCGCCTGAGCACAGGCTCGCTGATTTAGCAGCGTTTCGCGCTGACCTCCTCACCTGCGCAACCAGTGATGCCGCCTCGCTACGATGGCCGCAAGTGTTTGCCCCGCTGCGCCAAGCGATTCTTGCGCATGCGCTGCCTGTGCCTTTGCTCGATGCGCTGTTGCAAGCCTTTGAGCAAGATGTGCGCTACACGGCCGCAGGCAAGTGGTATGCCAACAATACCGAACTGCTCGATTACTGCAACCGCTCAGCCAATCCTGTGGGGCGCTTGCTGCTGCATTTATATGGCGTGAGTGGTTCGCAAGAGTTAGCTGCGTCAGACGCCATCTGCTCTGCGCTGCAACTTATTAACTTTTGGCAAGACCCGAGCAAGGATATTCCGCGTGGCCGCTATTATTTTCCGCTCAACGCGATGGCTGCAAATCAAGTGATGCCCGCTGGTCTCATCGCTGGCAAAGACACCGAGAACACTATAAAAATGATAGCTTCTTGCGCAGATTTCGCGGGCGCTCTGATGAAAAAAGGCTTTGAACTGCCGCGTAGAGTGCACCAGCAGATCAAAGGCTTTGATGGCTGGCGCTTGAGCCTCGAATTGCGCTGCGTGATCCACGGCGGCCTGCGTATCTTGGGCAAAATCCAGGCCATGAACTACCGCACGCTTGCACAGCGCCCGAAAATCACCGCATGGGACGGCATCGTCATCTTCTGGCGAGCGTTGATGCACTAACCATCAAAATTTCCTGCACAACACACCGTTCGGGCTGAGCTTGTCGAAGCCTTCTTACCCTTCGACAAGCTCAGGGTGAACGGAAACGATGTGCGGTCTTTTTCTAACCGCCTGCACTCGCAGATAATCTACCGATGTCCCCCGAGCAATACGTCCAACAAAAAGCCGCGCAAGCCGGCAGCAGCTTTTATTACGCCTTCCTCTTCCTCCCAAAAGAGCGACGCGCCGCCATCACCGCGTTTTATGCGTTTTGCCGCGAGGTCGATGATGTGGTCGATGAAGTGAGCGAGCCCAGCATCGCCGCAACGAAGCTGGCATGGTGGGCCAAGGAAGTGGCGCAAGCTTTTGCTGCGCCAGAAGTCAAGGCCAATCGCCATCCCGCCCTGCTCGCCCTTCTGCCGCATTGCAAGCCCTTCGGCATCGAAGAGCGGCATTTGCAAGCCGTGATTGAAGGCTGCCAAATGGACCTCACGCAAACCCGCTACCTTGACTACCCCGGTTTGCAAAAATACTGCCATTTCGTCGCAGGGGTCGTCGGCGAAGTCTCAGCGCGCATCTTTGGCCAAATGGATGAGCGCACCACGCAATACGCTCACAAACTCGGCCTCGCCTTGCAGCTGACCAACATCATCCGCGACGTCGGCGAAGACGCGCAACGCGGCCGTATTTATCTGCCTGTCAATGAGTTGCAGCAATTCGAAGTCAAAGCGAATGAACTGAGCCTCGGCGCAAAAGGCTACTCAGATCGCTTCACCCAGTTGATGCAATTCCAAGCCCAGCGCGCTCAAAGCGTGTACGACGAAGCCTTCGCCCTGCTCCCCGCATCAGAGGCAAGAGCCCAAAAGCCCGGCCTCATGATGGCCAAAATTTACCGCGTCCTTCTCGACGAAATCCAAAGAGAAAATTTCCAAGTTCTCCACCAACGCATCAGCCTCACCCCCCTGCGCAAATTTTGGCTCGCGTGGAAGGTGCAGGCGCTGGGGCGATGAGCATGGAGCGCCAAAAAGCCCGCGATTGGGGTCAGAAATTGGGGTCAGTTCCCAATTCAGGAAAGCAATCTTTTCGGAGCGCAACGACATCAATACGAAATTGGGCTCTGACCCCAATTTCTGACTCCAATCGCTGGCGCTGCATCCGAAGCGAAAAGGCAGCGGCATGAAAGTGCTCGTCGCCGGTGCGGGATGGGCGGGCTTGGCAGCCGCCATCGAACTCACAAAGTCAGGCCGCCAAGTCACCGTCATAGAAGCCTCCCGCACGTTAGGCGGGCGCGCCAGAGCGCTCGAAGTCACGCTTCCAAGCGGAGAAAAAACAACGCTAGACAACGGCCAACACATCCTCATCGGTGCGTATTCCGAAACGCTGCGGCTGATGCAAGAAATCGGCGTCAACCTGCAAGACGCGCTGCACCGCATCCCACTCACCTTGCAATTTCCCGATGGCGATGCGCTGCAATTGCCCGATTGGAAGAACCCGCCCATTAAAGGCTTAGATGTCGCTTGGGGCATCGCGCGTGCGCGCGGCTGGAGCTGGGCAGACAAGCTCTCTCTGCTCCGCGCCGCAGCCATGTGGCGGCTCAAAGGCTTCGAATGTGCCCCGCATGAATCCGTGGCCACGCTCTGCCAAGGCATCACACAGCCCGTGATGCAAATGCTGATCGAACCCCTGTGCGTCTCCGCGCTCAACACGCCAGCCGACAGAGCCAGCGGCCAAGTCTTCCTGCGCATATTGCGCGATTCGCTGTTTGCCGCGCCTCCTGCTGGCTTGCAAATGGCCAGCTCCAATCTGCTGCTGCCCCGCACCGATTTAGGCGCGCTATTTCCCCAAGCAGCCAACGCGTGGCTCGCTGAGCGAGGCTGCCAAGTCATCACCAGGCAGCGCTTAACGAGCTTTGAATCACTATCAAAAGATGAGCACTCTGCGCAGATTCTATGCCGGCTAGATGCCGATATTGATCATAAATGCGATGCTTTGGTACTCGCCACGCCCCCCTACGAGACCGCACGCTTAGCGCAGGCCGCTGGCTACACACAATGGGCCAGCATCACCCAAGCCTTGCAGCACGAAGCCATCGCCACCGTGTATGCACATGCAGAAGGCGCTAGCCTGCCCGAGCCCATGATGGCGCTCAAAAGCAGCCCCGCCCAACCCGCGCAATTCGTCTTCGATCGCGGCCAACTCACAGGCCAGCAAGGCTTGCTAGCCTTCGTCGTCAGCGCAAGCCAAGGCGATGCCGCCACCATCGAGCGCCTTGTCATCGCCCAAGGCCAAAAACAACTCGGCTTGCCAAAGCTCCAAGCCCTACAAACCATCATCGACAAACGCGCCACCTTCGCCTGCACACCCGGCTTGCAGCGCCCAACTGCACAAATCGCTCCTCAAATCTTTGCCTGCGGTGACTACGTTCAAGGGCCATATCCGTCTACATTGGAAGGAGCAGTTCGATCAGGTGTTGCCATATCAAACTACCGATAGCGTTCAGCATATGAATCTTGCTCGCGCTTTTTGAAAATAGTACCCTTGCGCTAGAGACGCACTAAACCAACACAATAGCTGTGCCAAAACATATGAACTCTCCTCCCACTTTTGACGAACTGATGAATCCGTTGCTGCAAGCGCTTAGAAAGCTTGGAGGCTCGGGCTCTGTAGAAGAAATTTACTCAAAAACTGTTGAGATCATCGAACTACCGGACGAAGTTTTGGCACAACTTCACGACCCAGAAAAAAGCAGCCTAACTGAGGTCGGATATCGCCTAGCATGGGCACGCACATATCTTAAAAAGTACGGCTTGCTCGCAAATTCCACTCGTGGTGTCTGGTCGCTCACTGAAAAAGCAAAAACGCTCGAAGAAATTGATTCAGGCGAGGTTGTACGTTTCGTGCGCGCAATCGACAGGCAAGACGCACCAAAAAAACGCCCTGCTGACGAAATTGCCAGAGAAATATCCGAGGAAGAAGGATGGAAAGACAAGCTTTCCGCCGTTCTTACTCAAAGACTTGATCCTGCTGGATTTGAACGATTGGTGCAGCGCATATTGCGTGAGTCTGGTTTCATTCATGTCGAAGTGACTGGTCGCTCTGGTGATGGTGGCATTGACGGTAAAGGCATTGCCCGCATTCACGGCTTCATGAGTTTTCACGTCTTGTTCCAGTGCAAGCGCTACAAAGGTTCGGTAGGAGCCGGTGAAATTCGTGATTTTCGGGGTGCAATGGTTGGTCGTGCCGACAAAGGATTGTTCATCACAACTGGCTCATTTACGCCGGCGGCAGTCAAGGAAGCCACTAGAGATGGCGCCCCACCAATTGATCTTGTTGATGGTGATGATCTTGCTGAGAAGCTGAAAGAATTAGGTCTTGGAGTGAAGACTGAACTGGTGGAGAAAATCAGCGTGGATTCAGCTTGGTTCGAAAATATTTAGCGAACACTTTTAGGTCTTGCGCAACGCCGCCAACTTATCCGCCATCGAAGAATTCCGCACCTCTTCTTGCCTTGGCCGATAGGCGTTCGCAGCACCTCGTGAATCTCGCGAACCGCGATCATTGCGCTCTGTTGGCGAAGCGCGTGGCGGTGCAGCATCTAGCTTCATGGACAGCCCAATCCGCTTCCTCGCCACATCCACTTCCATCACCTTGACTTTCACCACTTGCCCCGCGCGGACAACTTCTCTAGCATCGGTGATGAATTTATGGGAGAGCTGGCTGACGTGGATCAGGCCGTCTTGATGCACGCCGAGATCGACGAAGGCGCCGAAGGCGGCGACGTTGCTGACCGTGCCTTCAAGGATCATGCCGACGACCAAATGCTTGATGTCTTCAATGCCATCGCTGAGTTTTGCGACAACGAAACTGCCGCGCGGATCGCGCCCGGGTTTGTCTAATTCGGCCAAGATGTCTTGCACCGTTAATGCGCCTGCGCTCGAAGTTGTGATCTGCTCGGGCTTGATGCTCTTCAAAATCTCGCTGCGCCCCATTACCTCAGTAATCGGCTTTTTTACGAGTGCCAGCAGCTTTTCCACCACCTCATAACTCTCCGGATGAACGCCCGTAGCATCCAGCGGATTGCTGCCACCTTGAATACGCAAAAAGCCAGCGCATTGCTCAAAGGTCTTCGCGCCCAAGCCGCTCACGCTGAGCAAATCTTGCCGCGAGGCAAACGCGCCTTTGGCTTCGCGATGGCGCACGACTGCTTTTGCTACCGAGCCATTCAAGCCCGCCACGCGCGTGAGCAGCGGCACGCTGGCCGTATTCAAATCCACCCCCACGCCGTTCACACAATCTTCCACCACAGCATCTAGGCTTTTCACCAACTCGCTTTGGTTCACATCATGCTGATACTGCCCCACGCCGATGCTCTTGGGATCGATCTTCACAAGCTCAGCGAGCGGATCTTGCAAGCGCCGCGCAATGCTCGCCGCCCCGCGCAGGCTCACATCCACATCGGGCATCTCCTGCGAGGCGTATTCGCTGGCGCTGTAAATCGACGCGCCGGATTCGCTCACTACCACCTTTTGAATCGTTTTATAAGCGTTTTGAGCATCTGGCCGGCGTATATCTTGCGCGGATTGCTCTTCTTTTGATAGTAATTTAATGAGATCACCAGCTAGTCTTTCCGTCTCGCGCGAAGCCGTACCGTTGCCAATCGCGATCAGCTCTACGTCGTGCTTCTCAGCGAGCAGCTGCAAAGTATGCAAGCTGCCGTCCCAATCTTTGCGCGGCTCATGCGGATACACCGTGGCCGTCTCCAGCAGCTTGCCCGTCGCATCCACCACAGCCACTTTCACACCCGTGCGAATGCCCGGATCGAGCCCCATCACAGCCTTCGGGCCTGCAGGCGCAGCCAGCAGCAGATCGCGCACGTTTTGCGCAAACACTTTGATGGCGACTTTCTCCGCGTCATCCCGCAGGCGGGCAAACAGATCGCGCTCAAGGCTGAGCGACAATTTCACCTTCCAAGCCCAGCTCACGCATTTGCGGATCAAATCATCCGATGGCCGCGCCGCATGACTCCACTTCAAAAGCGAGGCGATGCGGCCTTCGGCCAAGCTCACCGGCTTCACTACAGTATTAGTAGCACCTTGCGCAGATTCCACGCCGGGCACACCCAGTTTTGCCTCTAAAAACTCTGCCGCCCGCCCGCGAAACACAGCCAACGCGCGATGCGAAGGTACGGTACGTATCGGCTCGCTGTAATCAAAATAATCTTGAAACTTCGCCACATCTGGGTTCTTCGCGTCTTTGCCTTCCAGGAGCTTAGAGACAAAAGCAGATTCACTCCAAAGCCATTCGCGCAAGCTCTGCTCGAGGCTCGCATCGTCGGCCCATCGTTCGCTCAAAATATCTCGCACACCATCGAGCACAGAAAGCGCCGTAGAAATATCTGCGCCTCCTAATTCACCATCTAAGCTGCCCGCAGGCGATACAAACTTTTCAGCCTCCGCCATAGGCACAAGCTCAGGATTTGCGAAAAGCAAATCAGCCAG